>NZ_WGLO01000001.1 GCF_016125515.1 Hyphomonas sp.
ACGAGGGCGATCAAACTCTAGTTCGGAGCGTAAGACCTCCTGCCTTGCGACGATCCGTCCCTCGCCGCCGTTCGGGAGCTGCAACTCCCGGCGGCGGTGCCAATATCTCCCAATCGGCTGGGAAAGTCATAAGACAAGCCTTGCGGCATTCCTGATCTTTCAGCCACTGCACTTCCTGAAAGGCATTGAGGAGCTGACAGAGCTGGGCTTCGTCATCGTAACGTCGATCATCTTGGCGGGGATCCACACCTCCGGCCTGATCGCGCGCCGGGTCGGTCTCCTCCTTCGGCTTGTGACTTTCGGGGTCGGCGCCGGCGCTGGCTATCTGTCTTACAAGTTTGCAGGCGAAATCCGCCCGCACATCGTTGCGCTTGGCGAAAACGCGCAGATTTTTGAGCAGGGCGCCGGTATCTCGCTTTTCAACGCGCTCATCTTCTTCATCTACATCATCGTCTCAGGCGCAGTGATCCTGATGTCGGATCGCTGACGGCGGCGCCTCAGAAGTCGAACAGGTCGCTGAGGAAGCTTTCCCTCTTGTAGCGTTTGCCCTTGCGCTTCCAGTCGTCGTCATCATGGTCATCGCGGAAACGCCCTTCGTCACGGTAGTGTTCCGGGCGGTGGGCTTCAGGATGCGGGGTAGGGGCGGGCGCCGTGGTCGCTGCCCGGTCGATGATCTTGTCGAGTTCGCCGCGGTCCAGCCAAACGCCCCGGCATTTCGGGCAATAGTCGATTTCGACGCCATTGCGCTCGGCCATCACCAGGGTCTCGTTATCAACGGGGCATTGCATCGGCGTCTCCTGAAATAAAAAAGGCGCGGGAGTTGCCTCCCGCGCCTTCAAACATGGGTTTCGCCCGCGGCCTCGCAAGAGGCCTGCTTGTCTCAGCCCGCTTTCGAGGCCTCGCAGGTGATGTTGATCGTCTCTGCCAGGACCGTGTCGAAATCGGCATCGCTCTGCTGGGCCGATAGACCTTCGGTCAGGGCGCGCGAGAAGCTCGCGATGATACCGGTATTCTCGCCCAGTTTCTGGCAGGCGACTTCGCGGCTGTAGCCGCCCGAAAGGGCAACGACGCGCATCACACGCGGATGGTCAACGAGCGGTTTGTAGAAGTTGGCAACCGTCGGCAGTGTCAGCTTCAGCATGACTTGCTGGTTCGAGGGCAGGGCATCGAGCTGCTTCAGGATTTCCGAACGAAGGATCTCTTCGGCTTCGGCCTTGTCGGCGATCGAAATCGTCACTTCCGGCTCAATGATCGGCATCAGGCCGTGCGAAAGGATCTGCTTGCCGACTTCAAACTGCTGGGCGACCACGGCAGCGATGCCTGCCGGGTTGGCCGCATCGATGACCGAGCGCATCTTGGTGCCGAAAATGCCCTTGGCAACGGCGCGCGTCAGCAGCGCGTCGAGCCCGGTGATCGGCTTCATCAGCTGAACGCCTTCCTTGGCGGCTTCGAGGCCCTTGTCGACCTTCAGGAAGGGAACGACGCCGCGTTTGGTCCAGAGATATTCCGCAGTCGGAATGCCGTCGATAGCGCCATCCATGGTGCGCTCGAACAGGATTGCCCCGATCACCTTTTCCCCAGTAAATGCCGGCGACTTGATGATCCGTGCACGCATGTCGTGGATGAGGCCGTACATTTCCTCCTCCGTCGACCAGGCGCTCTCGTCCACGCCATACTGGCGCAGCGCTTTCGGCGTCGAGCCGCCCGACTGGTCGAGCGCAGCAATGAAGCCCGCCTTCTGCGACATCTGCTGCGCCATCGCCTTGTTGTCAGCCATCATTGCCATATCCATGCTTGTCATTGTCCCGACCTTCCTTGGCCCCCGCAGGGCGGCCTGTTCATCCGTATCCGTAATGTCACGCCGCCGAACCTGGAGAAGGCTGCTGTCACGCTTTGAAACAGCGGTCCGGTCCGTAATGCGGGCCGGTGTCTCAAATGTGGCGGCGCCGTGCGGCTGACCTTGCATACTGCCCTATATTCAAGCGCCGTGCCGGAAAAGACAGACAACGTTGCCATGCGGCAACTCGGCTGCAGGTCAGTGGCGGAGCGCTTCAACACCCGGCAGCGGCTTGCCTTCCATCCATTCCAGGAAGGCACCGCCCGCTGTGGAGACAAAGGTCAGGTCGTCCGCCACGCCGGCATGGTTCATGGCGGCGACCGTGTCCCCGCCACCTGCCACCGCGACCAGCTTGCCGTCCTTGGCCAGACGCGCGGCCGCCTCAGCGACCTTCACGGTGGCCATGTCGAACGGCGTGAGCTCGAACGCGCCGAGCGGGCCGTTCCAGATCAGTGTCTTGGCGCGTCCGAGTGCTGCGACCAGGTGCACGACAGACATCAGGCCGGCATCGAGGATCATCTCGTCTGCCGCCACCTCGTCGAGGCCGCACACACGGTTTGCCGCATTCGCCTTGAACTCCTTGGCCACCACGACATCGCGCGGCAGCAGGATCTCGCAGCCTGCCGCTCTGGCAGCTGCTTCGATCTCGCGCACCGTATCGGCCAGGTCGTGCTCGCACAGCGATTTGCCGACATCGACGCCTTGGGCGGCGAGGAAGGTGTTCGCCATGCCGCCGCCGATGGCCAGCATGTCGACCTTGGTCACAAGGTTTTTCAGCAGGTCGATCTTGGACGAAACTTTCGCGCCGCCCACGATCGCCATGACGGGGCGTTCCGGGTTGCCGAGCGCCTTGTCGAGCGCGTCGAGTTCGGCCTCCATCGTCACGCCGGCATAGGCGGGCAGGAGCTCGGCCAGAACGGCCGTTGTCACATGGCGGCGGTGCGCCGCGGAGAAGGCGTCGTTGACATAGATGTCGCCGAGGCTCGCGATTTGCTTGGCGAGTTCCAGGTCGCCCTTTTCCTCGCCTTTGTAGAAACGGGTGTTCTCGAGCAGGATCACGCCGGCCGGCTGGAGGTCGGCAATCGCCTTCTTCACATGTTCGCCCTTGCAATCGGCCACGAAGCTGACATTGGCGCCGAGCACTTTCGCAAACGCGCCGGCCACCGGCGCGAGGCTCATCTCAGCCACGCGTTCACCTTTCGGCCGGCCGAAGTGCGCCAGTAGGGCCACCTTCGCGCCCGCCGTGCGCAGGCTCTGGACGGTATCGACGGCCGCACGCAGGCGCGTGTCGTCCGTAACCAGACCGTTTTCCATCGGCACATTGAAGTCGACGCGCACAAGCGCGACCTTGCCGATGAGATTGCCCGCGTCGGCGATGCGTTTGAAGTTAGCCATGGTGACTTATTTAATCAGTTTCGCCAGCGTGACGGCGGTGTCCGCCATGCGGGTCGAGAAGCCCCACTCGTTGTCATACCAAGTCATGATAGACACGAAATTGCCGTCCATGACTTTCGTCTGGTCGAGGTGGAAGATCGAGGAGCGGTCATCGTGGATGAAGTCCGACGAGACGTTCGGTTGGTCGGTGACGCCGAGCACGCCTTTCAGCGGGCCGCTGCTCGCGGCGGCGATGATGGCGTTGTTCACTTCCTCGACGGTCGTGGATTTCTTGGCGATGAATTTCAGGTCGACGACCGAGACGTTCGGCGTCGGCACGCGCACCGAGATACCGTCCAGCTTGCCCTTAAGCTCCGGCAGGACGAGGCCGACAGCCTTGGCGGCACCGGTCGAGGTCGGGATCATCGAAAGTGAAGCCGCGCGGGCGCGGTAGAGGTCCTTGTGCATCTGGTCGAGCGAGGGCTGGTCATTCGTGTACGAATGGATCGTCGTCATCATGCCCTTTTCGATGCCGATGGCCTTGTGCAGGACTGCGGCGACCGGCGCGAGGCAGTTCGTGGTGCACGACGCGTTCGAGACGACCATGTGGCCCTTCGTCAGCTTGTCGTGGTTGACGCCGTAGACGACCGTCAGGTCGGCGCCATCAGCCGGCGCGGACACAAGCACGCGCTTGGCGCCGGCGGCGAGGTGGGCCGAGGCTTTCTCTTTCGACGTGAAGATGCCGGTGCACTCCATCGCGATATCCACGTCGAGTTCGCGGTGGGGCAGGTCTTTCGGGTCGCGGATCGCGGTCACGAGGATCGGTTTGCCGTTGATGACGATCTTGTCGCCATCGACCTTCACGTCAGCCGGGAAGCGGCCATGAACCGAATCGAACCGCAAGAGGTGCGCGTTGGTCTCGACCGGGCCGAGATCGTTGATGGCCACGACTTCGATGTCGGTGCGGCCATGTTCGATGATCGAGCGCAGGACGAGGCGGCCGATCCGGCCAAAACCATTGATTGCAACGCGAACGGCCATCTGTTTTCTCCTGTCAGGCGAGATATCTCGCAGTTTTGCTGCCATTTACTGGCGCTGGCCCCCTACGTCCACCCGCATTCCGTGCGGCACCGCGCCGCTAAATGACGCTGGGGAAGGGAGCGTTTGCCTTGCCCGGCGCCTGCAAGTTCCATGCAAGCCGGATCGCTGGACAGCGGCGGCGCACCCGCCTAGTCCCGAAATGGGAGAGAGGATCGCATGACTGACACGCCAGAGCCGGGGAACGAGGCCGGCCGGCCGTTGCTCGATTGGGTCCTGTTCGGCCTTCTGTCGACGATCTGGGCGGGGGCCTATCCCTTGACCCGTCTTGCGGTCGGCAAGGGTACGGAGACCGGCCTTCCGCCGGAATGGGTCTTGCCTGGCCGCCTGGTGATCGGCGCGGTCGTTCTCTGGACGGTGTTGATTGCGTCTCGCAAACACCTGCCCCCGTTCCGGGACTGGCGGCGCTGGCGCACGATTGTCGCCATGGGCATCACCGGTTCGGTGATCCCCTTCTTCTTCATCACCACGGCCCAGCAGACGGTCAATTCCAGCCTTGCCGCGCTCTACACGGCCGCGTCGCCGGTATTTGTCGCCATCGGCGCCAACCTGATGTTTGCGGAAGAGCGCATGACCGGCCGGACGGGCCTTGGTGTCTTGCTCGGCTTTGTCGGTGTCGGCGTGCTGTTCGGGCCTGATGCGCTGCAGGGGCTGGGCTCCGCCGATGTCATCGCGCAGGTCTTCCTGCTGATCGCGACGCTCGCCTTCGCAGCCAGTACGCTGATCGCCCGCGCCGCCCCGCCGATGGAGGCTATCGTCTTCGCGGCCAGCTATGCCGCCGTTTCGGCGCTCACCGCGCTGCCCATGGCACTGATGGTTGCTCCGGCAGAGGTGAATGCCAACTGGATAAACTGGCTTGGCGTGCTTGGGCTGGGGCTCGGCTCATCCGGTATTGCGCAGATCGTCTATGTCACACTGATCGCCCGTGCGGGCGCCACCTTCGTGTCGCTGAACGGCTACGCTATCCCCGTGATCAGTGCGGTTCTGGGTTGGGTCTTCTTCCACGAAACACAAAGCTGGAATGCGCTTCTCGCGTTTGCGCTCATTCTCACCGGCGTCTGGCTCGCCCGCACTGGCGGGCGCGGACGCCTGCCGGCTCAGCGATAGGCAGCGATCGACTCGCGGACTTCGCCGTCGGCGTCGAACAGGAATGTCTCGGCGACGAGTTCCTCGCGGTGGTTCGTGTACAGAAGGGTGACGCCGTCGGAGCTGGTCAGAACGTTCTCCAGTTCAAAGAACAGTTCCGCAGACCGCTCCAGCGCTTTCGTCCAATAGTCGCGCAGGGCCGCCTTGCCCAAAACGGACGGCGCGCCATTGCCCATCACCAGCGCAATGCGCGGGGAATGGAAGACGACGCCGTCCGAATAATGGGCGAGGATCCGGTCGATGTCACGGTCGTTCCAGGCTGACAGCCAGGACCGGGCAAACTTCTCCGCCTTGGCGCGGTCGAAGGGCGGCTTCATCGAAGCTTTTCAGCCCTGACCGTTGACCGCCAGCACATCCTCGACCGTGCGCAGGCCCGGCTTCGGCGCCGTGACGAGCACGGCCATGTTGCCGGGCAGGTGTTTGTTGTCGAGCATCTTCTCATGCGCGAGCGGAATGTCCGCCCAGGGGAAGACTTCCGACATGCCGGGATCGATCCGCCGGTTTATGACGAGGTCGTTCGCGGCACTGGCCTGTTTCAGATGAGCAAAGTGCGAACCCTGAACACGTTTCTGGCGCATCCAGAGGAAGCGGGCATCCATGGTCAGGTTGAAGCCCGTGGTACCAGCGCAGATCACCACCATACCGCCACGTTTCACGACGAACACGGATACGGGGAAAGTGGATTCGCCGGGGTGCTCGAAGACGATATCTACGTCCTTCTTGCCGGTGATGTCCCAGATCGCCTTGCCGAACTTGCGGCTTTCTTTCATGTAGTTGTTGAACTCCGGGCCGTTGACCTTCGGCAGCTGGCCCCAGCAGTTGAAGTCATTCCGGTTGATCACGCCTTTCGCGCCCAGGCTCAAAACATAGTCGCGCTTGTCCTCGGACGAGACGACGCCGATCGCGTTCGCACCGGTCACGGCGCAGAGCTGCACGGCAAAGCTACCAAGGCCGCCCGAGGCGCCCCAGACCAGCACGTTGTCGGCCGGCTTCACGATGTGCGGGCGGTGGCCGAACAGCATCCGGTAAGCCGTGGCGAGCGTCAGCGTGTAGCAGGCGCTCTCTTCCCAGGTCAGGTGTTTCGGACGCGGCATGCACTGGCGGGCCTGCACGCGGCAGAATTGCGCGAAAGCGCCGTCCGGTGTCTCATAGCCCCAGATGCGCTGGCTCGATGAGAACATCGGGTCGCCGCCATTGCACTCTTCGTCATCCCCATCATCCTGGTTGCAGTGGATGACGACTTCGTCGCCCGGCTTAACCCGGGTGACGCGCTTGCCGACGGCCCACACGATGCCTGATGCATCGGAGCCCGCAACGTGGAAGGGCTGCTTGTGACCGTCAAACGGTGAAATCGGCTCGCCGAGCGCGGCCCAGATGCCGTTATAGTTGACACCGGCCGCCATCACGAGGACCAGCACTTCGTCGGAATCGATTTCCGGCACCGGTACCTGCTCGACCTGCATGGCCGTCATCGGGCGTCCGTGGCGCTCGCGCCGGATTGCCCAGGCATGCATCATTTTTGGAACGTGGAACTCAGGCGGAATCTCGCCGAGTTCGTAGATGTCTTTTTCGATGCGTCCCGCCGTTTTGGTGGCCATCACCTTCCTCCGTCTGATCTGTTTGTGCTGCCTTCCACTCTGCGGTGGCTTCACAGCCCTGATTGGCGCGGGCACACTGGCAAGTGTCATGCCGCAGCGCAAGAAAAATGTTGCGGCGCACAATTGCAACCCGTTTCCTCAGGACTGCCTTATGCCCGTTTGTCAGATTGTCCATCTGAATGGTTCGTTCCTGCCGCTCGCAGAGGCGCGAATTTCGCCGCTCGATCGCGGATTCCTGTTCGCCCATGCAGCTTATGAAGTAACGGCGGTCTATGGCGGGCGTTTTATTGACATGCCGGGCCACCTAACGCGCCTGTCGCGCACGCTGGCCGGGATTGCCTTGCCAGATCCGCTCTCGCCGTCAGGTTGGGAAGCGCTCCATAAGGAACTGATCGTACGCAACGATCTCAATGAGGGAATCGTCTACCTGGAGGTCACCGGCGGCGCCTACGATGTGCGCGACTTTGCGGGCCCTGAAACCTTCGTGCCCACCGTCTTTGCCTATGCCGATTCCCGCAAGCTCATCGGCGCCGAAGCGCGCGATGGCATCAAGGTCGTGTTCCTGGACGACACACGCTGGAAGCGGCGCGACATGAAGACGGTCCAGCTGCTCTCGCAAGGTCTCGCCTATCGCACAGCGAAGGCGCGCGGCGCCGATACGGCATTCATGGTCGAGGACGGTTTCGTGACCGAGGCGGCCTCTTCCAATGCCTGGATCGTCACGCCGTCCGGCGAAATCATCACCCGCCACCTCTCGCCGGCGATCCTGCCGGGCATCACGCGGGCCGGTGTCATGGCGCTGCGGGGAAAGGGCGGATTCGCTGTCACCGAGCGCGCATTCACACCGGACGAAGCGGTTAATGCGGCCGAGGTGTTCACGACCTCTTCAGGCGCGATGGTGGCTCCGGTCACCCATATCGAAGGCCGCCCGGTGGGCGATGGCAAGCCGGGACCTGTCACCCGGCAGATCCAGCGTCTTTACTATGAAGCGATGGGGGCAGACCTTGCCGCGGTCGCGCCCTGGGCGATGGAGCGGGCCTGAAGCACGGCCCGGGCTTTCAGCACGAGAATAAGCGTGGCGAGCGTCAGCGTGATGGCATTGGCCAGGATCACGGGCAGCGCGCCGTCGAGTATTCCATAGATGAGCCAGGCCGCGACTCCGATGGTGAACAACGCATACATCGCAAGCGAAATGCCTTCGGTCTTGCCCGTTCGTAATACCAACCAGGCCTGCGGTACAAAGGACAGCGTGGTCAGGAATGCGCCCACAAATCCGAAAATGTCCGTCACGCGCACGCTCCTCAAGGCCGTAGCGCCTGCTCTAGGCCGCTTCGGCGGCGGCGTCACCGGGGCGGATCGGGGTCGATGATTTCGCCCTCGATGATTTCCCCATCGCCCTCCGCTGCCGGGCCGCCCTGATGCGCGCGCATGGCGGCCTGCAGCTCACTGCGTACGGCGTTGATCTGCCGGCCCGCGATGCGCGCGCTGACTTCGTTGGCGATCAGGGCTGCGGCGGTGGTGGCGCCGAGGATCAGGAGATCGGGAAGGGCGAACGTACGGGCGAGGGCCGTGTCCCGGAACAGGGTCAGCACGCCGTTGAACAGTACAAAGACACCGATCAGCAGGCCGAGCCGGAAGGCGAAACCCATGACCAGGGACGCACCGTTCACTTGCGCGGCGGCGATGCGGCGCCGTTCGATCAGGCTGACGATCAGCATCAGTGCGGCCAGACCCGCCAGAGCAAGGGGGCTGCGCTGGTAAACGGCCAGCAGCGCCGCGCCCATCGGAAAAGCGATGAGCGAAACGAGGCGCAGGCTGATCACAGTCTGCAGGCCAGGTTGGTTCATGGGGCGCAGCTCCGTCTGTTGAACAGCAGATGGGGATCGGCGCGCGCGAATGCCAACGTGTCGAAAAGGCGCGGCGGCAAGTCGCTTGCATCCCACGCTTTGGTCCGTCATGTTGCGCCGCAACAAAGGGGAGGCAGAGCCAGATGAGCAAGCCCGGAACAGACTATCAGCACGCGCCTGAAGAGCCGTGGATCTTCCGCACCTATGCCGGCCACTCGACCGCGCAGAAATCGAACGAACTGTACCGTTTGAACCTGTCCAAAGGCCAGACAGGCCTGTCCATCGCCTTCGATCTGCCGACCCAGACCGCTTATGACGCCGACTACATCCTGGCCAAGGGCGAGGTCGGAAAGGTGGGCGTGCCGGTGAAACACCTCGGCGACATGCGCCTCCTGTTCGACCAGCTTCCGCTGGAAAAGATGAACACCTCGATGACGATCAACGCACCGGCCGCCTGGATGCTGGCGCTGTATGTTGCCCTCGCCGACGAGCGTGGGGAAAGCCGCAAGAAACTACGCGGCACGACGCAGAACGACATCGTGAAGGAATACCTCTCTCGTGGCACCTATGTGTTTCCGCCAGAACCCTCCCTGCGCCTGATCGGTGATATGGTGAGCTGGTGCTACACTGAAGTTCCAAAATGGAACCCTATGAATGTCTGCTCCTACCACCTCCAGGAAGCCGGCGCGACGCCCGAACAGGAGCTGGCCTACGCCCTCGCTACGGCCATCGCCGTACTGGATACGGTCAAGGCGGGCGGACAAGTTCCGGAATCAGACTTTGAAACGGTCTTCGGCCGGATCTCTTTCTTCGTGAATGCCGGGGTCCGTTTCGTAACGGAACTTTGTAAGATGCGCGCCTTCGTCGATCTCTGGGAAGAGATCGGCCGTGAGCGCTACGGCGTCACCGATCCCAAGGCACTGCTCTTCCGGTACGGCGTGCAAGTGAACTCCCTCGGCCTGACCGAGCCGCAGCCCGAGAACAATGTCTACCGTATCCTGATCGAGGCTCTCGCGGTCACCTTGTCCAAGAAGGCCCGGTGCCGCGCGCTGCAGCTGCCCGCCTGGAACGAGGCCATGGGCCTGCCGCGTCCGTGGGACCAGCAATGGTCGCTGCGCCTGCAGCAGATCCTCGCCTACGAGACCGACCTGCTCGAGTTTGAAGACATCTTCGATGGTAGCCACGTCATCGATTCCAAGACCAAAGAACTAAAGGACAAGGCGCGGGCCACGCTCGCAAAGATCGACGCCATCGGCGGCGCGAAAGATGCGATCGGCTTCATGAAGGAGAGCCTCGTCGGCGCGCATATCGACCGTATCCGCGCCATCGAGTCGGGTGCGATGAAGGTCGTTGGCGTCAACGCCTATACTGAAACCGAAGAGAGCCCGCTCGGCACCGGCGACGGCGCCATCATGACGGTTGATCCTGCGGAAGAAGCCGCGCAGGTGCGCGATCTCAAGGCCTGGCGCAGCGCCCGCGACGCCAAGGCGGCCGAAGCCGCCCTTGCGGAGCTTCGCGCGGCGGCCGCTGAGAACCGCAACATCATGGAGCCCTCCATCGCCTGCGCCAAGGCCGGCGTGACGACAGGGGAGTGGGGCACGGTGTTGCGCGAAGTCTTCGGCGAATTCCGTGCGCCCACGGGCGTGGCGCTGGTCGTCAGCTCGGATGGCGACGCCGATATCGAAGCGGTGAAAGCCGAAGTCGCCCGCGTCTCGAAGGCTTTGGGACGTACACTGACTTATGTGCTCGGCAAGCCGGGCCTCGATGGACACTCGAACGGCGCCGAGCAGATCGCCGCGCGCGGCCGCGCGGTCGGCATGGAGGTGGTCTACGAAGGCATCCGCTTCACGCCGTCGGAAATCGCCGCCCAGGCCAAAGCCGCCAAGGCTCATGTGGTCGGTCTTTCGATCCTCTCAGGCAGCCATCTCGATCTCGTTCGCGAAACGATTGCGGAACTGCGCGCCGCCGGTCTCGGCAATGTGCCGGTCGTGGTGGGCGGCATCATTCCGCCGGAAGACGCCCGCGCGCTGAAGCAAATGGGCATTGCCCGCGTCTATACGCCGAAGGATTTCAAGATCACCGAAATCATGGGCGACGTGACGAAGCTGGTCGAAAAAGCCTGGCTGGTGAAGGGCTAGCCTCCCTTCGCCTTTTCGGCCGCGATCCAGTCGTCCACCACCTCGTCGAGAATGCCGAGCGGCATGGCGCCGTTGCCGAGCACGGTTTCGTGGAACTGTCGCAGGTCGAACGTGTCGCCCAGCTCGGCTTCGGCCCGGGCCCGCGCCTTGAGGATCGCCAGCTGACCGGTCTTGTAAGCGGTCGCCTGACCCGGCCAAACGACATAGCGCTCGATCTCGCGGACAACCTCCTCTTCGGTCATACCGGTCTTCTCGCGCATGTAGGCGATGGCCTCCTCGCGTGACCAGTGTTTCGCATGCATGCCTGTATCGACCACGAGGCGCACGGCGCGGAACATTTCCGCCTTCAGCCGTCCAAGGTCGCCCAGCGGGTCGTCCGTGTACATACCCATATCAGTGGATGCGAGACGTTCGGCATAAAGCGCCCAGCCTTCCGTATAGGCATTGAATGGACTGAACTTCCGGATCATCGGCACGCCGGTAATCAGCTGCGCCGCCGAAATCTGGAAATGGTGCCCGGGGGCGGCTTCATGATAGAGCAGCGTCGGCAGGGTCCATTTTGGATTGTCTGCCGTGTTCTTCAGATTGATGTAAAAGCGTCCGGGCCGTGACCCGTCGAGCGCGGGCTGGGTGTAATATCCGCCGGGCGAGGAATCCTGCGAATATTCCGGCACCCGCACGATCTCCAGCGGCTGGGTCGGCAGCGTTATGAAATAGTCGCTGGCCTTCGCCATCACTTCATCATTCAGTTCGACGAGATAATCGAGCATCTGCTGCCGGCCGGCATCGTCATTGGGGAACACCTCCTCCGGGTCCGTCATCAGCGCATCGATACGCTCGGGCAAAGTGCCTTCCGTGCGGCCGGACGCGACGAGGATCGCCTCCATCTCCGCTTCGATGCGGGCAACTTCGGACAAGCCGAGCGCGTGGATTTCGTCGGCGGTCATGTCGGTCGTGGTGTTGGATTTAAGTGCCACTGCATAGATCTCGTCGCCGCCCGGAACATGCCAGATGCCTGCATCATGCGTGGCGTCGGTTCGCATCTCTGTCATCAGGGCGATCAGGGCTTCGTAGCCAGGGATCACGCCTGTTTCGACGGCTTCGGTCGTCTGGGCGATCAGGTCAGCCTTCTGATCGGCGCTGAGGCCTTCGACCTTGTCGAGCCGGGCTGGCAGGGTGGCGACGAGGACGTTCCCGGCCGCGCCGCCTTCGATGAAGGCCTGCATGCCCGCAATCGTTTTGTCGATTATGAAGTCCGGCGGGATCACGCCGGCAGCGCGGTCGTCCTCGACGCGGGCATGTACTTCCTTCAGCACACGGCCGAATTCCTTCACCCGGCTGACATAACGCTTCGCGCTTTTCTCATTGATTATGACATGCGTATCAGTCAGGAATTGCGGCAGGTTCACCGTCACGCCCGAGATCTGGTTGACGCGGTAGCTGCCATGCTCGAATTCGGCGTCGCGGAGCAAATCGTCGAAGAACCAGGCGACAATCTGGTAGCTCAGCAGTTCCTGCCCCTCGAGGCCTTCGGGCCCATACTTGTCGAGGCCGGCGCGCGCCTTGCGCAGCTTTGCCAGCGTCTTGTCGTCGGCCGCCTTCGTATAGTCGGCGAGCTTGCCGGAGTGGAAATCCAGAGGCGTATTATCTATCATGCCAAGCTGGGTCATCAGCTCCGGCGAGTCCAGGGCAAACGAGATCGTCGCCTTGTTGATGTAATTGTTGATGCCGACCGGCTTCCACCAGAACCAGGTGTAGAGCCCGAACAGGGCCGCCAGAAGCAGGGCGGACAGGCCGCCCGCGATTTTCAAAACCAGTTTCATGGCGCAGCTCCCCGCAAGTCGAGGCGAAGGCTAGCGTATCAAGTGCAGGCCGTCACCTCGCGCGGGATCAGCGCGTACTGAACAACTGGCCCTTTTCCGTGATCAGCACGATCACCAGCGCGCTGATGCCGAGACAGGCAAAGCCTGACATCAGCGGCACGGTCGAGCCGTCGAACTGCTGGCCGATATAAGCGCCGATCAAAGCCGACGCGAGCGTGGTGGCAAAGCCATAGGCGGCCGAGGCCGTTCCGGCGATCTTGCCGAGCGGTTCCATTGCGAGGGCCGAGAAGTTCGATCCCATCAGGCCGAAACAGCCGAAGGCAATCGCGAAGATCGGGAAGAACAGCGCGAAGTTCTCGCCGAACGCCAAGGTCGAGAGGGCGAGCGTGGCCGACAGTGTTGTGAACAGGAGCAGCGCCGCATGACTGATGCGCCGCATGCCCAGCCGTTCAACCAGCCGCGAATTGGTGAAGTTGGCGATTGCCATCACGCCCGCGACGCCTGCGAACCACAGCGTGAACGACTCGCCTTTGCCGAACACCTGGCGGAACACCTGTTCGGACGAGGCGATGAACGCGAACAATGCGCCGAACACGATGCCGGAGGCGCACATGTAACCAAGGCTCGCCCGTGTGCGCAGCACGCTGAGATAGGCCGTGAAGGCGCTGGCGAGGTTCAGCGGGCGCCGCGCGGGCACCGGCAGCGTTTCCGGCAGGCGGAACCAGGTCCAGACCAGCATCAGGCTGCCCCAGATCGCGAGCCAGATGAAAATGCCTTCCCACGGCCCGACCAGGAGGATCGCTTGCCCAAGGCTGGGCGCAATGATCGGCACGATCATGAAGATGGTCATCACCAGCGACATGAAGCTCGCCATCGCCCGGCCCGCGAACGTGTCGCGCACGACCGCCGAGGCGACGATGCGCGCGCCCGACGAGAAGACGCCCTGCAGGAACCGGGCGCCCAGCAGCAGCCAGAAGTCGTTGATCATCACGCACAGCAGCGAGACGGCAATATAGCCCGCCAGGCCGAAGAACAGCGGCGCGCGCCGGCCGAAACGGTCGGTTACCGGGCCCCAGACGAGCTGCGGCGCACCGAAGCCCAGCACATAGGCGAAGATGATCAGCTGCTGCCGGTTGTCGGTGGCGCCGCCGGGCTCCGTCAGCCCGGTTGCGGCCGCGATCTGCGACAGGGCCGGCAACATGATGTCGATTGCCATGGCGTTGAGCGTCATCAGCCCGGCAATGATCGCCACAAGCTCGACCTTGCGCAGCCCGGTGGGCGGCGCGGTCGGCTTTTCGAGGGCGGCTTCAGAATCGGCCATGTCTCGCTGACGCTTCCGGGAGGAAAGGGAACGGGGCGTTCTGGACCCGCAAGACCGGCTTGCCTAGTGCCGAATGGGCATAGTTCCCATGAAAAAGCCCCACAGGCGGCTGCGCGGCTTGTCAGGTTCGCTGGGGCGGAAGTCGTTTACGCCTCGGGGCGCTGGATCGAGTCCGTCAGGTTGAAGATCACCTGCCCGGCATCGAAATAGGCCACGTCGTCCGGCTTTTCGCCTTTGCCCATCACGATTTCAGCTGACGCGACATAGCTTGTCTGTTCACGGTAGTCGGCCGGGCCGCCCCAGAACGGATCATAATAGCCGAACCGTGAGGCATAGGTCGGACCCGGATAGAAGGAGCGATAGGGGTCGCGGAAATAGGCCGCGCGCGGGCCGAAATAGCTGTAGTCGCAGAAGAAGCCGTCATAGAAGGGCGAATAGGCGGCGCCGCCGACCACGCGGGTGTTTGCGTCCGTATCGCGCCGGACCACGCGGAAGTGATCATAACCGTTCTGCTTGGTCAGCTCAGCTGCCCGGTAGAGAAGGTAGGTCTCGACCGTCTTGCGGTCCGTCAGCGAGTTGCCGGCGAACTGGACCTGGTAGCGGTTGTCCTCGATCTTCTGTTCGGAATATCCGCGGTCCAAGCCGGCGGCGGCCTGGTATGGTGTCGCCGTCGCGCACGCGCCCAGAATTGCCAGTGCGGCAAGTCCCGCAGCAAGACTGATTTTCGACATGACTGAGCCTCCTGGCTGTTTGATTTCGCCATAATATGACCCCGCCGGAGCGAACGCCAGACAACTTTCCGCATCACATTCGCGTGAGAGGGCCGGCGATCAGACGCCGACCGCCAGCATCGCCTTGTACGCGTCCCGCGCGGTCACCTTGTCGAGCCAGGCTTTGGTCGCCGGCTTGCTCGCCAGCGCGCCCTGCGCGTTCACCATCACGATCTGGAAGCCCATCAGGCAGTCGGCTGCCGTGAACTGGCTGCCGGCAAAATAGGCGTTCTGGGAAAGGTGGGCCTCGATATGGTTGGCCGCCTTTTCCCGCTCCTGCATGATCCGGTGGCCGACAGGGCCGTCCATGACGCCGGCCATACCAAGATAAAGCGTCAGCAGCGAAGGCAGGAAAGCGGCGCCTTCAGCCGAGTGGATCCATTCCAGGTAACGCGGAAAATCCGGCGAGTCCGGCTCGGGGTGCAACCGGTGCGCGGTGTCGTATTTCGCCAGCAGGTACTCCGCAATTGCGCCCGTCTCAGCGATCACGATGCCGTCATGCTCCAGCAGCGGCGACTTGCCCAGCGGATGGATGTGCAAAAGGTCCGGCGGAGCGAGTCGCGTCGTCTCGTTGCGCTTGTGATGGACAATCTCGTGCGGCACGCCGAGCTCCAGCAGCAGCCAGACGATCCGCTGCGAGCGCGACGCATTCAGATGATGGAGTTTGAGCGTCATGGGTGTTTCCTCAGTAAACGGATAAAAAAAGAAGCGGCAGCCCCGAGGCTGCCGCTTCCGCAATTCAATTGGCGGTCAGGCTCATGCCGCCTTGTAGCCTATCACGGCCTTTACTTCGAGGAATTCCTCGAAACCGTGCTCGCCCCACTCGCGGCCGTTGCCGGACTGGCCATAGCCGCCAAAAGGTGCCGAGAAGTCGGGGTTTGCACCGTTGACATTGATCTGGCCTGCGCGGATGCGGTTCGCGACCGCGTAGGCGTCCTTTTCGGGACCCTGCACATATCCGGCCAGGCCATACACCGTGTCATTGGCCATTTCGACAGCGTGATCGACGGTGTCGTAAGGCAAGATGCAGAGCACTGGCCCGAAGATTTCTTCGCGCGCGATGGTCATGTCGTTCGTCACGTTGGCGAAGACGGTCGGGCGGGCGAAGTAGCCTTTGTTGAAGCCTTCCGGGCGGCCGGGGCCACCGGCCACGAGGGTGGCGCCCTCTTCGATGCCCTTCTGGATCAGGTCCTGGACCTTCTGGTACTGGTTGCCGTTCGAGATCGGGCCGATCGCGCCCGGCGCCGCTTCGGCCGGCATCATCACTTTCACCGCTTCGGCGGTCGCCTTGGCAATCGCGATGGCTTCGGCCTGCTGGTCTTTCTGGACGAACATACGGCTTGGCGCGTTGCAGCTCTGCCCCGTGTTCAGCATCATCGACATCACGCCGCCGGAGACGGCCTTCTTGAGGTCTGCGTTCGGCAGGACGATGTTCGGGCTCTTGCCGCCCAGTTCCTGCGCGACGCGCTTGACGGTCGGCGCAGCGGCCTGGGCCACCAGCACGCCGGCGCGGGTCGAACCGGTGAAGCTCACCATGTCGACATCCGGGTGCGAGGAGAGCACCGAGCCGACGCCCGGGCCGTCACCGTTGACGAGGTTGAACACGCCTTTGGGCACGCCGGCTTCATGCAGGATCTCGGCGAAGATCATCGCGTCGAGCGGCGCGATCTCCGACGGCTTCAGCACCATGGTGCAGCCTGCGGCAAGCGCCGGGGCGACCTTGCAGGCGATCTGGTTCAGCGGCCAGTTCCAGGGCGTGATGAAGGCGCAGACGCCGATCGGCTCCTTGCGCAGCAGGGTCGTCCCTTTCAGTTCTTCGAACTCGTAGTTGCGCAGCACGGCCGCCGTGGTCGCGAAGTGACCCATACCGGCCGGCACCTGCGCGGCGTTGGCCAGCCACATCGGCGCGCCCATCTCTTCAGAGATAGCGGTTGCGAGTTCGGGCATGCGCTTCTGGATACCGGCCGCAATCTTGTCGAGCAGGTCGGCGCGGTATTCGACCGAAGTCTGAGAGAAGCTCGGGAAGGCTGCCTTGGCGGCGGCCACGGCTTTGTCCGCGTCGGCCTTCGAGCCGAGCGAGATCACGGCGAAATTCTCTTCGGTTGCTGGGTTCTCGACTTCCAGGCGGCGCGGCGTCACCGGGTCAACCCAGGCGCCATCGATGTAAAACTTCAGGTACTCTTTCATGGGCCAGGTGCCTCCCTTTGGCATGTCTGATGTGGGCTCAGACACTTACTATAGGGCCGGCAGGGCGTTTCCGCCACTGCTGACGCTACGGGAGGGGTGAGGCTAACGCGCCTGCTTCGTCCAGCCGCGCCCCGCCATGCAGATCACGAAATTCGTCTCGACATTATAGCTCGACTGGCTGCAAGCCGCGACGGCGGTCTCGAAGGGTTGGGCGTCCTCGCTGCTGGTCCACGCGCCCTCCTTGGGGCCGGTGGCGCAGGCGGACAGGGCAACGGCGAAAACAATCATCAGGCTGCGCATCTGTTTCACCGCTTCCGGGTTCCAAAGATGCCGCGCAGGATATAGCGAACCACTTCGCGGCTCGCCGTGCTCGCCGCATTGTTCACGGCCCGCTCGGTCGTCGTCATCCGGCGCGACCGTGTGGTCGTCTTGCCCTTGGCCTTCGCCTTGGCGGCAGCTTCCTTTTCCTTGGCTTCCAGCTTGGCCAGTTTCTCGGCCTCCTTGGCGGCCGCCTCTTCGCGCTTGGACAGGATCTCGTAAGCAGACTCCCGGTCGACGGTCTTTTCATATTTGCCCAGCACGGGGCTGGTCTTCTGGATGTCCGCCCGATCAGCGTCCGTCGCCGGGCCCAGCCGTGATGAAGGCGGCCGGATCAGCGTCTTCTGCACCATTGCCGGCGCGCCTTTGGCCTCCAGCGTCGAGACCAATGCTTCGCCGACGCCCAGTGTGGTGATCGCCTCTTCCGTCTTGAAGGCCGGGTTCGGGCGGAACGAGGCGGCGGCGGATTTCACCGCCTTCTGCTCGGTCGGCGTATAGGCGCGCAGCGCGTGTTGCATCCGGTTGCCCAGCTGCGCCAGCACGCTCTCCGGCAGGTCTCGTGGGTTCTGCGTCACGAAATAGACGCCAACGCCCTTCGAACGGATCAGGCGCACCACCTGTTCCACTTTCTGCATCAGGGCAGGGGGCGCGTCCGAGAACAGCAGGTGGGCCTCATCAAAGAAAAACACCAGCCGCGGTTTGTCAGGGTCGCCGATCTCCGGCAGCTCCTCGAACAGTTCGGACAGCAGCCACAATAGGAAGGTCGAGTAGAGCTTCGGCGAATTGATCAGCTTGCGCGCGTCGAGAATGTTCACATAGCCGCGCCCGTCACGGGTCGTGCGCATGAAGTCGGCCAGCTCAAGTGCAGGCTCGCCGAAGAAACGCTCCGCGCCGCCGCGCTCCAGCACCAGCAGTTCGCGCTGCACGGCCGACAGCGAGGCCGGGGCCACGTTGCCATACTTGCGGCTCACCTCGGTGCGCACCGTATCGTCGCCCAGGCTCACCAGCAGCTTGCGCAGGTCCTTCAGGTCCAGCAGCAGCAGGCCATTGTCGTCGGCATACTGGAAGGCAATGTTCAGCACGCCTTCCTGCACATCGGTCAGGCCCATCAGGCGCGACAGCAACAAGGGGCCCATCTCGCTGATCGTGGCACGGATCGGATGGCCGCTTTCCCCGAAGACGTCCCAGAAGATCGTCGGCGCGCCTTCGTATTTCAGCTCGCCCATCCCGATCGATTCCGCACGCTTGACCAGGTTGGTGTGGGCCTTGTGCGTTTCCGTGCCCGGCATGCAGATGCCCGACAGGTCGCCCTTCACGTCGGCTGCAAAAACCGGCACGCCGGCATCCGAAAACGCCTGCGCCATGATCTGCAGCGTCACCGTCTTGCCGGTGCCGGTGGCGCCGGCGACGAGGCCGTGCCGGTTGGCGACTTTCAAGATCAGGTTCTGGGCGGCATCGGGATGGCCGGTGCCATTGGCGTCGGCGCCGCCCAGGAAAATCGTATCGCTCATTCTTGGCCCTTCATTCTGAATTCCAGCGCTGCAGGCTAGAGGTTTGGCCGGATTCGGCAAGCCGCATCACCCGTCAGGTGCGCTTGACGCCGCCATCGGGCCCTTCCACCCTATGCCCTGCCCAACAGGAGACGTGCATGGATCGTTCAGCCAAGATCGGAACCTGGATCATCGCCACCGGTGTGATCCTTGCGTTCCTCTATGCGGGCCGTGAAATCCTCTCGACATTCGCGATGGCGGTCTTTCTGTTCCTGATCATCGAAGGTTTCGCCACGGCCGTCGACAATGCGACCACGAGGCTGAACCAGCGCCAGGCGCGGGTGATCGCCATCCTGATCATCACGGGCGGCTTCATTGGCTTCATTGCGCTGATGGCGAATGGTGTGGCGGAGTTCGGCCGCGACGCGGGCGACTACGAGACCCGGATCAATGCGTTGATCTCGGATGCCTATGGCGTCGTCGGCATGCACGACTCGCCGACGTTGACCCAACTGGTCTTCAATGAACGCGGCCAGCAATTCTTCGCCACCATCGCCAATTCGGTCAGCGGCCTGTCGGGTGACCTGACACTGATCCTGATCTATGTCGCCTTCCTCTTCTCGGCCCAGGCGGGCTGGTCGACCAAGCTCGACAACATCTTTCCCAGCCAGGAGCGGCGTGCCCAGGTGCGCGCCATCGGCAACGACGCGCGCATCGGCATCGAACGCTATCTCTGGGTCCAGACGCTGATCTCGGTCATGATCACCGCGCTGAGTTATGTGTCACTGCTTCTGCTCGGCGTGCAAAATGCCCTGTTCCTGTCGGCCTTGATCTTTGTTCTGAATTACATACCAACGGTTGGTTCAATTGCCGCAGCCGTCGTGCCGCCGCTGTTTGCACTCGTCCAGCCCTCCGTGCCGGGTTGGGTTCCCGGAATTGTGCCGGATAACTCGTATATTTATGCCGCCATCGTCTTCGGAACTGCCAGTTTCTGGCAATTTTCGATTGGGAATTTCATTCAGCCCCGAATGATGGGCGATTCGCTCAATCTATCGGCACTGGTCGTGCTGTTGGCGCTGGCGATCTGGGGCCTTCTCTGGGGTATTCCCGGAATGTTCCTGTCCGCACCTTTGACAGTACTAATGATGATTGTTCTCGCCCAGTCGAACGAAACACGCTGGATGGCCATCCTCCTGTCTGCAGATGGCAACCCAAGCGGGAAGTTCGTGCCGGACGCCGAGGGTGCGACTGAATGAAAAGTTGGCCAAAGGCCCTCATTTGGGCTATGAGCGCGAACCAGAGGACGCGGTTTGGGCGACCGCCTCATGTAGAATCGTTAACGATTTAGAGACTGCTTCCGGCTTGAATTCGGATGTAGATCGACGAAATAGTGAATTCAGGCTTCCGCGTGCGTCCCCCCACCCAGCCTGCGGAAGTTTCTGAAGGGCCCGCCGGACATGTCCCCGTTCGGCGGGCCCGCTTATTTCCGGTGCCGGTACACTCCAGCTTTACGTGAACGCAAACGTCAGCCTGCGTTTCTATTCCTGCCTGCCGTCTTCACATCCAAGTTTCTTGAAGCGGTAACGGTCGGAGAGTAGGACGGAGAGATCAGATTTCCCTTGCGTGAGTCCTTGCCATGACCCGATCCGCCGCTGTCACCGGGCCCGAAGCCCAGGTGCTTGAACAGATTCTGCAGGAGGCGGCGGGCGAAGACCTGACCGGCCTTTCCCAGGACGACCTTCACAGTCTCGCGGCGCGACTCTGGGATTGGGCTTCGAAAGTGCCTGCCGGCGAGCAAGCCGTGCGCGTCATTCCGCATGCGGAGGGTTCAAAGGGCCGTATCGGCCGCAGCATCCTCGAAGCGACCGGTCCGGACATGCCCTTCCTCGTTGATTCGCTGCTTGGCGAGTGCGCCGCGCAGGGCTTCGAGGTCAAGACGCTGTTCCACCCCGTGGTCACGCTGGCCGATGGCCGCCGCGTCTCGGTGATCCAGATCCACACCGCGCCGCTGACCCCGGGCGAAGAGCGCGTCCTCGAAGCGGGCGCCATCGCAACGCTGGCCGATGTCAGCCGAGCCGTTTCTGATCACGCCGCAATGCAGGCGCGCATGCGCGTCGAGATGAAGCGCCTGGCTGCGGTCCAGCATATCAATCCGGCCGAGCGCGACGAAGCCGTCGCCTTCCTCGAATGGCTGCTCAAGGAACATTACGTCTTCCTCGGCAGCCGCGAATACGAGTTCGATACCGACAAGGAAGGCCGTGTCCTGCCGGTCGAGCCGCTGATGATCGAGGGTTCGAACCTCGGCATCCTGCGTGACGAACATCTCAATGTTCTCTCGCGCGACAGCGAGCCGCTCGTGCTCACCCAGGCCATCGGCGATTTCATCGCCCAGCCCGCGCCGCTGATCATCGCCAAATCGACCCTGCCGAGCCGGGTCCACCGCCGCGTCCCGTGCGACTATATCGGCGTCAAGAAATATGATGGCGAAGGCCGCGTCATTGGCGAAGTCCGCTTCCTCGGCTTGTTCACGGCCGAAGCCTATGACGAAACCGCGCGCTCCATCCCGTTCATGCGCCGGCGTGTGCAGAAGGTGATGGCCGCCTCGGGCGCCGCGCCCGGCGGACATACCGAAAAGGCGCTCGCCAACCTGATCGAGACCTGGCCACGCGACGAACTCTTCCAAACCCGCTCGACCCTGCTCGGCCCGATGATCATGGGCGCGCTCCACCTGATCGGCCGCCCACGGACGAAAGTCTTCCTGCGCCGTGACGAGTTCGACCGGTTCGTCACCGCCCTCGTCTTCGTGCCGCGCGAATCCTACGACACGTCACTGCGCCAGCGCATGGGACAGGTGCTCACCGATGCCTATCGCGGCACGCTGCGCTCCTTCCAGCCCTATTTCGATGCCGGCCCGATGGCGCGCGTGCATTTCGAGATCGGCCTCTCGCCGGGCCATCCCGAACCGGACCCGGATGAGATCGAGCGCAAGATCGCCGAACTCGCCCGCACCTGGGACCAGGGCTTCCGCGATCTCCTGATGGCCTCTGACCTGAAAGGCGGCGACCGGGAAGGGGCCCGCACCTTCATCGGCGCCTTCAATGCGGCCTACCGTGAAGCATTCCCGCCCGAAGAGGCGCTCAAGGATGTGATCAGCATGGCCGCGCTCAGCGCCGGCCGCCCGATGGTCGCTCGCGCCTACCGTCTGGAGACCGACGATCCGGTCAAGCTTCGCGTCAAGATCTTTGCCCGCGACGGCGCCATCGCCCTGTCGCGCTGCGTACCGGTGTTCGAGAATATCGGCCTCTTCGTGCATTTCGAGACCGGCTATCCGGTTCGCCCGGTCAGCAAGCCGGTCGCCGATGCGCCGGATGTCTACTGGGTCCACTCGGTCGCCATGCAGTCCGCCGACGGATCGGTGGTCGATCTCGACAAGCTCGCCCACCTCTTCGAGGAGGCCTTCATCGCGGTCTGGAGCGGCAAGGCAGAGAATGACGGCTTTAACCGGCTCGTCCTCTCCGCCGGCGCAACTTGGCGCGAAGCCGCGCTCATCCGCGCGCTTGCCGCCTATCGCCGCCAGAGCGGGCTCGACCAGCCGCAGGACATCCAGGAGGCCGCCGTCGCGCGCTATCCCGGAGCCACGCGCCTGATCCTCGACCTGTTTGCCACCCGGTTTGATCCGAAGGCGTTCAAGACGCTGGACCAGCGCACGAACGCCGCGAAAAAGATCGAAGCTAAATTCGAGGAGGAGATGAAGGAGGTCGTCAGCCTTGCCGACGACATCGTCCTGCGCCGCCTGTTCCACCTGACCGGCGCTATCCAGCGCACCAACTTCTATCAGCAGGATGAAGACGAAGCGCCGCTCCCCTGGATCAGCTTCAAGGTCGCCAGCCGCGAACTCGCCGACCTGCCGGAACCCAAGCCCTACCGCGAGATCTTCACCAACAGCCCGCGCGTCGAAGGCGTCCACCTGCGTTTCGGCCCCGTCGCACGCGGCGGCCTGCGCTGGTCGGACCGCCCGTCCGACTACCGGACCGAAGTCCTCGGTCTCGTCAAGGCCCAGCAGGTCAAGAACGCCGTCATCGTGCCGGTCGGCTCGAAGGGCGGCTTCTATCCGAAACAGCTTCCTCCGCGTACGGATCCGACCTGGTTTGAAACTGGCCGCGACGCCTACAAGGAATTCATCACCGCGCTGCTTGGCCTCACCGATAATCTCGTGAAGGGCAAGGTCGTCGCCCCGAAGGACACCGTCGTCTGGGACGACGAGGATCCTTACCTCGTGGTCGCGGCCGACAAGGGCACGGCCACCTTCTCCGACACGGCCAACGCGATCAGCGTCGAGAAAGGACATTGGCTCGGCGATGCCTTCGCCTCGGGTGGCTCGGCCGGCTACGATCACAAGAAGATGGGCATCACTGCCCGCGGCGCCTGGGAAGCGGTCAAGCGCCACTTCCGCGAAATGGGCAAGGACATCCAGACCGAGCCTTTCACCGTCATCGGCGTGGGCGACATGTCGGGCGACGTGTTCGGCAATGGCATGCTCCTCTCGCCGGAGATCCGTCTCGTCGCGGCGTTCAACCACATGCACATCTTCCTCGATCCAAACCCGGCCGATGCCGCAAAGTGCCTGGCCGAGCGTCAACGCATGTTCGATCTGCCGCGCTCCACATGGGCGGACTATGACACGAAGCTGATCTCCAAAGGCGGCGGCGTCTTCCCGCGCGCGGCCAAGTCGATCCCGCTCACGGCCGAGATCAAATCGCTCACCGGCCTGTCAGCGGATGCCGTCACCCCGGACGAGCTGATCCACGCGCTGCTCAAGTCGGAAACCGACCTGCTCTGGTTCGGCGGCATCGGCACCTATGTGAAGTCCGTGCGCGAATCGAATCTCGATGTCGGTGACCGGGCCAACGACGCCGTGCGCATCAACGGTCGCGATCTCAAGGCGAAGGTCATCGGCGAAGGCGCCAATCTCGGCATGACGCAGGCCGCGCGCATTGAGTTTGCCCTGGCCGGCGGGCGCCTCAACACGGATGCCATCGACAACTCGGCCGGCGTCGATTCGTCCGACCACGAAGTCAACATCAAGATCCTCGCCGCCGAAGCGATCCGCCTCGGCAATCTAAAGGAAGCGGACCGCAATGCGCTGCTGGCGCAGATGACCGACGATGTCGCTGATCATGTGCTCGCCCACAACTATGACCAGTCGAACGCCCTGACGCTCGCCTCGGCCACCGTCACGGACGATCATGAGGCGCTCGAGCGGCTGATGGTCTATCTTGAAGAGCGCGGCGTCCTGAATCGCAAGCTCGAAGGCTTGCCGACGACGACGGAGATGCAGACCCGCAAGGAAGCCGGCCAGCCGCTCACGCGGCCTGAACTGGCCGTGCTGTTGGCCTGGTCAAAGATCGTGCTGTTCGACGATCTTGTCGCGTCCGATCTGCCGGACGATCCCTGGTTCGGTCCGGTGCTCAAGGCCTATTTCCCGCCGCCGATCGACGGCTATTCAAAGGCGATGGACGGCCACCGTCTGCGCCGCGAAATCATCGCCACGGTCGTTGCCAACCGCACGCTGGACTTCATGGGCCCTGTCGCCCTGTTGCGCCTGCGCGAGCTCACCAGCGCCGCGCCGGCCGAGGCCGTGCGTGCGCTGGAAGCGGCGCGTGAGGTGCTCGACATCGCCACCTTCCGTAAGCAGATCTTTGCGCTCGACAACAAGGTGCATGCCGACCTGCAGACCGATCTGCAGCTGGAGGCGATCCATGCGGCCAGCGAAGCGGCCGCCTGGTTCATCCGCACCCTGCCGGGTCAACCGGTCGGCAAGGCTGTTGAGCAGACCCATGGCCCGCTCAACGAGCTGAAGGCCTCGCTCGCTTCGGTCCAGACGGCGTTCCCCGCCTCGCGCATCGAGCGCGATGCGCGCGTCTTCATCAAGCAGGGCGCGCCGGACAGCCTCGCCCGCTGGTCGGCGGCGATGAGCTATTTTTCGCAAGGTCTCACAGTCGTCGATGTGGCCCGCACGTCCGGCCGGACCGTTCCGGAGACAGCCGCCACCTTCTACGCCATTGGCGACGCCCTGCGGCTCGACCGGATGCGCGCCTCGGCCCGCGAAGGTCTCGTCAATGCGCCCTATTGGGACCGCGTGGCCGGCCGCCGCCTGATTTCCGAACTTGTCCGCCTGCAGGCGGGCGCGACCGAAGAGGCCTTGAAACTCGGCGGCGCTGAAGCCTGGCTCGGCGGGCGCGGGGAAGGGCGGCGGCAATTGCTGGCCACCCTGTCCGCGCTCGGCAAAGACCGGTCCTGGTCCTTCGCCAAGTTCGCCCTGTCGACTGACGCGGTGCGCCAGTTCATGGGCCGCTGAGACATTCATCACGCATTCAGGGCGCAGGCGGATAGTTCAGCCTTCGCAGCAAGGAAACGGTTTCATGCGCCACCGGACCATCGCCAGCCTCGCGCTCGCCCTGACGGCGGCCTGCACGGTCGCCGCCGCGCCGAAGCCGGACTCCTTTGCGGCCGAGCCGCAGACATTCCCGAGCTTCGATGAATGGGGCACGGGCGAGGGCCCCTACGCCTATCACCGCCTGATCGGCACCTGCGATACGCTCAACCATTCCCACGGCCGCAATGCCGCCTGGGGCCTCTGGCGCATGTCGATCTGGGCTGTCGATGAAGGCCAGGTGGAAGAGACCGCAGAGGGCACAGCCGAGCTGCGTCTTACCTGCCGCGACGGCTCCGCCTGTATTGAACAGGGCGCGCTGGACGACACACCGGAACGTGTCACCGATCACACCATCCCGTTCGAGACGCCGGCGCTCGCCCGGGCCTTCTCGGACCGCCTGACAAAGCTCAAGGGCGCCTGCCGGCAATACCTCTGATCAGCGTTTCGCCAGGGCCTCGGCCAGCGCGGGCCATTGCGTCTTCGCCTGCGCCGCACACAGGCGTGCACGCTCGAGCCCCTGCGCCAACCGGCGCTCATAGCCGGGGATCATCTCCGCCTTGCTCTCGAAGAAGGACTTCGCATCGGCTGCACCTTCTTCCGTACACTGCGCACCGGCATATCCCGCCACCTGCTGCTTGCGCACCTCCGGCAGCTTCACAACCAGCTCGTCGAACGTGTCCTTGAATGCAGCCCACACCGCATCCACCGCGCCGGTATTGCTGAACGCGCCGCCCAGCAGTGTGGACATCTCCGACGCCGTATAGGGCAGGTTCACCGCGCCGCCGACCAGCTCGCCCGCCAGCCGCGGGTCCGCCTTCGCGACCAGCGCGCGGAAGATGTCCGCCCGCTCGGTCTGGTTCGAGGAGTTGAAGGCATAGTCCAGCGCCGGCTCGATGAAGGCCCAGCCTTCTGCCTGCGCGCCAAGGCCGAAGGCGGTGCTGACGTCCTGCGCGGGCAGGGCGGACGGATCGACCGTCTGGCCCACACCGATCATCGCTTTGGCGCCCGCGATCAGCCGCACCCGCGCCGCCGGGCGCTCACCATACTGGATCAGCAGGCTTGCCAGGCTCGTTTGCAGCAGTTTCTCTCGGTCGGTCACCTTCGACGCGGGCATCGCCTTCAGCTTCGCTTCCAGCGGCGCATAGGTCTTCTCGATCCAGGCGGACAGGTTCTTCCTGCCGGCCGCATCGAGGCGGGCATGATACCCCTTTAACGTGTCGAACGGCAGACCCGCCGCCAGCGCCGCGCCTGTGGCCGAGGCTTCCAACCCGTCCAGCAGCGTATCCGCGCTCACCGAGCCTGCACCGAATCCGGACAATAGCGAGTCGACAAACACCATCTGTTCGCCTGCGGACAGTTTTCCGAAATTTGCCGCCAGCTTCGCCGCCGAGGCTTCATCCAGTGCATAGCGCCAATAGCCCGTACCGCCCGCATTCGGCATCACGAAGTCCGGGCAGGCCGCCAGCGCCACCGTCTCATGCTTCGCCGTCAGCATCTGGCGGACCACATGGCTCTCATTGCCGGTGTCCACACGCGCGGAGAACGGCACCTGCCAGATCGAGGCTTCGCGGTCGATCTCCGAACCAAGCGGCGCATACCGGCTCTGGCCCACGCTGATCTCCGCGCCCTTGTCCGTACACGATACAGTCACGTCCAGCATCGGAATGCCCGGCTGCTCGATGAAGGTGCTGAAGCTCTGCGTGATCGCCGTATCGCCGGCGCCTTCGGCCAGCGCCGCCATGAAATCATCCGCATCCGCCACCTTGTCGGAGAAGCGGCGCATGTACACGCGGATGCCTTCGCGGAACTTGTCCTCACCAATATAGGACTCGAACATGTTCAGGAGGCTGCCGCCCTTCTGGTAGGTGATCCCGTCGAAGGCGTCATTGATGTCGCCATTGGTGAGCACAGGGTTGCGCACCGTGCGCACCGATTTCAGCTCATCGCCGCCCATCGCGCCGAGGCCGCCGGCAATCGGATTGAGATTCCATTCCCCGCCCGGATCGATGGCGTTCATCGTCTTGTTCGCCATCCAGGTCGCGAACGCCTCGTTCAGCCAGATGTCGTTCCACCAGGCCGGCGTCACAAGATTGCCGAACCACTGGTGCGCCAGTTCATGCGCATGCGTCGAGTAGATGCTGCGCCGCCGCGAAAGGGGCGTGTCCTCGTTCACCAGCAACGCCGCCTCGCGGTAGACGATCGCGCCGGCATTCTCCATCGCGCCATAGGCATAGTCCGGCGCCGCAATCAGGTCGAGCTTCCCATAGGGATACGGCTGCCCGAAATAATTCTCCTGGAACAGCAGCATGTCATCGGTGATCGCCAGCACATCCGCCGTCTGGCCGATCTTGCCCTTCGCGGTGAACGCGCGCAGCAGGATCGGCGCCGGCCGGCCCGGCGAGATCGGCACGGGCTCGCCGGAAACCTCTTCATACGGACCGATTGCAAGCGCGATCAGATAAGACTGAATCGGCCGCGTTGGCAGGAATTCATGCTCCACGAACCCGTCGCCCAGCGGACGCGCCTCGCGCTCCATCGCGTTCGCCACCACCTTGTCGCCTTCCGGCGCGGTCACGGTGATCACCCACGGCGTCTTGAAGCGCGGCTCGTCAAAGCTCGGCACCATCCGGCGCGCATCGATGTCTTCCATCTGCGTCACGAGATAGTCGGCGCCGTTCTGCGTCACCTTGTACAGCCCCGCGAGCGAGAGATTGTAGGGCGCCGTATAATCGAACACGAGCGTCGCATTGCCCGCTGGCAGCGGTGTTGCAAAATCAAGCGCGCTCACCCCGCCTTCGGCCAGGTTGCCGGTGAACGTTGCGGGCACTTCGCTGCCATCGGGCAGGCGGGCGAACACCTTGAGCATGTCCTGGTCCACCGAATGCAGCCAGATGCGAGCATGCGGCTTGTCCAGCGCCACGTCGATCTCGACCGCGCCGGAGAACGTGTCCGCCTTGGGGTCGGTCTTCAGGTTCACGCGGTACACAGTCGGCGTCACGCCTCCTGGTAATTGGCCGGTCGGCGGTTGTTCCAGTTTGACCGGTTGGGCGCCGGTCCCGCCCGCCGCGCCGCACGCGCCAAGGGCCAGCAGGGACACCGCGCCCACAAGGGCAGCCGCAAGACGCAAACGTTTCATGGGAGGGGCTCCATTCCGGGCAGACCCGGCTCTCCTACAATAGGCCGCGCCCCTGTCTCAAGGCTTCGAAACGGGAAGTTGCAGTCACATTTCCGTCGCATAGTGCGCGGCCTTGCTGAAGAAAAGGCGCGCCGCCACCCGGGCGGTTATGTTAGGTCTGGGCGCTCGAATCGAAGGTCCGGGGAATGACGTACGAGACACCGCAACCGCCGCCGCTGCCTGCGGAGCCTGCGCCCTCACCGACGCGCACCGTGCCGCTCTGGCGGCGCCTGGCGGTGGGCGCGGTGCAGGTCGGCGTCGGTGTCTTCGCACTGTTCCACGTCTACGCCCTCGCGCTCAAGGTCGTGCCCGCTCCCGGCACGCTCCTGATGATCCAGCGGTCGGGGGAGGGTCAGCATGTCCAGCAGGACTGGGTCTCCCTGGACAGAATTTCGCCCCATCTCGTTCTCGCCGTCATCAGCGCCGAAGACGCGAAGTTCTGCGAACATGACGGCATCGATTGGGACGCCATCGAGAAGGCCCGCGAATTCAACCGGAAGCATGAAGGCAAGAAGCGCCGCGGCGGCTCCACCATCAGTCAGCAGACGGCCAAGAACGTCTTCTTCTGGAATGGCGGCGGCATGGCCCGCAAGGCCGGCGAAGCCTGGATGACCTATGTGATCGAGGCCGTCTGGGGCAAGCGGCGCATCATGGAAGTCTATCTCAACGTGGCCGAATGGGGCGATGGCCTCTTCGGTGCGGAGGCCGCCGCGCAGGCCCGGTTCGGCAAGTCCGCCGCCGACCTAACGCCGCTCGAAGCGGCCCGCCTCGCAGCCGTCCTTCCGTCCCCGAACAAATGGAGCGCCGACAAGCCCGGCCCCTATGTGCGCAAGCGCACCGGCTCCATCCAGTCGCGCATGCGCATCGTCGCCAATGAAGGTTTTGCCGCCTGCGTGCTCGGCGACGATTTCCGCTCGAACCTGCCGAAGCCGGAACCGGGCGAGACCCCGCGTCCGCCGCCGGTCCTGGAAGACCTGCCTGATGCGCCTGAAACCGGCGAAGAAGCACTGATCGCGCCGGCCGACGCCACGGCGCCGGACGAGAACGCCAATGACGCGTTGAACGAGATCCTGAATTCAGCCGACGAAACCTTCAACACCGAGCCCGCCGCCGATCCAGCCGAAGCGGCGCCCGAAACCACGCCCGAATCCCTGCCGGAACCGGAATCCGCCCCGTCCGACCCGCAACCCGACCCGTCTCCGCCCACTGACGAAGGCGGCCCCACAATCCTCACCCCACCTGAATGAGCGGCAGGCGGCGCAGGCCCTCACCCCCATCCCCAACACCTCCTGGATACTCTTGTCATCCCGATACACGCCGGCAACCCAGACTTGTGCCAAGTCCGCCCTCTCCCCGCTTTCGCGGGGATGAGCGGATCAAACAACAGTCCATGAAACCGGACAGCCTAAAGCTTCGTCTGGCCGTACGTGCCGCCTAAACCGGATCGTAGGGGAACACGCTGGTCGTCGGGCCGAGGTCCGTGAAGCTGCCATTCATCGCCGGGAAGCAATGGTCGATCAGCGATTCCGGTGTCCAGCCTTCAAGGCGCGCCAGCGTCTTCACCGGGCGGGGCTGGTCGAACAGGATCACTTCATTGCCGCGCACACCGAAGATCTGTCCACTGACATGGGCCGCCGTGTCGGCGCAGAGCGCAACCGCCACCTGCGCCACCTGGTCGGCGCGCATGCCGTTCTTCATCCGCTCGACCCGTGCGGCGCTCGCTTCGTCCTTCACTGGGATCGAGGCGATCATCCGTGTCCAGGCAAAAGGCGCGATGATGTTCGAGCGGACATTCTTGGCCGCGCCTTCCATCGCGATGATGCGGCTGAGACCCGCGATGCCGAGCTTGGCGGCGCCGTAATTGGCCTGGCCGATATTGCCGATCAGGCCGGTGGTCGAGGTGAACAGCACATAGGCGCCGGCCTGCTTCTCGCGGAAGTGTTCGATCGTGGCGCGGGTCACGTTGAACGAGCCGTGCAGGTGGACGTCGATGACCGCCTTCCAATCGCTCTCGCTCATCTTGTGGAACATGCCGTCGCGCAGGATGCCGGCCGGGTTGATTACCGCGTCGAGCCGGCCATAGGTGTCCATCGCCTGCGTCACCATGTCCGCCACGGCGTTATAGTCGGTTACGCTGTCGGAGTTCGACACCGCTTCGCCGCCGGCCTTGCGGATTTCCGCTGCGACAGCCTCGGCCGGCCCGGCCGAGCCTTCCTCATCGCCCTTCAGGCTGCCGCCGAGATCGTTGACCACGACTTTCGCCCCCTGGCGCGCCGCCAACAGGGCGGTCTCCCGGCCGATGCCGTTGCCGCCGCCGGTGACCAGCACCACTTTTCCGTCCAGAACGCCCATGTTTTCCTCCTGATTGTCTCGGGCCGGGACACTACTGCGCTCATTCATCCCCGCAAGGGCAGGGGGCGCAAAAATCAAGGTTTGAAATGCCCGCCCCGAACGGCTAGCTAGCGCGTCATGACACGCACCTTCCAAGCCATCATCTGGGATTTCGGGGGGGTCTTCACCTCCTCGCCCTTCGAAGCCTTCAACCGGTATGAAGCCGAGCAAGGCCTGCCGGCAGACTTCATCCGCTCCGTCAACGCCGTGAACCCGCTGGAGAATGCCTGGGCCAAGCTTGAGCGTTCGGAAGTGGACGCCGCCCAGTTCGACGTGCTCTTCCGCACCGAGTCGAAGGCGCTCGGCCGGGAAGTGCCGGGCCGTGATGTGCTCGGCCTCCTGTCAGGTAGCTTGCGCCCGCGGGTCGTCAACGCGCTCAAGGTCTGCAAGAGCCATGGCAAGGTCGGTTGCATCACCAACAACGCCCCCATCGGCAAGGGCGCCTCGATGACCAATGACGATGCCAAGGCCCGCGAGCTCGCGGCCGTGTTCGACCTGTTCGACCACCTGATCGAAAGCTCCAAGCTCGGCATCCGCAAACCGGACCCGCGCATCTATGCGCTGATGTGCGAAGCGCTGGATGTCGACCCGAAGGCCTGCGTCTATCTCGACGATCTCGGCATCAACCTGAAGCCCGCCCGGGACATGGGCATGGCCACCATCAAGGTCACCAGCGAGGCGCAGCTTCTGGCCGATCTGGAAGCCGTGACCGGCTATGCGCTCAGCTAGTCTCTGCCTCGCTGCGGCGCTGATGGGTCTTGCCGCCTGCGGGCGCGCGGAGCCGGAGGTCGTACTGCCGCTGCCGCCGGTGCCGGACGAACGCCTTGCCCAGCCGCCCCATGCGCCGCCGGAGATCGAGATCAGCGACGCCGCCGCCCGGACGCGCGACGAGCTGCTGAAGCAGGCGACGCGCGGCTCGCTGCGCGGGCTTGCCGCCATCGCCGCGCGCAATCCGGACTTCAAGTCGAACCTTGGCGGGCAGGACCATGAACGCTTCTGGGACCTCTTGCGCCGCACCGGTGTCGATCCCAACCGCAAGCTGCGCGACCTGCTGGACCAGCCGGCCGGCCTGCGCGAGATTGATGGCGAGCGCTGGTATGTCTGGCCGGACCTGGCCGCGAAGGACGCGGCCGATCTGATCCCGGAGAAGCTGACCTTCCAGGACCGCAAGCGCCTTTTGGACCTGATCGGCGATGAAGGCGTCGGCCGCATCCGCGCCGGCGAAGGCTATCCCGGCATGCGCACCGCGATCTCGGAAGAGGGCGTGTGGATTTACTTCGTACTCGGACAAGACGGGGAAGACTGAACATGACCGCAAAGATCGGCGCGACTGCCGCAATCAAGGCCTTGAAGGGATGGACAAGCGCCGAGGGTGACCGCGACGCGATCTTCAAGCGCTACAAGTTCGCCGACTTCAAATCGGCCTTCGCCTTCATGTCCGCCGCCGCGCTGAAGGCCGAACAGATGGACCATCATCCGGAATGGTTCAATGTCTACAACAAGGTCGAAGTCACCCTCACCACGCATGACGCTGACGGTGTCACGCAGAAGGACCTGGAACTGGCCGGCTTCATGGATCAGCTCGCTGCTCGGCTAAGCTAGCCTATTTCTTCCACGCCACGCGGTAGAGATCGAAGCGGCGGTCCTTGAGGTTGCGCACCGCGCCGGACTGGCGTGCAGTCAGCAGGTCTGACAGCGACAGGTCTGCCAGGGCAATCGTCTCGGTATTGGCCGCCGTATCCGCCGCTACGCCGTCGCGTGAGAACGCGAAGTCAGACGGCGTCAGAATGCAGCTTTCGGCATAGTGGATGTCCATGTTCTCGACGTTCGGCAGGTTGCCGACAACGCCCGACATGACCACGTAGCACTGGTTCTCGATCGCGCGGGCCTGGCAGCAATACCGTACACGGAGATAGCCGCGCCGCTCGTCTGTGCAGAAGGGGACGAACAGCATCAGCGCACCCTGGTCCACAAGGTGGCGGGCGACTTCCGGGAACTCGGAATCGTAACAGATCATCACGCCGATCGGGCCGCAATCGGTCTGGATGACATGATTGCCTTCGCCGCCCTTGATGTTCCACCAGCTCTGCTCCGAGGGCGTGGGGTGCAACTTCTCCTGCGTGTGGACCGATCCGTCGCGCAGGAAGATATAGGCCACATTGTGGATGTCGCCGTCTGCCATTTCTGACGGGTGCGAGCCGCCAATGATGTTGATGTTGTAAGCCACCGCCAGCTTTTCCATGAAGGCGATGAAGCGCGGCGTGTACTCCGAGATCTTCTGGATCGACTCGACCGGGCCCAGCGGCTTGTTCTCGAGCGACAGCAGTTGCAGCGTGAAGAGTTCCGGGAAGGTGACGAAATCGGCGCGGTAGTCGGAGGCGATGTCGACGAAATATTCCACCTGCTGTTCGAAATCGTCGATCAAGTTGATGCGGCGCATCTGGAATTGGACGGTGGCCACGCGCACCCGTTCGGGCAGGGACGTGTTGCCGGAGCCGGGCTTAGCCTTGATCTTCTCCTGCGCCAGCGGATTGCGCCACAGCATCTGCGTCGCATGTGTGCCGGACTCGAGATCCTCCGCCATGTAGTTCTTCAGCACACCGATGACCTCGAATCCCTGGCGTAGCTGAAAGCTGAGCACGGGATCGCGCAGCTTGGACTCGCGCACAGCCTCCACATAGTCGGCGGGATTCGGGTATTGCTTGGCATGGCGGTGATAGCCGGGGATACGGCCGCCGAACATGATGCCCTTCAGTTCGTGCCATTGGCATAGGTCCTGCCGGATCTTGTAGAAGCGCTGGCCGATCCTCAGCCGGCGGAATTCCGAATCGACCAGGACGTCCATGCCGTACAGCATGTCGCCGTCCGGATCGTGGCGGGCTGCAAAGCCGCCGCCGGTGATCTCGTTCCAGGTATGCTGGGCCATCGCCACGCTGGAAGAAATGATGAAGGTCACGCAGTGGCCGACAATCCGGCCTTCGAACTCGGCGACGAACTGGCCGTCCGGAAAGCGGTTGATCTGTCCGGCGATCTGGTCGGCGGTATATCCAAAGCCGACGCCATAGGCTTTCTCATACAGCGGCAGCAGGGCCGGTATGTCCTTGGGCGTTGCGTTGCGGATGACAAGTTTTGATTTTGAAGTGCTCACACGCGCCTCTTAGCGCGGCTCGTTCGGTACACGCAAGACCGCGCGCAAGCCGCCGAGGGGGCTGATCGACAGGCGAACGTCCCCGCCATGGGCCCGCGCCGTGTCGCGCGCAAGCGTCAGGCCGAGCCCGGTGCCTGACTCATTCTGGCTGCGCGCGTCGTCGAGTCGGGAGAAGGGGCGGAAGGCCTCTTCGCGGCGTTCGGCCGGAATGCCCGGCCCGTCATCGTCGACTGCGACCTCGGCCCAGTGCGGGCCGTCGACCAGTGTCACGCGCGCCGAAGTCGCATACTTTATGGCGTTCGAGATCAGGTTTGTCACCGCGCGCTTCAGGGCGAGCGGCCGCCCGGTCACCATGATGCGTGAGGGGCCGACAACCGGGATATGACCGCCGAAGCTGGATACGACCTCGCGCACCATTTGTCCGAGGTCGAACAATTCGGCCTCGTCGCCTTCCTCGCCGCGCGCAAAGGCGAGGTATTCGTCGAGCATCATCGCCATGTCGTCGAGGTCGGATTTGGCAGCGCGGATATCGGCGTTCTCTTCCATCATTGCCAGCGCCAGCTTCAGCCGGGTCAGCGGCGTGCGCAGGTCGTGGCTGACACCAGCCAGCATGGCGGTGCGCTGGTCGGCAAAGGCGGTCAGGCGCTGTTTCATGTCGATTAACGCGCGCGCCGCATCGCGCACTTCGGTTGCGCCGGAGGGGCGGAAGTCCGGCAGATCGCGTCCTCGGCCGAAGGCGCGCGCGGCTTCCGATAGGCGGAGGATGGAGCGCACCTGTTGGTTCAGGAAGCCGATGGCCAGCAACACCATCAGCAGCGAGAAGGCGATGACCCACACGATGAAGATGTGCGAGTTGATCATGAAGGCGCGCTTGCGGTCGATGATGATCTCGCCGGTGCCCTGCCGGGTCGGAAAGCGGATATGCACGCGGGCATCGCCCCGCGACAAGCCGACGAAGAGCGGCTCACCGAGGCGGCCGGCAAGTTCGCCCCTTAGCGTGTCGTCATAGGGGAAGTGATGCTTCAGCTTGCTCTCGCTCACGGCAGACTTCGGAAGCGTGCAGGTAAAATAGGTTTCGATCTGGAACTGGATGCGCGTGTAGTCGGCTTCGACATAGTCCGGGTTCTGACAGGCTGCGCGGATCAGGCTGGCATCGCGGGCGATTGCCTGGCCGAGCTTGCGGTTCACTTCGGCCACCTGGCTCGAATAATAATACCAGGTCATCAGGCTGAGGATCAGCAGCACGGGCACTAGCAACAGGAGCAGGGTGCGGGCGTACAGACCGCGCGGCGTGAAGTCCCGGAGGCGTGGCATGGCCATGTCAGTCTGGCATCAGGCGATAACCGACGCCGCGCACGGTCTGGATGTGCACCGGCTCCTTCGGGTTCGGCTCGATCTTGCGGCGCAGGCGCGTGACCTGCACGTCCACGGAGCGTTCGAGGCCCGCCGAGGTCAGCTCGGCAAGGTCTTCTCGGCTGACCGGCTCGCCGGGCGTGCGGGCCAGCACCGTGAGCAGCTGCAACTCGGCATCGGTCAGGCGGATGCGCTGGTCGCCGGATTTGAGCTCGCCGCGCGCCGCGTTGAACACGAGGCCCGACATCTCGATCTCTTCGGGCGGCGGGGCGGCCTTGGCCGAACGGCGCAGGATCGCCTCGCAGCGCAGCACCAGTTCTTCCGGCTCGAAAGGTTTGGCGAGATAGTCGTCCGCCCCGGTGCGCAGGCCCTCGATCCGGTCGCTGGTCTGGCCGCGCGCGGTCAGCAGCATCACGGGCGTCTCCCGGGCCGGGCCCTTGCGGATGGAGGTGAGGAGGGAGAGACCATCCTCGCCGGGCATCATGATGTCGAGGACGGCAAGGTCGAAGTTCAGGTTCTCCATCAGACGGCGGGCGCTGGCGGCATCGGCCGCGGCACTAACCCGGAACCCTTTCAGCGTCAGGAAGCGCTTGGTCAGGTCACGGATGCGGTCGTCATCATCGACGATCAGGATATGGGCGGGCTCTTTCACAGGGGCGCTCACTTCACCAGCGCTTCGAGCAAGGTGCGCACCCCGGCGGCGGCTTCCGGACCGCTAGCGCGAAAGGCGAGGCGCAGGCGTTCGCGCACCTCGATGGCGATGGGGGTGGTCAGGGTCACGCCGGCGTCCGACAGGGTCAGCTTGCGGCGGCGGGCGTCCGAGGCCTCCCGGGCCCGTTCGATCAGGCCACGCGTGTCGAGCTGGCCGATCAGGCGGGCGAAGGTGGGCACGGTCATGCCCAGAGCGGTTCGCAATTCGCTGACGGTTTGGCCGGGCCGGTAGCGGACGGCCATGAGAATTTGCAGCTCTGGCTTGCTCAGACCAGCCTTCTTGCGCGCCTTTTCCCCCGCCCCGGCCAGCGCGTTGGCGCCTGCCAGCAGCAATCCGGCCGCACGGTCGAGCTCCTGGTCCATGAGGAACAGGCGAGGGTCGAACGGACGGTTCAGGTTGACGGGCACGGCCATAAGTCGGAAATGAACCTGAATACGCAGAAAGTTCAAGCAAGGAGCGTTCAAATGGCTGCTGCCCCCTACGATGACCGCGACGGATACATCTGGATGGACGGCGCCTTCGTACCGTGGCGCGACACCAAGGTCCACGTGCTGACGCATGCCCTGCACTACGCTTCGGCCGTGTTCGAGGGCGAGCGCGCCTATAATGGCAAGATCTTCCGGTCGCTGGACCACTCCAAGCGCCTGCACCGGTCGGCCGGCATCATGGGCTTCGACATTCCGTTCAGCGTCGAGGAAGTCGAGCGCGCCAAGACCGAGGCCCTCGCCAAGTCGGGTCTCGACAGCGCCTATGTCCGCGCCATCGCTTGGCGCGGGTCGGAGATGATGGGCGTCTCGGCCCAGAACAACACGATCCACCTGGCTGTGGCCGTGTGGCATTGGGGCGACTATTTTGCCGACAAGATGAAGGGCATCCGCCTGACCCATGCCCAATGGAAACGCCCCGCGCCGGACACCGCGCCGTGCGAGGCCAAGGCGGCCGGCCTCTACATGATCTGCACCCTGTCCAAGCACGCGGCCGAGAAGGCCGGCTACCAGGATGCGCTGATGCTGGACTACCGGGGCCAGGTGGCCGAGGCGACCGGCGCGAACATTTTCTTCGTGCGTGACGGCGCGCTGCACACGCCGACGCCGGATTGCTTCCTCAATGGCCTGACGCGCCAGACGACGATTGCACTGGCCAAGGCCCGCCAGATCGAAGTGGTCGAGCGGGCAATCTTCCCGTCGGAGCTGCCCACCTTCTCCGAATGCTTCATTACGGGATCGGCCGCCGAGATCACTCCGGTCTGCGAGATCGGCGAGCACCGCTACAAGCCGGGCGCGATTTCCGAAGCCCTGGTCAACGACTATTCGGCGCTGTGCAACGGCAAGCTGGAAATGGCGCTCTAGTCCGGGCACGGACTATTTCGCGAACAGGCCCTTCAGGCCGCCGGACGTAAGGATGGCGGCCTGCGCAAGGGCGATGGGCAGGGACACATAGCCCGGCGCCCCGATGAAGACCGGCTGCCAGTCCGGTGCAAATTTCGACTTGTAGGATCTGAGGCCCTTGAAGCCGTAGAGGTCTTCGCCGTGCTCGTAGATCGCGGCGCCGATCTTGTTCATCGACGGCGCGTAGCGGGCCCGCGAGATTCCGGCCAGCGGCGTCATGCCGAGGTCCACGATCCTGTAACCTTCGGCGCTGGCCCATTCGATCAGGCCGATGAACAGGATGTCCATCAGGCCGGACGGTGTGCCGGACCGGTGGCGCATCAGGTCGATACCGATCTCGCCCTTGTCGGCGGAGGGCCAGAGCGAGGAGAAGGCGGCCGGCGGCTCGCCATCCTTGCCGGCGATGGCAATGGGAAAGTGGGTCAGATAGTCCGGATCGAACCGGCCGAGGGAGAAGCACTTCTCGTGGCCGCCATGCGCCGCGAGCCACTCGTCCGAGATCGACTTGAGCGCCGGCCAGTCCACCGCGCCGCCGGGCGGGACCACCTCGATGCGCCAGCCATCGCGCTTAAAGCGGTTCCAGGTCTGGCGCAGGCGCGCGCGGGCCGGGCCGTCCATGCTGAACCGAGCCGCATCGATATGGGCGACCTCGCCGATCTTGCGCACGGCATAGCCAAGTTCGATCAGCTGTGGCAGCAGGGCGGCCGAGGCGCTGTAGAGCGCCGGGCTAGCGCATGCCGCATCGGCGGCGGCGTGGAAGGCGAGCAGCGCGTCCAGCCGGTCGGCAGCCGGACCGACGGGATCGCCCATGCCGATCCACAGATTGCCGCGCGGGCGGAACATCAAGAAGCTCTGCCCGGAGGGCGAGAAGACGAAGCGCTTGTCGCCGGTGAAGATGAGGTTCGCCTCGCCGCGGGCGCCTTCGGCCCGGGCGAGGATCGCCTCGGCGCGGGCAAGGTCGGCAGCGGCCTTGTCGCCGGACGGGCTCTTGCGGTGGGGCCGCAGCGCCGAGCGGACGAGCACGAGGACACCGACGACGACGGCGCCGGCCAGTGCGCGCAGGGAGCGGCTGAGATCCTGGTCGCGCAGCACGGTCCACCACAGCTCGTCGCGGTAGGCGACATCATGGTAAGCGATCAGCAGCAGGCCGGTGACCAGCGCCAGCGCCAAGGCGACGCCGATCAGCCAGGGCCCACTGAACAGCGCACCGGTGAGCTGGGAGCGGCGGTAGAAGGCGCGACGGGCCGGGATCAGCAACAGCGCGATCAGGGTGAGGATGATGGCTTCCTCATAGTCGAGCGCCTTGAGCAGCGAGAATAGGGCGCCTGCGCCGAGCAGGCCGAGGGTGAGCCAGTAGGCCCCATCGAGCCGGCGGCGCAGGCCGTCCGCCACGATCAGCAGCAGCACCCCGGCGATCGATGCCAGGAAGTGGGAGAGTTCGGCCGCCGCCAGGGGCCAGGCCTGCAACAGGGCATTCAACCGGTCCGGAAGGGCTGGCTGGGCCGCCGACGCCAGCAGGACCAGCCCGGCGATGAAGGTGAGCGAAGCGGCCACCGGCGGGGCCAGTTCAAGGACCGCGACACGCCAGCCGAGCGTGTCATCCGGCAGGTCATCGGGTGTGGTTTCGGCGGCCGGTTCCTTGCTCAAGTGGGAAACCTTTCCTTGGGTTCTTCAACGCGCCCGGCAAAGCCCCTGTAAGGCGGTCCGGACAAGGCGTAATGATACCGCTGACCTGATATGACAAGGAGGTTCCATGATCATCGACTCAATCGTAGGCCTTGTGAACGCGGCACTGCATGGACCCGGCGGGAAGGAGAAATCTGCCCGCGTGATCCAAGCCTTCCGGTCGCGCCATCCGGTCGTGCGGGATGCCAATGCGGCCTTCGATGCGATGAGCTCGCCGGGTGACAGGCTGGCCGATTCGATTGCGCGCATCGGCGGCTCGTGGCGCTTCATCATTGTCTCGCTGCTGATCCTGGCGCTCTGGGTGACCGCCAACTCGATCCTCCTTCAGGGTCAGCTGCGGTTTGATCCGTACCCGTTTGTGTTCCTGAACCTCGTGTTGTCGATGCTGGCTGCCTTGCAGGCGCCGATCATCATGATGTCGCAAAACCGTCAGGCGGCGAAGGACCGGTTGGTGGCGAACACGGACTATGAGGTGAATCTCAAGGCAGAGCTCGAAATCCTGGCGCTGCACGAAAAGATCGACCGGATGGAGGCGCAGCAGGCACGCGACTTTGCGCGCATCACGGAGCTGCTGGAAGCGCGCGAATAGGCTTCAGGTCAGGATGTCGCTGGCGGGGACGCGCGCTTCGCGCCGGCTGATGAAATGGGTTTCGAAGGCGACGACGAGGCAGGCCGCAATGATGATCGCGGCGCCGGCATAGACGCGCCAACCTGGCACTTCCTGGAACAGGGCATAGCCGAGCAGGGCGGACCAGATCAGGCCGGTATATTCGAACGGTGCCAGCGTCTGCGCCCTGGCCCGGCCATAGGCGAGCGTCATCAGCCACCAGATACCGATGCCGAGGAAGGCGACAAGGATCATCATCGGCCAGCTGCCGGTCTCCGGCGTCCACTCCGAGAAGAGCAGCATGAAGGGAAGCAGGAAGAGGGCGGGGAAGACGTTCATGAAGGTGACGAGCGTCAGGCTGTCTTCTTCTTTTGTCCGCAGGCGGAGCAGCACGATGTTTAGGGCATAGAGCACGGCAGAAACGAGGATCGAGATCGTGCCGTAAAGCCGGTTGCCATCGACCGGCCCGCCTTCTGTCTGGGCGGTGGCCGCAAGGGCCGCGCCGGCAAAGCCGATCAGCGAGGCGGCTATGGTGACCGGGCTCATCTTTTCCTTCAGGATGACCCGCGCGATCGGCGCGATCATCAGCGAGGCGGTGAAGCCCATCACAACCGCTTCGGCGAGCGCGATCTGGGTCAGCGAGTAGAAGAAGGCGAACGCCGAGATCACCTGCGCGATGGAACGCATGGCGTGGAAGCGGATCGCGGGAAGGGCCGGCAGCGGCCGGCGCGTGGCGGTGAAGAGCGCCAGCATGATCACCGATCCAAGGATGTAGCGCCAGGTCGTGGCGGTCAGCACATGGGTGCCGCCGAGCATCACATGCTTCATCGTTGCATCGACGCTGCAGCCGAACATGACGCCGAAACAGACAAGCAGGATGGGATGGGGGAGTCGCATGGTGGCGCACCCTTTGGCGCTGCGCCCGTCCGGCGTCAAGCGGCGTGATCAACGGGCGCGGCGGTGCGGTTTGCGCCCTGTGGACATGAACAGACCTGAACCGCGCGTTCAAAGCGCGTTCAGTGCGTTGGCGTCATTCCTGTGCGTGTTCGAGCGCCGCTTCCTCGAAGGCGCAAGACGCAACCCAGGAGTTTGGACAATGAAACATCTTCTTTCGACTGCCGCCGCCGCGATCATGTTCCTGAGCCTTGGCACCGCGCATGCGGATGGCCGCAACCGGGTCCGCATCGACCAGTCGGGCTATGGCAACGGCGCCGCTGCGGCGCAGCAGGGCGACCGCAACGGCACAGTCGTCGTGCAGGGCGGCCGCGGCCAGTATGCCCGCGGTGTGCAGTCCGGCTACAACAACTTCCTGCGCATGGACCAGTATGGCACGCGCAACCGCGTTGAAACGGCCCAGATCGGCGAAGACAACTTCGCGGTCACCGGTCAGGAAGGACTGAACCTTCGCGCCAGCACGCTGCAGACCGGCTATGGCAATGTCTCCGGCATCGCGCAGATCGGCACCAACAACACGGCCGTGGCGGATCAGGACGGTGAGAACAACACCTCCGGCATCATCCAGGTCGGCAATGGTCAGGATGTGGCGGTGCGCCAGCGCGGCGATGGCAATATCTCCGTGGTCGTACAGAGCGGCTATAACTGAGGCTGGTGCGGGGAGGCGGCTTCGCCTCCCCGTGACGCCCCGTGCTCAAGGAGCAACGGACATGATGAAACGATTGACTCTCGCGTCGCTTGGACTGGTTGCAGCCTGCGCCGCCCAGACACGCAATGATATGTATGCGGAATTGTTGCCCGCCACTGCGCCCGGTTTTGTGGACATCGCCACCTGTGACATCCGCGAAACCGCCACGCCGCAGGGTGTGCGGCTCGAAGCGGTCGTGCAGGCCGGTGAAGCGGGACGCGGCACCTATGAATTCGTCATCTCGGCCCGGGGTGCGGGCGGCACGTCTGATGTGACTCAAGGCGGCCCGCTCGATCTTTCTCCGGGCGAAGTCGCCACGGTCGGGTCGGCCGAACTCCCGCAGGGTCATTACCGTGCCACGCTGACGCTCATCGATGAAGCCGGCGAGCTCTGCCATCTTGAACGCAGCGCCTGAAAGGTATCCGTCCAATGAACACCCGTACCCTTTTCCTCAGCGCGGCCCTGCTGGCAGGCCTTGCTGTGTCCAGCGTGGCCCAGGCTGACACCGGACGCGGCCGCGATGGGCTTCCGCGCACCGCCAATGCAGCACTGACCGTCCAGCAAGGGCGCGGCAATGCGGCCGGCATCGCCCAGACCGGCAGCGGGAACACCGCCGGTCTGGTCCAGTTCGGACACAACAATACGGGCACGATCCTTCAAGCCGGTTCCAACAACTCGGCCTGCCTCATCCAGGCCGGGCGCAATCTGGAAGGCGGGATCCAGCAGGTGGGTGACAACCTCACGACCGGCGTGCTGCAGAACCGCTGGGGCACAGCCGATATTCCGGTTGAGGTTTGCTCGGCCGCGACCACACGGCAGGACCTGGCAGCTTACATGCCGCAACGCTCGGAAGACTCGTTCCGAGTCCGCCGGTTCAGGCAGGGCCGGATTGAACCGTAAGGCCAACCAGCCGGCGCCAGCGGCGCAGTTCCGCCGTCAGACGCCGGCGTTGAGGCCCAGCCAGCCGACATAGGCGGTGTAGCCGGCGAGCATTGCGCCGCCTTCGAGCCGCGTGATCTTCCAGCGCGACAGAGCGGCGGCGAAGAGCACCACGGTAGCCGCCAGCATCACCCATACATCGAAGTTCGCGATTTCCGGCGGCACGTCGATGGGTTTGACCATCGCGGTGACGCCGAGAATGCCGAACACATTGTAGATGTTCGAGCCGACGATGTTGCCGAAGGCGATGTCGCCATGCTTGCGCAGGGCGGCCATGATCGAAGTGACGAGTTCGGGCAGCGAGGTGCCAACCGCCACGATGGTGAGACCGATGACGGTCTGCGAGACATGGAACTGGGTGGCGATCTCGATCGCGCTCGAGACCAGCAGCCGGGCGCCGAGTATGGTTAGCAGCAGACCGCCGACGACGAAGACGAGGTCGACGAGGATGCGCGCGGCCGTGGGCTTCGGGGCATCGGAGACCGGTGCGCCGGAAGCCGCATCGGCTACGGCATTGCTGCGACGCTCCTGCCAGAATGCGAACAGGATGTAGCTCGCAAGCGACAGCACGAAGAGCGCGCCGATCCAGGGTGTGAGCCGGCCGACCAGCACGGCGGCGACGCACATCAGTGTGGCAATGGCGAGCACAATGCCGTCGCGTTTGAAGGTTTCGCGGGCAATGGTGACCGGGTTGATCACGGCGGCCACGCCGAGAATGAGCAGGATGTTGGCGAGGTTCGAGCCGACCACATTGCCGACCGCGATACCCGGCGAGCCAGCAAAGGCCGCCTGCAGGCTGGTGACGAGTTCCGGCGTCGAGGTACCGAAACCGACGAGCGTGAGGCCGATCAGCAGAGGCGATATGCGGAACTTCTGCGCGAGCTCCACCGCGCCGCGCACAAGGAACTCGCCGCCGGCGACCAGAAGGACAAGGCCGAGCGCCAGGAGAAGGAGGGTCATGGAACGACTATCCCGGGGGCACCGGCCCACAGGTCATGGATTTGGCCCAACCCGCGGTCCGGGGGAAGCGGGCGCTGCAAAAATATTCCGCGTGCGGCGGACTTGACCTAGGCCTTGTTTGGCTGGGGGGTCAGGCGCAGATAGGGCTTCAGCGTCTTGTAGCCTTTCGGGAAGAGGCGGTTGATCTCGTCCTTGTCCTGCAAGGACGGCACGATGATCACGTCGTCGCCGTCCTGCCAGTTGACCGGGGTGGCCACCTTGTAGCCATCGGTCAGTTGCAGCGAGTCGAGCAGGCGCAGGACCTCGTCGAAATTCCGCCCGGCACTCGGCGGGTAGACGATGGAGGCCCGGATCTTCTTGTCGGGGTCGATGATGTAGACGGCCCGGACGGTGACCTTGGCGTCCGCATTGGGGTGGATCATGCTATAGAGAGTCGCGATCTGGCGGCGGGGATCAGCGATGATCGGGAAGTTGACGGCGGCGCCTTGCGTTTCCTCGATGTCGGACGCCCAGGCCTTGTGATGCTCCAGCGAGTCGACCGAGATCACGAGGGCCTTGGCGCCGCGCTGGGCAAAGGCATCCTTCAGCTTGGCGGTGTAGCCGAGTTCGGTCGTGCAGACGGGGGTGAAATCGGCCGGGTGGGAGAAGAAGATGACCCAGTCCTTGCCTGCCCAGGTGTGGAACCGGATCGGGCCTTCGGTCGTCTCGGCTTCGAAGTCCGGGGCGGTGTCGCCGAGCAAAAGGGTCATTCGTGGGTCCTGTCTCTTGATTTATGCTGCGAAACTAGTGCCTAACGAGGCCCGAACAACCACAGCTACCTGAAGCCGCCGATGAGAAATCCTCAAAGCCGCCGGGGTCCGGTCCGCACATGAAACGTCTGATTCTGATGCGCCACGCCAAGACCGAACCCTGGTCGGAAGGCCTTGACGATTTTGGCCGTGCGCTGACGCCGCTCGGCCATGCCGATGCCAAGCGGACGGCGGAGGAGATTGTGGCCTTGGGCTGGAGCCCTGAGCGCATCCTGGTGTCCAGCGCGCGGCGAGCCCGTGAAACCTGCGCTGAGGCGGCGGTGGTGTTCACCGGCGAAAAGGTGCGCCCCATGGAGTCGCTCTATCTCACCGGCCAGCGCGGACTGAGCGAAGCGGTGGCTCAGAATGACGGTGCAGCCACGCTCATGGTGATCGGACACAATCCGGGCCTGCACGATTTTGCCTTGTCGATCCTGCGCGAGGGCGGCTCGAACGATCACCAGGCTTCGCTGCGCCTGAACGAGAAATTCCCCACAAGCTGCGTTGCCCTGTTCGAGGCGGACAAGGACGGCCCGTTTGTGCCTGCTCATTTCCGGCTGGTGCAGGTCTTGCGGGCCAAAGACCTGCGCGAAGCCGACGCGGGCTGATCTGCTTCATTGCACGTATAAAAAGCCGCCTTCATCCGTGAGGACGAAGGCGGCTGGCTGCTGGGACTGCGGCAGGCTTGAGTGAGAGGCGGGCGCCGCAGCCCGGCAGGTCGTTGGCTCAGCGGTTGGCGTGCACCTGGCTGAGATTGGCGTTGCCGATGGCGCGGACCGTATTGGTGAGGGTGCGCTCGGTGCAGGCTTTGACGGCGAAGTCCTTGCCGTATTTCACTTCAGCCAGTTCCGATTCGCAGCGGTCGACGACCTGATCGCGGATGTGGGCGTATTCCTTGGCGGCGCTGGCGGGCGTCGCGAGGTTGGCCTTGGAATATTCGACGTCCATGCGGAAAGTGCTGGAGGCTGCGAAGGCCGGCGTTGCGATGGCGGTGACGGCGAAAGCGGCGGCGATGAGGGTGCGGTACATGATGTGTTTCCTTCCTTTGGGGTGATTGAGGGGGGGCAGAGAGAAGAGAGTGGGGGAAGCACCGCCGGTTCAGGGGCGGTCGGCGGTGCTTCGGATCGCTACGAGCGAATGTCGCGGCGATTTTGGCGGCGGCGGCGGCGGGCCAGAAGATCCATCCGTTCCACCGCGACCGTGTCGTTTGCGGGCTGATACCGGATCGGGGCGGTTCCGGTTTGGCGGGCAAGCGCCACGACCGGGACGAAGACTTGTGCTTCGAGGTCGCTCAGTTGGGCGCGGGGGGACATGATCAATACTCCTTGGTTGTGCTGGTTTGCTGTTTGTTTTGTCCTTGGCGGGCTCATCCCGCTGCCGACAAGTTCTAGATAGACCAACTCATATTGTTTTTCAATATGAAATTATCGAAAAAAAATAAACTCAAGCAAAATCAAGGCACTTTTCGCATTGAAAAACGATAATAACGGCCGAAGCGAGGTGCTCGCTGTTATTATCGATGGTCAATATGGAACGGGTTTGGGGTCAAACCGGATGGCAAACGCGAATCGCGCCGCCGGTCAGGAGGCCTGGGTGAGGCCGAAGTCGAGGTCGAGCTGTTGGACGACGGTTTTGGGCGGGTTACGGCGCGGCGTGGCCCGCCGCGGGCGGCCTGCGAGACGAGCCTTGAAGTCATCAGCGGCCGCAGCCGGGGCGTGCGAGCGACGCACGGCGGCGATCCGGGTGCGCGCCTCGTTCGCGGCGGCCATGTGGTCGACGATACGCATCGGATAGGTTTGGCCGAGCACAACGCCCGCGGCGGACAGGAATTCCGGCGGCGCATCCCAGGGCGCGTGCAGAAAGGCATCGGGCAGGCGGGCAAGTTCCGGCACCCATTCGCGGATTAAGGCCCCGTCGGGGTCCTGCTCGCGCGATTGCTTGACCGGGTTGAAGATGCGCGGTGCGTCCACACCCGTCGCCGCCGCCTGGATTCGGGCCTGGGCATAGTGAATCGCCGGATCGAAATCCGTGAAGCGGGCCGCAATGCGCTCGGCCGGCAGGCGCCAGTCGAGCCACAGGTGATGCGAGACGAAACCCATCACCATCGCGCGTGTCTGGAAGTTCAACCAGCCGGTGGCCTTCAGGCTGCGCATGCAGGCGTCGAGGAAGGGAAAGCCGGTGCGGCCTTCGATCCAGGCTTCGAGGCGCGGATCGGAGGGCTCGGCGCGGGGGCGCAGGCCATCATGGGCGGGCTGCAGATTGCGGCTGTCGAGCGTGGTCTGCTCCTGCAGCATCTGCACGAACTGGCCGTGAAGCTTCAGGCTGGCGAGGAAAGCCTCCATCGACGCGGCGAAGGCGGCATCGCCCTGCTCAGCCGCGAGGCTGAGGGTGCGGCGTGCGGCCTGCCAGGCTTCGCGCAGGGACAGCGTGCCGAAGGTGAGATGGGCTGAAAGCCGCGAAGAGAGTTCCGCGCCGGCTTTCGGGTGCGCCAGACCTTCGGCATAGGATGGCCCGCGCGCCTCCAGGAAGGCGCGCAGGCAATCGACCCCGGCGCTTCGGCCGCCCGGCTGGCGGGCCGGACAGTCATCTGCGCCGAGGCCGAAATCTTTTGGCAGGGGCCAGTCCGGCGCTGTGAGCGCAGGCGAGCGGATCTGCTCGGGCGCCTTGCCGCGCGGCTCAGCCATGCGCCGATCCCAGCGGACCGACCAGCTTTCCCGGCCCGGCGGCAATGCGGGCTGCTCGCGCATCGACACGCCGGCATTGCGGGCCCAGCGATAGACCGCCCGGTCGCGGCCCAATGCCCATTGCAGGCCGACTTCTTCATGCGCGTGAATGGCGTCGAGGCCGTGTTTCCCGTGCAGCGCCGAGAAGACCTCGGTGACTTCGCCGGTGCGCACCATCAGCCGGCTGCCGCGCGCCTGCAGGGCGGCGTCCAGCTCACGCAGCGAGTCCATGAGGAAATCGAACTGGCGGCGGGAAAGCTCCGGCTCGGCCCAATAGCCCGGCTCGAAAATGTAGAGGGGGATCACCGGCGCGCCGCTCGCGACGGCGGCCAGCAGCGGGGCGTGGTCATGGACCCGGAGGTCCCGTTTGAACCAGACAAGGTGAACACCAGACATGGAACAAACATAGAACATCTGGCCCGGTGCCACAAGAGGCCGTGTCAGCGGCTGAGTGGCGCCGAACGCGCTGAGGCGGGACGTAATTTCGCGCAATCGTTCCGAAGGCGAAACGACTGCGATCAAAAGCCTGTGGAACTCGATGTGGATGGGCTGTGGGTTTCGGCAGATGGCGGCCGACGGGGAAGGCTTTTTCGAGCGCTCAGGCGGGCTGGGGGCAGGCGAACTGGCATCGCCGCGGCTTGACCGGCGTGCGGCGCATGCTGCGGCGTTCGGGCTGATGCTGCGCAATCCCGGCAAGTCAGCTGTGCGGGCGCTGACAGAAGGGCAACAGCGCGTCTTCGCGCAAGTTCTGGCGGCCGCCGGCATCGCGGGACTAATAGCGCCGGCGGCAGTCTGCACCTTCGCGGGCCTCGCCGAGATCCTCCTCTTCGCTTTGGTCTTGGGCTTCCGGATCTGGCTGTAAGTCAGCGGCTTTGCCGCCGCGCCTGCGGCGCCGCCGCTGGATGGGGAGGAAGAGTGGCCTGTCTACACTTTGCTGATCGCCTTGAAGGATGAAGCGGAGCCGGCGCCGCAGCTCGCGGCTGCGATCTGCGGGCTCGACTATCCGGCCGGACAGCTCGACGTGAAGCTTCTGATCGAGACGGGCGACACGGCGACCGCATTCGCGCTGCGCCGGCTACGCTGGCCCGAGGGCGCGGAGCTGCTGGTGGTGCCGCCAGGCCTGCCACGTACCAGGCCGCGCACCCTGAACTATGGGCTTGCGCGGGCACGTGGCGAGCAAATCGTGGTCTATGATGCCGAAGACCGTCCGCATCCGGATCAATTTAAGGCGGCGGTGCACGCCTTCCGGAGTGGCGGGGCGTCGCTTGCCTGTGTGCAGGCCCCGCGGGTGGGGGAGGGCCGGCGCGGTGAGGCCGTGCGCGAGATGGGGCTGGCCGGCTTTGTGTCGATGCAGTTGACGCTCGGCGCAGCGATCCTGTCGGCAATGGTGTAAGGCCCCTGGGCTGTCTGGTTGGCGCTATGCGCCTTTGTACCGGATCTGGCGATAGAGCCGGCTTTCCTGACGCTGGCAGCGGTGTCCTATGCGGCGGGCATCGCGATGGCCTTGGGGGCGCCGGGCCGGAAGGATTGGCGGCGCTGGGTTCTGGCGGTGAGCCTGCCGCTCGACTGAACGCTGCAATCGGCGGCGATGGTGCGGGCGATCTACGGCTTGGCGCGTTGCCCGCACTTCTGGGCCAAAACGCCGCACCGGGTCGCCAGGCAGGCTTATCGTTCCGGATACGTAACGTTCCTGCTCCGTTCAAGCGCGACGATGGCGGGTTCTGACGCCGCGTGAGCGCTTGGCGGATGAGGAGGGGCGGCTTAGGATGCCCCCGACCAAAACACATCATCCGAGGGAGTGAGCCGATGGCCTACGACAATGCCGAGCAACTCGAGGCGTTCCGCGCCGAGACCCGCAAATGGCTGGAAGAGAATTGCCCGCCCTCGATGCGTACGCCGATGCAGGATGACGAGATCGTCTGGGGCGGCCGCAATGCGACCTACAAGAACCCGGAGTCCAAGATCTGGCTCGACCGGATGGGCGATAAGGGATGGACCGCGCCGCACTGGCCGAAAGAGTATGGCGGCGGCGGTCTGAACCGTGAGGAAGTCCGCGTGCTGGAGCAGGAAATGCGCCGCATCAAGGCGCGGCCGCCACTGTTCTCATTCGGTCTCTGGATGTTCGGACCGGCGCTGCTCGAGTTCGGCAATCACGAACAGAAGCTGCGCTTCATTCCGGACATTGTGAAAGGCAAGATCCGCTGGTGCCAGGGCTATTCCGAGCCGGGCGCAGGCTCTGACCTCGCAGGTCTTCAGACGCGCTGCGAGGACAAGGGCGATCACTACCTGATCAACGGTCAGAAAGTGTGGACGTCGTACGCCGACAAGGCAGACTGGATCTTCTGCCTTGTGCGTACCGACACCTCGACCAAGCATGAAGGCATCAGCTTCATCCTGTTCGACATGAAGAGCCCGGGCGTGGAAGCCCGTCCGATCCAGCTGATCTCCGGCGAGAGCCCGTTCTGCGAGACCTTCTTCACGGACGTGAAGGTTCCGAAGGACCAGCTGGTCGGCAAGGTCAATGGCGGCTGGGAGATCGCGAAACGCCTGCTGCAATTCGAACGCTCGTCCATCTCGGCCGGCGGTTTCGGTGGCACGGGCGGATCGGGCATCCTCGGGCCGGAAGATTATGCCAAGCAGCATATCGGCACGGACGAGTCTGGCCGCATCGCCGACGGCGATCTTCGCGGGCGTATCACCGATCACAAGATGTTCGCCAAGGCCTTCGCCCTGACCGTGCAGCGCCAGACTGAACAGGCAAAAGCCGGCCAGGCGGTCGGCCACACCGCCTCGATCCTCAAATACGCCGCAGCCAAGATGAACCAGGACCGGCATGAACTGCTGATCGAAGCACTGGGCACGGAAGGCCTCGGCTGGGAAGGGGAAGGCTTCGACAAGAACGCCAAGAAAGTCACCCGCCAGTGGCTGCGCTCCAAGGGCAACTCCATCGAGGGCGGTACGTCCGAAATCAACCTCAATGTCATCGCCAAGCGGGTGCTGGGCCTGAAAGATCATCAGTAGTCCGATGATCGAGTTCTGGTTCGAGTTCGCCTCAACCTATTCCTACCCGGCAGCCATGCGGATCGAGAAGGTCGCGGGCGCTGCAGGACTGGATGTGGTGTGGAAGCCGATGCTGCTCGGACCGCTGTTCCAGGCCCAGCAGGGCCTGAAGGACAGCCCCTTCAATGCGTTCCCGGTGAAGGGCCGTTACATGTGGCGCGATCTGGAACGGACCTGCATCGATGACGGCTTGCCGCTGAACAAGCCGGCGATCTTTCCGCAGAACGGGCTGAAGGCGGCGCGCATTGTGCTGGCCCTGCCATTGTCGGCGCGGCCGGATTTCGTGCGCGCGGTCTACCGCGCGAACTTCGTCGAGGGCGAAGTGATTTCGGATGACGGCTTCCTTGAGGGCCTGCTGATCCGGCTCGGCCATTCGCCGGACGGCGTGATGGCACGCGCCAGCAGCGATGCGGTGAAGGCCGAACTGAAAAAGAATACCGAAGAGGCGGCCGCGCGCGGCGTGTTCGGTGCGCCGACCTTCTTCGCGCCGGACGGCGAAATGTTCTGGGGCAATGACCGGCTGGAGCAGGCCGTGCGTTGGGCCCGCAAAGTCAAAAACGTATCAATGGACACAAAGGTGGACGCAACATGAGTTTTATCCTCACCGAAGATCAGGAAATGCTGCGCGAAACGGCGATGGCGTTTGCCCGCGATGAGATGCCCGTCTCGCACCTGCGCAACCTTCGCGACTCGGGCGCCAACGGGAACGACCCCGCGACGCGCAAGAAGCTGGCAGAGCTTGGCTTCTTCGGCGTGATCATTCCGGATGAACCGGGCGGCGAGACGTTCGGCCTCACCGGCCTTGGCCAGATCCTGGAAGCGCAGGGCCGCACGCTGGCGGCAACGCCGCTGCTGCAGACGGCCCTGATCGCTGCCTCGGCGCTGCAGCTGGGCGGCACGCCGGCGCAGAAGGCCGAGTGGCTGGCGAAGATCGCGGCCGGCGAAGCCACATTCGCGCTGGCGCTGGACGAGACGGCGCATTTCTCGCCGCACAATATCTCCACCGAAGCGGAGCGTGACGGCCAGGGCTTCACGCTGAACGGCCTGAAGAAATACGTGCCTGATGGGCACTATGCCGACATGTTCATCGTCGTTGCGCGCACGTTCGGCGAAGCCGGTGACCGGCATGGCATCAGCCTGTTCCTCGTGCCGCGCGGCGCGAAGGGGGTAACGGTCGAGCCGTTGAAGACGGTCGACAGCCACGGCGCTGCGCATGTCAATTTCGACGGCGTGCATGTGCCGGAGTCGGCGCTGCTCGGACCCGCGGACGAAGGCGCCGACATTCTTGATCCGGTGCTCGACCGGGCGGCGATCGGCATGGCGGCCGAGATGCTCGGCTCTGCCCAGGCGGCGTTCGACATGACGCTCGAATACCTGAACAGCCGCAAGCAGTTCGGCCAGCTGATCGGCTCGTTCCAGGCGCTTCAGCACCGGGCCGCCAAGATGTTCACCGAGCTGGAGATGACGCGTTCCTGCGTTGCGGCGGCGCTGGATGCGGCGGATGCGGGCAAGACCGATCTCGCCGAACTCGCCAGCCTCGCCAAGGCGAAGGCCGGCGAACTCGTGCATATGGTGTCGAATGACTGCGTACAGATGCACGGCGGCATCGGCATGACCGACGCAGCCGAGCCGGGCTTCTACATGAAGCGCGCCCGCGTGCAGGAAGCACTTTACGGCTCGGCCAGCTGGCACCGCGACCGGTATGCGAAGCTGAACGGGTTCTGATTTCCGGATCAACTTTAAAAAAAATCGCCGCCTCGGACCAGCCGGGGCGGCGATTTTCGTTTGGGAAGTTGAGGGTCAGGCCGCTTTCAGGGCCGCCGCCTTTTTCAATTCCTTGGCCACAAGGTAGTAGACCACGGGGCGGTGCTTCGCGCGCACGGCGCGGCCGTATTTCTCGACCGCAGCCTTGAGGGCGGCGTGGCCTTTTGCTTCGTCGGTGACGCCGAGCTTCTTCACGATGAAGCTGGTCCGTACACGTTCCATCTCGTCCTTGTTCGACGCGGCAACCGTGGCCGAGTCGGATTTGTAGATCGAAGGGCCGCTCGCCTTGACGCATGCATCAAGCAGCGCAAGATCCGGCCTTGCTTCTCCGACCTTTTCCTTCAGGTCTGCGATGTACTTCTCGACAAGCAGTTCCTTCGCACTGGGCGCTTTCGCCATGGGGTGTTTTCCTTTTCTGGTTTGTCTGCCTTGGCTCCATAAAGGAGCGTGACAATGCGTTGGGAGGCGGAGCTATTGCCCCGCCTCCCCTTAAGACGCCAGTTTGACGCAAGGATCAACCTTTTTTGACCCAGCGGTCAAAAACGATCCGTATAAAGAATATTACTGCTCGATCTTGTAGATCATGCAGACACTGGACGAAACGCCTTGCGTCTTGTCATCCGAAGGCAGGTTCAGCGAGTCGATATCTGCCTGCGTGATGGTGACCTGACGGCCGCCAACCATGCCGGACGCCACAGGTGCGGGCGGCGGCGGAGGTGGCGGGGGCGGCGCGTAAGCCGGCGCGGCGCGGTAATAGTCATAGTCGGAGCCAGAAGATGAGGCCCAGCTACCCAGGCACGGGCCGGAGCCTTCCTGCACGACCATCAGCTTGCCGAGCTTGGCACCGCTGGCAGCGGCCGTGGCCTTGGCGCGCGCGGCGCCGTCCTTCACGGCGGCCTCATAGGCCTCGCGGTTCAGCTCGGTCGTGCGTTCCAGATAGGTCGAGAGGCCCGACGAGTTTTCCGGGCCAAGCGCCAGAGCGCCGGCACGGGCCGTTCCGGCCTTCGACACATCCACTACCATCACGCTCAGCGTGACGCGGGCTTCATAGGCGCGGATCTTGTCCGAGCGCTCATTATCGATGCGGTTGCCGTCTTTGTCCTTGTACTGCTCATACAGCGCCGTCACGTTGACCGAGGACTGGATCACCGAGTCCTTGCCGGCGGCTTTCTTGATCGTGTCATAGGCGAGCCGGCCGCGCTCGACGGCAAGCTGCATGGCCTTTTTCGAATCCTTGTCGGTTTCTAGATAGGTGACGCTGAACGAGGCGCGGTTCGGGGCCACCTGCATATCTGCGCGGCCCATGGCTTCGATGACCGGTACGCGGGTCCAGTAGGGCGTGGTGAATGCCTGGTCCTGGAAGTCGGGCGCGCCTTGCGCCAGGGCCGGCAGGAAGGCGGTGGCCGCGCAAGCGGCGGCGACGCTGCCCGTGAGACGGGTCAGGAAAGTGCGATGAGTCATGTATTTCCCCATGAAGACGTGTGTCTGACAGCTGCCGCGCATCACGCTGCAACGGTCAAACTATCTGCGTCTTAATGTGTCGGCACAATGACCCTTGAGGGGCGTTATCCGTTCGCTTCGGACTGGAGCTGGGTGTAGCGCTCGATGCCGACCCGCTCGATCAGCGAGAACTGCGTCTCAAGGTAGTCGACATGCTCTTCCTCGTTGTGGAGGATCTTGCCGAATAGGTCGCGGCTCACATAGTCGCGCACTTTCTCGCAATGCTCCATGGCGTCGCGGAGCACCGGAATGGCGATGTTCTCAAGCTTCAGGTCGCACTCGAGGATCTCCTGCACGCTCTCGCCGATATGCAGCTTGCCGAGGTCCTGCAGGTTTGGCAGGCCGCCCAGGAACAGCACGCGCTCGATCAGCCAGTCGGCATGGTGCATTTCCTCGATCGATTCCTCGTGTTCCTTCTTGCTCAGCTTGGTCACGCCCCAATCCTTCAGCATGCGGGAGTGCAGGAAGTACTGATTGATGGCCGTCAGTTCGTTTTTGAGGGCGAGATTGAGGTATTCGATGACTTTCTTGTCGCCTTGCATGACGGCTCCTGTCGGCTGGGAGGTAGGGATATCTACGTATCTTTATAGGCGAGCGCGCCGGCAGGTGCAACAAAAAATCCAATAAAATCAATTGCATATGCAAGTGCGACACACTTGCAATCAGGTGTACGCCCCATTCCGGCGCACGTCCGAACGGTTTGAATTGAAAGGGATTTACGAATGGCCCGCCTGCCTATTCGGCGGCGAGGACCTGCATTTGTGGAACGGCGCGGTCCATTTGTTCGGCGATCATTTCGCCGATCGTGGTGGTGCACTTCCCACAATTGATCTTGCAGCCATGGTGCGCCTGCACGGCTTTCGGGCTGCGCGCGCCCGAATCAACGGCCTCGCGGACCGACCGGCAGTTGATTCGATTGCAGACGCAAATGATCATGAGAACCATTTGCAAGACTTGCGAATGAGTGTCAATCGAAGTTTTCGGTTAACCGCCAGACCAGGTGGACATAGAAACCCCGCTGCCGATTTCGAGCACCACCGTTTCATAACCGTGGAGGGGGTCGCAAACGTATTCCCTGAAGGGTTTCAAGGTCTTGGCGAAGGTCTTCAAGTTGTCGGCGAGAATCACGGCGCCCGGCGCCAGTTTGGGCTCGACCAGTTTCAGCACCGGGATGTAGAGGGTCTTCCAGCCGTCCAGGAAGACGAAGTCCACCGGCCGTCATTGGCCTGCGCGGCGGCCAGATAGATGGACGAGACCCCGAACGAGGATCCGAACTCGACGATGTTCCGGGCGCCGGTTGCGCGGGCTGTCACATAGAGAAGCCGGCCGAATTCTTCCGAGACGGGGATATAGGCCGACGCGAGATAGGGCTCGGCGGACTGGAACACGCTGCGGCCCGAGAAAGCGCCAAGCAGGATCGACGACAGAGCGCGGGCAAACACAAAGCGGTCGCGCCGGGCATCGAGGTGCAGCCTGGGGGGCGAGACGCACCATGCCGCGCTGACGGCGCGCGTGCAGCACGCGGTGCGGGGTTGTCTGCGGCCGTTCACTCCCAGCTGAACACGTCCTCGACGCCCACCCCGAAAACACGCGAGATGCGGAAGGCGCTCTCGAGGGAAGGGGAGTATTTGCCAAGTTCGATCGCGATTACCGTCTGGCGCGTGACGCCTATGGCTTCGGCAAGGGCCGCCTGGCTCATGTTGCCATGCTGCTCGCGCAGCTCGCGGATACGGTTGCCGATGGGCGGGGGCTTCGCCATGTTTCAGCCGCCCCGGCGATAGAGGATGATCTGGAACACGTACTCGGCGATCTGGGACAACATCAGGCCGAGGAAGACGATATGGAACAGCATGTTCCCGTCGCCATAATTGGCATAGTGGAAAAGCGCGCCGATCGCGGGGGCGGCCAGCACATAGCCGGACCAGTTGCCGGCCTTGTCCATAATGCGCCGCTCGCGTTCGTCGGCCGGGGCATCTGCCTCCTTGCCGGCCGTGCCGCCGAGGATCGACATCACAATGGCCGACGTGACCGCAATGAACACCACATAAGCAATGACGAACGCTACGATCGGTGGCGCCGTGTGGCCGAGGGCGCGCGACACGCTGACCACGTCTTCGAAGTAATAGAAGGCGCCCAGCGTCAGGATCACGCTCATGGCCCAGGCGGTTTTCTCCCGGAAGGGCATGTCGATGAGGTTCATGGCAGGCTCCTGTGGTGTCAAAGATAATTTACACCGACATGTAGTCGAAGATTTTTGACATGTCAAATATTTTCGACATTGCGCCTCGCGCCTCGCTTGACGCCTCCGGATGTGGCCTCTAGGCCCGGGCGCACCGGTAACTACGAAGAACGACACCGACCATGACCGACCTTTCCGTCCTCGCCCAAACCGCCAAGGCCTGGCCATTCGAACTCGCGCGCGCGCTCGAAAAACGCGTCGCCGAGCAGGTGAAGGCGGGCGAGCGGAAGGCGGATGCGCCGGTGATCTTCGAGACCGGCTATGGCCCCTCGGGCCTGCCGCATATCGGCACGTTCGGCGAAGTCGTGCGCACGACGATGGTACGTCACGCGTTCGAAGTGCTCACCGCCGGCAAGTATGCCACGCGGCTCATCTGCGTGTCGGACGATATGGACGGCATGCGGAAGATTCCGGACACGGTGCCGAACCCGAAGGCGCTGGAGCCTTACCTGCAGCAACCGCTGACTGTGGTGCCCGACCCATTCGGCACACACGACTCCTATGGCCGGCACATGAACGCGCGTCTCTGCGCCTTCCTCGACCAGTTCGGATTCAAGTATGAGTTCCTCTCGGCGACGGATTGCTACAAATCCGGCCGGTTCGATGCGATGCTGCTGCGCGCGGCGGAGAAGTATGACGACATCATGGGCGTGATGCTGCCGACGCTCGGCGAAGAACGCCGCGCGACCTATTCACCCTTCTTGCCGATCAGCCCGAGCACGGGCCGCGTGCTATATGTGCCGATGAAAAAGGTCGATGCGGCGAAAGGCGAAGTGACGTTTACGGACGAAGACGGCGCGGATGTGACGTTGCCGGTGACCGGCGGCGCCGTGAAGATGCAGTGGAAGCCGGATTTCGGCATGCGCTGGGCGGCGCTCGGCGTCGATTTCGAGATGTTCGGCAAGGACCACCAGGCCAATGCGCCGATTTATTCACGCATCGCGAAAATCCTCGGTGCTCGCCCGCCGGAACAGTACGTCTACGAATTGTTCCTCGACGACAAGGGCGAGAAGATCTCCAAGACGAAGGGCAACGGCATCTCTGTCGAGCAATGGCTGACCTATGCGCCGGACGAGAGCTTGTCGCTGTTCCAGTTCCAGAAGCCGCGCGTCGCGAAGAAGCTCTATTTCGACGTGATCCCGAAGGCGGTCGACGAATACCTGACCTTCCTGGAGAAGTTCCAGACCGAAGAGCCGGCCGCGCGGTTGGAGAACCCGGTCTGGCACATCCATCTCGGCAATCCGCCGCAATGGTCGAGCCCCGTTTCCTTCGCGCTGCTGCTGAACCTTGTCGCCGTGGCAAACCCGGAAGATCGCTCGCAACTCTGGGGTTTTATCCAGCGCTATGCGCCGGGCACGACTCCGGAAACGCATCCGCTGCTCGACAGCCTGGCGGGCTATGCGATGGCTTATTACCGCGACTTTGTGTTGCCGACGAAATCCTACCGCGCCCCGGATGAGAAGGAACGCGCCGCTATGGCCGACCTGTCTGCCCGCCTGAAGGCCTTCGACGAATCTCCAAACCCGGACAATCTGCAATCGATGACCTTCAGTGTCGGCACCGACCATGGCTTCGAGAATCTGCGCGACTGGTTCAAGGCGCTTTATGAAGTGCTGCTCGGCCAGAGCCAGGGGCCGCGCTTCGGCAGTTTCGCGGCGCTCTATGGCCAGACTGAGACCGCCGCGCTGATCGACCAAGCGCTGGCCCGCTGAATTGTAACGTGTGGGCCTGTCCGGGGCAGGCTAGTCTTGTGCTCAAAGACGGAGTCTTCAGCATGCGTTCAATCCTGCTTGTGCTCGCCGCCCTGACACTGCCGCTGGGTGGCTGCATGGCCACCAAGATCGTGACCGTTCCGGTCAGCGTCGCCGGCTATGCGCTCGAGGCGACGGGGAAGGGCGTGATGTATGTCGGCGGTACGGCTGTGCGCGTAACCGGCGACGCATTTGACGGGCCGGACGAAATGGTCCGGCTCGAAGTGACCTACAAGAAGGGCAAGAAGACGCGCACCGAGACGAAAACGGTCAAGGCCAAGTATGTCGAGCGCGAAATCGAGAAGATGAGCAAGAAGGGCAAGGTCGTCGACGTGGAAGTATCACCTGCGGATTGAGGGCAAAAAAAAAGCCCCGGAAGCGGATCAGCGCGACCGGGGCAGGTGTTCCAGGGGAGAATTACTCTACTCGGCCGCCGCAATCAGCGACGTCCTGGCTTTTGGCAGCTTGCCCATTGGCCATCCGGCCCAGAGCTCCGCTTCACGCGCTTTCGCTTTTTCGGCGGCCGCTTCCTTGATGTGGCCGAAGCCACGGATTTCGTCCGGCACCTTGGCGATCTCGACCGCCAGTGCGTGGTTTGCCTCGGTGAGTTCGCTGGCGAGCTTCGCCATGTTGTCGAGATAGGTGTCGCGCAGGCCGCGTTCCATCCGGCGCTCTTCAGTATAGCCGAACAGGTCGAGCCGGGTGCCACGAAGGCCCTTGAGCCGGGCGAGGATCTTGAAGCCGGTCATCATCCAGGCCCCGAAATGCTTCTTCTCCAGATGACCGTGGCTGTCCTTCTTCGCGATCAGCGGCGCGGCGAGCCAGAAGCGGAGCTTGCCGCCCTTGAACTGGCTTTCGAGCTGCCGGGCGAACGTGCCGTCCGTATAGAGACGGGCGACTTCGTACTCATCTTTGTAGGCCATCAGCTTGTAGGCGTAGGTTGCCACAGCCCGGGTGAGGTTTTCGCCGAGACCGGCCTTGGTTTCGGCGGCGCGCACGAGCGCCACGGTCTGGCGATAGCGATCAGCATAGGCGGCGTTCTGATAGGCCACGAGACGTGCCGCCCGGTGTTCGATCAGTTCGTCCAGCGTCTTCTCTTCAACATGCCCGCGCGGATCGTGCTGCGCGGCGAGGCGTTCCGGCGCCGCTGCGGCGATGCGTCCGATATTGAACGCGGCCATGTTGTCTTCGACCTTCGTGCCGTTCAGCCGGATGGCGCGGTAGAGGCCGCGCAGGCTCACCGGCACCTTGCCCTTCTGCCAGGCGTATCCGGCCATGATCATGTTGGTGTAGATCGCTTCATGCAGATAGCCCACAGCGAGGGCTTCGGCATCCAACGCGCCGAACTCTGCCGCCTGGCGCTTCACACGCGCCGACAGGAGGTCGCTCTCGAAACGTTTTGACCGGTTACGGATGAATTCCGACGTCGGCGTGACATCCGAGTTGGCGTAAGCGGCCGTGCGTTCCGGATCCATCAGGTTCAAGGCATCGCCGCCGGCTGCGACGACAAGGTCGCACGCGATGACGACATCGGCGCTGGCCGGCGGTACGCGGCCGGTGGAGATCGTCTCCGGCTCGCGCGCGAAACGGATGTGGCTGAGCACCGGGCCGCCCTTCTGGGCGAGGCCGGTCATGTCGAGAGAAGAGGCGGCGTTGCCGTCAACATGCGCGGCCATGGCGAGGACAGCTGCGACGGTGGTGACGCCTGTGCCGCCGACGCCGGTAAACAATATGTTCCAGGGCTGGGCAAGGCTCGGCGTTTCGGGCAGGGGCAGGCCCTCGGCATCGAACACCTGGCGCGGCTGGTCTTCCCAGGCCGGCTCGCCGTCCTTGATCGTCACAAAGCTCGGGCAGAAGCCCTTGAGACAGGAAAGGTCGGTGTTGCAGGTCGACTGGTTGATCCGCCGCTTGCGGCCGAGTTCGGTCTCCACCGGCTCTACCGACAGGCAGTTCGATTTCACCGAACAGTCGCCGCAGCCTTCGCACACTTCCGTGTTGATGATCGTGCGCACACGGTCCGGCGCGATCATGCCGCGCTTGGAGCGGCGGCGCTTCTCGGTCGCGCACATCTGGTCATAGATGATCACCGAGACGCCCGGCGTCTCGCGCAGTTCAAGCTGCACATCTTCGAGGTCGTCGCGGTGATGGATGGTGACGCGGCGGGGCAGGCCCTTGACACCGGCATAGCGGGTCGGGTCTTCCGTCACGATACGGATGGTCTTGACGCCTTCGGCTTCGACCTGCTGGGCAATCATCGCCGGCGTCTGGCCGCTCTCCACATGCTGGCCGCCGGTCATCGCGACGGCGTCGTTGTAGAGGATCTTGTAGGTCATGTTGGCGCCGGAGGTGACCGCTGCGCGGATCGCCAGGCTGCCGGAATGGGAATAGGTGCCATCACCAAGGTTGACGAAAACGTGCTTCTCGTCGGTCGCCCAGTGCTGGCCGACCCAGCCGAGGCCTTCGCCGCCCATCTGGCTTGTCATGTCGGTTTTTCGGTCCGGCATGAAGTTCGCCATGTAGTGGCAACCGATCCCAGCCAGGGCGCGGCTGCCTTCCGGCACGACGGTCGAGGAATTGTGCGGACAGCCTGAGCAGAAATGCGGTGAACGGACGGTCGGGGAGGCGTTGGTACGGGCCGCTTCGCTGGCGCGGCCGACGCGGTCGAAATAGGCTTTCGCGCGTGTCGTGTCCCAGCCTGCCGGAAGGGCGTACATCAAGGCGTTCGCGATCTCCGGAATGGTCAGGGACGCGATATCGGACAAAAGCGGTGCGCCGTTGGCGTCACACTTGCCTTCGATGACCGGGCGGCGGCTTTCAGGCAGGTCATAGAGCGCGGCTTTGAGCTGGCTCTCGATCAGCGGACGCTTGTGCTCGATGACGATCACCCGCTCGAGCCCGGCGCAGAATTCGCGCACGCCCTGCGGCTCCAGTGGCCAGGGCATGGCCACCTTGTAGATGCTGAGACCCAGCGCGCCGGCTTCCTGCGGGCTGAGGCCAAGCGCGCCGAGCGCCTCGAACACGTCGCGCGCCGCCTGCCCGGTGACGATCAGGCCGAGGCGTGGCTTCGGTGAGGGCAGGATCACATGGTCCAGCCGGTTAGCGCGCACATAGGCCTGCGCGGCCGGAATCTTGATCTGGCGAAGGCGCGCTTCCTTGTTCAGCGGAACGTCGCCCCGGCGCATGTGCACGCCGTCTTCGGGCAAAGCGAAGTTCGGCTTCTGGATTGCGAAGCGGGACAGGTCGACATTCACCACGGCGCCGGAATCCATTGTGTCGGCCAGCGCAACGAGACCTACCCAGGCGCCGGAAAAGCGGCTCATCTCCCAGCCATGGATGCCATAGTCGAGCACGTCCTGGATCGAGGCGGGGTTGAGCGTCGGAATCTCCGCGTCCTGCATCGCGTATTCGGATTGGGAGGGCAGCGTCGAGGATTTGCAATTATGGTCGTCGCCCACCACGGTCAGAACGCCGCCCAGCGCCGAAGTACCGGCCGCATTCGCGTGCTTGAAAACGTCACCGGTGCGGTCGACGCCCGGTGCCTTGCCGTACCAGATGCCGAACAGGCCGTCGAATCTCGCGCCGGGAAACAGGCCGAGCTGCTGCGAGCCCCATACGGCGGTGGCGCCCAGGTCCTCGTTCAGGCCTTCCCAGAATTTGATGTCATGCGCGTCCAGCCATTTCTGCGCGGCACGCAGCTGCTGGTCGTATCCGCCGAGCGGAGAGCCCCGATAGCCCGAAATGAACCCGCCCGTGTGATGTCCGGCGGCCTGGTCGATCCGCTTGCGATCAAGCGGCAGGCGCACCAGCGCCTGGATGCCGGTCATGTAAGCCTTGCCCTCGACAAGATCGTATTTGTCGTCCAGCGTGACTTCACGATGTTTCATGGCGTCGGATCCTCGGAATTCCCCAAGGTATATTATTGGGTGAATCGCGTGAAAAAGCTTGCCTAACTTGCGCAAATTTTGCTAATTAGGGGCAATAATTTCCACGATTGAACGGAACGACAGAATATTGTCCCAAGAACTAGATAGCGTTGATGCCCGGATTTTGGACCTCATCCAGCGTGATGCGAGCCTCTCCGTGGCCGAAATTGCCGACCGTGTCGGCTTGTCCTCGTCGCCGTGCTGGCGGCGCATCAAGCGCATGGAAGAGGCCGGATTCATCCTCGGCCGGGTGACGCTGATCAACAATCACGCGCTGGGGCTGGACTTTGAGGTCATGGCCAGCGTGAAGCTGGCTTTGCCCAGCCGCGAGAATCTCGAAGCGTTCGAGGCGATGGTCCAGGCCTGGCCAGAAGTCATCGAATGCATGACGGTGACCGGCGCGGTCGACTACATGATGCATATCGTGACCACCGACATGCACGCCTATGACAATTTCCTGCGCGACAAGCTGCTGGGCTCAAAGCTGGTGTCGGACGTCCAGTCTCGCATCGTGATCCGCGTCGCCAAACGCACGACGGCCTTGCCGCTGGGGCTTGTGCGCCAGACGACCAAAGTCAGTGACTAGAGGCGCTGCCTTCCGGCGTGTAACCGCCGTCTGTGCGCTCGTTGTCTTCGCAATCGCGCCGGCCCATGCCGAGTCGCCGAACTACCACCTCCAGAAGCGAGTCGACCAGACAAGGTCAGACTACGGATTGGTGGGGCTCGGGGCTGTTATCGCGACGTCAAAGGACGGCGTTGTCGAGATTGCGGTATCGGGCCAGCGTGTCTTGGGCGGCGACGATCCGATCCGCGTCACCGACTCTTGGCATATCGGCTCCAACACAAAGATGCTGACGGCGTTGCTCTATGCGCGGCTCGTCCAGGCGGGTCACGCGAAGTGGGGCGCGACGCTGCCGGAAATGTTTCCGCAGCTCGCCGAAGACATGGACGCGGGCTGGACCGACGTGACGATCGAGGATCTCTTGTCGCATCGCTCCGGCGCCGCAGCGAATGCCTCAATGGGGTGGATGCTCGCGGCCAAGGCTGACAAGTCGCCGCTTGACGAACAGCGCGCGCGCCTCGTTGCAAGAACGGTCGCCGCGCCGCCGTCAGGCACGCGCGGCGAATTTGTCTACTCCAACCTCGGCTTCATGATGGCAGGCGCAGCCATCGAGCGCATTGCGTCAGATGTGCCAGCACTGCGCGGAAATCCCTACGAGACACTGCTGCGCGAACTCGTTATTCTGAAAGGCCCGGAAGGCTCCGCCGCAGGCTTCGGTTTTGGGCCGCCCCGCACGGGCCCGCAAGGTCATGGACCGCGCTTGTTCGGACTGGGACTTCGGGCCTTCGGGCGCGGCGTGGACGCCGATAATCCAGCCGCGCTGGGCCCTGCCGGTACCGTGCATTACAGTCTGCGCGGCCACGCGACGATGCTGCTCTCGTTCCTTGATGGCCCAGACGCCTTGCCCAAGGCGATGCGCGCCAAACTCATGTCGCCCTATCCTGATGGCACGTCCGAATATGCGCTCGGGTGGGGCATGAAGCAGGTATGGCCAGCCGGCGAAGCGTTCATGCACGCCGGCTCAAACACGCTCTGGCTTTCGCAGGTCGTCGTGCTGCCGTCGGTCGATACCGTGATCATCGTGAACACGAACCAGTACAACCAGAATGCCGATAAGGCAGTCCGGGAATTGACAGAAGCTCTCGTCGCGCAAGCTGGTACTCAGCGCAGGTTGAACGACGAATAGTCGGAAATATCCACGTCGGGCAGGACGCTCTCACCAGCGGCTTCATGCGCCGCGATGCCAGCCCGCAGCGCTTCACCGATGTCCGTGTCCGGATCTTCGGCATCGGCGAGGATCATCGCCACGGGTCTCTGAGGCGCGGTCAGGTCAGGACAGGTCCGCCCGCCGCCGGGACAGGTGACACCTGCCCGGTTGTAGCCAAGATCGAGCACGCTGGTGGCGAGCACGCCGGGTTCGCAGGGCAGGTCAGCAGCAATCGCGGCCTTCAGCGCGTGGCCGCGGGTATGGGAAAGATACGTGTTGCGTTCCGAGGTGCCTTCAACGGACGCGGCGCCGATAGCGATCACGCGGGTCAACGAGCAGATGCCGAGACCGAGATCGAGTTTCTCGAAAGCGGTATCGACCGGCTGGGCAAGACCCGCCGCAAAAATTGAGTCTGCCTTCGCGAATGTCCAGGTCTCATCGCCGACCAGAACGTAGGCGGTAAAGTCTGCGCTGCGGCCTGCCGCGTCGGTGCCGGTAAAGCGCGCCGTCTCGCGCCAGCGCACGTCAGAGAACAGGGGCAGGGACGGCTCGGGCGCAGGTTCGGTTGCTTGCTCCGGCTCGGCGGGCGCAGCGTCGGCTTCAGGCGTGGGCACTTCCGCTTCCACGACGGGTTCCGGTTCCGGCACGGGGGTGGCCGCAGGAGCCTGCGCCACCGCCTGCGCGGGCGCAGTCGACTCCGCTCTCAAGGATGTGGTCGACAGGAGGGGATCCTGCGCAAGTTCGCCCGGTTTCAGCCGCAGCGACCAGAGCGTTGCCGCCAGACCCAGCAGGAACAGCAGCAGGAACAGAAGCAACAACAGCCCGAGACGGTCGCGTTTCTCTTTCGGCGGCCGCGCGGGCAGATCGTAATAGTCGGTCATGGCCCCAATCCCTCTGGCTTCGCCGCCACCCTGGCGCAGTTTTGCGTCGGCGCACGCGCCCAGACGGCTTTCGCAGCGATCAGATTACAGAAACGCGCGTCACATGACCATCCGAGCGCAGGAAACGCTTCTCAACGCCGCCCGGCCAGACTTTGAGATAGGTGATGAACGCGTTCGGGCTAATCCCCGCCTGTTCCGGCCCCTGGAAGAATGCCGCCGGTTCGAAACAGAGCCAGGCCAGCGGTCGCTCCGCCGTCGCGGCCGCGCCTTCCTTCGCCAGCGTTTCCAGGAGCGAGCGGCGAACGTCCGCAGGCGGATACTGCAGGAACACCGAGTGATAGACGACCGTGAGCCCGCTGGACGGCCTTGAGGCGAGTTTTGCCTTCAGCCAGTCGGCTGCGTCCGCCCGGTCGACCGTGACGCCGGTCTGCACCGCGAGTGCAATCGCGGCGCTGATGCGCGCAAGCCGCTCCGGCTGGTCGGGCCAGACATAGGATTTCAGACGCAGCGCGCTCCCCGGATCGGTTATGTCGATCGGGTTCTGGTCGCACGCCGCGCGGGAGACGACATGAAGCGCGCCGTCCAGGTTTTCGGGCGGCGCGCCGATCCAGTCGGTATCGATCAGCACCCCGCTGCCGCCCGGCCGCGTCCAGCTGCCAGTGCGATAATCGAACCGGTCGAGATTTTGGTTGAGGCCTGCACTCGCGCCGAGCTCCAGAAGGTGCATCGGACGAGGATGGGCGGCGGCAAGGTGAAGCAGGCCGGGTAGCAAGGCAATCGCGCGGCGCACTTCATTGGTCTGCGGAGGGGATTGCATGAAGGCAAGCGTTGCATCGGGCGTATCGGCCAGCCAGCTTCTTGCTACGGGCCAAACCTTTGTCATCGACCAGTCTGCATCCTGTCCCGGGTAGAGCGCGCTAAGGTCCCGCGCCGCGCCCGTCAGCACGCTGTGATGCAGGTAGCCGGCAAGGCGTAGTGACAGCGCATCGCGCCGCGGATTGCTGGGCCAGTCTCTCACCAGCATCGCCGCAGGCCCGCCCGCTTCGATATCTGCCGCCATTGCTTCGCACAGCTCTGCGGTGAAGCGCGAGCCGAGCTCTCGGCAAAATTCCGCCTGCTCGCGGAAGTGCGCAACGATCTCGTCCGTGGTCGGTCTTTCACTCATGTGTTCGTCGTTGGGTGAAGGACCGGCTTGAAACCTGCCCGAAGGGCTTCGCACGTCAGGCCGGGTGTCAGGCGGAGGCCGTGCGCATGCAACGGACGGGTAGGTTCGTATCCGTCGAAGGACCACGCCAAGGCATGGTCCCCCATCTTGAGATATGCGGTCCCGTCCACAGCATACATAGCGCCGTCCGGCAGGCCGGCAGGGGAGATCACCTCGCGGGCTCTCACGCCCGTGAGCACCTCCTGCATTTCGCCGGCGATCAGGCGGTCCATATCGCCGGCCCGCGCGCCGGCATTGATCGCGCCGTGTGTGATCAGGGCCTGCCGGAACGCTGCCGCATCGGCGCGGCGGCATTCGAAACAGGGGCGGTGCCCACCCGCCAACGCTGTCGCCTCGTCCATGAAGAATAGCTCCGTATACAGACCGGGTTGCATCAGCGCCCGTTTGCGGTCCTTGAAGTCGAGGACGCAGATGATCCACTGCCGGCTGGCCCAGCGGCGGTCTTTCAGCGTCCGGTCAGCGCGGTGAAAACAGCCGCCCCGGTTTCCCATGAACAGGCCTCTCGCCGGCACCGTGTGGACGAGACCAAAGGGGTCAACCCGGTTCTGGAGGGGCATGGTCGATCCTGGAAAGAAAAGGCCCGGACAATGCGCTCGCATCGCCCGGGCCTGATTTCAGCCTTCCGGCCTATCAGGTCAGTAGCGCTCGACCGCCATGGCGATGCCTTCGCCGCCGCCGATGCAGAGCGAGGCCATGCCTTTCTTGACGCCGCGATCTTCCATCGCAGCGATCAGCGTGATCAGCACGCGGGCGCCCGATGCGCCGATCGGGTGGCCCATGGCGCAGGCGCCGCCGTTCACGTTCAGCTTGTCATGGCTGATGCCGAGTTCCTTCATCGCGATCATCGGGACGACCGCGAAGGCTTCGTTGACTTCCCAGAGGTCGACGTCTTCGGTTTTCCAGCCGGCTTTCGCGAGCGCCTTCTTCATCGCGGGCACGGGCGCGGTGGTGAAATATTCCGGCTCGTGGGCATGGCTCGACGACGCGACGATTTTCGCCAGCGGCTTCAGGCCGCGCTTCTTGGCTTCGGATTCCTTCATCAGCACCAAAGCTGCGGCGCCGTCCGAAATCGCGGACGCGTTCGCCGCCGTCACAGTGCCGTCTTTCGAGAAGGCAGGTTTCAGGGTCGGGATCTTTTCCGGCATCGCTTCGCGCGGCAGCTGGTCGGTATCGATCACCGTGTCGCCCTTGCGGCCTTTCACGGTCACCGGCGTAATCTCGCGCTTGAACTTGCCGTTCTTGGTAGCGTTCTGCGCGCGGGTCAGCGTTTCGAGCGCGTAGGCATCCTGCTGTTCGCGGGTGAACTGGTATTCGCTGGCAATCTTGTCCGCGAACACGCCCATTGGGCCCTTGGCATAGGCATCGGTCAGGCCGTCCAGCGCCATGTGGTCTTCAGCGCCCAGGGTGCCGTACTTGTGGCCCTTGCGCACGTTGATGAGGTGCGGGGCGTTGGTCATCGATTCCATGCCGCCGACAATCACGATGTTGGCGTCGCCTGCGAGGATCGCGTTGCGGCCCATCACGGCGGCCTGCATGCCCGAACCGCACATCTTGTTGATGGTTACGGCCTCAAGGCCCTTGTCTTCACCGGCTTTGATACCCGCCTGGCGGGCCGGGGCCTGGCCCTGTCCGGCCGGAAGGCAGTTGCCCATGATGATCTCGTTGGCTTCGCCCGGCTTCAGCCCGGCTTCGGCGACCGCCGCCTTGACGGCCAATGCTCCCAGTTCGTTGGCGGAAAAGCCAGCGAGGTCGCCCAGCAGACCGCCCATCGGGGTGCGGGCCATACCAACGATAACAACGGGATCTTTATCGGACATGAGGGGGCATTCCTTCCTGAGGTTTTTGTGCAGGTGCTATATAGGCACTTAGGCGCCCTGACGCCACGCCCGTCAAGATCAGGAAAGGTTCAACCCTTCAGCGCCGCTTCGATGTCGGCCTGCAGCCCGGCATCATCGGGCTTCACTTTGGACGGATAGGCTTTCAGCGGCGTGCCATCGCCCTTGATCAGGACCTTGTGGAAATTCCACTTCGGCTGCGCGTCGTCACCCAGCGCCCCGACGGCGGCGGCGTAGAACGGGTGCTTGTCCGCGCCGGTCACCGCGTACTTCCGGGTGAGCGGGAAGGTCACGCCATAGTTGATTTCGCAGAAGGTTTTCACCTCCGCTTCCGTGCCGGGCTCCTGCGCGCCGAAATCGTTTGAGGGCACGCCAACAATCACAAGGCCTTCACCCTTCTTCGCCTGGTAGAGTTCCTCAAGCCCCTTGTACTGGGGCGTGAACCCGCATTTCGAAGCAGTGTTTACAACCAGGATGGCCTTCGCGCCGAGGTGGGTGAGGTCGAGCGGCTTGCCATCGATCGACGTGAACTGGTTTGCGGACATAGCGGATGTCTCCTTGGGGGCAGGGGCGCGCGGCTCGCTGAGGGCAGGCACCGCCAGAAGCGCGAGCACGGCAGCGGTCCCGGCGAAGGTCGAAAGACGGATACGGGGCACAGGCATCTCCGGGTCGGTTCAGACACTCAATATAGGCCGCACGCGGCGTGCGTCAGCCCCCGGTCTATTTCTTCTTTTTCTTCTTGCCGTTTTCGGCCGGCTCAGCGGGTGCGTCGATCTCGAACGTCATCTGCATGTTGACGCGGTACATATCGATCTTGCCGTCCTTGATCGTCGTCGACATCGAATTGATGTGGCAGGAGGCCAGCCCGCGAACGGTTTGCGAAAAGCGGCTGACGGCGGTCTGGATTGCGTCCTCGAACGATCTCGAGGACTCAGCGAGGATCTGTTCGGATTTCAGGATGGCCATGCGCAGGATCCTTCCTTGGCTTTGGGCACAAGGTCAGTGAGCGCTTTTCGGATGGGGTTGGCAAGTCCCGGCGGGCGAGTCCAGCCAGCCTCTTACCGGCCGCGCAGATGCAGGCCGGCTTCGGAATTTTTCTGCCAGATCACGTCGGCTTCGCCCTCAAGACCGACCGAGCGGGCTGACAGGGTCACGACAGCGGGCAGGCTTTCATTGGTCGGGAAGCGGATACGCACGCCCGTTTCAGTGAAGTCCATGACGACACCTTTGCGCCGGTATCCCGATTCATACGTGACGTAAGCTTCGCGGTAGACATGCGCACGAACGGGCCGCGCGCTGTCTGGTCCGGCCGCAAGCACCTGATCGACCCGATTTGTCGGGGCGACCGGTTTCCTGGATCCAAAAAGACGGGGCAGCAGGGACATGGTGGGCAGGCTTCTGGTCAAATAGTGAAACAACTCGCCTTGGAAGATGCATATTCCAGGCCAGTTAAAATGAAATTGCGGCCGCAGCGCCACGCTCGTGGTCTGCGGCCGCATTTTTCAGTCCCGTTTTCAGTCCGGTTTAGGGTTACCAGATCCGGATACGCTGCTCCGGCGGAAGGTAAAGGGCGTCATCCGGGCCGACATCGAACGCTTCGTACCATTCGTCGAAGTTCCGGACCACGCCGTTGATCCGGTATTCCGGCGGCGAGTGGGGGTCGGTCAGCAGCTGCTGGCGCTTGGCTTCGTCGCGGTATTTCGACCGCCAGACCTGTGCCCAGCCGAGGAAGAAGCGCTGGTCGCCAGTGAAGCCGTCGATCACCGGGACCTGTTCGGCCTCGCTGACAACGCCGTCGCCATCCGTATCCAGGCTCATCTGATAGGCCTTGTAGGCCATCGACAGGCCGCCGACATCGCCGATGTTCTCGCCGAGGGTCAGCCGTCCGTTGACGCAGGTCTTGCCGTCGTCGAGCGGGCAATAGCCGTCATACTGGGCGGCCAGGGCATCGGTCAGCATCCGGAACGCGGCCTGGTCGGTATCGGTCCACCAGTTGTTCAGCGCGCCGAGGGCGTCAAACTTGGCGCCCTGGTCGTCGAAGCCGTGGCCCATTTCGTGGCCGATCACGCCGCCAATGGCGCCGTAATTGACCGCGGGATCCGCCGACAGTCCGAAGAAGGGCTGTTGCAGGATGGCAGCCGGGAACACGATCTCGTTGAAGCTCGGGTTGTAGTAGGCGTTAACCGTCTGCGGGGTCATGAACCATTCGGACTTGTCCACGGTCGTGCCAAGCTTGGACATGTTGTCCTTGAAGGCCCACTCACCGGCAGCCACCGTGTTGTCGAGCGCGTTCGGGCCGACAACCAGCGTTTCATAGGTCTCGAACTCTTCCGGGTAGCCGATCTTCGGATTGAAGCTATCGAGCTTTTCGACCGCTTTCACCTTCGTGTCGTCGCTCATCCAGGTCAGTTCGGCGATGTTGGAGCCCATGGCCTTACGCAGGTTCTTGACCAGATCGTCCATCGCCGCCTTGTTCTCAGGCGGGAAGTAGCGTTCAACGAACACCTTGCCGATGGCCTCGCCCAGCACGTTCTCCGTCTCGCTGACGGCGCGCTTCCAGCGCTCGCGCTGCTGCGGCTGGCCGCGCAGGGCCGTGCCGTAGAAAGCGAACACCGCATCGTCGATATCGGTCGGCAACACGGCGGCATGGTCGATCAGGAAGTGCGCCTTCATGTAGGCCTTCCAGGTATCAAGCGGCGTTTCAGAGCTGAGCTGGAAGATACCGGCAAACCCATTGCCGAGCTTTGCGGCGTCTTCGGCGGTCAGGCCGGCCGAATCAAGTTCCTCCTTGGTCGGAGGAATTTCGGCGACGAGATACTGTGCCTCGCTGCCGACACCGAGCGTGTCGAGCGCGCGCTGCACCGGGAACTCACCGCCCAGCGCGACAAACTCCTCGCGGGTCAGCTTGTTGTAGGTGATTTCCGGGTTGCGCGAGACGGTGCGGTCCCAGTCCAGTTTGGCAATCTCGGTCTCGAAGGCCATCACCTTGGCCGCTTCGGCCGCCGGATCGGCATAGCCTGCCTTGCCCAGCATGTTGGAAAGCAGCGCGACGTATCTCGCGCGCAGTTCGACCGATTTCTCATCGTCCTTCAGGTAGTAGTCGCGGTCCGGCATGCCGAGGCCGCCGAGCGCCATCTGGAAGATGTAGGTTTCCGGGTCCTTGTCGTCGACGAAGACGAAACCATTGACCGGTGACGCGAAGCCCGGCGTCGCCATCAGGGTTGCCAGGTCGTCAAGGTTGGCGACCGCATCGATCTTGTCAAAATAGGGCTGTGCCGGCGCAAGTCCGGCCGCGTTGATTGCGTCTGTATTCATGAATGCGTTGTAGATAGCGCCGATCTTGCCTTCCGGCGTGTCGACGGCGGGTTTGGCTTCAGCCAGATCGTTGATGATCTTCAGGGTGCGCTGTTCCGATTTCTCGCGCAGCAGGTCGAACGAGCCATAGCGCGACTTGTCGGCAGGGATTTCGAACGAGGCGATCCACGCGCCGTTCACGTATTCATTGAAGTCGTCGCCCGGCTTCGCGGCGGTATCGCGTGCGTCGAGGTTAATACCCCAACCGCCCCAGACATCCGGCGCCGAGAGGTTCAGCTCTTCGGTCTTGGCCGGCTCGACTGTTTCGCTCGCGGCCAGGTCCGCTTCCGGCACGGTGACATCCGGGTGATGTGCACACGCCGTGATCAGCGCAAGCGATGCTGCGCCAAGCAAGAGTTTCTTCATGATGTACTCCCTGTAGGGCCCCGGCCAAACGCGCAGGGCGAATTGAAATCAGAGTCTGGTACTCAACTATTCCGCCGGAGACGGGCGAGCAAGCGTTTCACCTGTACTTGTCCCGATCAGCTCGTCTTCATCGATGGAGGCATGGCCCGAATAGCTCTCGCCGATCTGGCGGTACGGCTTGCCGCCCCAGGTCCAGCGGAACACGCGGCCGATCTCCACGCCGATCGCATACAGCGCTGGCACCATAAGCAGTGAAACGAACAGGGCGAATGTCACAGCATAAGCCAGAGATACGACCATCGGTTTCAGGAACTGCGCCTGCACCGACTTCTCGTAGAGCAGCGGAGCGAGACCCACGAACGTCGTCAGCGAGGTCAGCAGGATCGGCCGGAAGCGCGACACGCCCGCGTCGACCAGCGCCTGCACGGCGCCCGCGCCTTCTTCGCGCCGCTGGTTCACATAGTCGAGCAGCACGAGGTTGTCGTTGATCACGACGCCAGAGGCCGCAGCAATCCCGAAGAAGGCGAACATCGCCATCGGTGTGCCCGTCAGTGCAAGGCCGAAGATGGCGCCGCAATACGCGAAGGGCAGGGCCATCATCAGCAGCATCGGCTGTGAATAGGACCGGAAGCCGACCGCCAGCAGGATATACATCGCCCCGACCGCAATCAGCAGCAGGCGCTGGATCTCGGCGAAGAATTCCTGCTCCTGCTCGAAGCCACCGGCCTCGCCGCGCACGACGTCCGGGAATTCCTGCTTGAACTGGGGCCAGAAGTCTTTCTCCATCGCGTCCATGATGCGGGCGCGGCCTCCATCGCCCAGCACTTCGGCAGACACCGACACGGACCGGACGCGGTTGCGGCGCACAATGCGGTTGATGCCGGGTGCGAACTCGAAGTCCGCCACCTGCGTCACCGGGATCTCGCGTCCATCGATCGTGCGGATACGGATGGATTGGAGACTGTCGAGATCATCGCGCGCTTCCTGCGGCAGACGGACGCGCACTTCAACGTCCTGACCGTCGCGCGGCAGGCGCTGGGCGAGTTCACCGAAATAGGCCTGACGCAACTGGTTAGACACGTCGGCCAGCGTGATGCCAAGCGTTTCTGCGCCCGGCTTCAGCGAGATCTGGATCTCTTCCGCCGCCGAAGAGAGGTTGTCGGAAATGTCATAAGCTTCCGAATAGGTTGCCAGGTGAGCCTTCACATAATCTGCAGCGGCGCGCAGCCGGTCGAGATCCGGATGGCTCAGCGCAAATGTCACGCCCGTGTCCGGACGGTTGAAGGTGAAGTCGAAATTGATCTCCTCGGCATCCTGGATGTCGCCGGTATTCCGGCGCAGCGCCTCGGCCAGGTCTTTCGACGTCACATCCTCCGGCCGGTCTTCGGGTGGCAGCAGGCTGATCCATGAGCGCACGGTCTTGCCGCTGGCCACGATGGAAGCATCGCGGATCAGGCCGCCTTCGATTTCCGGATGCAGTTTCGCCGTTTCCGCTTTGGCAGCATCAACACCGGCCTGAAGCTGGTCGCGCACTTCCACGACACGCTCGAACGGCGTGCCGTCCGGCATCTGGATACTGACCTGGATAAGGTCCGCCTCGATTTCAGGCATGAACTGGAAAGGCACGATGCCGCTGGATTGCAGGGCCATCGCGATCGAGAACAGCGAGAAGAAGAAGGCAACCGTCGCGTAGCGGAACTTGATCGCCAGCTCCAGAACAGGCCGGTAGATGTGGTTTGCAAACCAGAGCAGACTGTCGGCAATCCGCCGCTGGAACACCATCAGCTTGCCCGTGGGGCCTTCGAACTTCTGTTTCTTCATGTGCGAAAGGTGCGCAGGAAGGATCAATAGGCATTCCACAATGGAGATCAGCAGCGACACGACGACGACAAAGCTGATCTGCTGGGTGAACATCCGCGTCGGCCCGGTGACGAAGGCCCAGGGCAGGAAGGCGATCACGGTCGTCAGCACGCCGAAGACGATCGGTTTCAGCATCAGCTGGGTGCCGACAATTGCTGCGTCCAACCCGTCGCGCCGTCCGCTTTCAACTTCCTTGTGAATGTTCTCGCCGACGACGATGGCATCGTCCACGATCACCCCAATCACCAGCAACACAGCGAAGGTCGACAGGATGTTCCAGGAGACGCCGAGCGCGGGGAACAGCAGGATACTGCCGGCGAAGGCCGTGAAGATCCCGCAGGTCACCCAGAAGGCGACCACTGGGCGAAGGAACAGCAGCAGCACCAGCATCACCAGCAACGCGCCCGACAGGGCCGAAGAGGTGATCAGGTCCATACGGGCCTCGAAAGCTTCGGAATCGTCCCAAAGGATGCCGATGCTGACGCCTTCCGGCAGGACGCCCGATGTATGATCGTTGGCACGCTTGACGTAATCGCGCACGCCTTCAGCATACCGCGTGATGTCCATCTTGTCGGGCTCGGGGATCATCACGAAAGCGGTGGTGCGCCCGTTGAAGCTCGCGCGCAGCTTGTCGCTGACGAAGCCATCGATCACGGTCGCGACATCCGCCACGCGGACGGTGCCTTCATCGGTGGTCTGACGGATGATAATCTGGCCGAACTGGTCGGCCGTGTCGGCAAGGTTGCGCGCCGTAAGCGAGACATCCCCCACGGGCGACTCGATACGGCCGCCGGATGAGTTGAGAGAGGTCTGACGCACGGCGTTGGCCACGTCCGAAAGGCTGAGACCGAAGCGGCGAAGCGCTTCTTCGGAAACTTCGATGCTCACCTGCTCGTCCAGCGTTCCCTGCATCTGGGCGAGTTCGCCGCCGGGCAGGGCAGCCACGTCGTCGCGCACCTTGTCGGTGATCCGGCGCAGCGTGCGGGCATCGACGTTTCCGTTGATGGCAAGGCCCATGAAGGAGTTACGCTGTTCCCAGCGTTCGACCTGCGGCTCAAAAGCTGCTTGTGGCAGGTTGTTGATCTGGTCGACCCGCAGCTTCACTTCATCGAGGAACGTGTCCATATCGACATCGTCGCGGCCGCGGATATTGACCACGCCGACGCCTTCACTGGCGATCGACGTGATCCGGTCGAGGCCGTTGATGTCGGCCACCGCTTCTTCGATCCGGGTCACGATCTGGTCTTCGATGTCGCGCGGGGAGGCGCCGGTCCAAGCGACCGACACCGAGGCGCCGGACACTTTCACAACCGGGAACATTTCCCGCTCCATCGCGGAATAGCCGAACACGCCCCCCGCGAAGAAGATGAACATCAACAGGTTTGCTGCAACCGAGTTGCGGGCAAACCAGGCGACTATGCCGTTCATTGGCTGGCTCCTTCGTCAGCGCTGGCGGTTTCGGCGTTGGCGACTTCCGTTCCGGCTTTGACCTCGCCGCTGGTCGCGCTCTTTGGCGGGTTCAGCACCTTCACAGTGCCGTCTTCCTGGCGCTGCATCACCGTCAGGCTCATGCCATCGAACGGGGCCTGGATCGGGCTAGTGATCGCCAGCTCGCCGGGCTCGGCGCCCTCATGGAAGTAGGCGCCGTCGCGGTCGGAGAATTCGACATCCACGGTACGGATCGACAGTTTTCCGGTTTCGGGATCGCCGATGTACAGCTTGTCTTCGCCGCGCAGTGCCGAGCGCGGCGCGACCAGCACCTTGTCGAGGCTGCGGCCCTGGATCTTTGCGTTCACGAACAGGCCGGGCGCCATCGGCGCGCCATTGTCAGCGGCCTTGCCAAACGGGTCCACCACTTCGGCAATCGCGTTGATCTGCCGGGTCTGCGAGTTGACCGCTGCGCCGGTGCGCACGACCTGGCCTTTCCAGGTGCGCGGCACACCGCCGACATTCGCGGTGAACGTCACTTCCGGCCCGGGATTTTCCTTGCTGCTGGCAAAGGCAATCGGCAGGCCCAGACGGCCGAGTTCGGCGTCTTTCAGCGGTAGGGAGACTTCCACCACATCATTGCCGAAGATCTTGCCCAGCGATTGGCCGGCCGCCACCACCTGGCCGATATCCACGCTGCGTTCGCGCACGCGGCCATCGAAGGGGGCGATCACCGCCGTGCGGGCCAGCGCCAGCTCGGCATCCATCAGCTGCGACTTGGCAGCGTCCAGCGAGGCCTGCGCTTCTGCCAGTTGCGGTTCGCGGCGCGCCAGCGGCGAAGCGTCCGACATGCCGAGATCGGCAAGGTCCTGCTTGGCGAGTTCCGACTCGGCCTGCTCACGCGCAAGACGCTGCTCGGCCGAGGCGACCGACGAGCGTGCACGCACCACGGCGAGTTCATAGTCCTGGGACTCGACCCGCACCAGCACCTGGCCCTTGCGGATGAAGCCGCCATCGATGAAGTCCGGCGACACAAAGGCCACGCGGCCCGAAGTCTGCGGCGCCACGACGATTTCCGTCTTGGGACGGACTTCACCCTGCGCCTGCACGGTCAGTGTCAGGGCCACTTCGCGAACCGGCTCGGCGAACACGTTGAGGCCTGCGCGGGGCTCGTCCTTCTTCTCCGGTTCGGGTTTCATCGAGCTGACAGCGACGAAGCCGCCCACGCCGAGGACGAGGATGATCAGGATCGGGGCGATGATCGCAATAAGGCGTCCCATGATTATTGGCTCCTGCCGTTTTCTTCGGCGTCTGTAGCGTTGGAAGCAGTGTCTGCGGCCGCGACGGGCACGCCGCCTCCGAGTGCAAGGTGATAGGATACGCGGTTTATACCACGGCTGGCGCGCGCCGTGACCAGCTGGCTCTCAGCCGTCAGTCGGCGCGTCTGGGCGTCAATCAGGTTGAAGATGGTGATCGTGCCGCTGACATACTGGCGCTCGGCCAGTTCCTCGGCATAGCGCGCCTCCTCGAAGGAGATGCCCTGCGCCGCTTCCTGCTGGGCCAGCAGGACATCCGCCGACAGCGCATCTTCCACTTCACGCCAGGCGGTCAGCACGCCGCTGGCATAATTGGCAACCGCCGCCTGGGCCTGCGCGATGGCAGCGTCCTGCTGCGCTTTCAGCCGGCCATTGTTGAACAGCGGCTGCGACAGTCCGGCGACCAGACGGGCCGCCACGAGGGCGGGGTCGACGATATCCTTCAGCTCCGTCGAGCTTGTCGATGCCGAACCGGTCAGGCGCAGCGCAGGCAGCATCGCGAGGCGTGCCGCTTCCGCGTTGAGTCCGGCGCCAACCACCCGCGCCTCGAGCGCCGCGATGTCCGGGCGCCGCGACAGCAACAGGGCAGGGTTGCCTTGCGCCTCAAGCGCGGTCAGCTGCGGCAGCGTGCCGTTCGCGGTGATCTCGGCGCCGGGATAGCGGCCCAGCAGCACTTCCAGCCGGCGTGCGGCCTCCATCGAATTCTGCCGCCGGGCGGCAATCGTCGCTTCGGCGCCGGCCAGCGAGCTGCGCGCCGTGCGCAGTTCCAGCGGCCCGGCCACGCCCGACCGCACCCGGCGGTCGGTGATCGTCAGTACACGGTCGCGCGCTTCGTAGGAGAGGAGCGCGATACGTTCCTGCTCCAGTGCCTCGTTGAGGCGGATCCAGGCAATCGCGGTCTGCGCGGCAATCGACAGTTCGGTCGCGGCAAGGTCAGCCTCGCTCGCGGCATAGTCGGCATCGGCCTGCGCAATGCTGTTCGACACACGGCCCCACAGGTCCATTTCCCAGCTGGCATCAATGCCCAGCCCGTAGATCGGGTCGTTGAGCCGCTCGTCCTGGCCGGCCACTTCGACCCCGGTGGACGTGCCCCCCGCCGTCGCCGACCCCGACAGGCTCGGCAAGCGCGCGCCGCGGGCCGACCGTGTCAGCGCCTCGGAGGCGCGGGTCAGCGCGGCGCGGGATTCCAGCGTCGGATTGGCGGCCAGCGCTTCGGCCACCAGGGCTTCCATCACGGGGTCATTGAACTGGCCCAGCCAGTCGCCGGTCGGTGCCTTGCCGGCCACGCCCTGCGCGGCCCATTCGGCCGGCGCGCCCGGAACAGTCTCCACCAGTGCGTCATGGTCACCGATGAACCGCTCGGCCGGATCCGGCGAGGTCGCGCAGGCCGCAAGCATCGCGGAACCGAGGAATAGGAGCGATTTATTCATGCCAGAGTTTAAACCTATCGATTGAGCGGACCGGATACGCCCGGCTTTGCCGATCGTCAATATGAAATTATCGATTTTCAATAACTTTCTGTCGACGCGTGATCCCGGCGCCGCACGGCCCCCGCCGGGCGGCACTTGGCAGCCGCCGGAGCGCAGGGTACCGCCAATATAGTCCGCCATCGGCGCACGCCCACCGGGCATTGATTCTAAAGGTGAAACCGTGAGCGAAGACACCCATCGACCGTCAATGACCCGCCGTACGCGGGACTTTTCCGTTCTCATCGGCACCACCGGGGTCGTGCTCCTGCTTCTGGTCGCGACCGGCGCCCTCGGCCTCATCGAAGCGCTCAGCGCCCTGGGCGTCATCGCCTCGGTCGCGGTGGCCTACTTCGCTGGCTCCGCCGCCCGCGTGCCGCGCGGTGTCAGCCAGAGCTGGGCCGAACAGGCCGCGCCCGAGCCCGCCGAGGCCAGCTCCGCGCTCCTGTCGGCCCTTCCGCTGCCCGCGCTGGAGATCGGTCCCGGCCAGAAGATCGCCGCCTATAACCGCCCCGCCGACGACCTGTTCCAGCTGGCCAACCTGCCTTTCGCCCGCGCCAGCGCCGTCATCCGCTCGCCGGTCCTCCTCTCCGCCATCGATCAGGCGCTTGAACGGCCGATGACCGGCACCTTCTCGGCCGAGCTTGAAACCGGCCCGGACGAGACCTGGCGCGCCCATGTCAGCCGTATCCCCTCGGGCAAGAATGTCCTCGTCCTCCTCGAAGACCTCACCCCCGTGAAGCGCGCCGCCCGCGCCAGGGCGGATTTCCTCGCCAATGCCAGCCACGAGCTGCGCACCCCGCTCACAGCCGTCTCTGGCTTCATCGAGACCATGCGCGGCCCCGCCAAAGACGACACCGCCGCCTGGCCGCGCTTCCTCGACATCATGGCCGCCGAGACCGACCGGATGCGCCGCTTGATTGCAGACCTGCTCTCCCTCTCTCGCATCGAGTCGTCCGAGCATATGCTGCCGCGCGGCCGCGAGGATTTCGCCGAGATCGTGAGCGCCTCCATCGCCGCGCTCCAGCCGATTGCGGCAGAGCAGGGCGTCAGCCTCAAGGTCGAGGCGCCGGCCGAGGCGATCCGCGAGATCACGGCCCACCGCGACGAGCTGATCCAGGTCGTGGAAAACCTCGTCTCGAACGCCGTCAAATATTCAAAGCCGGGCAACGAAGTGACCCTACGTTTCGGCGCCGCACCTTCGCTCGCCGAGGCACGCACCACCGCTTCCCAGCGCTGGGACATCAGTCAACGGATGACCCTGCTGCAGGCCCTCGCGCGCAGCCAGTTGCCGGAGCCGGCCGTTTGGCTGCGCGTTGAAGACCAAGGCCCCGGCATCGAGCGCGAACACCTGCCCAGATTGGGAGAGCGTTTCTACCGCGCCGACCAGTCGCGCGGCGGCAGGATCACCGGCACCGGCCTCGGCCTCGCCATCGTCAAGCACATCATGGCCCACCACCGCGGCGGTCTCGCCGTCGAAACCCTCCTTGGCCAGGGCACCGCCTTCGGCGTCTGGATGCCCGCGGCGCGAGAATGATCCGTGTATGGTGCATTAGTGAAGCGTAATGCTCCGTCAAACCCCCGCCTGCCTTCGTGGTGCATTACGGTCTTCGGCCTAATGCACCCTGCGGGTTCGAAAGTGGAAACCCCCGGCACATTTCTGCGCTGGGGGCCTCAAGGTCCTTCGATGTCAGCGCGGCGTTAGCCGGCAATCCGCCGGACGTAGTCGTATTCCGACTTGCGGGCTTCGCGCTTGCGGGCCGGCTGGAAGGCGACCTGGGCGTGCTCGGTGCAGTAAGGGCCGCAATCGGCCTTGCGCCCGCAGAAGGCGAATTTCGGGTCGGCGGGGTCGCCGATCGGCCATTTGCACATCGTGTCGCGCAGCGTGAGGATCGTCGCCGGGGTGCCATCGGCCAGCGGCAGCGGGGGCAGGGGCGCGATCGAGGTGACCCGTTCCACGGCCAGCGACGGGGCCGGCGCGCTCGGCGCGGCGGCGACCGGTGTGGCGGCGGCTGTGCCGTCCGCCAGGAAACGGGGCTTCGGCCGGGCCAGGCGCGGCGGGCGTTTCACCGGGCGCGAGGGGGTGGCGCGGCCCGAAAGGCCGAGGCGGTGGACCTTGCCGATCACCGCATTGCGCGTCACGCCGCCCAGTTGCTTGGCGATCTGCGAGGCCGAATGGCCTTCCGCCCAGAGTTTCTTGAGGGTGTTCACCCGCTCGTCGTTCCACGACATGTTGGAAGTCTCCCGCATTACAGGGCAGGCCTCATCGCTGAGGACATGAACCCCTATATGTTGTTCTGGCTGTACGCGCCATCTGTCCTGACACCTAGATATCGTATCAGCGGCGAAACGAAACACAACATGCGGCCTCCGCTTTCCACAGAGTTCTATATCTTGTGGCACGGGATTGTCGCGTGGATGCCTCTCGCAAGTGCGGGCTGCATCGCTTATGTGCTGTGGCCATGAAGACGATTCCCCCGCCCGATCAATCCCGCACCCTGCGCCACTACGGCGCGTTCAATGGCCTCGGTCTCTGGACCCTTTACCAGCGGGAGGTTGGCCGGTTTCTGAAGGTCTGGATGCAGACGGTGTTTGCGCCGGTGGTGACGACGTTGTTGTTCATGACCGTGTTCAAGCTCGCCTTCGGCGACCGCGGCCAGCTGACGGGCGATTTCGAGGGCCTGCGCTACAACGACTTCCTAGCGCCCGGCCTGATCATGATGGCGATCCTCCAGAACGCCTTTGCCAACACCAGTTCCAGCCTCGTGCAGGCGAAGTTTAATTCGACCCATGTCGACTTCCTGATGCCGCCGCTCTCGCCCCTGGAACTGTCCATCGCCTTCCTCGGCGGCGCGGTGACCCGGGCGCTGCTGATCGCGCTGATCTGCGGCGTCGCGATCCAGCTGTCGGGCCTCGCCAACCTGCCGATCCGCCACGTCTGGCCGATCCTCTGGTTCTCGCTGACCAGCGCGGTGATCCTGGGCGCCCTCGGCATCCTCGGCGGCATCTGGGCCGACAAGTTCGACCACCTGGCCGCGGTCACCAACTTCATCATCGTGCCGCTGACCTTCCTCTCGGGCACCTTCTATGATGTCAAAGTCATGGTCGAACCGTTCGAGTCCATCGCGCACCTCAATCCGATTTTTTACATGATCGACGGGTACCGCTACGGCCATATCGGCGTCGCCAACGGATCGCTCGCAATCGGTGTGGCTTATACAGGTCTGCTCGCTTTGGTGTCAGTCATTGCCGTATGGGCAATGTTCCGCAACGGATACAAGCTGAAGACCTAAAAATCTCCCCTCAGGGGCGATCTGTTGATTTTTCGCCACATTTCGCCGCCAATCGGTCTGGGCGGAGGGTAAAGATGCCCCCGGCTAACCGGTGATGGAGAATCCATATGAAACTTGGAAAAGTCCTTTCCGGCGGGCTGTTGCTCGCTGCGTTGAGTGTTTCTGCCTGCATGAACGTTCCGAATGACATGACTGTCGCGGAGTATTGTGCAAACCCCAAGAAGGCGAACGAGAATGTCTGCCGCCTGAAAGTCGAGATCGATGGCCAGTCCACCGCGCTCGCCGATACCAACATGCGCCTGGCCGATGCCTTCAAGCTGACGGCCGACGCGCAGGCCACCGCCGATGCCGCGAAAGCGGACGCTGCGGCTGCCATGTCCGCCGCCCAGGAAGCCCTGGCCAAGGACAACAGCATGGTCTGCGAAACCCGCACGATCCAGAAGACCAATATCGGCACCTGCCGCGAAGGCTACACGCTGACGAGCTGCACGCAGACCCGTTACACGACGCGCGCCGGTGGCCCGTCGATCTTGCGTGAGATCAACGACGAGCAGTGCCGCTTCAACGACCGTGTCCTCGAGATGCAGGTTCGCTGCTGCGGTACGGCCAGCGCGGTTCCTCAGCCGGCGGACGAACTGGTGGAAGGCGAAGAAGCCGCTCCGGTCGAAGCCTCTGCCCCGGTCGAAGCCCCGGAAGAGACCCCGGTTCCGGTTTCGCCCTAACCCCACTTTCCCGCACGGGGGAGTCCACAAACCGTCCACACGCAGGTGTGGACGGTTTTTTGTTGCGCAAGGTCAGGCTTGTGCCTGCGTCTTGGCGGAACCTGAGGCGCCAGCGCGTCAAGCGGATTATTCTGTGAGCGGCCAGCCCGACTGGACAGGGCGGGGGGGATGCGGATGCTGAAAGGTGGCTATGATGGCAAGGATCCGGTGGTCGATGCCGCGCAGCGGCCGCACGCGTGCTGAACACGCCCTATTCGACAGCCTGGTTTGCAGGTTCCGCCGAACGGACTGAGCCGGGCGACCGTGCCGCTGACCCGGCCGGGCCCGAAGGCGAGCCATTGGGAGGCGATCCCGGTAGCGGCGGGCTCGCTTCTGAGGAAGCGGGGATGCGGGGACAGGCGCTGGAGCAGGGCGTTGTCTGCGTGCCGCGCAAAAACGAAGAAAGGCGCGGTGCCTTTTAAGGGCAACCACGCCTTTCACGGTGTTTCGAATCAGACTACCGAGACACTGTGCTAGCACTCGTGAGCGGTGGTTCGAAGTTCACCAGAGTGTTTTCCGGTCCGCTTCTGAGGCGCACCTTCCATCACCCTTCCGCCGTTCACGGACGTTCGCCCTGGCAGGCGCACGATCCGTTTGGCGGTGCCTGATCCTGCGCTCTCCCGGGGGGGAGTCGCTTGTTCAGGACTTGGCCGCCGCCTCTGCTCGCCTTACACCCTTGCGGGATTGTCGGGTCGCACCTCTCCAGTCTCCATGCCTTGCAGCACACAGCTTTCCTGGCGTCCCTCTCGGGACTTTCCGGTCTTGGCCGCCGTGTTTCGGACTGCGCTCCGGTCACGGCCTACAGCACCTCTCTTTGCGGCTCGAGTTCCGCTCCGTGAGGCCACCGCCTGTTTTTATCTCGTCTTCCTGCCTGACCCTTTGCTCCACCGGTCTCCCGGATTCGCTCCTGGCCCGGCCACCTGACGGGGGCGATGGGCTTGGCCTCCGCTCCGTCGGTGGGTTGTCTCCCACCCGGACTTCGTTGGCTTAACGAAACGATCTCACCAAACCTCGCCTGAGTCGAGAGGCTGTCGAGGGAAAAATCGCTTTTACGGGGAGAAATTTCACAGGTTTAAGACAGCTGTGAAATTGGTGCGGTGCAGCGATTTTTATATTGTGCGTGTACGGATTGGGTGGGCCTTGCGCCCTTCGCCCTGAAGGGCGTGGCGGCTCAGGCCGGGTGGTAGTCGAAGAAGAGGTCCAGCGTCTCGTTGCTGGGGCGTTTGCCGCGCAGGCGGTCGAAGCAGGGGTGGGGGATGAGGCGGCCGGAGGGCAGGGCCTCGGAGACCGCGGTGCCGCCATGGCGGGGCTTCATCACGCGGATCGGGGCGCCGCAATGCGGGCAGGCCTCCTCCCAACCCTGGCGGGGCGGGGGCTCTTTCGTGTCGGGCAGGAAATACACCGTCGCAGCGACCTTCGAGCGCTCCGGCCGGTCACTCGCATTGCGGAAGTGTTCCTTACGATGGATCCACATATAGGGGCTCTCCTGTGCGAGACGGCTAGGGATAGCAGGGAGGGGTTAAGGAGGGGTGATATGGTTCGGCCGAGCAGCACCAATGAACTCCGAGATTGCCGCTCGAGCGATGGCGCCGAACGCTGGCAAAAAGATCTTTTTGGAGTCTGCGACGCAAAATCCCTTTCGTTTCAGTTGCGGCTTCATTCGCGGATTTGCTTATTGGCAAGGCCGCCTATCGGTGACCAAGCGAAGATGATTCAAAATCCCCTCCTGCGGCGCTCGCGAAAAACCAGCAAACTTCGCCGTCACAGCGGTCGAGATTTTGACGGATTTTGTGCTACAAGTCTTAGTCTTTGAGGCGCCTTTTGAGCGTTTCAACGGATCCAGAAATGCCGTACTCAAGTTCGAATACTCGAAGGGCCTCGTTCCAAGACCTTCCTCGATTTCCATTGGGAATCTTCGCGCGGCACACTTCTGCCAGCGCCTATCGCTTCCCTGGCCGTCCAGTGCCGCCAGATGAGGGCGACGCGGAATCTATTTCAGATATGTGCCGTTCATGGTCAGCCAGCCATACGTGTCCAAAGCCTTTCCAGTGCGCTTCCCATTTTTCCTCGAGCTGGTGAAGGGGCACGCATAGCCAGTAGCCCTGATATCGCTCGAGGTTTGCGGCGTGCGGGGCAACGTCTTCGCCAAAGTGTTCCCGTACTTCGGGATCAGCTCGTGCCAAGAAATGGAATAGCGAAAGTCCGATGGTCCACTTCAGTTAGTAGATGAAGTGCGGGCCGCGCGTACCCCCGATATCATCTGTCGTTTCGAACTTAAACTTCTCCCAATATATTTCTGTTGGCTAGAGCTCGCTGTATTCTGGGCGCCCAATCCACGTATCTGGAGTGTGGCTGCAGATTTCGCATCTACCCTTTAAGCTGACTTTATCGTTGTTTTGGCCAGTGCGTAAAAGAGCTCAAGACGCTCAAGAAAAAATTTCCGCATAGAAGCGAAGCTTGACAGCCTAATTGCTCATCCTGATCAGGCTTCTGGCGCCGTTGGATAAATACAGGCAATCTTCATAGAAATCTTCGAACCACGATTGCAAGATATCTTGAGCTCGATACAAAAAAGATGTCGAGCAAATTCTGCGGTTTAGTGAAAATAATCAGTAGCCGGATCGATTACAATGGCATACTCGTCATCATAAAGGCGCCGCAAATGGGCGAGCCCTTCAACCGCAATCATATGCCCAAATCCTGCTCCCGCAACCGCTTCAGTTCGTCCCGCAGCCGGGCCGCATCCTCAAACTCCAAGTTCGAGGCGGCTTCTCGCATGCGTTTTTCAGTATCGGCGATGACGGCTTTCAGATTATGGCCTGACTCGCCGGCAAGTGGAACGGCTTTCGCTTCGGAGACGCCGCGTTCGCGCTGGCGGCGGGCGCGGCTGGCGGAGGGCTTGTCGCCGAGTTCGCCGAGGATGTCGGAGACGTCGCGGATGATGGTAGTCGGCGTGATGCCGTGTTCGAGGTTGTAGGCGGACTGTTTCTCGCGGCGCCGGCGCGTCTCTTCCATCGCGCGCTCCATCGAGCCGGTGATCCGGTCCGCATAGAGGACCACGCGCGCCTCGGCATTGCGCGCGGCGCGGCCGATGGTCTGCACGAGTGACGTTTCCGAGCGGAGGAACCCCTCCTTGTCGGCGTCGAGGATGCCGACGAAGGCGCATTCCGGAATGTCGAGGCCCTCGCGCAGGAGGTTGATGCCGACGAGGACGTCGAAGACGCCGAGGCGCAGGTCGCGGATGATCTCGATGCGCTCGATCGTGTCGACATCGGAGTGCATGTAGCGCACGCGCACGCCGTTCTCATGCAGGAAGTCGGTCAGGTTTTCCGCCATCTTCTTCGTCAGTGTCGTGATCAATGATCGATAGCCGCGCGCGGCGACGGCCTTGACCTCGGCCATGACGTCATCGACCTGATTGGCGCCATCCCTGGACACGGGGCGGACTTCGACGGGCGGGTCGATCAGGCCGGTGGGGCGGATGACCTGTTCGGTGAAGACGCCGCCGGTGCGCTCCAGCTCCCACTTGCCGGGGGTGGCGGAGACGTGGACGGTCTGCGGGCGCATCGCGTCCCATTCCTCGAACTTGAGGGGGCGGTTGTCGATGCAGGAGGGCAGGCGGAAGCCGTATTCGGCGAGGGTGGACTTGCGGGAAAAGTCGCCTTTGAACATGGCGCCGATCTGGGGGATCGTCTGGTGGGACTCGTCGGTGAAGACGAGGGCGTTGGCGGGCAGGTATTCGAACAGGGTCGGCGGCGGCTCGCCGGGCTTGCGGCCGGTGAGGTAGCGCGAATAGTTCTCGATGCCGTTGCAAGAGCCGGTGGCGGACATCATCTCTATGTCATACTGGCAGCGCTGGGCGATGCGCTGCGCCTCGAGCAGTTTTCCGTGCTTCTCGAAATGGGCGATGGTCTGCTTCAGCTCGACCTTGATCTGCTCCACGGCTTGGGTGAGCGTCGGGCGGGGCGTGACGTAGTGGCTGTTCGCATAGATCTTGATGGCGGGTAGCTGTTGGAGCTTGCGGCCGGTCAGGGGATCGAACTCGACAATGGATTCTAGCTCGTCGCCGAAGAAGGAGAGCTTCCAGGCGCGGTCTTCATAGTGGGCGGGGAAGATGTCGAGCCCGTCGCCCTTGATGCGGAAGGTGCCGCGGCCGAAGGCGATGTCGTTGCGGGTGTATTGATTGGCAACGAGGCGTTCGGCGACTTGTTTCATGTCGATGCGCTCGCCAGCGTTCAGCGTGAAGGTCATCGAGGTGTAGGATTCGACCGAGCCGATACCGTAGAGGCACGAGACCGAGGCGACGATGATCACGTCGTCGCGCTCCAGGATGGCGCGGGTGGCGGAGTGGCGCATCCGGTCGATGGCCTCGTTGATCGAGCTTTCCTTCTCGATGTAGAGGTCCGCCCGCGGCACATAGGCCTCCGGCTGGTAGTAGTCGTAGTAGGAGACGAAATACTCGACCGCGTTGTCCGGGAAGAAGGACTTGAACTCGCCATAGAGCTGGGCGGCGAGGGTCTTGTTCGGCGCGAGGATCAGGGCGGGGCGCTGGGTCGCCTCGATGATCTTGGCCATGGTGAAGGTCTTGCCGGTGCCGGTCGCGCCGAGGAGGACCTGGTCGCGCTCGCCGGCCTGGATGCCCTCCACGAGTTCGGGAATGGCGGTGACCTGGTCGCCCGCGGGTTCGTAGGCCGAGGCGACGCGGAAGCGCCGCCCGCCTTCCAGTTTCACCCAGTCGCGGTCGGGCCGGTGGGGCGTCCATTGGTCGGAGGGCAGGGCGCCGGCTGCATCAAGGGCGAATCCGTCAAAGCTGAAGGCGGCGGAGGCGTCGGCAACGCCGCGCGCGGAAGATTTCGGGGATCGGGCCATGGCGCCAAGATATGGGCTCCGGGGTGTGGACTGTCCAGTCTGTTCTTGTTTTGTGCAGGCAGTTGCGCTTTGATCGGGCAGGCAACCGGAGGGCGCGGCAATGGCGGAGACGAAACGACACCGGATCTTCTCGATGGCGTTCGGCAAGGTCTACCCGGCCTATGTGGCGAAGGCCGCGAAGAAGGGGCGCACGCAGGCGGAGGTCGATGAGATCATCCGCTGGCAGACCGGCTACACGCAGTCGCAGCTGGAGGCGCAGATTGCGGCGGGCGCGGACCTTGAGACCTTCTTTGCCGGGGCGCCGAAACCCAACCCCGCGCGGGCGCTGATCACGGGCGTGGTGTGCGGTGTGCGCGTGGAAGAGGTCGAAGATCCGCTGATGCGCGAGATCCGCTACCTGGACAAGCTCGTGGACGAGCTGGCCAAGGGCAAGGCGATGGCGAAGATCTTGAGGGGGTAGGGGCGGTTGGCGGATACCAATCCAGCGTTATGCTCCATTCCCGGTAGCCCAATATGTCTCGGCCCAGTTCAAGCGGCGGCACCGCCATTACTCACGCGAATCTTCGGTGCCGAGGCCGCTCACGCGGGGTGCTGCGACTTCGGCAGTTTTTGGCGCCGCCATTAACCACGAAATTTTTGTGCCCCCGCGGGAACCAAACGTTGCGGCGGGGCATAGATTAACCATGGCTGACACGGAATTCGGATCTTGTGAGATGACGGCGGGCGAGGGCTCGCGGCAGGAGGCGCGGCTCTCGTCGGGCTTTGCGGTGCGCGTGGTGTGGGTGGACATGACCGATGCCTGCGCCGGACGGCTGAAGGACGTTTCCCAATCGGGCGCGCGGATCGTGGTCGAGGGCGGCGAGAAAGCACGCGGCGATGTCTACGTGCTCGCCCACCTGCAGGGTGAGGCGGAGCCGCGCCGGCTGGTGGCGAAAGTGCGCTGGCAGGTCGGCGATACGCTGGGTGTGCGGTTCGACGCACCGATCGATCTGCCGCTGGTCCACGCGCTGGCCAGAGTGGAAAGGGCGTCAGCCCATTAACGACCGGCGAGGCCGCCGTGCGGCGGCCTTCAGTGGTTTACGCCGCTTTTGGCCGGACCGGCGGCGTGTCCTGATTGCTGGACAGGGCGCTCTCCAGACGTTCTATCAGGATGAGGCGCGCGCGGCTGACGCGGCTTTTCATGGTGCCGGTGGCGACATTGCAGGCCTCGGCCGCCTCCTCATAGGAGAAGCCGAGCCCCAGCACGAGGCCGATGGCGTCGGCCATGTCGGGCGGCAGGCGCGAGATCGCCGCCATCAGGTCGGCGACGCTGGCGGCATCTTCGGGCGTGCGGGTATCGATCAGCCTGTCCTGGATTTCCTCGTCGGGCATCGCGGTCATGCGGCGGTCGCGGCGCAGGCGCTGCAGCCATTCATTGCGCAGGATACGGAAGATCCAGGGGCGGAAATGGCGGCCGGTTTCGAAGCTGGCAAAGGCCGAGAGGGCGCGGATGCAGGCGTCCTGGACGCAGTCGTCGGCGAGGTGCGGGTCGCCGCAGAGATTGCGGGCATAGGCGCGCAGGGCGGGCAGGCACTCCTCGACCAGGGCGGCGAACAGGGCGTCGCGGTCACCCGCGCTGGGTTCGGCGGCGCGTGCTTCGGGCGGGGGGCACGCGTGGCGCCGGGGGTCGGCCATGTCGTGGATCTCGTGTTCGGTTAATCGTGTTGATGCGCCTTAAAGTTTAACAAAGGGTTGGTCAAAAGTCGCAATGATCCCGCTGGACAGCTCGGGGCGATCCGGCGGCCTGTGCTGCGGCCGCTGCAGAACAGGCGTGACGTCGCGGCAAGGCCCATCGCGCACGCGGAGCGCGCAAACCTTAAGGCGAGGCGGGCGGGCCGGTCGGTCAAATTTCACCGATTGTGCAAACCGTACTTCCACGCGTTTGTGTCAGAACGGGCCGTAACGATGTGGCACGGTGCGTCCTGAGGCGTCCGTGCACGGATTAGACCTGAAGGGTATGACCATGGCCAAGACGATTCTCGTGATCGATGACGATCCGACCCAGCGCCGCCTGTTGCAGGCGGCCGTGGAGAAGGCGGGCTTTGCCTGCCGCACGGCGCCGGATGGCGAGACCGGGATCGCGACCGCTTGCGAAGCCCGCGAAGGCATCGATGTAGTGCTGCTGGATCTGACGATGCCGGGCCTGTCGGGCATGGAGACGTTGGACCGTCTGGCCGAGCGCCGCGCGGACCTGCCGGTCATCATGCTGACCGCGACGAGCGGGATCGATACGATCGTGCAGGCGATGCGCCGCGGGGCGGTGGACTTCATTGTCAAGCCGGCGAACCCCGAGCGTGTGGTCGTCAGTATCCGGAACGCCCTGAAGATGCAGAGTCTGACCGGCGAAGTGAAACGCCTGTCGCGCAAGGCCGAAGGCGGCATGCGCTTCGAGGACATGATTGCGTCGGCGCCGTCGATGCGCGGCGTGCTGCGCATGGCAGAGCGGGCGTCGGCGTCGGATATCCCGGTGCTCATCCTTGGCGAAAGCGGTGTGGGTAAAGAGGTGATGGCGCGCTGCATCCAGGGCGCTTCCAGTCGCGCCGGTAAGCCGTTCGTGACGGTGAACTGCGGCGCGATCCCGGAAAACCTCGTGGAGTCGATCCTGTTCGGCCATGAGAAGGGCGCCTTCACGGGCGCTGTGTCGAAATCGCTCGGCAAGTTTGTCGAGGCCGATGGCGGCACGCTGTTCCTCGATGAAGTGGGCGAGCTGCCGCTCGATGCGCAGGTGAAGCTGCTCCGTGTGCTGCAGGAAGGCGAAGTGGACGCCGTGGGTTCGCGCCGTCCGACCAAGGTTAATGTGCGCATCATCTCGGCCACGAACCGCGACCTCGAAGGCCAGGTGAAAGCCGGCACGTTCCGCGAGGACCTGTTCTACCGCCTCAACGTCTTCCCGCTCGACATGCCGTCGCTGCGCGAACGCCGCGAAGACATTCCGGCGCTGGTGGATCACTTCATCGCCAGATTCAATGCAAGCGAAGGCGCGAAAGTGACCGGCGCGGCGCCGGACACGATGAAGATGCTGCACGCCTATGACTGGCCCGGCAACGTACGCCAGCTGGAGAACGCGGTGTTCCGCGCGGTCGTGCTGTGCGACGGCGAACTGCTGCGTCCGCAGGACTTCCCGCAGATCTCCGGCCAGATGCCGGAAGCGGCCAGCCTGCCCGCCGTGCCTGAGCTGCGTCCGGCAGTGCCGGTGGCGGCGAATGATGCGATGCCGGTCGACCCCGAAAGCCCAGTGGCGATCAAGGACAAGGACGGTGAACTGCGCAGCCTGCAGGATATCGAACGCGACCTTCTTCAGTATGCGATCGAATTCTATGACGGCCATATGAGCGAAGTCTCGCGCCGTCTCGGGATCGGCCGCTCGACGCTGTACCGCAAGGTGCGGGAATACGATCTCGACGTCCGCGGCGAACGCGAAGCCGGATAACAAGGCCGAAGGTCAAAGGGAAAACAGGATGCGGCCCTTCGGGGCCGCATTTTTTTGTGCCGTCCGGTCAACCCGGCCCGGCCGCCATTGCGGCGCGCCGTCCGGCGCGCCAGGCGATGGCGAGGCCGGCGAACGTGACGAGCGACATCAGCCAGTAAAGCTTTGTCTGAGCCTCGATGCCGCCCGGCGCGAGCGCGTCATAGGCGAGGCCCGAGGCAAACCCGGTCACCGCCATGGCGGGGCCGAAGATCAGCGCGCCATTGGCGGAATAGGAGAGCGGCAACTGGTCTTCCGGCAAACGGGCTTGCAGGAAGCGCATCGTACCGAGATGGGTCATGGCGAAGCTGGCCGCGTGCAAGGTCTGAAACACATAGACCGCGCCCATCGGCAGCACGAAGCCGGCCGCCGTCCAGCGCAGGAGCGCGCCCATGCCGCCTAGCCAGAGAAGCGTGTAAACGCCGGTATCCTTCAGCAGCCGGCGCGACAGGAGCAGCAACAGGATCTCGGCGGCCACGCCGGTGGCCCAGAGCGCGCCGATATGGCCGCCGTCAATGCCCTGCGCGATCCAGATGTTGGAAGCGAAGGCGTAGTAGGCGCCATGGCTTGCCTGGATCAGCGAGGCGGCAATCAGATAGATCAGTACACCGTCAATCCGGTAAAGGGCGAAGGCCTGCGAGAAGGTCGACCAGAGCGGGCGGCGGGTGATGACCGTGCGCGCGCCGCGCTTGGTCAGCAGCGGCCCGATACTGGCGATGCAGGATGCGGCGATGAGATAGCCGAGCACCCAGTCGGGCCCCCAGGCGCCGAGGATTGCGCCGCCGGCAAGATTGGAGATCACGAACGCGGCCGACGCCATGGCGCGGCCCTCACCATAGTCCGGGCGGCCATACCGTGTGCCATAAACGAGGATCGCTTCGAACAGCGGGCCGACGAGGTTCATGGCGCTGTAGACAAGGACGCACAGGAAGAAGTCGACGGCGCGCGGCGAGTCCGGGAACAGCAGGACATAGCCCGCCAGCACGATGGCCATGACCGAAGCGAGCGTGGCGCGCAGGCCGTGATCCTGTGCAATGCCCGCCGAGAAGGGGCCAGCGAAGATGCGGATGACGATGGCGATCGTGCTGGCGCCGGCGATTTCGGCGCCCGACATGCCGGCGGCCTTCTCCATCCAGACCGGCAGATAGGGCAGGTTCGCGCCGAGGACGAGATTGACCGCACCGGCTGCGAGGGTTGCCCGCCATGAGTCACTGAGAGTCATGCGCCGTGCCGTCCCGCCCCTGTGTCTGAACCTAATAGGCCAAGCCCGGGCGGCGCTGAAACCCCCGCGCGCAGATTATTCCGGGGTGTTGCCGCGCGGCCCGTCAGGCGTGCTGGGCGGCGCGCGGTTTCAGCTGGTCGCGGACGAATTCGCCGAGCTTGCGGGCCTCGGCGGCGCGCGGGCTGCCGGCCTTCCAGGCAATGCCGATCTGACGGCCGACCACCGGGGTGACAAAGGAGCGGACGGCGACATCCGGGCCGAGGGCGAGGCCGTTATCGGCCGCGAGGCGCGGGATCAGCGAGACGCCAAGTCCGCCCGCGACCATGTTGACCAGTGTGCCGAGCGATGTGGCGGCGACTTGCTCGCGCCCGGTGCCCGCCTTCAGGCGGCACAGCGACAGCGCATGCTCGCGCAGGCAGTGGCCGTCTTCGAGCAGCAGCAGGTCCTCGCCCGCGAGGTCTTCGGGCGCGAGGCCGTTCTTGCGGGCGAGCGGGTGACCCGAAGGGGCAGCGAGCAGGAACTCGTCGTCGAACAGGGTCATGGTCTCGATGCCGGGTGCGTCCCAGGGCAGCGCGATGAAGGCGGCGTCGACCGTGCGGGCCCTCAGCTGGTCGACGAGCCGGCTGGTGCGGTCTTCGGTGAGGTAGAGCTTCAGGTCGGGATATTCCCGGGTCAGCAGGCTGACCGTCTGGGGCAACACAAAGGGCGCGATGGTGGGGATGGCGCCCAGATGAAAGGGGCCGGAGAAGAGGGCGCCGGCCGTGGTGACCGACTGGACGAGGGCGTGGGCGTCCCCCAGCAGGGCAGAGGCCCGGGCGGCCGCGATCTCGCCCGCATGGGTCAACGTGGCGCCCCGCGATTCGCGTTCCGCCAGTGAAACGCCGAGAATGTCCTCGAGTTCCTTGATCCCGGCCGACAGAGTCGGCTGGGTGACATGGCAGGCCTCGGCGGCGCGCGAGAACGAGCCGGTCTCTCCAAGGGCGACAAGGAACTGCAGCTGGCGAAAGGTCGGGAGGGTCATAGTTTAACTCTATATCTCATGGCGGAATAATCAATTTTCTTTATCTGCTGCAGCGCAGCAATTGTCCAGAGGACTCATCGTTCACCGTGGTGAGTCGTCCATCCGAATTTTCCACTGCAGGAGACCTCCCCATGCTTGGCATTGGCCAAAAGCTGCCCGAATTCAGCGTGACCGGCGTGAAGCCGAAATTCATGCGTCACGAAGAGAACGGCGAAAGCGCGTTCGAGACCATCGACCAGAACAGCTTCGCAGGTCTCTGGAAGGTCATCTTCTTCTATCCGAAGGACTTTACCTTCGTCTGCCCGACCGAAATCGCCGAGTTCGCCCGCCTGACACCGGAATTCGCGGACCGCGACGCGGTGGTCCTGGGCGGTTCGACCGACAACGAGTTCGTGAAACTCGCCTGGCGCCGTGAGCATCCGGATCTGCACGCGCTGAAGATGTGGCAGTTTGCCGACACCAATGGCTCGCTGGTCGATGGCCTGGGCGTGCGTGAGCCGGATGCGGGCGTTGCTTATCGCGCGACCTTCATCGTCGATCCGCACAATGTCATCCAGCACGTCTACGTCACCAATCTGAACGTCGGCCGTAACCCGCAGGACACGCTGCGCGTGCTCGACGCGCTGCAGACCGACGAGCTGTGCCCGTGCAACCGTCCGGTTGGCGGCAAGACGCTCGAACTGGCCTGATCCGTCCGGATTCGGCCTGACCCCATCCATCCGGCCCTGGCGCCGCTTCGCGCGTTCCCCCACCCAGCGCGAAGCTGTTTGCTCCGGGGCCGGATGGTTCCTTCCAGATCCTGTTGCAGGAGCCGTTTGAACCATGTCGCTCGAAACCCTCAAGACCCTGATCCCGGACTACGCCAAGGATATCCGGCTGAACATCGGTTCGCTGGCCAATGAAACGATCCTCACGGAGCAGCAGAAATATGGCTGCTTCCTCGCCTGTGCGCATGCGGCCGGCGAGCCGGCAACGTTGCGCGCGGTCGATGCCGAAGTGCGTCTGTTCCTGTCGGCGGAAGCCCTCGCAGCGGCGAAGTCGGCCAGCGCGATCATGGGCATGAACAATGTCTATTACCGCGCCACCCACCTCCTTTCGAACACGACCTACCAGACCATGCCCGCCCGTCTGCGGATGAACGTGATCGGCAATCCCGGTGTTCCGAGGGCGGATTTCGAGCTCTGGTCGATGGCTGTGTCGGCGATCAATGGCTGCGGCATGTGCCTCGATGCGCACGAAGCGGAGCTGCGCAAGCATGGCATGACCAGCGAGCAGATCCAGGCCGCGCTGCGGATCGGGGCGGTGGTGAATGCCGTTGCCTGCGTGATGGCGGCCGAAAAGGCGCTGCAGACCGAGCCGGCCTGAGCCGGTTTGAAACGAAAATGACGGGCCCCCGGATCCATGGATCCGGGGGCCTTGTTTTTGGGCGGCGCTGCATTGCAATCGTGTAAGGTTCGCTGCGCGTTGGGGTAGACGCATCGCTTGGTTGGCGACCGATGCGGCATCGCAACACACACTGGCAAGTCCCGGAAATAGTTCGAAAATTTGATCGCCTTGTACGCGAGCGGATAATCCGTGTTCACCCGGTTCCGCCGATGAACTCATTTTGTTCCCGAATTGGTCTTATGTGGAAATCCTGATTCGCTTCAGGCGCCCATTGAGACCCATAGTCGCCCATGATAGTCCACGTTTACACATGGTTTACCCATGGCGGGGTTGAGGCAAATCAAGACAAGGACGGGCGGGTGTTTTTTTCCACCTATGAGGGTGCTATTGACGCAAAAGGGCGGGTTTCGATCCCGGCACCCTTCCGCGCTGCGCTTGGTGGAAACACCCGCGTTTTCATCTGGGTAGCGCCCGACGGATCGGGCGCGCTGGAAGGCGGCGGGGAGGCCCTGATGGAGCTTTACGCCGAGACGCTGGCCGAGCTGCCGCTGCAATCCCCAGTTCGGGAAGCCTTCGTCACGTCGGTGATTGCCGGGTCCGCCGATCTCAAGATCGACGACACGGGCCGGATCAAGCTGCCGGACGATTTCTGCGAGGCGGCGGGGCTGTCGGGCCGGATCCGGTTCACAGGCGCGATCGAGAGTTTCAAGATCTGGGACCCTGCCCGGTTTGACGCTCACCGCGCCAAGCAGGCCGGTATCGCGCAGCGCCCCGATACGCTGGAAGCCTTCCACGCCGCCTACAACCAGGTGCGCAAGCGCCGGGCGGCGGCGCTGCGGGGGGAGGCTGAATGATGGCGGCTCGCACACCTGCCCGCCCGGCCGCCGCGCCGGGCCACCTGCCCGTCATGCTCGCCGAAGTGCTGGAAACGCTGGCGCCGGTGGACGGCGATGTGATTGCCGATGGTACGTTCGGTGGCGGCGGCTATTCGCGCGCGATCCTGACGGCAGCGGCTTGCACCGTGATCGGTATCGACCGCGATCTCGACGCCATTGTGCGCGCCGAACGTCTGGCGGCGGAGTTTCCGCGTCTCGTGCCGCTGCTCGGCCGGTTCGGCGATCTCGACTCCCTGCTGGAAGCAGCCGGACACGCCCGGGTCGACGGTGTGGTGCTGGACATCGGCGTGTCGAGTTTCCAGATCGACGAGGCGATCCGCGGCTTCTCCTTCATGAAGGATGGTCCGCTGGACATGCGCATGGGCGCGTCCGGCCCATCAGCGGCCGATGTGGTTAACCAGATGGCTGAACGCGACCTGGCAAACATCATTTTCCGGCTCGGCGAAGAGCGTAATGGGCGCCGGATCGCCCGGGCCATCGTCGAGCGCCGGGCGACCGAGCCGTTCACGACGACGGCGGATCTGGCCGCGCTGGTCGAGACGGCAGTCGGCGGGCGGCGCGGCGCGCGCATGCACCCGGCCACGCAGACCTTCCAGGCGATCCGGATGTACGTGAACGACGAGCTGGGCGAGCTGGCTCGCGGACTGGTGGCGGCCGAGAAGGTTCTGCGGCCCGGAGGGCGGCTTGTGGTGGTGACGTTCCACTCGCTGGAAGACCGGCTGGTGAAACAGTGGCTGCGCGAGCGTTCGGGCGGTGTTCCGGCCGGATCGCGCCATATGCCCCTGATGTCGAAGCCGAAGCCGCCGAGCTTCGAGCAGATTACAAACAAGGCGCTGCAACCTTCTGAAAAGGAAGTGGAAACCAATCCACGGGCACGCTCTGCAAGACTGCGGGCGGCGATCCGGACGGATGCTGCCGCCTTTGGTGGTCCGGCGGATGATGGAATGGGCCTGCCGCCGATCTCTGAATTGGAGGTATCGCGATGAGCCGGCGAGCATTTTTCTTCGGGCTTCTGGTGGCCGCTGTCCTGGTTTTCAGCCTGTACCGCGCGAAATATGGCGCGCGGGATACGGCGGCCGAACTGATGGCGGTCGAGGCCCAGATCGAAACAGCGCAAAAGGAAAAGGCGGTTCTCGAAACCGAGCTGGCCCATATGAGCCGGCGTGACTGGATCGAGGAATACGCCCGCAAGGAGCTGGGCATGGCCCCGCCCAAGGCGGACCAGATGGCGAGCGAAGACGATCTCGACGCTGTGGTCGGCCCGCCGACTGACGGCGTGCGCGCCGCGGACGCGCCGCAGACGGAGGCGACTCCATGAGCGAAGCCTCGCGCGACCGGACGCGGCTCGCAGGGCTTGTGCTCTGCGGGGTCTTCGTCGTCATGGCCGGGCGGGGCGGATACCTGGCATTGTCCGGCAAGTCGGCGGGTGATGCGGTCATCACGGCCGATCAGGCTGCGCCGCGCCTGGTGCGTGCCGACATTCTCGACCGGAATGGCGAGCTGATCGCCACCTCGGTCGAAACCTATTCCCTGTGGGCCAATCCGAGCATGATCTGGGACGCCGAAGAGGTCGCCATCGGCCTCAACCAGATGTTCCCCGAGATTGGTCTCGAGACCCTCAAATCGAAACTGTCCGATCCCAAGCGCAAGTTCGAATGGGTCAAGCGCGGGCTCACCCCGCGCCAGCGCGAAGCGGTGATGGCGCTCAAGTTCGAAGGGCTGAATTTCCGCTCGGAAATGCGCCGTGCCTATCCGCTGGGCGAACTCGCCGGCGCCGTGCTCGGGCAGGTCGATCTTGACGGCAAGGGCATCGCCGGCGCCGAGCGAACCTTTAATGCGGAGTTGAAGGCCGGCGTGCCGGTGCACTTGACGCTCGACATCGAGGTGCAGACCGCGCTGGAAGCCGAGCTTGCGGCGGCCGCAACGGATTATGACATGGACGGCGCGGCGGCGATCCTGATGGATACGCACACCGGTGAAATCCTCGGCATGGCGAGCTGGCCTGCCTATGACCCGAACCGCCCGGCCGACTTTCCGGCCAACCATCCGGCGCGCATGAACCGCGCGATCGGCGCCGTGTACGAACTCGGCTCGGTGTTCAAGCCGCTGACCATTGCCGCGGCCCTCGAAGCCGGTGCCGTGCATCCCGACAGCCGGTTCAACGTCAGCGAACCGATCCAGCTCGGCCGGTTCACGGTCACCGATACGCACAAGTTTGCGGAGACGGCGGACCTCACCGAGATCATCGTGCAGAGTTCGAATATCGGCACCGTGCATGTGGCGCGCGCGCTCGGCATTCCCCGCCAGACCGAGTTCCTCAAGGCGGCCGGCCTGCTGGACAAGGCCGCCATCGAATTGCCGGGCAGCGAAGCGCCGATCAAGCCGGAGCACATGACCGAGGTGTCGGCAGCGACCATTTCCTACGGGCATGGTCTTTCGGTCACGCCGCTGGCGTTCCTGTCGGCCTTTGCGGCGCTCGGCAATGGCGGCGAATTGATGCCGCCGACGCTGCGCCTCGATCCGGATCGCAAGTGGAAGCCCGTGCCGCTGATGTCGGCGGTCACCGCCGAGACGGTCACCCGGATGATGCGGGAATCGGTTATCCGCGGCACCGGCGAAACCGCAGACGTCGAAGGTTACCGCGTGGCGGGCAAGACCGGCACCGGCGAGAAGCCGCTGAACGGCGGCTATGACAAGAATGCCAATATCTCGAGCTTTGCTGCCGTCTTTCCAGAAGACGGCCCGCAATATGCCCTGATTGTGACGCTGGATGATCCAAAGGCCCGTGCGGGCCGTGGTGCAACGGCGTCCGGAAGTTCGGCCCCCGTGGCGGGCCGGATCATCGAACGTGTCGCGCCTATCCTGGGGGTCACGCCGCGCTTCGACACGAACCGCCCGCTGCGAACGGGCTTCTCGGACCAGACTCCAGAAAGGAGCGCTCTGTGAAATTGAAGGACCTCTTCCCGCTTGCCGAGAATGGCGAGACCGAGATCCTCGGACTGACGGCTGACAGCCGCCGGGTGCAGCCGGGTTGGCTGTTCGCGGCGCTGAAGGGCTCGGTGCATGATGGCACCCGGTTTGCGGCCCAGGCGATTGCCCAGGGCGCGGCCGCTGTGCTTTCGGATGGCAGCGCCGAGACGGGCACGACGCCGCACGTGGTGGCAGATGAGCCCCGCCGGGCGCTGGCGCTTGCCGCAAAACGCTTCCATGCTGCGCAGCCTGCCACAGTCGTCGCCATCACCGGAACGAATGGCAAGTCCTCGACGGTGGATTTTGCGCGCCAGATCTGGAGCGGCGCAGGCTACAAGGCGGCCTCGATGGGCACGCTGGGCGCCATCGGACCGAACGGCAAGATCGATGTGGGTCACACGACGCCCGATCCGGTCACCATCCACCAGACGCTGGAACTTCTGGCCGGGCAGGGCGTGACGCATTGCGCCATGGAGGCGTCGAGCCATGGTCTGGAACAGCACCGGCTGGACGGCGTGGACCTTGCGGCCGTCGGGTTCTTGAACTTCACGCAGGACCATCTCGATTATCACGGCACGATGGAGGAATACCTCCAGTCGAAGCTGAAACTGTTCCGCACGCTGGCGCCGAAAGGCGTGCCGGCGATCGTCAACGCCGATAGTCCGCAGCGGGACGATTTCGAAGCGGCGGCGAACGCGGCGGGCCTGAAGGTCGTCTCGTTCGGCTGGAAGGGCGAGGATCTCTGGATCGACGAGCTGATGCCGAAGGCAACCGGGCAGTCGCTGTTCCTCTACTGGCGCGACGTGGAGCAGAAGCCGGTCGAGTTGCCGCTGATCGGTGAGTTCCAGGCGCTGAACGCGCTGGCGGCGGCGGCGATCTGCCTGTCGCTGGGCATGGACTTCCCGGCCGTGGCCGAGGGCCTGTCGAAACTGAAACCGGTCAAAGGCCGCCTCGAATTCGTCGGCAAGACGGAGACGGGAGCGGCCGTGTTCGTGGATTACGCGCACACGCCGGACGGGCTGGACGTGCTGCTGCGCGCGGTTCGCCCGCACACGGCCGGACGGCTGAAGGTGATCTTCGGCTGCGGCGGCGACCGGGACGCGCGCAAGCGTCCGATCATGGGCGAGATCGCTTCGCGCCAGGCCGATGACGTGATCGTCACCGACGACAATCCGCGTTCGGAGGATCCGGCCAAGATCCGCGCGGCCGTGCTGGGCGGCGCCCGGGGCGCGCGCGAGATCGGCGACCGGGCGGAAGCGATCCGCACGGTGATCGGCGAGCTCAAGAAGGGCGACACGCTGGTGATCGCCGGCAAGGGGCACGAGACCGGCCAGATCATCGGCACGGATATCCTGCCATTCTCTGATCAGGACACAGCGCTCGCGGCGCTCAAGGAAGGTGCCCTATGAGCGCGCCCCTCTGGACGTCCGAGGATATCGAGTTGGCGACCGGCGGCACAGCGAGTGCGCCGTTCACGGTGACAGGCAGCGTGTCCATCGACACGCGCAGTCTGCAGCCCGGCGACCTGTTTGTGGCGCTGACCGATCAGCGCGACGGGCATGATTTCGTCGAAGCCGCCTTCAAGGCCGGTGCAGCCGGCGCCTTGGTGTCGAAGCCGGTCGGCGGCGGACCGGTGGTGCAGGTGGACGATGTGCTCGAAGCGCTGACCGCGCTCGGCATTGCGGCGCGCATCCGCTGCGGCGCGATCCGCACGGCGGTGACCGGCTCCGCGGGCAAGACCTCGGTCAAGGAAATGCTGGCGCGCATCTATGCAGCCTTCGGCCCGGCCCATTCGAACGCCAAGAGTTTCAACAATCACTGGGGCGTGCCCCTGACGCTGGCGCGGATGCCGGAAGACACGCAGCGCGCGGTCTTCGAGATCGGCATGAACACGCCGGGCGAGATTGCGCCGCGCAGCCATATGGTGCGCCCGCAGATCGGGATCATCACCTGTATCGGAGCCGCCCATCTGGAAGGCCTCGGCTCGGTCGAGGCCATTGCGCTGGAGAAGTCGGATATCTTCGCCGGTCTTGAAGCGGGCGGAACCATCATCCTGCCGGCCGACGATGTGTTCCTGGATTTCCTGGCCGAACGTGCCCGCGAACTCTGCCCGACCGGCAATGTCGAAACCTTCGGCCGTTCGGAAGACGCCACCGCGCGCATCACCGGTTACGAGACCGATGGCAAGACGAGCCGCATCACGGTGGATGTCGTCGGGCGAACGGCCACAGTGACGATCAATGCCGTCGGCGAACATTGGGCGTCGAATGTAGCCGCCGCCCTGCTCGCGGCCAGCCAGACTGGCCGCTCGGTGGCCGAGTGCGCCGAAGCGCTCAACGGATACGCGCCGCCGCCGGGCCGGGGCACAGCGGAGACGCTGGCACTGCCGGATGGCGGAAGTTTCACTTTGATCGACGACGCCTACAATGCAAACCCGGCCAGCATGCGCGCGGCGTTGAAATCGCTCGCACAGCGTACCGGCGGTCGTCGTCTCGCAGCGCTGGGCGACATGCGCGAGATCGGTTCGTCCTCGGCGGAAGAGCACATCGCCCTCGCCGGCCCGGTTGTCGAAGCAGGGGTCGAGGGAATTTTCCTCGCAGGCCCGGAAATGCAGCGCCTTGCAGAGGCGCTGCCACCGGGATTGCCGCAGGCATCTGCTCCGTCAGCGGATGACTTGTGGAATCAGCTGCAAAAGGCCCTGAAGGACGGCGATCTGCTCTTGATCAAAGGGTCGAATGCCTCCGGTATGGGACGGTTAGCGGACCGCTTGCGCCAATGGAGTGCAGCGGCCGGTTTGGGCAAGATGGAAAGCAGTCCAGAAGGGGCTGCGAGGACAAGCTGATGCTTTACGAATGGCTCGCTGCGCCGAGTGGCGCCTTCAATCTTCTGAACTACATCACCTTCCGCACCGGTGCGGCAGTCGTCACGGCATTCCTCGTCACGGTCCTGTTCGGCGATGCGATGATCAACGCGCTGCGCGCCCGCCAGGGCAAGGGCCAGCCAATACGCGATCTCTCGCTCGAAGCGCAGATGTCGAAGAAGGGCACGCCTACGATGGGCGGGTTGCTGATCTGGCTCGGCCTGATCGTTGCAGTCGCGTTCTGGGGTAACCTGAAGAACCCCTATGTCTGGGTGACGCTGTTCGTCACCTTCTCCTACGCCTTCCTCGGTTTCCTCGATGACTTCGCCAAGGTGACCAAACAGTCGACCGATGGTGTGTCGGCGGGCGCGCGCCTCATCGCGGGCTTCGGCATCGCGGCGCTGGCCTGCGCGGTGATCATGGGCCTCCACGGCGCCCATACGCCGGCCGGTCATGCCGAATGGGGGGCGTTGAACCCGCTCGCCGAATGGATTGCGGACTTTGCGCCCAAGACGTCGGTCCAGCCGGCCGATCCGGATTTCTCCGGCGGTGTCGCGGTGCCGTTCGTGAACAACTATTTCCTGCCCCTCGGAGGCTTCTTCATTCTGTTTGGCATGATCGTGATCGTCGGTGCCGCCAATGCCGTGAATTTTACGGACGGGCTGGACGGACTCGCGATCGTGCCGATGACCTTCGCCGCCGCCGCGTATGCGATGATCGCCTATCTCACCGGCAACTTCGTGTTCGCCGAATACCTCGGCATCCAGTTCGCCCCCGGCGCCGGTGAACTCGCCGTCGTGCTCGGCGCGATGATCGGCGCGGGCATGGGTTTCCTCTGGTACAACGCCTACCCCGCCAAGGTCTTCATGGGCGATACCGGCTCGCTCGGCCTCGGCGGCATGCTCGGCGTCGTGGCCGTGGCGACCAAGCACGAGTTCGCGCTGGTCGTGGTCGGCGGTCTGTTCGTGATCGAGGCGGTTTCGGTGCTGACCCAGATCGGCTGGTTCAAGATCACCAAACGCCTGACTGGGGAAGGCAAGCGCATCTTCCTGATGGCGCCCCTGCACCACCATTTCCAGAAGAAGAACTGGCCCGAGACGCGGGTCGTCGTCCGCTTCTGGATCCTGTCCGTCCTGTTCGCCCTCGCGGGCCTCGCCACATTGAAGCTGAGGTGACCGCCGCGCGATGATCCGCATCTCCGAATACTTTGCACGAGACGTTGCTGTGTATGGCCTCGGCCGCACAGGTCTCAGCGCTGCGCTGGCCCTGAAGGCCGGCGGCGCGCGCGTGCATGCATGGGATGACAATGAGGAAACACGCGCCAAGGCCGAAGCGGCCGGCATAGCCCTGTCCGACATCAACAAGCGCGACTGGCAGACCTTTGCTGCGCTCGTGTTGTCGCCCGGCATTCCCTACAAGTACCCGCAGCCGCACCGCCTGGTGCGGATGGCCGAGATGACCGGCGTGCCGGTGATCGGTGACATGGAGCTTTTCGCCCGCGCCGTGCAGGCCATGCCGGAGCGCAGCCGCCCGAAAGTCGTCGGCATTACCGGCACCAACGGCAAATCGACCACCACGGCGCTGATCGGGCACATCCTCAAAGAAGCGGGCCGCGATGTGCGCGTCGGCGGCAACATCGGCACCGGCGTTCTGGATCTCGCGCCGCTGCATTCGAACGCGGTCTATGTACTCGAGCTTTCGTCCTACCAGCTCGACCTCGTCAAAAGCCTGCACTGCAATGTGGCGGTGATGCTGAACCTGTCGCCGGACCATCTGGAGCGGCATGGCGGCATGGATGGCTATCAGGCCGCGAAGATGCGCATCTTCCAGAACCAGACGCCGCAGGACGTCGCGGTCATCGGATTCGACGATATCTATACCCAGTCGATGGCCATCGGCCTGTCGGCCAGCGGCCCGCAGAAGGTGACGCAGATTTCGTCCACCTACACGCTGGGCAAGGGCGTCAGCGCGGTCGAGGGGCGCCTCTATGACAACATGGGCGGCAAGGCCGAGTTCATCGGCAAGCTGGAAGACTGCCCCGCGCTGCAGGGCCGCCACAATTTCCAGAACGCGGCCGCGGCCTATGCCGCCTGCCGCGCGCTCGGGCTCGACCCTTCGACCATCATGGCCGGCCTCAAATCCTTTCCGGGTCTTGCCCACCGGATGGAGAATGTCGGCGCCATCGAAGGCGTGCGCTTCGTCAACGATTCCAAAGCCACGAATGCGCAAGCGGCCGAGCAGGCGCTGCGCGCCTTCAAGCACATCTACTGGATCGCCGGCGGCGTGGCGAAAGCCGAAGGGATCGCGCCACTGGCAGGCTGTTTCCCGAATGTCACCAAGGCCTACCTGATCGGGCAGGCGGAAGAGGCGTTCGCTGCCACGCTGCAGGGCAAGGTCGAAGTGCAGAAGTGCGGCACGCTGGAGCGCGCGATCGATGCGGCGTTCCGTGATGCACGCGCGTCGGGCGATCCCTCGCCGGTCATCCTGCTGTCGCCGGCCTGCGCGAGCTTCGACCAGTTCAAGGATTACGAACATCGCGGCGATGTGTTCCGCGATTACGTGAAGTCGATGATGCCGGCGCCGATGAAGGAGTCTGCGTGAACCCCGCCGCTGCAGGGCCGCTACTCCCGCGTTCGGATTCGTCCTGGTTTACCGAATGGCGCCGGACGCTCGACTGGGGCCTTGTGGCCGGCATCATGCTGCTCGCCGCAATCGGCATGCTGATGTCTCTGGCAGCTGGTCCGTCCGCCGCCACGCGCATCGGCTATGCGGACCCCTATCACTATGTCTACCGGCAGGTCTTGTTCTCGGTCATCGGCGTCGCGCTGATGCTGACCGTCAGCCTGCTTGACCGGACCTGGGCGCGGCGCCTTGCGCTGCTGGTCTTTGCCGGGGCCTTCGTCCTGATGACGGTGCTGTTGCTGGTCGGACGGGAGATCAACGGCGCGCAGAGCTGGTTCCGGTTCACCAATTTCTCCGTCCAGCCGAGCGAACTCGTGAAGCCGACCCTGATCGTGCTCTGCGCCTGGCTGCTGGCCCAGCGCGATCGCTATCCGGATGCGCCCTGGGCCATCATCGCCTTCGGCTTCTACGGTGCCACGCTGGCCGTGTTCATCCTTCAGCCGGATGTCGGCGGCGCCGCGCTGATGACGATGGCATTCCTCACGGCCTTCTATGTCAGCGGCCTGCCCAAGCGCTGGATCGTCGGGTTCGGCGCGGGCGGCGGCCTGCTCGCCATCCTGCTCTACAACCTGCTCCCGTACATACGCGTGCGCGTGAACACGATCCTCAACCCCAGTTCGGTCGACACATTCCAGATCGAGAAGACGATGGAGGCGATCGCGCGCGGCGGTCTGTTTGGCACCGGACCGGGCGAGGGCAAGGTGAAGATCCAGATTCCTGAAGCGCACACTGATTTCATCTTTGCCGTGATTGCCGAAGAATTCGGCCTGATCGCCATCGTCGCCGTGATGGCGATCTACGCGCTGATTGCGATCCGGGGCTTTCGCGCCGCCGCCCGGATCGAGGACGGCTTCGCCCGCACCGCCGCTGCAGGCCTGTTTGCCCTGTTCACCATCCAGGCGGCGGTCAACATTGGCGTCAATCTGGCCATCCTGCCGCCGACAGGCCTGACGCTGCCTTTCATCTCCTATGGCGGCTCGTCGATGGTCGGCATGGGATTGACGCTCGGCCTCGCGCTTGCTCTCGTGCGCGGCGAAGGCACGAGGAGCCGTGGGCCGTATGGCTAAACCACCCCGAGAGAAGCTGGTCGTGATCGCCGCTGGTGGAACGGGCGGCCACATGTTCCCGGCCCGCGCCTTTGCGGACGAGCTGCGCGCGCGCGGCTGGAAGACGGCGCTGATCTCCGATTCCCGCGGCTTGCGCTACGCAGCGGACTTTCCGGCAGACTGGAAGGAAGAGATCGAGGCCGCCTCGCCCAACTTCCGCAAGCCGTGGAAGCTTCCCGGCGCGGCGCTGAAGATCAATGCCGGCATCTCCAAAGCCTCGCGCCTCCTCAAACAGCACCGCCCGGCGCTGGTCGCCGGGTTCGGCGGCTATCCGGCCTTCCCGGCCCTCGCGGCCGCCCGGCGCCAGGGCGTGCCGATCATCATCCATGAACAGAACGCCGTGCTTGGCCGTGTAAACCGGCAATTCGCCAAGCATGCCAAGCTGGTCGCCAGCGGCTTTTCGCGGCTCGACTTCCTGCCCCAAGGCTCGGCCCATCTGGCGGTCGGCAACCCGGTACGCGCACCGATCCTGGCGGCGGCCAGCCGGCCTTTTCCGCCGACGGACGGCATGCTCAACATTTTCGTCACCGGCGGCAGCCAGGGCTCGCGCATCATCGGTGAGATGGTTCCGCTCGCGATTGCCCAGCAATTGCCGCCGCCCCTGATGGCGCGGATAAAGGTCGTGCAACAGGTGAGGGAAGAACAGGTCGAGAGCGTGCGGTCAGTCTACCGGGTCGCGAAGATCGATTGCGAGCTGGCGCCGTTCTTCTCCGACATGCCGGACCGCCTGGCGGATGCGCATCTGGTGATCGCCCGCTCCGGCGCCGGCACGGTCAGCGAACTTGCCGCTGTGGGCCGGCCGTCGATCCTGATCCCGCTGGCCATCGCCATGGACGACCACCAGGCGGCCAATGCCGAGGCGCTGACCGAAGTGGGCGCGGCGGACATGCTGCTGGAGTCGAATGTGACCCCCAAACTGCTCGGAGCGCTTATCGCCGCGCGGTTTTCCGATATGGAAGACCTCAAGGCCCGCGCGGCGGCGGCGAAATCGGCCGCCAAGCCCGACGCGGCCAGGGAACTGGCCGACATGGCCGAGAGGATCGCAGAACTATGACCCGGAATTCCGCGCTGCTGGCGCTGCCCTACGCTGCGGTGCTCGTGCTGTTGGACCTCGTGCTTTTGTCCCAGGGCGGCCGGGCGATAGCGCTCGCGATTGCGGGCCTGATCTGCGCGGTCACGCTCGGCTGGGGCGGCGTCCGCACGCTCAGCCAGGGTTCGTCCCGGCTACTGTCGGCAGCCTGGGGTGTCGCGGTCGGCACATTCTGGATGGCCTTCTTTTCGCACACCCTTTCCCTCAATGCGGGCGCACAATCGCCGTATGCAGGCGGCATGATCGGCGACGGTTTGCTGACGCTGGTGTTCGGCGGCCTGCTCGCCGCGGCCATCACCGGGCTGGTGCTGTCGCTGTCCCGACGGTCGATCTAGGAGTTCACGCCGCGCCATGTCACCTCCGACACCGTTCTCCGTAGGCCCCGCCCATATCGTCGGTATCGGCGGCATCGGCATGTCCGGCATCGCCGACGTGATGCTGACGATGGGCTACGAGGTGCAAGGTTCGGACGTCTCGGACAGCGCAAATGTCGAACGCCTGCGGGCGCGCGGCGTTAAAGTGTTCATCGGCCACAAGCCGGAGAACGTGACGGGCGCCGGTACGGTGATCATCTCCTCCGCCATCAAGCGCGACAATCCGGAAGTGCAGGCGGCCCGCGCGGCAGGCATTCCGGTCGTGCGGCGCGCCAACATGCTCGCCGAGATCACGCGCCTCAAATACACGGTCTGCGTGGCCGGAACGCATGGCAAGACGACGACCACCTCGCTCGTCGCGGGCCTGCTCGACGGGGCCGGCATTGACCCGACCGTCATCAATGGCGGCATCATCCATGCCTATGGCTCGAACTACAAGGCGGGCGAGAGCGACTGGATGGTCGTCGAAAGCGACGAGAGCGACGGCACTTTCGCCAAGCTGCATCCGACCTGCGCTATCGTCACCAATATCGATCCCGAACACATGGACCATTACGGCACCATGGACCGACTGCGCGAAGCCTTCGACACGTTCGTCGAGAACCTGCCCTTCTACGGCTTCGCGGTCCTATGCACCGATCACCCTGAAGTCCAGGCTCTGGCGGCCCGTGTTACGGACCGGCGCCGCATCACCTACGGGTTCAACCTGCAGGCCGACATCCGCGCGACCAACCTGACCACCGATCTCAACGGGGCGCATTTCGACGTCGAGATCCGGCGCCCCTCCGGCGGCCCGAAAGTGATCTCAGATCTTACGCTGCCCATGGCCGGCGAGCACAATGTGCAGAACGCACTGGCAGCGATTGCTGTCGCGCTGGAGCTGGGCGCCAGTGATGAACAGGTGCGCACGTCGCTGGCCAAGTTCGCCGGCGTGAAACGACGCTTCACGGCGGTGGGCGACTGGGTGCCTGTGGCCGGCGCGCCGCCGGCCAAGATCATTGATGATTACGGCCACCACCCGGTCGAGATCGCGGCCGTGCTGAAGGCGGCCCGCGCGATGCAGGGCAAGGGCACCTTGATCGCCGTCTGCCAGCCGCACCGGTACACGCGCCTGCGTGACCTGTTCGAGGAATTCTCGACCTGTTTCGACCAGGCCGACCATGTGCTGGTCGCGCCGGTCTATGAAGCCGGCGAAACGCCGATTGCCGGCATCACGCATGAGGCGCTGGTCAATTCGATCCGGCGTCATGGACACAAGAGCGCTGAGGCGTTGACCAGTCTGGCGGCGCTGCCGGACCGCGTGCGCGCTTTGGCCGGGCCGGGCGCCATGGTTGTCTGCCTCGGGGCGGGTGATATCACCCGCTACGCAGGCGAGCTCGCCGGCAAACTCTAGTCACGACCTGCTTCTGGCAGGTCGAAGGTCCGTTGATCGACCAACGTCCAGCGACCCGTGACGGCGAGCGACTCAGGCAGGTCCGCAAGCAGGCGCACATCGATCGGGCCGGTCAGGCGGCTGACTTTCCAGTAGGTCGAACCTGTTGTCCCCGTACAGAGCTTTGTGGTTTCGCCGGCACGGACCGGATGATGCTTGATCCGGGGTTCACGCGCGAAGCGCTGGCCGGACGGTGTCCACAGCTCCAGGACGTAGCCCTGGACCAGTTTGGTATTGTTCTCAGCGGTGATGCAGATTTCGAATTCGCCTTCGGGGGCGGAGGCCGTTTCGAGCGCGGCAATGCGGCCGCCGGCTTCGCCTTCATAGGCATGTGCGCCGAACGTGTTGTCGACCATGCCGTAGTAGAGCCCCGCCCGCATCCGGCACATTGCGCCGCCGAACGAGCCGTCGCTGCGCCCGGCCGCACAGATATTCAGCATCTCGGTCCGCATCCGCGCATCGCACCAGGACTGCGTCTGTTCGCGCAATTCGTAGCAGGCATCATGGCGCTCGCAGGCCGGCCGGAAGGGTCCGTCCAGGGCGGGGCCCATAAAAGCCACGAGCGATTTGGGCAAATGGTCCGAAATGAACTCCGGTCCGCACCGGTCGCTGAGCTTGCTGGCCGCGGATTCCCGGGCGGCATAGCCGGGGTCGAGCGGCACCGGCCGGTCGATGCCCGGCGCGGACGCGCAGGCGGCAGCAAGCCACAAACCGGAAATGGCGAGGCCGGCTGGTCGTTTCATGGGCAGACCCTCCGCAACGTCAGCGTCGGCATTCTGCCGGAAACGCTTCCCCTTGCGCTTCGAATATCGCAGGCTGCAGGTCATAGGAAGGCGCGTCAGCCGCCGCGAGGAAACGGAACGAATGGATACTCCTGTTGGAATGACGGTTGTCGAACCGGTTGTCGCAACATCGACGCGCGTTGAGGCCGAAGGTGGACCATTCGGGATCAAGGGGCTGGCCTGGGCCATATTCGAAGGCGCCCGCAATCCCTATTACAACCTCATCGTCATTTACATCTTCGCGCCGTACTTCGCCTCGGTATTGGCGGGGGGAGGGGCCGACGCGCTCAGCCTGTCCGGCCTGACCATCACGATTGCCGGGATCGTCACCGCGCTGACCGCGCCCTTCCTCGGCGTGATTGCCGACAAGGCGGGCCGGCGCAAACCGCCGCTTCTTTTCTTCGTTGCCTTGCTCGCTGCCTGTTCGTTGGCGCTCTGGTGGGCGCGGCCGGAAGGACCGCTGACGATGTGGCCAACGATGGCGGTGCTGGCGATTGCCTATTGCTGCTACGGCTATTCAGAAGTCCTGCACAACGCGATGCTGCCGATGGCGGGGCGTCCGAGCGCGCTGCCATACATTTCCGGTCTCGGGCTTTCGATGGGCAACCTTCTCAGCGTCGGTATCCTGATCTTTTTCCTCTTCGGCCTTCTGCTGCCGGGGTCGGGGCTGCCCTTTGCAGCCGACCAGCCGCTGATCGCACTGGACCGCGAAGCCCATGCGCCGGAACGGTTTGCCGGGCCCTTCGTGGCGGTCTGGATGTCGCTCCTCGTGATACCCTTTTTCATGTTCATGCCGGATGGCGCGCCGGGTGGCCTGACCTGGAAGCGCGCGGCGGCTGATGTGTTCCTGGGCGAGCCCGTGGAAGGGCAGAAGCGCCATTCGGTGTTCGAGCGCGCGCGTGTGTTCCAGCGCTATCTCACCGGCCTTTTCAAAGAGCATCCGCAGACGATGCGGTTCCTGATTGCGCGGACGATCTATGCCGATGCCATGTCGGCGCTGCTGACACTCGGTGCCGTGTTTGCCAGCACCTTCCTTGGCTGGACCGGCGTCGAGATCCTGTTCTACGGAATCACAGGCGTGCTGTTCGGCGCTGTGGGCGGATTTGTCGGCGGTTACCTTGACCGCATGCTCGGCCCGAAGCTGGCGCTGGTCTGGGAAATCTCGGCCCTGGTAATCCTGCTGCTCGCGCAATTGTCTATCACACCGGACGCGCTACTGTTCGGCCTGATCCCCGCAGATACGCCGGTCTGGAACAGCCCCTTCTTCGACACGCTGTCCGACATCACCTATTTCCTCTTCGTGATCCCGGTTGCGATCGCGGTCGTCGCGTCGATCTCGTCGAGCCGCTACATGCTGGTGCATATCGCGCCGCGGGAACGGATCGGTGAGTTCTTCGGGCTCTATGCGATTGCCGGCACCGTCACGGTCTGGATGGGGCCGGGTATCGTCAGCCTGCTGACATGGATCACTGGTAACCAGCGCATCGGCATGGGCGGTATAGGCTTCATGTTCCTGATCGGGCTGATCGTGCTGTGGAAAGTGAAGGCGGCAAAGATCGCCGACGTGGACCGGTAGCCTTTAACGGGGCGGACAGATCAGCTCGACGGGCCGAAGCCGGTGCCTGGATCGCCGTCCTTGGTTCGGTTGATGACAGTGACACGGCGCGGACGAAGATAGAATGTGTCCTTGAGCGTGCGTGACGTGTCGATCACGAACCCGATCGAGCTTTCATATTCAAATTCGACTTCCGACACGATGACGGAACCCGGCGTCGTGACGAGGCCCGGCGGAACAGTGATCAGGGCATCTTCCGAATAGGGTTCGATATTGAACCCGTCGGACCAGCCAACACGCGTGACGCCATCGCCATTGTCGACGACCGACGTGATGCGCAGCCGGGCATTCTTCGCATCATAGGGCTGCATCAACACCGCGGCGGCGTCGAACAATTCCTGCATGTCGCTGTCATCCGCCGTGACGAGGCGAGCCGTGAGGTCGCCAAGGCCGGACGCCGTGGACGTCACGCGGCGATCGGCGCGCATCAGCAGGCTGAGTTCGATACATCCGAAATAGATCAGGATCAGGATCGGTGCGATCAGCGCGAACTCGACGGCCGAGACGCCTTTTTCATTGTACCAGAGACCCTTGACGCCGCGCCAGCGCGTGCGGCGGGTCAGGCGGGAGAGGAGGGCGCCAGGCGTCATCGGATCAGCTCCCGAAAGGTTCATTGCGGAAAACGGCATTCGCCTGCAGCAATGTCTTGTTGCCCGCCATGTTGCGAAGCGGCTGGGAAATGAATGGTGTGATCAGATCCCATTCGTAGAACACGCGGACGGCGACGATATCGTTCGGGCCGCCGGGCTCGAATATGAAGTCGGTGTCGTCGACTTCTCCATCAGCACCGAGCGCCGAGCCGGTAGGGGAGGAGCCGAAGTTCGAGACGGTGCGCACGTCGATGTAGAGACGGGAATCGCAGTCGAGCATATCGAACAGCTCGTTGCACACGGCCTGTCGGAACTGGGCCTGGTTCATCCCGGCTTCCTGTGCCTCTCCGGTCCGCAGCGGGCGCGAAGCTTCTGAAACGGCGTGTTCCATCACGGTCGACATGATGAAGACCAGGCAGACTTCCAGCAGCCCGAAGATCAGAAAGAAAAAGGGCGCCGCGATGAGCGAGAACTCGACAGCGGTCGCGCCCCGCCGGTCGTCGGCGAAGCGTTTCCAGCGCGCTGCGAGGCGCGCGGTGAGGCTGAACTGCTGGTCGCCGGACATCTGATCGGAATCCCGTTGAGTCTGAAGCCTGACAGCTATCACGGGCCGGTTTGCAGGCGGTTGAAGCGGTCGATGAAATTTGACCGATCACCCAGCTTCCCTGCGATCATTGCCCGTCGGTGAGGGACTGGGTTTGTATCTGCTGGTCGATGAGCGCTGCGAAGTGATCCGGATCGTCGCCCACGCTCAGCACGGCCTTGCAGTTGGGTGAGCAATCATACGTGAAGCTCTGGCCGGCGCGGTTGATCGTCACCAGGTTCGACGAATTGGTCGTGACCATGATGTCCGTGCTGTAGATCTGGTGCCCGGCCTTGTCGAAAACCAGCAGGTTTGTCGTGCCGAAGCTCTTGCCCGTCACGAAGATCAGGTTTTCGTTGTGGACCGCAACGTCAGCAATGTTCTTGTTGCCGATGACGATGCTCGACGCAGCGCCGCTGATGCGAACAGGTACGGTCTTGCTCGACTCGACGAAGAGTTGCTCGGCGCAAGCGGTAGAAGCCAGCGCGAGCGCGGCGGCGCCGAAGACGGCTGCTTTCAGGCAGTTAGGCATGAGGCGGAGACTCCGGCATATTGGAATGCCGCAATATTCCAGCTTTTAGTTTACTGATTCCTAACCGGGAACCATTTGTCCGCCTACGGCATACAGGCTTCAACCGGGCTCATTCCGGAAATCCCGCGCCGCAAGGCCATACTCTATAATAGGGGGCGCCGGGCAGATCAGAGGGCAGGGAACAGCCAGCGCCAATCGGTCTTCACGAATGATTCGGACGCGGTAAACGAATCCCTCACACGGCTTCACGACTTTTCTGAATTCTTCAATCAGATCTGAACTGTGCAGGCGTATACCTGTTTTTGTTCCGGGAAGAAAAGTTCATGCCGGGAAATGTCAAAAATGCATGATGGGAGTTTCCAAATGTTCGCACGTTTTCTGAAAGACGAGTCTGGCGCAACTGCAATCGAGTACGGCCTGATCGCCGCCCTCATCGCTGTTGCCATCATCGGTGGCGTGACCGCCCTCGGTACGCAGACCGGCAACACGTTCAACACGGTTGCTGACTCGATCGCAGTCTAATCGACTGAGATCAGCCTAGCTGATTGGAGCCGCCGGAGTCTTCTCCGGCGGCTCTTTTCGTTCTGGCGGCGGCGCAGCGGGTCGAAAGGCTTCATTCAGGCTTTTGCGGCAGCGTGTGCCGGATTGCTGATCCGGAGTATGCGTCGTGATTCTGATTCTTCTTTCGGGCCTCTTCCTGGCTCTTTGTCTGTTTGCGGCCCTTCATGATGTGAACCGGCTGACCATTCCCAACTGGCTCAACCTGACTCTGGCGGGACTGTTCGTACCGGCGGCGCTGGTCTCCGGCCTGCCGCTGGAAATCCTCGGGGGCCATCTTCTCGTCGCTGGCCTGGCCTTCCTGATTGCCTTCGGCCTGTTCGCGTTCCGGATCTTCGGGGGAGGGGACGCCAAGATGATCCCTGCCGTTGTCCTCTGGATGGGGCCAGCCGCCGCGTTACCTTTTGTTTACTGGATGGCCATCATCGGCGGCGCGTGTTCGCTGCTTCTGGTTGTTGCACGCCGGAGTGTGCCGGTGACGTCCGTGCCCGGATTCATGCGGGCACCCTTCGAGCCGAAGGCAGGCGTACCCTATGGAGTCGCGATTGCCGGCGGTGCGCTGATGGCCGGCGCGGCCTCGCCGCTACTCGCCGGAATTTATGAAGCGATCGGGTTGGTCGGTTAACGTTCCTTTAGGTGGCGCGTGCGAATTTCGCACGGAATGAAAAGGCCTGCCGTGTCCTGCGCAGGCCTGACGACTTCGAACAAAGGAGTGGCGCCATATGTCGCCGATGCGTATCATCATCCTTCTAGTGGCGCTCGTGGCTGCGGGTGGCGCGGCCTTCCTGGTCATCCAGCTGAGCAAGCCGCAGGTCGTCACCGAGACGGTCACAAATGAAAAACTGCTGGTCCAGCAGCAGGAAGTTTCCGAAGTCCAGGTCCTGACCGTCGCGCGCGATATTGTCGTAGGCGAAACGATCAAGGCGGACGACCTACTTTGGTCGCCCTGGCCGAAGTCGAACGTCGTGGAAGGATTCTATGTCGAGACCACGGTTCCGGCGTCGATCGAGACCCTCACGGGCGCTGTTGTGAAGACCGCCCTTTACAAGGGTGAGCCGGTGATGCCCCAGAAGATTGTCATGAAAGGCGAGCAGGGACTCCTGTCAGCGATGCTGAATCCGGAGATGCGTGCTGTCTCGGTCGAGATCTCCGCCGAATCGGCATCGGGCGGGTTCATCCTACCGAACGACCGGGTGGACCTGATCCTGACCTATGAGCAGAAGGCCCAGCCCGAGCGCGGCATTTCCGAGCGTACGCTGGCCCGCACGATCATCAAGAACGTGCGCGTCCTGGCCATCGACCAGAATTTCGCCAACACGGAAGAGGGCGAGGTCGCCCGGATCGGCAACACGGCCACACTCGAAGTGAAGCCTGAAGAAGCCGAGCTTGTGGCCATGGCCCAACGTCTCGGTGAAGTTTCCTTAGCGCTTCGCCCGCTCGACCAGTTCGTCAGCGGTACCAGCCGCGATCCGCGTACGGATCTTCTGGACGGTGAAGTCGACGCCAACGGCGCCGGCATCACGATCATCCGCAACGGTCAGCCGTCTCCGGCCGGCGTGGGAGGAAACTAATCATGCGCATGCTGAAAATCCTCGCTGTCACGACGATCCTGGCCTTCGGGCCGGTTGGCCCGGTTCCGGCACAGACCGTTCCGAACGGAATGGGCACGGTGATCACCGCAGCCGGAAACTCCAATGTTTCGCGCAATGTCACGGTGGGTGTGAACAAGTCAGTGATCATCGAGCTAGATACGCCGGCTGCCGATGTCGTGATCGCCAACCCCGAGATCGCCGATGCGGTCGTGCAGACGTCGCAGCGGATCATCTTCCGCGGTGTGCGCTATGGCGAGACCAGCGCGCTGATCTTTGATCGTTCGGGACGGACCCTGCTGGACCTTTCACTGCACGTCGAAACCGACATGGCTGCGCTTCAGGAGACGATTGTCCGCCACGTGCCGGATGCTCGCGTCAAGCTTGAAAGCTTGAACGGCAGCATCGTGATGACCGGTTCGGTCGACAGCCTCGCGCAGTCGGACCAGATCCGCAAACTTGTAGCGGCCTACTTCCCGACGGGGGAGGACGCGCCGCAGATCGTCAACATGATGGACGTGCTCGCACCGGATCAGGTGTTGCTTGAAGTGCGCATCGTCGAGATGCAGCGCAACGTCATCAAGCAGCTGGGGATCAACCTTTCCGGCATGCCGACTCTTGGCAACTTCGAGTCGACCGTGATCAGCCCGGGCTATTCGACGGCTGCATCGATCGCGAGCGGTCTCGCCTTTCCGATCCAGGGCCGCTCAATCGGTGGTCTGACGACGGACCTGAGCTACACAAACTATAACGGCACGAACTTGCAGTCGCGTGTCGGTGCCACGATCAATGCTTTGGAACGTATCGGTGTCGTCAAGACGCTGGCCGAGCCGAACATGGTGGCGGTCTCGGGCGAGAGCGCGAAGTTCCTGGCGGGCGGTGAATTTCCGGTGCCGGTCGGTCAAGACAACCAGGGCCGCATCACGGTTGAATTCAAGCCGTACGGTGTCGGTCTTGGCTTCACGCCGGTCGTGCTTTCCGAGGGACGTATTTCCCTGAAAGTGTCTACTGAAGTGTCGGAATTGACATCGCAGGGCGCCTTCCAGGGTGAGCAGCAGACCGTTACCGACAGCGATGGCAATACCTACGTCTCCGAAGGTGTCACGCTGCCGGGCCTGACCGTGCGACGCGCCGAGTCCACGATCGAACTGCCTTCGGGCAAGTCGATGATGATGGCTGGCTTGATCACGTCGAAGGACCGCCAGAACCTCGATCAGGTTCCGGGCCTGAAGAAGCTGCCGATCCTCGGCGCGCTGTTCCAGTCCCGCGATTTCCTGTCCGAGGAAAGCGAACTCGTGATCATCGTCACGCCGTACCTGGTAAATCCGGCGGCCAAGTCGGACCTGAAGACGCCGGCGGACGGCTTTGCCAATGCATCGGACGCCAAAACAATCTTCTTCGGCAAGCTGAACGAAACCTATGGCCGCGACGGCGCACCCGTTGAAGCCGATGAATACAAGGCCCCTGTGGGCTTTATGGAAGAGTAGGGGATCGCGCAATGACCATCGCCTCGAAACAGTACCGCACACTGCTGGCCATCGGCGCAAGTCTGATGACTTTCAGCGCTTGCTCAAGCTATGCACCGACCGCCACGTCACCGGACCAGCTCCAGGGTACGGCGCTGTCGCGAAACGAACTGGGTGTCACGAAACACACGGAATTCCTCGAAGTTGCGATTGATCCGTCGGCGGCCGAACTGACCGAGGATGCCCGCGCCCGGATACGCAACTTCGTCGGTGTCTACGCACAGAAGGGGCATGGTCCGCTGGTCATGTCGCTCCCCGAAGCCAGCGCAAATCCGCAGCTTGCAATAACAGCCGTCGCAGAATCGCGCGCCATTGCCTGGGAGAAGGGCATCGAGTTCGACGAGATTTCCGGAACGACCCACGGCGCCGGCAGCAGGAGCTCGCAGCCGTTGATCCTTGCCTTCCAGGTCTACGACGCCGTTCCGCCCGCGTGCGCATCCCGGGCCTCTATCGATTTCAGCGACGTGTCATCGAACAACAGCCTTCCGACGCTCGGCTGTTCGGTTCGTACAAATCTCGCCGCGATGATTGCCGATCCGGCCGACCTGCTGGGTGACCGGCCGCTTGATTCGACAGATATGGCGCGGCGCGAGGTCATTCTCGAAAAGTTCCGCAAGGGCGAAGCCACAACGGCTGAACGGTCGGCGCAAGAATCCGGCGCCATTTCGCAGGCAGTGAATTAGGCCGGCCAGTCCGGCAACAGGAGTACGCGTACCATGGGCAAGGAAACCGCACTGTTTGAGGACGACTTCGGCACGGAGTTCGAAGATGTTTTCGGCGAAGGAACGATAGCGGGCGCCAATGACAGCGCTCCGGCAGATCCGTTTGCCGGGATTGAGACGCAACCGGTCCAGCCGGTGACGGAATTTTCGGCCAAGCCTGTCTATTCGGCGGCTTTCCCCTACATGCCGAATGAGCCGGTCGGCGGAGACGCGATGCTGCCCGCGATCTCGATCAAGCTGTTCTACGAGCGCGAAGAGACCCGCGCGCTCATGCAACTGTGTGCGCAGGACCGCCGCATGGGCCGTGCGACGGTTGAGTGTATTCCCGGAGGCATTCCGGCGGCTGTTGCCGATCTGCGCGCAAATGCAACGCCGAACTTGCTGATGATCGAGTCCTCCGCCCAGGCCAGCCAGGTCCTGCACGAGATCGACACGCTGGCGGAGCATTGCGACGAGCACGTCAAGGTGCTGGTCATCGGTGCCGTTAATGACATCACGCTTTACCGCCAGCTGGTGGCGCGCGGCGTCTCAGAATACCTGGTTCCGCCCTTCCAGCCGTTGCAGATCATCCGGTCCATTTCGAGCCTGTTCGCCGATCCAAGCGCGCCGTTCCTCGGCAAGCAGATTTCGGTCGTTGGCGCCAAGGGCGGGGTAGGGGCCTCGACCATCGCGCACAACCTGGCCTGGGCGCTTGCCGAGAATACCCACGTCAACACGACGCTGGTCGACCTCGACCTGTCTTTCGGCACCACCGCGCTCGATTTCAATCAGGACACACCGCAAACCATTGCGGATGCGCTTCTGGCGCCGGAGCGCGCCGACAATTCGGTGATCGAACGCCTCCTGACGCGCGCCACCGAGCGGCTTTCGCTGTTCACGGCGCCGGCGAACATCAACCAGATCATCGACATCCCGGACGAGTCCTATGCAACCGTGATCGAGAGCGTCCGCCGCAATGTGCCCTACATGGTGCTCGACCTGCCGCACGCATGGAGCCATTGGGTCCGGAACATGCTGATTGCCTCTGACGAAGTCGTCATCGTCTGCCAGCCGGACCTCGCCTCGCTGCGCAATGGCAAGAACATGATCGACCAGCTCAAAGGCCACCGCGTGAATGACCACGCGCCGCGTCTCGTGCTGAACATGTGCGGTGTGCCGAAACGCCCTGAAATCCCGGTGAAGGATTTTGCTGCGGCGATTGGCGTCGAGCCGGAGATCATCGTGCCCTTCGAACCGGAAGTGTTCGGCATGGCGGCCAACAATGGCCAGATGATTTCAGAAACCTCGCCGACCGCAAAATCGTCAATGGCCGTTGACCAGCTTGCCTGCGCGCTCACGGGCCGCGCGGTGCAGCGGGCCGAAAAATCTTTCATCAAGAAACTTCTGGGCAAGTAAGCCGGGTTCGATTGAACGGGTAGGAATATGGCTTTCGGAAAACGCTCCGATTCAACGGTGACAACGCTGCCAAACGCGCCGGCAGCTTCGGCGCCTCCGACGGTTGCGGCAGCGCCCAAGCCTGTCGCACCTGCGGCACCGGCCGCCTCCGCGCCCCGGCCCGCGCCCCCGCCGGGGCCGGCGGCGCCCGCCGTCAAGCTGAAGACGCCGGACATCAAGCCCGAGCCGGTGCGCAAGGTCAATCAGCACTCCGAACAATATTACAACACCAAGACAACGATCTTCAATGCGCTGATCGACACCATCGATCTGTCGCAACTCGCCCAGCTCGACACCGAAAGCGCGCGTGAAGAAATCCGAGATATCGTCGTCGAAATCATCAGCATCAAGAATGTCGTGATGTCGATCTCCGAGCAGGAGTACCTGCTGGATGATATCTGTAACGACGTGCTCGGTTATGGCCCGCTCGAGCCGCTTCTGGCACGCGACGACATCGCCGATATCATGGTGAACGGTGCCGACACGACCTATATCGAGGTCAACGGCAAGATCGAGCGGACCAATATCCGCTTCCGTGACAACGCGCAGCTAATGAACATTTGCCAGCGCATCGTGAGCCAAGTGGGCCGCCGAGTCGATGAAAGCTCACCGATCTGTGACGCGCGCCTGCTCGACGGCTCGCGTGTGAACGTTATCGCGCCGCCGCTGGCCATCGACGGCCCGACGCTCACCATTCGTAAGTTCAAGAAAGACAAACTGAAGCTGCAGGATCTCGTGAAGTTCGGCTCGATCAGTGAAGCCGGCGCCGAAGTGCTTCGCATCATCGGCCACAGCCGCTGCAACGTCCTGATCTCCGGCGGTACCGGCTCGGGTAAAACAACGCTTCTCAACTGTCTCACCGCGTTCATCGAGCCGGGCGAGCGCGTCATCACCTGCGAAGACTCCGCCGAACTCCAGCTGCAACAGCCGCACGTCGTTCGACTCGAAACGCGCCCACCGAACATCGAAGGTTCGGGCGAGATCACGATGCGCGAACTGGTCAAGAACTGTCTGCGTATGCGTCCGGAGCGGATCATCGTGGGCGAGGTTCGCGGACCTGAAGCTTTCGACCTTTTGCAAGCCATGAACACCGGTCACGATGGCTCGATGGGCACGCTGCACGCCAACTCCCCGCGCGAAGCACTCAGCCGTGTCGAATCCATGATCACGATGGGCGGCTTCTCGCTGCCTGCCAAAACGATCCGTGAAATGATCGTCGGCTCGATCGACGTTGTCGTCCAGGCCTCGCGTCTGCGCGATGGTTCGCGCCGCATCATGTGCATCACCGAAGTCCTCGGTCTGGAGGGCGACACGATCGTCCTGCAGGATATCCTTAAGTACGAGATCGACGGCGAAGACGACAACGGCAAGATCATCGGCCGCCATCGCGGCATGGGTATTGGCCGCCCGCGCTTCTGGGAGCGCGCCTCTTACTACAACATGGAACGTGAACTGGCTGCCGCGCTTGATTCGCTGAACGGCGCCTGATGAACCAGACACTGATCATCCTCATCGTCGCCGCGCTCGCCTTCGTGGCGATCGTCGGCATCGGCTTCACGTTCACGACTGGCCAGGATGATGCCGCCAAGAAGCGCGCCCGCGAGATCGGGGCAGGGCGGATGGTTCCGAGCGCCAAGGCCAATGGCAAGGCGGCCGATGATGCCGTTCGCCGCCGCGCCAAGACGCAGGAAATGCTCGAAAACCTGCGCAAGCAGGACAAGGAGCGCCGCAAGATCACGGCGGCGCGCGATATTGCTTCGAAGCTGACCCAGGCGGGTCTCGATATTCCGGTTCCCATGTTCTGGCTGATCTCGGTGATCGCTGGCGCCGTGTGCGCGGGCGTGGTCTGGATTTCCGGAGCAGATGGTCTCGTCATCAGCGGCATCAGCTTCAAGAGCCGGCCGGTCCTGTGCGGCGCGGCCTTCTTTGCGGGCACATTCGGTCTACCCCAGTTCGTGCTCAACACGATGATCAAGGGCCGTCACAAGAAGATGGTCAACCAGTTCGCCGATGCGCTCGATGTGATCGTGCGCGGTGTAAAAACCGGTTTGCCGCTGGGCGAGTGTATCCGCATCATCGGCAAGGAGAGCCCCGAGCCGTTGAAGAAGGAGTTCCTCACCTTCGCCGACAATCTCGCCATGGGTTCGGGTCTCGAACGCGCGCTGGCCTCGCTCTACAAGCGCATGCCGCTTCAGGAGGTCAACTTCTTCGCGATCGTGCTGGCCATCCAGGCAAAAGCCGGCGGCAACCTCTCCGAAGCGTTGGGTAACCTGTCAGCGGTCATCCGCTCGCGCAAGATGATGCGCGAAAAGGTCAACGCGCTGTCCTCCGAAGCCAAGGCCTCCGGCTTTATCATCGGTTCGCTGCCCTTCGCCGTGGGCGTCATGGTGTTCATGACCACGCCGGACTACATCATGGAGCTGTTCCGTACCGAGACGGGTCATGTGATCCTGGCGATGGCGGCCGGCATGATGGGGGCAGGCATCACGGTCATGCGCAACATGATCAACTTCGATATGTAAGGCAGGCAGCACGTGTACGAGTTCATCCTGTCCTTCACGAAGCCCCAGACCCTGGCGGCCTATCTCGTTGCAGCGGCCGTTTTCTTCACCTTCCTGACCGTGGCGATGCCCTACCTGCAGGGCAACAAGCTTGAAACCCGCCTGAAGGCCGTTGCGACGCAGCGCGAAAAACTGCGCAAGCAGAGTCGCGCCGCCCTCGAGAAGAAGGGCCTTCGCCGCAAGGATGACTCGGTCGTCGGCAGCATTTCGTCCAAGCTGAACCTCGCCAAGGCGCTTGAGGATCCTAACGTCGTCAAGCTGATGAACCAGGCCGGCCTGCGCGGCCCGGGCCCGATCTCGGCCTTCTATTTCGCGCGTATGGCGCTGCCCTTCGTCGGCGCCATCCTGACCTTCCTCTACATCTTCTTCGTCAATGACCATGGTCTGAACCCGACCATGAAGTATGGCTCGCTCGCCTTTGGCGCTGCGGCCGGCTTCTACGCTCCGAACCTCTACGTCTCGAACCTTGCGCAGAACCGTCAGAAATCCCTGATGCGCGCGTTCCCGGACTCGCTCGACATGCTGCTGATCTGCGTCGAGGCCGGCATGTCGATCGAGATGGGTTTCCAGAAGGTCAGCCAGGAGATCGGCTCGGCCTCGCCTGAACTCGCCGAGGAATTCGGCATCACGGTGGCCGAGCTTTCCTACTTGCCTGACCGCCGGCAGGCCTATGAAAACCTCGCGATCCGGACGGGCCATGAAGGCGTCAAGGCCGTCTGTATGGCGCTCGGACAAGCCGAACGCTACGGCACGCCGCTCGGCGATGCGCTGCGCATGATGGCCAAGGAAAACCGCGAGATGCGGATGTCGGAAGCCGAAAAGAAGGCCGCTGCACTGCCCGCGAAGCTGACCGTGCCGATGATCTTGTTCTTCCTGCCGGTCCTGTTCCTCGTCGTGCTCGGCCCGGCCTACATCAAGTACCAGAAGATGCAGGACAATAACGCAGCCGCACCGCAAGTCACCGAACGCGTGATCGAGACGGGCTCGGACTTCGCCTGATCGGGCGGGGCGGGGGCTTTCCCCGCCCGCGCGCGCCCGCTAGACCGGCTGCATGAGCCTCCGACCCATTGCTTCCGCCGCCCTGGCCCGTTTCGGCCTCCAGCCTGCAACCTCCGGCCCGCTGGCCTGCCGCACGCCGCTGACCGGCGATATCCTTACCCATCTTGAGATGGCTGCGCCCGGCGAGGTGGAAGCCGCGATCACGGCCGCAAACGAAGCCTTCACGCGCTGGCGCGATGTGCCCGCGCCGCGGCGGGGCGAACTCGTCCGCCTGCTGGGCGAGGAGCTGCGCTCGGCAAAGGAAGACCTTGCGACACTCGTCACACTGGAAGCGGGCAAGATCCCGGCTGAAGCCGAAGGCGAGGTGCAGGAGATGATCGACATCTGCGACTTTGCCGTCGGCCTCTCGCGCCAGCTGCACGGCCTTACGATCGCCTCGGAACGCCCCGGCCACCGCATGATGGAAACCTGGCATCCCGCTGGCATCACCGCCATCATCACCGCATTCAATTTCCCCGTCGCCGTCTGGGCCTGGAATGCGGCGCTGGCGCTTGTTTGTGGCAACCCAGTCATCTGGAAACCGTCGGAGAAAACGCCGCTCACCGCACTCGCTGTCTCGGCCGTGTTCGCCCGCGCCCTGCGACAGTTCGGGGACGCGCCCGCGGGCCTTTCGACTTGCCTGATCGGCGGACCGGATGTTGGCGCCGCGCTCGCTTCGGATCCCCGCATCGCCATCGTTTCCGCCACGGGCTCCACCCGTATGGGCCGCGCGGTCGCGCCGGTTGTCGCCGCGCGCTTCGGCAAGACCATCCTCGAACTCGGCGGCAACAATGCCGCGATCGTCTGCCCTTCGGCCGATCTCGACCTTGCCGTGCGCGCCATCGCCTTTTCGGCGCTGGGAACAGCCGGCCAACGCTGCACCACGCTACGCCGCCTGTTCATCCACGACACGATTGCGGACCAGTTGATCCCGCGCCTCAAGTCCGCCTGGACCTCCGCCAAGGTCGGCAATCCCCTCACGCCCGGTGTGCTGGTCGGTCCGCTCATCGATGCCGCCGCGGGGGAGGCCATGACGGCGGCGTTGTCCGAAGCTGCGGAAGCGGGCGGCGACGTCTTCGGCGGCGACCCGGTCGAAACCGGTGGAGGCGTCTACCGTCGCCCGGCCCTGGTGGTGATACCCGCGCAGACCGGCCCGGTGCTGCGCGAGACATTTGCGCCCATCCTTTATGTGATGCGTTTCACCAGCCTCGACGACGCCATTGCGCTCAACAATGCTGTCTCTGCCGGCCTGTCGTCTTCCATCTTCACAACCGACCTGCGCGAAGCCGAACGCTTCCTGTCGGCGTCCGGTTCAGACTGCGGAATCGCCAACGTCAATATCGGCACATCCGGCGCGGAGATCGGCGGCGCATTCGGCGGCGAAAAGGAAACCGGCGGCGGCCGCGAATCCGGTTCTGACGCCTGGAAAGGCTACATGCGCCGCGCCACCAACACGATCAATTATTCCAGCGCGCTCCCCCTCGCACAAGGCATCCGCTTCGACACCTAGAAAGTCCGTATCATGAGCGAACCCGAGACCAGGCCACCACTCATGCAGGTCTATGGCAGCCGGATATCCTACTATACCGGCAAGCTTGAAGCGTATCTCCGGTATCGTGGGATTCCTTATGACCTGAAGCCGACCGTCGGCAACGAGAAGAAACTGCTGTCTGGTGCGGGTGTCGTCCAGATGCCGGTCGTTGAGCTCACGGATGGCCGCTGGATGACGGACTCGACACCGATGATCGCCTGGCTGGAGTCCGGACAGTCGGCGCCGGGGATTTTTCCGGCCGATCCTCTGCTCAACTTCGTCGCGCTTCTGATCGAAGATTATGCTGATGAATGGCTCTGGCGGTCCGCTATGCACTATCGCTGGTCCTATCGCACGGATCGTCAGTACGCGGCTGAAACGCTTTACAACGAACTGATCAAGGGCGCGCTTCCGATTCCCCGGTTCATCGCGCTGAACCGGCTGAAAACGCGCCAGCGCGGCGGTTTTGTGCTGGGCGATGGGGTCAACGACAAGTCGCGGCCTCATGCAGACCGGACTTATCTCAACGCGCTCGATCACCTGCAGGCGATCTTCGAGGTCAGGTCCTTCATCCTCGGCAATACGCCCACCATTGCCGACTTTGGCATGATGGGGCCAATGCTGCGTCATTTCGGTCAGGACCCGACCCCGGCAGAGATTATGCGCAACCGGGCGCCGGCCGTGTATGAGTGGGTGGCGCGCATGTGGAACCTCAAGCCGGCGGAAGGCGCGCCCGATCTGATCGGAGCGGTCGACCCGTGCCTCGTGCGTTTCCTGACCGAGATCTGCGAAACCAATCTGGCGCAGCATCGCCAGAACGCCGCCGCGTTCGGACACGGTGACGGGCGCTACGATCTCACGGTGCAGGGGACCTGCTATGAGAAGGTGCCGGCGTCGCGCTACCGGGTCTGGTGTCTAGAACAGTTGCGCCGCGTCTGGTCAGGCCTCTCTGCGGACGTCCAGGCGGCGCTGCAGGCTCTGTTGACCGCGCCCGAAGCCACCATCCTGTGGGACTCCATATCGATCAAGCCGTCAGAGTACGACGTCACAAGCGCAGCGCCGTTCAACAAGGCCATCAACGTCTTCGGAACCGGCGTTCCGCCGCATTGAGTCCCGCGCAGAGATCAATTCCGTAGACGGAGTGTCCGGGCGGGTGCTTCACTCGCTGGGGCCGTCTCAACTGCGGTGCTGGGCTCCGCCTCTGGCGTTTCTGCGGGCGCCGACAGGGCAGCCACCTGTGACGGGGCCGGCGTGTCTGCCAGCGCGTCCCAGCTGCGGGCCGGTTTGATCAGGCCTTGCAGCAGTGCAACATTCTGCTCGACCACCTTGGCCGGTGCGGCAACACTACTCACGGCCTTCATCTCATCGAACTTGCCTTGCAAGCCGAGGGTGAGGGCGAGGTTTTCGGTCACCCGCGTGCCGGCATCCGGATTGGCAGCGGCCTGGCGCAGTTTCGCCTCGGCGCCGGCGAGGTCGCCGGTCAGCAGCAGGGACAGGCCGTAATTGGTCAGCGTGGTCGTGCGGTTCGGCTCGAACTGCAGCGCATGCATATAAGAGGTCTGCGCCAGCCCATGCTGGCCCTGCTGGTCGAAGGTCGTTCCAAGCGCGGCCCAGGCCTCGGCGCGGTCCGGATCGATTTCCGTGACCCTGTGGAAAGCCCGGCCGGCATTGACGATATCGCCCGCAGACATCTGGATCCGGCCCAGCAGCATCAGCGCTTCAGGACTGTCTGGGTTCACGATCAGCGCGCGCGACAGGATATCGACCGCGCGATCCTGGCTGCCGATCTCGCGCAAGGCGCGCGCGAACTCGATCGCGATGGTCAGGTCTTCCGGGTCCTTAGTGTTTTCCTTGGCCCAGAAATTCGCCCGTGTCAGCGGATCGGCGCGGTTAGCGGCGGCGCGTTCCTCGGGGGTGGCCGGTTTCATCGATTCGGCGAACGCCCGGTCAGCGTCCTTGCGGGCGCTTTGTTGCGGGCTGGTCGCACAGGCCGACGCAGAGGCAGCAAGGGCAAAGGCAAGCAAGGCCAGAGACGTTTTGGCACTGGACATCATCAGGCTCCGTGTATGTATCGGCAGCATCAGATCACAGTGTCCACGACCGGGGTCAAAGTTCGGTTAACGCCGCTCAGGCCGATTTTAACCAGACCCGGACAGGCCCGCCGACAGGAAAGCGCCCATGCACAAGAGTTTCACGACCACGGCTTCCAGCCCCGCCCGCATCTTCCTGTTCACCACGGCGAGCTTTTCAGTGCTCGAGAACGATACGTTCCCCGGCGCCCGCGCCATTGCGGCGGCACAAGGCTTCACCGGCGGGGCAGGGCAGACCGTTCTGGTGCCCGGCGCGAACGGGCGCACCGAGTCCGTGCTGTTCGGGCTCGGCAACGGCCGCGACGCTCTCGCCGTGGCGGCGCTGGCGGGCAAGCTGCCTGAGGGGGATTACGAGATCGCCGAGGAGGGCGGCCAGCCCCTCGCCCACATCGCCGCGGCCTGGGCGGACGGCGCGTACCGTTTCGACCGCTACAAGTCCGAAAAGTCCAAACCGCCGCGGCTCAAGGTGCCTGGCGGCAATGAGGGCGAACGCCTGTCGCGGGAGGCGGATGCAGCCGCCCACCTGCGCGACATGGTCAATACGCCCTCGGCTGACATGACGCCTGCCGGTCTCCAGGCCGAGATCGCCTCTCTGGCGGACAAATTCGGCGCGACCCTGACGGTTATTGTCGGAGATGACCTGCTCGAAGCCAACTATCCGATGGTCCACGCCGTCGGCCGCGCGGCCACTGCCGCCCCGCGTTTCCTCGAACTCGAATGGGGCAATCCCGATCACCCGAAGGTCGCGCTCGTCGGCAAAGGGATCACCTTCGATTCCGGCGGCCTGAACATCAAGGGCGGCGACGGTATGCGCATAATGAAGAAGGATATGGGCGGCGCCGCCCACGCCATTGCGCTTGCCGAACTCGTCATGAGCGCCGGCCTGCCGGTCCACCTCAAGCTCTATGTCTCCGCAGCCGAGAACGCGATCTCGGGCAATTCTTTCCGCCCAGGCGACATCCTCTCCAGTCGCAAGGGCCTGACGGTCGAGATCGACAACACGGACGCTGAAGGCCGCCTCGTGCTCGGCGATGCATTGGCGCGCGCCTGCGAGTTCGATCCGGACCTGCTGATGGACTTCGCGACGCTCACCGGCGCTGCCCGCGTGGCGCTCGGCGCCGATCTCGCGCCGCTTTATACCGATGATGAAGCGCTGGCGGCGGACGTGCTCGCTGCCTCGGCGCGCACCGGCGATCCGGTCTGGCGGATGCCGCTTTGGGATCCCTACCTTTCGGACCTGAAAAGCCCCGTCGCCGATCTCGTCAATTCCGGCGGCAGCTTCGGCGGGTCGATCACGGCGGCGATCTTCCTGAAACAGTTCGTCTCGGCGAAAAGCTGGGCACATTTCGACATCTGGGCCTGGCGCAAGGCCAAGTATGGCCGGCCGGATGGCGGCGCGCCGTGCGGCCTGCGCGCGGTCTGGTCGATGCTGGAGGCCCGTTACGCCGGCTAGTCGAGCGGCGTTGCGACGCCGCTTTCGGCTTCAACCCGCATGGCTTCCCGCACGCGCCCGCGCACCAGAAGGGTGTCGATATTCTTCGGATCGGCGGCCATCGCGGCCTCGACGTCGCGCATGGCGAGGCCATAGCTGTGCTTGTTGAGGTGCACTTCGGCGCGCAGCTGGTGCGCGGGGCCGAAGCCCGGCGAATTGGCCAGCGCGAGGTCCAGGTCCGGCAGCGCCTTGTCCCAGTCTTCCGTCATCATGTAGGCGCTCGCCCGGTCGACCAGCAGGTCCACGGTTCCCGGCGCCAGTTTCAGCGCATCGGTAAAGGCAACGGCAGCTTGTTCAGACGCCCCCGCCATGATCCAGGCCTGACCCGCTTGCGACAGGTAGACCGCCCGCTGCTCCAGCGTGCCGCCATCGGTCGAATTGGCGAGCGCGACCAGCCGGTCTGCACCCGTTTCATAATTGCCGAGCTCGATCAGCGCGAGGGCGGTGCACTGGCGCGCGCCGGGGCGGTTGCCCTCGAACGTCCAGGCCAGCGCGTCTTCATAGGCGTTCTCGGGATCAACCTCGATCTTGGCGACGCAGGCTTCGAGCCGGGCTTCTTCCGCCTTGGCGAGTTCTGCGCCGGCGGATTGCATCATCAGCGCCGTACCGGCAGCAAAGGCGATCAAGAACATGGGCACAGGACTCCGATCCGGCTATGCAATGCGCTTTAGGCAACGACGCATCCGCATTGGCAAATGACAACCCCGCAATCTCTGCTTTTTGTTTTCGGTCTTGGCTACAGCGCCCTGCAGCTGGCGGAACGCTTGAAACCGGCTGGCTGGCAGGTCGCCGGCACCGTACGCACGCCTTCCAAGGCAGCAGCGCTCCAGGTCCAAGGCATCGCCGCGCAGGTCTGGGCGGGGGAGGAACCGGTCGATGTGCCAGACGGAGCGCACTGGCTGATCACACTGCCACCGGACGCAAAGGGCTGCCCCGCGGCACGCGCGGCAGGCGACAAGGCGGGCATGGCGGCGTCCATAAACTATCTATCGACGACCGGGGTTTATGGAGACCTGAGCGGCGGCTGGGCGTTCGAATGGAGCCCCGTCAAACCGGGGTCAGCCCGGGCTCAGGCGAGGGTCACGGCCGAAACCCAATGGCTCTCCGCCAGCGATGACCGCGCCCGGATCGTGCGCCTGCCGGGCATCTACGGTCCGGGCCGCTCACCTTTCGACCGTCTGCGCGATGGCACGGCCCAGCGGGTGATCCAGCCCGGGCAGGTCTTTTCCCGCGTGCATGTCGACGACATCGCCGGGGGGCTCGCCGCCTTGCTGGCGCGTCCCGAAGCCGGCGGCGTCTTCCACCTCTGCGACGATCTTCCGGCCCCGCCGCAGGACGTCATCGCCCATGCGGCCACTTTGCTCGGGCTTCCGGTCCCCCCAGATGTTGCGATCGAGGCGGCCGGTCTCAGCGATATGGCGCTCAGCTTTTATGCCGAATGCAAGCGCGTTGCCAATGGGCGGGCGAAGGCTGCGCTCGGTTGGAAGCCCCGCTACCCCTCATATCAAGAAGGGCTCGCGGCGATCCTCGACGCCGAAAGCCGCAGCCTGTCCGGCACGTAATCTCCTTGATTGTTCTTGCTTCTGCCGGATTCGCGCCCCGTTGGCGCCGCCCGGTTCCTGTGTAAGAGTTAATGCAGAGTCGGGAGGACGTGTAGATGTCGAGTTTGGTTCGTGGCCGGTCGTGGGGCCTGCGTGCATTGGCAGCCGCAGCTTTCTTGTTTGTCGCAGCCTGCGGCGGGTCGCAGACCGCACGAGAACCGGGGGAAGATGCTGACGCCCAGGTCCTTGTCGAACGCTCCCCGGCCGATGAAGTCGCCGCCCGCAAACGCGAAGAAGCCCGCCAGCGGGCCCGTGACGCCGCCGAAACCGAATTCTCCTATTTCCGCTACCGCATCGACACCTCGACCGAACAACCGCTCGCCTGCTTCGTCTTCTCCGCAGCGCTTGATCCGAAAACGGACTATTCACCCTATGTCGAATTCCGCCCTGCCTTCCGGGCGGCCTTGTCGGTTGAGGGCCGCGAACTCTGCGTGGGTGGCCTGACCTTCGGCACCACGCGCACCGCCACCATCCTTGCCGGACTTCCAGCTGCGGACGGGCGCACCCTGAAGCGCGCAGAAACCGTCCCGGTCGACTTTGCCGACCGTCCGCCCTTTGTCGGCTTCAAAGGCACCGGCGTTATCCTGCCGCGCGAGAATGCCGATGGCCTGCCTATTGAAACGGTCAATGTCGACAAGGTCCGCGTGGTCGTCAGCCGCATCAATGACCGCGCGCTGGTGTTCAAGAACATCAATGCCGGCACCACCACAGGGCAGGGCCAATGGTCCTGGATGTGGGGTCCGGATTCCCCAGAAGATGTCGCGGAAGAACTCTTCACCGGCACGATGGATGTGGACAACACAGCCAACGCACCCGTGGTGACGGTCTTCCCGTTGCAGGATGTCGTAGGCCCGATGAAGCCCGGCGCCTATTTCGTCAGTGTCACGGACGCCGCCGAAATCTCAGAAAATGAAGGCCCGCCCGCCTCGTCCGGCCGCTGGATCCTGCTCACCGATCTCGCGCTGACCGCCTATCGCGGCGAGAACGGCCTCGACGTAACGCTGCGCTCCCTGAAAGACGGCAAAGTCGTCAAGGGCGCGACCATCCAATTGCTGGCGGCCAACAACGCTGTCCTCGCCGAAGCCAAGCCGAATGATCAGGGCCGTGTCACGTTCGATGCGCCGCTGATGAATGGGCAAGGCAACATGACCCCGCGTCTTGTGCTCGCCACGGCCGCTAATGGGGAACTCGCCGCGCTGGATCTCGCCCGCGCGCCGGTCGACCTGTCTGATGACGCGATCGGCGGACGCCACACGCCCGGCCCGGTGGATGCCTATGTCTACACCGACCGCGGCATCTATCGCCCCGGCGAAAGCGTCGAACTGACGGCGATGCTGCGCGACCGCGCCGGCCGCCAGGTTTCGGGCCGCAATGGCAACCTGATCATCTACCGCCCCAACGGCCTCATTGCGTCGAAGACCCGGTTCACCGATCCGAAGCCCGGCGCTGTGCTGTCGACCTTCAATCTGCCCAAAGGCGCTTCGCGCGGTGAATGGCGCGCCAGCATCGAGATCGACGGCGTCTCCATGCCCGCCGGCGAAGCGCGCTTCGCGGTCGAAGACTTCGTGCCCCAGCGGATCGCGGTAGACATCACCGCCGATGAAACGCGCCCGCTGAAGGCCGGCGGTGTGCGCGATGTCGAAATCGCCTCCCGCTTCCTGTACGGCGCCCCCGGCGCAGGCCTGACGGTGAAAACCGAAGCCCGGGTCGAAGCCGATCCCGCGCCCTTCAAGGCCTACAAGGGCTTCACCTATGGCCGCCAGGACCAGTCATTCGAGGAGCAGATCCTCGAGTTCGACGACACGACGACGGACGGCGAAGGCAAGGCGCTCGTCCGCCTCTCGCCCGGCACGGCGGGTTCGAATTCCGGCCTGCCGCTGCGCCTGAACACGGTGGTCAGCGTGCTCGAGCCTGGTGGCCGGGCCGTCGCTGAAAGCGTGCGCGTGCCTTACAGGCCCGAGCCGCTCTATGTCGGGATCAAGCCAGCCTTTGAATCGAGTGTCGAAGAAGGCGGCGACGCCAAGTTTGAAGTTGTCGCGATCAATGCGGACGGTGAAGCGGTGGCCCAGCGTCTGAGCTGGAAAGTGCTCGCGATCGACTTCCACTATGACTGGTACCGCGACGGCGATCAGTGGACCTGGCGCCGCTCGCGCACGGTCACCAAGGTCAACGAGGGCGTGGTCAATACGCCCGCCGGTGGTGTAGCCGAAATCAAGGCGCCCGGCCTTGAATGGGGCAGCCACGAACTCGTCATCGAAGGGCAGGGCGCCCTCGCCAATGTCGGCGCCAGCACCACGTTCTATGTGGGTTGGGGCGGCTGGACCAGTGAGGACGGCACCGAAGCGCCGGACCGCGTGAAGGTCATCGCATCCGAGACGTCGCCAAAAGCCGGTCAGAATGCCGAGCTTACCATCGTGGCGCCCTATGACGGCCAGGCACAGGTCGTGGTCGCAACCGACCGTGTGCTGACGGTCCAGAACCTCGCCGTCTCCGAGAAGGGTACGCGCATCACCCTGCCGGTCACGGCAGACTGGGGGGAGGGCGCCTATGTCATGGTTACGGTCTATTCCGGCCGCGACCCTGCCCTGCGGGCCAAGCCGCGCCGCGCGGTCGGCGTGGCGCACGTTCCGGTCGACATGGACTCGCGCACCTTCAACGTGTCGATGACAGCGCCGGAAGTCGCCCGTCCGCTGACGGAACAGATCGTCGAGGTCAAGATCGAGGGTGGCCCGAAAGAGCCGGTCTACCTCACCCTCGCGGCGGTCGATGAAGGCATCCTGCAACTCACCAAGTTCAAGTCGCCGGACCCGGTCGCCTACTATTTTGGCCGCAAGGCCCTCGGCGTCGAACTCCACGACGATTATGGCCGCTTGCTTGATCCCAACATGGGCCTGCCGGCTGAAGTCCGCGTCGGCGGCGACCAGCTCGGCGGCGAAGGCCTCACGGTTGTGCCGACGAAATCCGTCGTCCTCTTCTCGGGCCTTGTCGAGGTCGGCCGCAATGGCAAGGCCAAGATCCCGCTCGACCTGCCGGAATTCAATGGCGAGCTGCGCCTGATGGCGGTGGCCTGGTCGCAGACCGGTCTTGGCTCGACAGACCAGAAGATGAAGGTGCGTGACCGCGCGCCGGCCGATCTCGTGATGCCGCGCTTCCTCGCCCCCGGTGACGAAGCGGTGATCACCGCCTCCATCGACAACGTCGAACTCGCCGCCGGTCAATTCATTGCCAAGGTTGCCGGTGGTCAGCAGGTCAGTGTGGCGGCTGCGCAGATGACCCGCACGCTGAAACAGGGCCAACGCGCCGATATTCCGGTCAGCGTTGCCGCGAAGAGCGAAGGCATTTCGTCGCTGCGCCTCGAAGTCTCCGGGCCGGACAAGTATTCGGTGTCCCGCAACTACGAGATCCAGACCCGCTCGCCCTACCTGCCGGAATCGCGCGCCACGACCCAGCTGATGCGTCCGGGCGACTCGTTCAATATCGGGAAGGATGTGCTGAAAGGCTATGTTCCCGGCTCGGTGGATGTGGCCGTCGGCTTCTCGCCGATCCCGGTTGATCCAGGCACGCTCTATGCGTCACTGGACCGTTATCCCTATGGCTGCACCGAGCAGCTCACCAGCCGCGCCCTGCCGCTCGTCTATGCCGAGCAGTTGGTCACGATGGGCGCGAAAGGGTCGCGCGACAATGCCCGCGACAAGGTGCAGGTTGCGCTCAACACAATCCTGAACCGTCAGGGTGCGGATGGTGCCTTCGGCCTGTGGCGGGAAGGGGATGGTTACGCCACCCCCTGGCTCGGCGCTTATGCGACCGATTTCGTCTACCGCGCCAAACAGGCCGGCTATTCGGTGCCCGACGAAGCGCTGACGCGGGCCTATGGCGCGCTGCGCAGCGTCGCCAGCGGCGACGCCTGGCGGGTCTACGGCTACGATACGGATGTCTATGAAGGTCCGTACTCGACCGACACCCAGCGCCAGATGATGTACCGCTCGTCGGCCTATGCACTCTACGTGCTGGCCAAGGCGGGGCAGGCGGACATTTCCCGCCTGCGCTACATGCATGACCGCGAACTCGACGCCATCGACAGTCCGCTGGCCCGTGCCCATATCGGCGCCGGCCTTGCCTATCTCGGTGACCGGGCCCGCGCGGTCTCGGCCTTTAAGTCGGCCGAATCCCAGCTCGGCTACAAGAACTCGGGCGACTATTACCAGACGCCTCTGCGCGACCTCGCGGGCATTCTCGCCCTCGCGGCCGAAGCCCAGCTGCCGGAAACGGTTGAGCGTCTCGCCACCCGTCTCGGCAAGGATGTGCCGGACGCCTCCAGCCTCACAACGCAGGAAAAGTCCTACATGCTTCAGGCGGTCAACGCGCTGACGCAGGGCGAAGACCTGCTGCAGGTCGGCGTCACCGGCCTCGGTGCGGGCAATGACAACCAGCGCCAGTACATGCTGAGCGAGGCCCAGGCCGCGACCGGCGTCAGCTTCAAGCTCAACGCCAAAGCTCCGGTCTTCCGGACGGTGCTGGTCACCGGTGCGCCGGCCTCAGCGCCGCCCGCCGTGTCGTCGAAGCTGAAAGCCGACAAGCAGTTCTACACGATGTCGGGGGCGCCGGTGAAACTCGATCAGGTGCGCCAGGGCGACAAGTTCGTCGTCGGCCTCACGGTCTCGCCGGATGAGAAACGCCTTAACCCGGTGATCGTGGCAGACCTGCTGCCGGCGGGCTTCGAGATCGAGACCGTGCTGCGTGTCGCCGATGCCCGCATCGTCGAGTATGACTGGTACAGCGGCACCGACCGGGTCCGCGAGGGCGCCTTTGCCTTCCTCGGCACGATCACGCAGGCCCAGACCGCCCAGGCTCAGGACGACCGGTTCGTCGCTGCCGTGAACGTCTACGACAAACCGGTCACGCTCGCTTATGTCGTGCGCGCGGTCACGCCCGGCACGTTCGCAATGCCCGGTGTGGTCGCCGAAGACATGTACCGGCCGGAAGTCTACGGACGCTCCGCACCCGGACGGGTCACCATCCTCGCCGCGCAGGGCACTGCCGGCGGCAAGTAGGAAACAGGGGAGCGCAGCGTGCGTGTGGCCGGGTATGTGGCCAATTCCTGGGCCAGGCTCAAATCCTTCACCGGATCTGTCGCCTGGCCGCGCCGTCTCATCGCCGGCCTCGCCGCCGGCCTTGCAGCGGTGCTGCTGATTGATACCGTTTTCCCGCCGCCGCTGACGCGGGCTCACGTCAATTCCGTTCTGGTGACCGACCGGCTCGGCAAACCGCTCCGGGCCTTCGCCGCGCCCGACGGCCGCTGGCGGTTCGCCGTCAGGCTCGAAGAGATCGATCCCGCTTTCATCGATGCGCTCGTGCGGGTCGAGGACAAGCGCTTCTGGTCTCACCATGGTACGGACTGGTCCGGCATGGTGCGCGCCGCCATCGACAGCGCGGCGGCGGGCCGCATCGTCTCAGGCGGATCCACCATCACCATGCAGACCGCCCGGATGCTGGAGCCGCGCGATCGCAACATCGGCTCGAAATTCATCGAGATGTGGCGCGCCAACCAGCTGGAGCGGCGCTTCACGAAGCAGGAAATCCTCGAACTGTATCTCACGCTGACGCCCTATGGCGGCAACCTCGAAGGCGTGCGTGCGGCCAGCTGGAGCTATTTCGGACACGAGGCCGACCGTCTGTCTTCGGATGAAATTGCGCTGCTGATTGCCCTGCCACAATCGCCTGAAGTACGCCGCCCGGACCGCCGCCCGGAACAGGCCAAGAAGGCGCGCGACTGGGTGGCCACTAAGCTGGCTGCCTACGGCGTCTTCGCGCCGGACGAGGCTGAGGAAGTCGCTGCATTGCCGGTGCCGCCGCGCCGGCTCGATTTCCCGGATCAGGCCTGGCATGGCGCAGATGCGGTGTTGGCCAGCGGGCCGCGCGAAGATGTCCGCTCCACGCTGGATGCCGGGCTGCAGGCTGAACTCGATCGCATCGCGCTGACCCGCGCTGAAGCGGAAGGCGCCGATGTGCAGGTCTCGGCGATCGTGGTGCACATTCCCACCCGCGCCGTGCGCGCGCTGGTCGGCTCCGCCTCGCGCGACCGGGCCGGGGGCTGGATCGACCTGACCAATCGGGCCCGCTCGCCCGGCTCTACGCTGAAGCCTTTTATCTATGGCCTCGCCTTCGATGACGGTATCGCCTCGCCGGACACGCGCGTTGAAGACGTGCCGCGCACCTTTGCGGGCTACCAGCCGGAAAACTTCGACCGAATATTCCGCGGCGATGTGCGCATCTCGGACGCGCTCCAGCATTCGCTGAACATTCCCGCTGTGCTCATGCTGGATCGGATCGGAGCCGAGCGCTTCTCTGCTCAGCTGGCGATGGCAGGCGCCCGCCCGCGCTATACTGGCGCGGCCAGCCACAATGCCGGTCTCGCGCTGGCGCTCGGCGGCGCCGGGCTCACCGCGCGCGAATTGGCGATCCTCTATGCCGCATTGGGCGATGGCGGAATCGCCAAGCCGCTGGTCTGGCGCGCCGATGAAGAACGCGCGAGCTTCGAGGATCCGGGCCGCCGCCTGCTTGGCGAGGCGAGCGCGGACGAAATCCTCCAGATCCTCAGGGGCTCGCCCGCACCGGCGGGCCGCATGCCCGGCAGCCTGACGCGCGACGCGCCGCAGATCGCCTTCAAGACCGGCACATCTTACGGCTTCCGCGATGCCTGGGCAGCGGCAGTTTCCGGCGAGCACGCCATCGTCGTCTGGATCGGACGCGCGGACGGCGCGCCGCGCACGGGTGTCACCGGGCGCGACATTGCCCTGCCGGTGCTCTTCGAGATGGCGGACCGCGTATCGCACCATCTGCGCGATGAAGGCGAATCGCGCGCGCGCCTGTCCTCAGAGCCGCTGCGCAAGTCCAAAGGCGCGCAGCGCAACCTGTCGGAGAACCGGCCGCCAGAAATCCTGTTTCCGCCCGAGGGGGCCGAGCTTTGGGCAGGCCCTGTCAATGGCAAGCCGGGGCGTCCCTTCGTGCTGGCCGGGCGCGGGCAGGGCGCGCTCAGCTGGTACATCGATGGCACACCGACACAACTAGACGATGCGGGCGCGCCGATCTGGCAACCGCGCCAGCCGGGGTTCTACCAGGTCACGGCCGTCGATCCGGAAGGCCGCGCCACCCGCGTCAGAGTCCGCGTACTGACTGAAAACCCGGCATAGTGGTGTGCAAACAGGTCACATCAGCGTGACAATTGCGCAGTCCCTGCCCTCCGGGGCTTTTTTCCTTCGCCTGCTGCAACTATTTCGCCATCTGGACGGTGTATTCAGTTCCGTTCTGTGTGTGAAAGATTAGCGTGCCGATGAAACATCCCGCCCTGCTTATTGCCCTGACGGCCGGTCTGCTGGCCACCGGGCTTGCGTTCTTTTCAAGCGCCGGGGCGGAAGACCGCCGGTTTGACGATCCGCCGGCCCGCGTGGCCACGGCGATTTTTGCAGGCGGCTGTTTCTGGTGCGTGGAAGCCGACTTCGACAAGGTCGAAGGCGTGATCGACACCACCTCCGGCTACACCGGCGGCACGGTCGACAATCCGAGCTACAAGCAGGTCACGCGCGGCGACACGGGCCATTACGAAGCCGTCAAGGTCACCTACGACCCTTCGAAAGTTTCTTACGACGAACTCGCCGACTATTTCATCCACCACATCGACCCCACCGACGCCAAGGGCCAGTTCTGCGACAAGGGGCCGAGCTACCGTTCGGCGATCTTCGTGTCCGGGCAGGGTGAGCGCCAGTCGGCTGAAGCCGCGCTCAAACTGGCGAAGAAACAGCTGGGCCAGGATGTCGCCACCGCGATCCTTCCGGCAGGCGGCTTCTGGCCGGCAGAGGATTACCATCAGGATTATTACATCCGCAGTGCTGTGAAGTACGACTTTTACCGCACCGCCTGTGGCCGTGATGACCGTATCAAGGATCTCTGGGGCAAAGTCGCCAAGGGCTCCTGATCGTCCGGCGGCGCGCGTCGCTCAGTCCTTCGAGGGGCAGGGCGGCTCGTCGAATTCCTTCACGGTCGTGTATTTGGCATCCCAATCGGCGTTGCGCTCGGCGGGCGCGAAGTCCTGCGCCACGTAGAGCTGGAACACGCGTGTGATCGGGCAGCCGTTGCCGCGCACGCCGAGATCGATGCGGATCTGTCCGGCCGGCTCGAAGCGCTCAAAATCGCCGCGGATGCGCGGCCGCATCCAGGGATGAAGCGACGCCACCAGGACGGGCCCGTTGTGCACCGTTTCCAGCCCGACCCGCTCCGAAAAACTCTTCGGCGACGCATACCGGCGCCATGAAATCAGCGGCACCGTCCGATCGCGGCCATAGAAGTCCAGCCCGTGCCAGGCCTCCCGTTCGTCCACGAGCACGGCAACGGCGCCGATTCGCTCCGCTTCGGCGAACACTTGATCAGCCGCCACGTCCCAGCCGCGCGTGCGCTTCAGCGCATTGTCAATCCCCAGCGCCCGCGTCTGGGCTGGCGACAGGACCGGCACGACGAGGAAGATCAGCGCAGCGAGCGCGTTGACGCCCAGGCTTGCCCAGATCAGCGCGCGGCGCTCCGCAAACCAGGCCGCGACCAGCAGGCTCGCCCCCGGATAGGCCGTCGCCGCCCAGTTAGCGTGTGCGCGCGACAGCACCGCCTGGCAGAGAATAAACAAGAGCACCGGCAATATGAAACAGAGCAGCCAGCGCGCCGGTGCAGGGTCGCCCTCCGTTCGAGACTTCCAGGTGATCAGGCCGGCAATCAGCAGGATGAAACTGACCGGCCCGAACACGCCCAACTGATCGAGAAAATAGGTCAGGGCGTTTTCCGGGTGGAACAGGTCGCCGCCCAGATTGGCATTGTCCACTGTGTGGCCGACCGTCTGGAAGTCGTTCGCGGCATTCCAGGCAAAGTGCGGGGCGATCAGGAGCGTCATCACGCCCAGTGCCAGCGCGCCGCTCCATGACAGCAGGGCGCGGCGCATCGGCGCGTCGACGAGGCAGGTCAGGACGAGGCCGATGACGAAATAGAGCATTGCATACTTGGAGAGAATACCGAGCCCCACCACCGCGCCCAGCGCCGCAGCCGTCATCCGTCCGCTGCCACTGCGCAGCCGCCAAGCGAGAAACAGCCCGGTGCACCAAAACGGCATCAGCACGCCATCGGTCGACAGCACGCTCGACGACAGCGTCACCGCCGGCATCAGCGCATAGAGCAGGGCTGCATAGAGTCCTGTTTTTGCGGAAAACATTTCCCGTCCGGCCAGGAACAGGAGGCCGGCTGCCGCCGTATGCAGAAAGGGCGCAGCCAGCCGCACGGCCCACTCGTTGTTGCCGAACACAGCGGTCATCAGGTGGATGACCCAGGCGATCATAGGCGGTTTGGAATAATAACCCCAGGCCAGCTCCTGCGACCAGCGCCAGTACTGGGCTTCATCCGCATAGAGATTAAGCGGCGAGGCCAGGATCGCGCAGACCCGTACCAGCAACAGCACGGCCAGGGCGGCCAGCGTCAGCCGGGCCTCGGGACTCTTCGGGATGAGGTTCACAGCAGACATGGCCGATTCGGGTTGTTTGCGCCTCTTATGGCGGCTTGGCGCACACAAATACAGATCAGTTTGCGGCGCATTCAGCACAAGTGTGCCGCACAGCGTGTCATTTTTGCATCGCAACAAAAAAACCGGCCCCGGATTGGCCGCCTCAGCAGAACCTTCAATTGTCTGTCACTGATCTGTCATGTAGCGGGACTAATGCCGAGCTAGAACCGGAGCGGCACGAGGGCACTCCGGTAGCGGTCGACAAAGTCGGGGAAGACAACATGATCAAGAATTTCTTTGCACGTAGCGTGTCCGTTGCGGCCATCGCTGCGATCCTGCCGGTTGCGGCAGTCCACGCTCAGGTCACCTCTTCGAGCGCGCGCGGGGTCGTTACCGACTCGGCCGGTCAGCCCGTCGCTGGCGCCACTGTCACGATCGTCCACGAGCCCACCGGCACCGTCACCACGGCGACCACCGGTCTCAACGGCGCCTACACATCCCAGAACCTCCGCGTCGGCGGTCCGTTCAGCTTCACCGTCACCGGTGAAGGCGTAACCGCCAGCCGTGTGGAGGGCGTCTACACCAGCCTCGGCGACACCGCTGTTGTCAACATTGTCACCGCTGCGGCCGATGATACGGCCCGCCTCGATACGGTCGTCGTGACCGGCTCGTCGATCGTTGCCCAGGTTGCAACCGGCCCGTCGTCGACCTTCAACCTCGCCACGCTGGAAAATTCCCCGGCGATCAACCGCGACATCAAGGACATCATCCGCCTTGACCCGCGCGTCTACATCGATCCCAACGCTGGCGGTTCGGCTGGTTCTGACGGCGTGCAGTGCGCCGGTGCCAGCACCCGGTACAACTCGCTGACCGTTGACGGCGTCCGCCTCAACGACAACTTCGGCCTCAACAGCAACGGCTATCCGACCGAGCGAATCCCGTTCTCGTACGACGCAATCGAGCAGGTCTCGGTTGAACTCGCACCGTTCGACGTCGCCTACGGTTCCTTCACGGCCTGTAACATCAACGCCGTCACCAAGACCGGCACGAACGAAATCCATGGCGGTTTCTTCTACGATTACACCAGCGACTCGCTGACGGGTGACAAGACTGACGGCATCGACCGCGATCTCGGCACCTTCGACGAAAAGCGCTACGGCGTCCACGTCGGCGCGCCGATCATCAAGGACCGCCTGTTCGCTTTCCTCGCCTACGAGAAATTCGAAGGCGCAAACATCTTTGGCGCAACGCCAGAAGATGTCGGCCTGTCTCAGGCTCTTTACCAGAGCGTCATCGACACTGCTGTGAACCAGTATGGCTATGTGGCCGGTGGTCTGCCGACCTCGCTGGCTGTCGAAGACGAAAAATTCTTCGCCAAGATCGACTGGAACATCACGGAAACCCAGCGCGCGGCGTTCACCTACACTTACAACGACGGCTTCAACTTCTCGCCTTCTGACAATAGCTCGAGCCAGATTTCCGATGGAAATCACTACTACGAGCGCGGTGCGAAGCTGGAATCCTACACCGCCGCCCTGTATTCTGACTGGACGCCGAATTTCAACACCGAGCTGCGCGCTTCGGTTCTGAACCTCGACAACCGTCAGATCCCGGTCGCCGGCCTCGACGGTTTCGGTGAAGTCCAGATCCGCGTTCCTCGCGACCTGTTCTCGGGCACGACGACGATCTATCTCGGCGCTGACGATAGCCGTCACGCCAACCAGCTCTCCTATGACCTGACGAACTACAAGGCTGCCGCAAACTACCAGCTCGGCAACCACCTGCTGACGGCCGGTGTTGAGCGCGAAGAGTTCAATGTGTTCAACCTCTTCATCCAGCAGGTTCAGGGTGAGTGGCGCTTCGCGAGCCCTACGACCTTCGCTTCGGGTGACTACAACTTCTTCAACTACACGAACGCCGCGGGCACGAACAACCAGAACGATGGCGCAGCTGACTTCGGCTACGAAATCACGACCGGTTACCTGCAGGATACCTGGAACGTCACGGACTATCTCGATGTGACGGCAGGCATTCGTTACGACTACTACACGACCAGCGACAAGCCAGCGTACAACCCGGCTTTCTTCGCCCGTTCTGGCTTCCGCAATGATGCGACGCTTGACGGCGAAGGCATTGTCCAGCCGCGCATCGGCTTCAACCTTGAAGTCAATCCGGACGTGAAGTTCCACGGCGGCGTCGGCCTCTTCTCCGGCGGCAACCCGAACGTCTGGCTATCGAACAACTATTCCAACAACGGCGTCGTGTTGGCGGACTATGTCATCACCTCGGGCAACGTGAACACGGACACCTATCCGAACGGCGGCAGCCCGTTCATCGACGTGCCACAAACGGCGATCGATTTTGTTGCAAACGCAAACGGCGCCGGCAACGTCAACGCGCTGGATCCGAATTTCAAGATCCCCTCTGAGTGGAAGTTTGCTTTCGGCGGCGTGTTTAATATCGACACCGGTGTTCCGATCCTCGGTGACGACTTGCGCCTCCAGGCTGACCTTCTTGTTTCTAAGACCAACGAGTCTGCGATCGTCGTCCCGCTCGGCTACGCCCAGTCGGGCGTTGGCCCTGACGGCCGTCCGATCTATCGCGGTACCAGCAACACCAACGACTTCATGCTGACGAATGCCGACAACAAAGGCAGCTCGAAAGTGTTCTCGATCGCAGCTTCGCAGCAGTATGAAAACGGCATCGACTGGTCGCTGGCCTACGCCTACACGGACGCCAAAGACACCAACCCGATGACCTCATCGGTCGCGTTCTCGAACTTCGCGAACTACACGACCTACGATCCGGTCAACATCCCGACCGCAACGACCGATTACGAGATCGCGCACCGAATCACGATGAAGATCGACTACGAGCACGATTTTATTGGTGATTATACCTCGCGGATTTCGTTGTTCGGTTCAGCCAACGAAGGCTCGCCTTACAGCTACACCTTTGCTCGCAACACGCTGTTCGAACCGAACTCGTTCGCCAACAGTCGTCAGCTGGCGTACATCCCGACCGGTGTGAACGATCCGCTGATCGCGCCGACCTCGAATGCCGCCGCTGTTGCTGCGCTTAACGCGTTCATCTCCAGCCACGATGTGCTTGACGAGTATCGTGGACAGATCGCGCCACGCAACATCGCTGCGGACGACTGGTGGACCACGTTCGACCTTCGTCTGTCCCAGGATCTCCCGGGCCTGCGTAAGGACGACCGTACGCAGGTCTACATGGTCATCGAGAACCTCGGTAACCTGCTGAACAGCGACTGGGGCATCCAACGCGAGCACGGCTTCCCGGGCAACGCGGAGCTCTACACGGCCACGATCAACGCCAACAACCAATACGTGATCTCGGCCTTCAACTCGTCGGCAGACAACGACTCTATCAACGTTGACCCGTCTCTGTGGAAGATCCGCTTTGGCCTGAAGTACAAGTTCTGATCTGCCAACCGGCTCAGAACGATTGAATACAAGGGGCGGCCTTTCCGGGCCGCCCTTTTCCTTTGAACAAACCTGTGGCAAGGCGCGCAGCAATATGCCCGGATCCAAGAATTTCCTCCCGCCCGAATGGGCGCCGCATGCCGCCCTCTGGGCGGGCTGGCCCCGCCTTGCTGAAGAATGGGGCGGCGAACTTGCGCCCGCCCGCAAGGATACTGCTGCCTTCATCCACGCCGCGGCGGTGCACGTGCCGGTGAAGGTCGCAATCGGGTCGGACGAGGCGATGGCTTCGGCGCTGGCCGCCGTCGGCGGCGCCGCCGAGCTCGTGCGCATTCCCACCGGTGATATCTGGTTGCGCGATACGGGCCCGATCGTCACGGGGCAGGGCGCCGCCCGCCAAGCTCAGGTATTCCGCTTCAACGGCTGGGGCGGCAAATACCTGATGGACGGCGACACCGACACGGCGGCCGCGCTGGCCGGTCATGAGGCTCTCCCCACGCGCGCCCACGATTTCGTGCTCGAAGGGGGTGGCATCGATGTCGATGGCGAAGGCCGCCTGCTGACGACCCGCCAGTGCCTGCTCAATCCGAACCGTAACCCGCTGCTCTCCGAAGACCAGATCGAGGGCCATCTGCGTGCTGCGCTCGGCGTCGAGGAGATCCTCTGGCTCGGCGATGGTCTTGCCAACGACCACACCGATGGCCATGTGGACAACATCGCCCGCTTTATCGGCCCCGGCCATGTGCTCTGCCAGCATCCCGCCGGCCCGGATGATCCGAATACGGAGGTTCTGCGCGACATCGAACGTACGCTCGCGGCGGCCGGCCTGATGGTGTCGACCATCCCGTCGCCTGGCCGCATCCATTTCGGCGATGGCGTGCCGGTGCCCGCCAGCCATATGAACTTCACGATCACGAATGGAGCCGTCCTCGTGCCGATCTATGAGGATCGGTACAGCGCCGTTGCCCTGGCCGAACTGAAGGCGCTGTTCCCCGGCCGGGACGTGATCGGCCTGCCTGCGCGCGGCATTCTCGCCGGCGGGGGCAGTTTCCATTGCATGACCCGCGAAATCCCCGCCTGATAGGAGGCTTCCCATGGCCCGCACGCTGACCCTCGCCGCCATCCAGTTCGCTCCGTCCGATGATGTGCAGGCGAACATCGACCGTGTCGCCGGATTCATCCGCGAGGCGGCCGCCAAAGGCGCCGATGTTGTCCTGCCGCCGGAGCTCTTTTGCGGCGTCTATTTCTGCAAGACGCAGGAAGAGGAACACTTCGCTCGCGCGATGGAATGGCCCGAGCATCCAGCCGTTCGTCAGTTCTCGGAGCTTGCGGCCGAACTCGGTGTTGTTATCCCGATCTCGATCTACGAGAAGGAAGGCCCGCTCTACTTCAACTCGGTCGTGATGATCGATGCCGACGGCACGCCCCTCGGCGTCTATCGCAAGAGCCACATTCCCGATGGTCCCGGCTATCAGGAGAAATTCTATTTCCGCCCCGGCGATACGGGCTTCCGCACATGGTCGACACTCAAGGGCCGCATCGGTGTTGGTATCTGCTGGGACCAGTGGTTCCCGGAAGCGGCCCGCGCGATGGCCCTGATGGGGGCAGACGCGCTCCTCTATCCCACTGCCATCGGTGCAGAGCCGCAGGATGTCGGTCTCGATACCGCCGCGCGCTGGCGCCGCGGTATGCAGGGCCACGCCGTCGCTAATGTCATACCAATCGTCGCCGCCAATCGTGTCGGCGATGAAGGCGGGCAAGTCTTCTATGGCACCAGCTTCATCACAGACGAGACGGGCGAGATCGCCTGCGACTTCGGCCGCACGGAGGAGGGGGTGCTCATCGCGTCCTTCGATCTCGACAAGATCGACCAGGCTCGCGCCGCCTGGGGCTTCTTCCGCGACCGCCGCAGCGACCTCTACGACATCCTGCTCTAGAGAGCGGCAGCAGCGCCGTCGATTTCATCGAGCACACGCTGTTTCACGGCGTTCTCGTTGAATAGGTAAATCGCACTGGCGCCCACGGCCGCGACGATGATCATGGCCGCCAGGACGGCGGGATAGCCGCCCAGCGCTTCAATCGGGCCAAGGCTCGCCGAGGCCAGCGTGATACCGAGATTGGCGATCGCCATGAACAGCGTGAACTGTGTCGCGGCAACCTTCAGTGAGCAGACTTTCATGGCCGAGGCGCAGATCGCGATCTGGGCCAGCGTGTAAAGCGACAGGAAAGCCAGCGCTGCAATCTGGATCGCAAGATCGGCCGCCCAGACGGGCTGGGCCATCCAGTAGATCGCTACGGCGCCGCCCATCAGGCCAAAGGCCAACAGGGTTGTTGGCCTTGATCCCAGCCGGTCAGCGATAAATCCGATCACCAGGACGCCCAGGATGCCCGCGAGCAGGTTCGCCGATCCGGACAACGCGGAAAATTCTGCGTCGTTCCAGCCGCCGATCCTGATGGCGATCAGCGGCATCGCTCCGACATAGAAGCCGTAGAGCAAGCCCGTGGCGATCTGCGCAACTGCAAGCAGGCCCGCATCCCGCGTGACCATAGCCTTCCAGACGGACCTGATCAGGGGCCACCACGTTCCGGCTTGCCGCGCAGCCGACTCTGCCGAAGGGGCGCCGGCCGTCCATGGCAACAGGCGCTCGCCCGGCCGTTCACGGAACACTACCATGATCATCAGTACAGCGACAACAAACCCAGCATTGCCGATCATTGCGCCTGGGAAACCGATGGAAGCGATAGCAAAGCCCGCAAAGGCTGTTCCCGCAGCAATGCCGATGGATTGGCCGCCAAACATCAGACCGTTTGCCCTTGCGCGTTCGTCGTCCGGAATCAGATCGACCGCCATGCCGTCAACAGCCACATCCTGGAATGTCGTTGCAGTCATGATGCAAAAGGCAAACAAGGAGAGCGTGCCGATCTGGCTCGGTGAAGGATCAACAAGCGCCATGAGGATGAGGCCGAGCGCCATGACCGATTGCGCACCTATCAGCCACGCCCGCCGCCGGCCCATGGGAAGGTAAGTAAACCTGTCCATGATAAATCCGTTCACGAACTTCAGTGTCCACGGAAGACCGGTGGCGCCGAGAAATCCGCCGATCTCGAGCGGCGAGGCGCCGTTCACCGCCAGCCAGGCCGGAATGGCGAAGTAGAACACACCGATGGGCGCGCCTTGCGCCACATAGAGCAGGAAAACCGACAGGAAGCGGAGCGTCTGGTATTCTGAAATCGCGGGCAGGCCGCCCCTCTCAACAGAGTGTGCCATATCGATTGTCCCCCGGGCTCACCTGATAGTGACACCGCCAGTGCCAACGCTATGGCCAAAAAACGCCAGCTCAAGCAAAATGTTTCGGGGGGGGCGTTTCGGGATCCGGCTCAGTCCACCTCCAACGGACGCAGTTCGCCGCCCAGCAACACGCCCCAGATGCCGATTTCGGACCAGTCCGTACCCGGCAGATCCAGCGGGTTTGAATCGAGGATGGTGAAGTCGGCGCGTTTGCCCGGTGACAGCGAGCCGATCTCGGCTTCCAGCCCCAGCACGCGCGCCGCATCCAGTGTAATCGCCTCCAGCGCATCATAAGGCTTCAGGGCATTGGCCGCCTCATAGGTGCCGCCCTCGCGTGTCGCGCGCGTGATGTGGGCGCCCGCCGCCCGCAGCGGCTGGGGCGGGGCGAGCGGCGCGTCGGAGTGCAGTGCCACCACGGCGCCGGCCGCTGACAGGCTGCCCAGCGGCGTGATCCAGCTTGCCCGGGCCGGCCCCAGCGGCGAGGCATACGCCTCGGCCATGTAGAATACGTAATGGCTGGCCGCGGACACCATCGCCGACAGCTCGCCCGCCCGCGCCGCTTGCTCGGGTGAGAACAGACCGCCATGTTCGATCACAAAATCCCCTTCAAACCCTTCCGTGCGCAGCGTCGCCAGCGCCTCCAGCGTCGCGGTCTGCGCCGCGTCGCCGTTGGAATGTATGTGGACGGACAGTCCGGCATCGGTATAGGGCCTCATAGTATTGGCAATCTCGCCGTTCGGGATCACCCAGAGCCCCATCAACCCCTTCGACTGCCCAGCGAGATATCCCGGCGGCGACAGACGCATCGTCTGCGAATAATAGGCGGCGTCTGCGAAAAACTTCACCCGAGGCAAGACCGGCGCCGCCGCCGGGCGCGCCCCGCTTACCATGTCCAACACCGCCTGCGGCGCTCCGTCGCCGAATTCCCGTTGCAACGATCGGAATTCGGGGATCAGGTAAAGCCGGAAGCCATCTTCTGCCATCGACCAGCTTGCAGCGATCGTCTGGTCTTCCAGCGCCAGCCCGAAAACGCCATACCCAAGATCTGCCGTCGTAGTCACGCCCGCATTGCGCACGATTTCGAAGTACCGCTCGATCCCCGCGCCGAAGCTGACGGGATTGAACAACACATCCTTTGCCCGGGCGAACACCACCATCGCCGCGTCTTCATAGATACGCCCGGTAAGTGCGCCGTCCGCATCGAGATCCACGCCGTGGAAGGTCTCCGCCAACGCCGGTGTTGCGCCGATCATGTCGAGGGCGGCGGAGTTCAGGTAGAAGTCGTGCCCGGAATAATGCCACACGATCATCGGCCGGTCGGGGGCCACGGCATCCAGGATGTGCCGGTCGAGATCGCCCTGCACCAGGTTATGAAATCCGTACACAACCACCGGCGCGCCGTCCTGCGGCGCTTCGGCGACGATTTCGGCAAGTCGCGCCCGGAAGGCTTCAGGGGAGGGGTAGCCCGCCGTCATGCCCTCCGGGGTTGCCATCGGCCACGGTGGTGCGAACGGATGTGCATAGAGCATTCCGCCCAGCAGCAAATGCATGTGTGGATCGATCAGCCCCGGTACGATCGTTTTGTCACGGAAGGTCTCGTCGATGCGTGCGCCCGGATAATCGGCCTGCAAGGCGCCCAGGCTACCCACCGCCGTGACGCGGCCTTCGTCCACCGCAACCGCCTCGGCGGTCACGCCTTCGCCGGTCATCGGGATGACCTCGCGGGCGACATAGATCGTCACGTCGGACAGGGGCACGGGCGCAGGCGGCGCCGCGCAGGTCGCAATCCATAAAAACGCGGCCACGAGCCACAGTCGGCGTGTCAGCATGATATCCTCCCTCGACCGGTCTTTTGCCGGCTATCTACGCAAGGCTAACCCCATGCGCCGTGCTGCGCCAGTGGGTCTAGAGCACGCGCCCGGGAGACAGGTGGCTGGCCGCCGAGACGATGGCATCGGCGTCGATCTGGAAATGCCGGTAGAGATCGCGGATCGTGCCGGTCTGCCCGAAATGCTCGACGCCCAGCGGCGTGACGGCATGCCCCTTCACGCCGCCGATCCAGGCCAGCGTTGCCGGATGTCCGTCCGTCACGGTGATCAGCTGGCAATGCGGCGGCACGCCCTCCATCAGGCGTTCGATCTGGCTCTTCGCCTTCGCCTGTCCGCGCGCGCGGGCGCGCCGCGCCGCCGTCCAGCCTGAATTCAGTCTGTCTGCGGAGGTTACCGCCAACACGCCGATATCGCGTCGGCCTTCGCCGATCCGCGCCGCGGCCTTGATGGCCTCGGGTGCAATCACGCCCTGGTAGGCAATCACCACTTCGCAATTCGGTCCCGGCTTGCGCAGCCAGTAGCCGCCATCGATCACGCCTTGCCGGAAGGCAGCATCGTCGCGCTTCCACACGCGCACCTGTTCCAGCGGCTTGGTCGACAGGCGCAGGTAAACCGAACCGCCCGTTTCGTCGCGCAGCCAGGTGCGCTCATCCGGATCGCCCTCGCCGTCGCGCTGCAGATAGTCGAAACTCCAGTCCATGATGATCGAGAGTTCGTCCAGGAAAGCTGGTTCGAACGAAACCAGCCCGTCCTGGCTCATGCCGATCAGCTGTGCGCCGATGGATTGGTGCGCGCCGCCCTCCGGCGCCAGCGTCACGCCGCTCGGCGTGCCCGCGATGATGAAGCGCGCATCCTGGTAGCAGGCATAGTTCAGCGCATCGAGCCCGCGCGCAATGAAGGGGTCATACACGGTGCCGATCGGAATCAACCGTTCCCCGAACAGCGAATGCGACAGGCCTGCCGCGCCCAGCAGCAGGAAGAGGTTCATCTCCGCGATGCCGAGCTCGATATGCTGGCCCTCGGGCGAGAACTGCCATTTCTGTGCGGACGGAATCTTCTGGTCACGGAACGTATCGGCGAGGCTCTCGCGTGCGAACAGGCCGCGCCGGTTGACCCAGGGGCCGAGATTCGTCGACACGGTTACATCTGGCGAGGTGGTCACGATCCGGCGCGACAGCTCAGTGTCTTCCTTGGCATGGGCATCGAGGATCTTGCCGAACCCGGCCTGCGTCGACAGCATTTCGTCGTCCAGGAAGACCGGCCCGGGGGAGGGCACGGCCGGCGAACTATAGCGCCTCGGGCCCGCTGCAAAGAAGGGCACCTCACGTAGGAAACCACGTAGGGCGCCGGCGTCCTCGACGCCCGCCAGTGGCTCCCATTCCTCGCCCTCTGCCACGCCCATCGCCTTCTGGAATTCGCCCATCTGCGTCTTGGTCATCAGACCTGAATGGTTGTCCTTGTGGCCGGCCAGCGGCGTGCCCCAGCCCTTGATCGTATAGGCGAGGAACACGGTCGGCGTGTCGTCGCGCGCGCCGTCAAACGCCTCGCACAGCGTCTCCAGGCACTGGCCGCCCAGATTATTCATCAATTGGCTGAGTTCGGCGTCCGTGCGCCGTTCGATCAGCCGGGTCACGTCGCCCTGGTCGCCGATATCGTCCAGCAGCCGCTTGCGCCAGGCCGCGCCGCCCAGATAGGTCATCGCCGAATAGAGCGAATTGGGGCAGGTCTCGATCCACTGCTTCAGGCGTGCACCGCCGGGCTCAGCAAAGGCTGCGCGTTGCAGCGCGCCGAACCGCAGCACTTCCACACGCCAGCCGAACGCCTTGAAGATCGCCTCCACCCGAGCCCAGAGCCCCTCATGCACCACGCCGTCCAGGCTCTGGCGGTTATAGTCGATGATCCACCAGGTATTACGCAGGCCGTGCTTCCAGCCTTCCTGCAGGCATTCGTAAACGTTGCCTTCATCCAGTTCCGCATCACCCACCAGGGCCACCATGCGGCCGGGCTTGCGCGCACCTGATCCAAGCTCCGTCCACGGACGGGCCAGCAGGTAATCCTGCACCAGTGCGGCAAACGCCGTCTCTGCCACGCCAAGCCCGACTGACCCCGTGGAAAAATCCACGTCGTCGATGTCCTTTGTCCGTGAAGGATAGGATTGCGCGCCGCCATAGCCGCGGAAGTTTTCCAGCTTCTCGCGCGTCTGGTTGCCCATCAGGTAGTGCATCGCGTGGAAAACGGGCGCGGCATGCGGCTTCACCGCCACGCGGTCTTCCGGCCGCAGCACATGGAAGTACAGCGCGGTCAGGATCGACACCATCGAGGCGCAGCTCGCCTGATGTCCGCCCACCTTCACGTCATCGTCGCGCTTCTCGCGCAGATGGTTCGCATTGTGTACGGTCCACGAGGCCAGCCACAGCAGGCGCTGCTCGAGGGTCTTCAGATGATCGATCGGGTGAGCCATGCCCCGGCGTAAATCAGCGCGTGCGCCAAGTCCATGGGGGCCGATCCCGAATGCAGCGGCCTTAGCCGCGGGTGCGCTGGGCCTTGTCGAACAGGTCGGTCAGTGTGGAGCTCGGCAGGGTATGCATCGTTTGCACCCAGCTTGGCATGCCTTTCAGCAGGTCGGCGGTATCCGCCCAGCGGCGCACATTGGCATCGGCCGCACGGTGGAAGGCCTCGCGCATGAAGTTCCCGTCCTTGTCGTCGAACCCGTCCGACAATGTGATCTGGGAAAAGCTCATCACGCCTTTTTGCATGTTCAGCAGCGCTTCGAGCGAGGCCGCCGTGATGGTGGTATAGTTGCGCCAGGAGTTCAGCCAGAAGTCCATCATGTCCTGTTTTCCCATCTGTTCCGCCTCAAGCTAGTCCGCGATTGTGCGGTGCACAACAAGTTTTGTGCCACCGGCCACGCTGGCGCCGCCGCCTTGCCTATATTGCGCCGTCTCCGAATGCGCCTAGTTTCCCGCACAGATGAGCGAAACGATGCCCTACACGTTCGAACCCTCACCCGCGCGGGGCCGCGTTCTCGTGTTCGATTCCGGCGTCGGCGGGCTCACCGTGGCGGGCGAGATCCGCGCGCTCGGGCCCCGCCTGTCGGTCCACTACGCCGCCGATACGGGCTTTTTCCCATATGGGGACAAGTCCGACGAGGCCCTGCGCGAACGCCTGCCGAAGGTTGCCAGGGCCCTGGTCGAGGCCGTCCAGCCGGACGTCTTCGTGATCGCCTGCAACACAGCCAGCACGCTCGCCCTCGCCGAGGTTCGCGCCGCCCTCGACATTCCGGTCGTCGGCACGGTGCCCGCCATCAAGCCGGCGGCGCAGCTCACCGAGACCGGCACGATCGGCCTCCTCGCCACCCCCGGCACCATCCGGCGTGCCTATACGGCGCAGCTGATCGAGGAGTTCGCCGCCGGCAAGCGCGTGCTCCTGCATGGCAGCCTCGACCTCGTGAAACTCGCCGAAGCCAACGCGCGCGGCGAAGACATTCCGCCGGAAGCTTTCGCCTCCGCCCAGGCGCCGCTGTTCGCGATGGAGGGCGGCGATGCGATCGACACAGTCGTACTCGCCTGCACGCATTTCCCGCTTGTGCGCGGACAGCTCATCGCCACTGCGCCGCGGCCCGTCTCCTACATTGATTCCGGCGCCGCCATTGCCCGCCAGACCATTCGTGTCCTGCCGAAAGATACTCATGCCGGCGGGCAGGGAGGCACAGCCAGCCTCACCAGCCCGCCGGATGAGACGGATGGCATCTCGCGCGTCCTCAGACGCTACGGATTTCCTGAGATTCAGTTTGTGGCGTGCGAACCGAATGCGACGACTTCGGCCGAAGCCGCGCCGTAGAGCGTCGGCCAAGGAGCGTCCTGCACGATCGCGGTGTCGGCTTCACCGAAGCCGTTGAACCGGGTTGCCATCGCGCGGCCATAGGCGCCGATATTGCCGAACTCGATATAGTCGCCTTCGGTCATGCCGGCCGGCAGCCAGACCTTCTCGGCCAGCATGTCGGTCGAGTCGCAGGTCGGTCCGTACACGGTGTACTCCACCATGCGGCCCATCTTGCGGGCATCGCCCGGGATGGCACGGATCGGGAAGTCCCAGCGCTCGTGCACGGCGTCGTACAGCGAACCATACGAACCGTCATTGATGTACAGCGTGTTGCCCTTGGCGAGGTCCACGCGCACGAGAAGGCTCTCGGCCTCCGCCACAAGCGCACGGCCCGGCTCGCACCACAGTTCAGCGTTTTCCAGAACGAACATGTTCTCGAACGAACGCATCACCATCGCGACATAGTCGTCCATTTCCGGCGGGGTCTTGTCGGCATAGATCGCAGGGAAGCCGCCGCCGACATCCACGATGTCCACGGTCACGCCGGCCTCGATGATGATCCGGCTGGCATCGGCCATTGCCTGCGCCCAAGCCGACGGCTTCATCGCCTGGCTGCCGACATGGAACGACACCCCGACTTCGTCGGCATGATGGCGGGCGAGGCGGAGGATTTCCGCGGCCTCTTCCGGGCTGGCGCCGAACTTGTTCGCCAGCGGCAGGGCCGAGCCTTCGCAAGACACAGCGATGCGCACGAGGATCGTCAGGTCCTTCGCACGGCCGGTGGCTTCGAGGATCTTGTTCAGCTCGGCCACGGTGTCGGTCACGAAGATGCGCACACCGTGGTTCTCATAGGCGCGCTTGATCGCGTGACGCGGCTTGACCGGGTGCAGGTAAGCGATCTTCGCCTCCGGGAACCGGCCGCGAATCAGTTCGATTTCCTTTTCCGAGGCCGCATCGAAGCTGCGCACGCCGCCTTCCCAGAGGGCGTCCAGAACGTGCGGGGCAGGGTTTGCCTTCACGGCATAAAAGGCCTGCGCCGGAAATTTCTCGACAAACCAACGCGCAGCAGCAGTTACACGCTCCGGACGGAAGCAGTAAACCGGCAGCTCTGGCTGCAGATTGCGCACAATATTATACGGGGTCGCGTAAGTGTGCATGACACCTAACCTCCAAAGGGCTTCAAACCAGCTTTGGGCGTTAGTACAGGGGGCCCCCCTTATCGGGTTAGCCCAGATGTCCGCCACATCAATTTCGAAGGTGCAAATAGGGGATAACGCCCGGTCTTGCAAGAAGAAATTTCGGGCTCCTGCTTTCTGTCGCAAAACTGTCACTTATAGTCGCAGCAACTGTCACATCTTGGGCGTATGGCGGGAGCGCGAATTCCCCGGTAAATCCGGCCAAACAGAGCGGAGAAGTGAGATGTTTAAGGGTTTCCTCAAAGCGGCCATGCCCGCTGCAATTTTCCTGGCGGTCGCCGCCTGCGGACAGAGCGATCTGTCAAAGCTCGAAGATGATTCGGCCTCTGGAGCCGGTCCGGTCGCCGGCGCCGCCACCGCCGAGCAGAAGGTCAAAATTGTCGGATCGTCCACCGTCGCCCCGTTCTCGCGCACCATTGCCGAGCGTTTCGGCGCCACCACGGCCTTCGGCACGCCGATCGTCGAATCGACCGGCACCGGCGGCGGCTTCAAGGCCTTCTGCAGCGGCGTCGGCCCCGACCAGCCGTCGATCGCTAATGCCTCACGCCCCATCAAGGACTCCGAGCGCAACCTCTGCGTCGCCGCCGGCGTGACCAGTATCACCGAGATCCCGCTCGGCTATGACGGCATCGTCATCGCCAACGCCAAGGAAGGCCCGGAATTCGACCTGACCAAGCAGGAGCTTTATCTCGCCCTCGCCAAGGACATCCCGGACGGCAAGGGCGGCTTCATGCCGAACCCCTACAAGGCCTGGAACGAAGTCGCACCAAACCTGCCGGCCGAGCCGATCCTCGTCCTCGGTCCGCCACCGACCTCCGGCACGCGCGACGCCTTCGTCGAACTCGGCATGGAACTCGGCGCCCTTGAGGTGCCGGAACTTGCCGAACTGAAGAAGACCGATGAAGAAGCCTTCAAGAACTACGCCCACACGATTCGCACAGACGGCGCCTGGGTAGACTTCGGCGAGAACGACACCGCCATCGCCCAGTCGCTCGTGAAGTCGCCGGAAGCCATCGGCGTGCTCGGCTTCTCCTTCCTGGAGCAGAATGGTGACCGCGTGAAAGGTGCCCATCTCGGCGGCATCGACCCGACCTTCGAAATGATCACCACCGGCCAGTATGGCCTCGCTCGCGTGATGTATTTCTACGTCAAGGACCAGAACCTGCCGCTGGTGCCGGGCCTGGCTGAATTCGTCGTTGAATCGGTCAGCGAAGGCGCCGCCGGTGAAGATGGCTATCTCGTCGAGAAGGGCCTGATCCCGCTGCACGAAACCGAACTGGCCAAGGCGCAGGACATCGCGGCTGCGCTGACCGCTTCGACCACGCCGTAAGCGCCACGTCCTACGTGTCCGGGGCCTGCATCGCAGGTCCCGGATGTTTCGCCCGGAGGCTCAGGCTTCCGGGGTTGTTTCCGGGGGCGGCAACGCCTCCGGCTTCACCTTTCTCCTCCGGATACGGATCTTATGCCAGAAGCGCCGGCGTTGCGGAGGGGGCAGGGGTTGCAGGTTCTCGAGGAACACTTCCGCACACGCCCGCCAGCTATACGTCTCGGCATGCGCGCGCGCCGTCTGCCGGCTCAGCGCCAGGCAATCGATCGCGCCTTTCGCAAGGTCGCCGCCCAACGGCGTGATCGTGCCCGCTCCGGATCCAGGGATTACGTCACGCGGCCCGGTCGCATCGAACGCGGCGACCGGCGTGCCGGCCGCCATCGCTTCCAGCACCACCAGGCCGAACGTATCGGTCAGGCTCGGGAACACGAACACATCGGCGCCCGCATAGCAGGCGGCCAGCTCGTCGCCGAACTTCGCGCCCAGAAACACCACGTCCTTGTAGTTGCGCTTCAACTCTTCCAGCTGCGGACCGTCGCCGACAATCACCTTCGTGCCCGGCAGGTTGAGCCCGGCAAAGGCCTCGATATTCTTCTCGACTGCCACGCGGCCAACATTAAGGAAAATCGGCCGCGCGAGGCCGGCAAACGGATCGCCCGACTCGCCCTCGGCGATACGCTTCTGCGGTGTGAAGACGTCGGTGTCGACCCCCCGGCTCCAGGCGACCAGGTTGCTGAAACCATGGCCTTCCAGTTCTTCCATTAGCGACGGAGTCGCTACCATCACCTTGCCGGAATACTTGTGGAACCAGCGCACGAAGGAATAGCCCCAGCTCACGGGCACCGGCAAGCGCGCCGACACATATTCTGGAAACCGGGTATGATAGGCGGTCGAGAAAGGGTGTTTCTCGGTCAGGCAAACGGCCCGCCCCGCCATGCCCAGCGTGCCTTCGGTGGCGATATGCACGGCGTCGGGCTCGAACTCGTGGAAGATGCTGCTGATCCGCGGCCGGCCCCACAAGCCCAGCTTGATCTCCGGATAGGTCGGCAGCGGCATGGTCATGAAGCCTGCGCCGGGATGCACGATCTCCCAAACATGACCCATCGCCTCGGTCTCGGCGATGATCCGCTTCATGGTGCGTACGACGCCGTTGACCTGGGGGTCCCAGGCATCGGTGATCAGCATTATCCGCATCGGGACTCCATCCGTGGCCAGGCGACCGAAGGCAACATGACGGGCATGATTCGGACCGTAAAGCCCTCGCCACCGCACCCTCCGGCCCGGTCCCGCCCGGTTGGGGGTATAGGCGGCCCCGGAAACCCTGTGAAGCCGGAAGCGGCATTCCGCCGGACGCCGCACCTGTGGCTGGCACCGGCCCAAGCGAAACATTAAGCATTTTCCGCTAGCCTGGCGGGATGACACGGGTTTCTTCCCTCACCAAGCTCGACTGGTCCTCTCGAGGCAGGGCGCGGGTCTTTGCGCTGATGGTTCTCGGCACGATGGTCTGTATCGGTGTCGCCTTCGCCGTGGACAGCTATGACCTTGCGAGCGCCAGGTGGCGCTGGGGCGCCGATCCGATCAACAATCTCGTCATCCCGCTTGTGCTGGCGCCACCTTTCTTTTTTCTCCTGCTCGAAAAGATGCGCGAACTGGCTGTCGCCCATCACGAGCTGATGACCGTGGCCGCCACCGACAGTTTGACCTCGCTGCTGAATCGCCGCGCCTTCACGGAACTTGTCGATGGCTACCTGAAACTTGTCGAAGCGTCGGAAAAGCAAAGCGGGGGCGCGCTGCTCGTGATCGACGTCGACCATTTCAAATCGGTGAATGACCGGTTCGGCCATGCCAAGGGCGACGAGGCGCTAAAGCTAATCGCCGATGCCATCCGCTCGACCGTGCGCGACACCGATCTTGTGGGCCGCGTCGGCGGCGAGGAATTCTGCGTCTTCATGCACGGCCAGTCGCCGGAACTCGCCGCCGAGGCGGCCGAACGGATACGGGCGGCCGTCGCCGATACGGATTTCGTGCCCGGCGAAGCGCGTTACCCGCTGTCCATCAGCGTGGGCGGCGTGGCCTTCAACGGAGTTTCACCGTTCAGCGATCTCTATCGCAGCGCCGATGCGCATCTCTATCAGGCCAAGAACAACGGCCGCAACCGCGTCGAATTCCGGCTGCACGAGGCCGGCGGCCCGTACGCCATCGTGCACTGAGCCCGCCGCCGGGCGCAGATTTCCCCTCGCAGATCACATCGTCCAAGGGTATACTTGTGCTTCGCGCTTTGGTGAGGCGCAAAACTTTGCCCTTTTCCTGTGAGTTCCAAATATCCCATGCCCGATACCCTCGCTTCAGTCCCCGTTGACTGGGATGCCCTCGACGCCCTGAAATTCGCCGATGAGGAGGCCTTGCTCGAAGCCCTGCTCAAGACCGGCATCTTGCCGGGCCCGGTGCGCGACGCCGCCGTGCGGCGCGGCCGCGAACTCGTCACGATCGCGCGCGCCCGCGGCCGGCGCAAAGGCATGATGGAAAGCTTCCTGGAGGAGTTCGGCCTCACCAACTCCGAGGGCCTCGCTCTGATGTGCCTCGCCGAGGCGCTGCTGCGCGTGCCTGATGCCGCCACCCGCGACGACCTGATTGCTGAGAAGATCCGTTCCGGGAACTGGGGCGCCCATCAGGGCCAGTCCGACAGCTGGCTGGTCAACGCCTCCACCTGGGGCCTGATGCTCACCGGCCGCGTCATCGGCGCGCCCGACAGCGCCAAGAAAGGCCCCGCCGCGTTCATCGGCGGCCTCATCCGCGACAGTGGCGAGCCGGTCATCCGCGCCGCCATGATGCAGGCCATGCGTATCATGGGCGAGCAGTTCGTCCTTGGTCGGACGGTCACCGAAGCGCTGAAGCGCGGCCGCCGCATGGTCAAGGCCGGCGAAGCGGCACATTTCAGCTTCGACATGCTGGGGGAGGGCGCGCGCACCGCCGCCGATGCGGAGCGCTATTTCAAGGCCTATGAAAACGCCATCGCGGCCGTCGCAGCCGACAAGGATCCTGCCCAGTCGCCCGAGCGCGCCAACGGCGTCTCGGTCAAGCTTTCCGCGCTCCATCCACGCTACCTCGCCGTCAAGGAAGCGCGCGTAATGGCGGAGATGTATCCCCGCGTGCTCACGCTCTGTCAGCAGGCCGCCAAGGCCAATATCGGCCTGTGTCTGGATGCGGAGGAAGCCCACCGCCTCGTCATCAGCCTGAAGATCTTCGAAAAGCTCGCCCGCGAGCCGTCCCTCGAAGGCTGGACCGGCCTCGGCCTCGCCGTGCAAGCCTACCAGAAGCGCGCCCTCGCCGTCATCGAACGCCTGTCGACGCTCGCCGAAGTCACTGGCCGGCGTTTCATGATCCGTCTCGTCAAGGGCGCCTACTGGGATTCCGAAATCAAGAACGCTCAGGTTGAAGGTTATCCGAACTTCCCGGTCTTCACCACGAAGCAGGGTACGGACGTTCACTACCTCGCCTGCGCCCGCGCCATGCTCGCGGCCTCTCCGGCGATCTATCCCTGCTTCGCCACGCACAACGCCCACACGCTCGCCGCGGTGGATCTGCTCGCCGGCGAAGCGGGTGTCACCGGATTCGAGTTCCAGCGACTCCACGGCATGGGTGAACCGCTCTACGACGCCGCCGAAGCCGGCAGCCGCGTGCGCGTCTATGCCCCGGTCGGCGCGCATGAAGATCTGTTGCCCTACCTCGTCCGCCGCCTGCTCGAGAACGGCGCCAATACCAGCTTCGTCCATTCGTTCCTGAACGAGGATATCCCGCCCGAACAGGTCGTCACCGATCCGATCGCCCGCGTCGAGGCAGGTCCCCGCCGCCACCCTCGTATCCCGACACCGCCGCGTCTCTTTGGCAGCATACGGAGGAATTCCGCCGGTCACGATCTCAGCCAGCTCGGTGTGCGGGGCGGGTTCGCCTCGGCCCTGCGCGCGCTGGATGAAGGCCCCGCCATTGCTGCCGGTCCCATCGTGTCCGGCAAGGCCCGGATCGGCGGCGGCGACATGGTCCGTTCGCCCTCGGACAATTCCCGCGTGCTCGGCGCCGTGCTCGAAGCCGACACTGAGGCGTGCGACCGTGCGCTGGATGCAGCTGCCGCCTTCCAGCCAGGCTGGGACGCGCTTGGCGGCGCCAAACGCGCCGAATACCTCCACACCATGGCCGATGCGATGGAGGCCGACGCCGCGCGCCTTATCGCTCTCATGTCGCGCGAAGCCGGCAAGACCCTGCCGGACGGCATCGCCGAAGTGCGCGAAGCAGTGGACTTCTGCCGCTACTACGCCGCCGAGGCCGCCGCAGGCTTTGCCGCGCCTGAGCGCCTGCCGGGCCCCACCGGCGAGACCAACCACATCTCTCTCCACGGGCGCGGCGTCTTCTGCTGCATCTCGCCCTGGAACTTCCCGCTTGCCATCTTCACCGGCCAGATCGCGGCCGCGCTGGCGGCCGGCAATACGGTGGTCGCCAAGCCTGCCGAGCAGACGCCGCTTATCGCCTTCGAGGCCGTCCGCCTGTTCCACCGGGCAGGTCTGCCGGAAGATGCGCTGCATCTGTTGCCCGGCCGCGGCGAAACCGTCGGCGCCCGCCTCACCGCAGACCTGCGCGTCTCCGGCGTCTGCTTCACCGGCGGCACCTCCACGGCGCGCCTGATCAACCGCACACTCGCGGGCAGGGACGGTCCGATCATCCCGCTGATCGCCGAGACGGGCGGCCTCAACGGTCTTTTCGTCGACACCACCGCGCTGCGCGAGCAGGTGATCGACGACATGATCACCTCCGCATTCGGCTCGGCCGGCCAGCGCTGCTCGGCTCTGCGCATCGCCTTTCTTCCGAAGGCCACCGCAGACATCCTGATCGAAGGCCTGATCGGCGCCATGAACGAACTGAAGATGGGCGACCCCGCCTTGCCCGACACCGATACCGGCCCGGTCATCGATGCCGAGGCGCGCGCCCTGCTCGAAAAGCACATGGACCGGATGAAGACCGAAGCAAAGCTGCTCCACCAGATCGATCCGGGCCTGCTCGGCGAAAAGGGCACAGGCTTCGGTCCATCTCTGGTCGAGCTGGCCTCGCTAGATCAGATCGCGGAGGAAACCTTCGGTCCTGTGCTACATGTCCTGCGGTATGATCCGGATGACGTCGCCGCCATGGGCGCCGCGCTCCATGCCAAGGGCTACGGCCTCACGCTGGGCATCCATTCGCGCCTCGAAAGTTTCCATGCGGCGGTCAAGGCCGCCATGCCGGCGGGCAACACCTATGTGAACCGTTCGATGATCGGCGCTGTGGTCGGCGTCCAGCCTTTCGGCGGGGAGGGGCTCTCCGGCACCGGGCCTAAGGCGGGCGGGCCACATTACCTCCCTCGTTTCGCCACCGAACGGGTGGTAAGTGTCAATATCACCGCCCAGGGCGGTGATGCCGAACTCTTGAGTCTTTGAAGGAAACGCGCCCATGTTGCGCTTGATTGCCCCCGCCGCTGCCGCTTTCCTCATCCTGGCGGCCTGCGCCCCGCCGCCCGCCAATCCCGCCTCGGAAACGCCTGAGGCGCCCGCCGAGGTGGTGGACCCGGCTGTCCAGCCGGAAAGCACCCCGTCCGCAGCGCCCGCCAACGAGCCCGAGGACTTCCAGCTCTCCTACAAGCGCAGCGGCGAAACATACGAAGTCAGCGCCGAGATCGATCCCGCCATCCTCGCCTTCGATGCGCCGCTCGCCTGGAAGCTCTGGGTCGACACCCAGGCCGCGCTTGACGGGCTGGCCGCGACAGCGGATGCCGACAAGGCCGCCGCGGATAAGGAAGAGGCCGCCACGGGCGAGAACTGGTTTCGTGGCTACACGCTGGACATCGCCTACCGCGCTACGGCCGTCCTCGACGACGTGATCTCCATCAAGGAAACCTACAGCACCTATACCGGCGGTGCGCATCCGAACTATGCCCTTTCGGGCGGCGTCTATCGCAAGGGTGCGCCGGAGCCACTCGCGCTCGGCACGTTCGTCACCGATCCTGCCGCCTTCAATGATCAGGTCATCGCCGCCCTCGTCGCGGAAAAGATCACGCGCGGCTATGAAGAGACCGCTCAAGCCTCGATCCAATCGGAAATCCGCGAAATGCTCGCCCCGTCGCCGGAACATCCGGACCTTTACAAGGGCAATTTCGTGCTTGATCCGTCCACGGAGGCCGGAAAGCTCGGCGGCATCACCGTGCTCTTCTCGCCCTATGATGTCGGCTCCTATGCCGAGGGCAGCTATGAGATCACGCTCACGGCGGCCGATCTCCTGCCGATCCTGACCCCAGGCTGGGCGCCCCGTTTCGGCGGCGAGCCGGCCGTGGAAGGCGAGGAATAGTCCTCACGCCGTCCTTCGGGTCAGCCTAGCACTTCTTGAATTCCCAGGTCTGAGGCCGGGCGCCGTTTAGCAGGGAAATCGTCGCGGTCATCTTGCTGCCCTTGCGGGTGTAGACAATGCGCTGCGGGTAATCGAGCGTGGCATTCTCGAAGGTCACCGTATTCTTCGCGCGGCTCGCTTCGGTGAATTCCGACGGACCGAACCCGCCCGGATAGGCGTTGAACACTGCCGGCGCGCCCGCATCGATGCGGCTCTGCTCGAAATACGCCACCGTGCCATCCTCGAAGGTCAGTGAATAGCCGAACAGGAAACCCGAATCAGGCTTCGTCCAGACTTCGCGGTAAGACTTGTCCTTCGTCTGCCAGCAGCCGCTCATCCATTTCAGGCCTTCATCGGCCCGGGCGGCTGGCGCGACCACCGCCGAAGCAGCGAACATCGAGAGAGCGAGCAGGGCGTGTTTCATCTTGTCACCAATATTCGGCCGGCGCACAGCCAGCGTTTCGAGCCGTCCGGAAACCAGTCCGGGTCACGGGAAGAGGATAGCACGCGAAGCCCGCGCGTGAAGTCATTCCCTCAGCGCCCAATCGTCCCGCCCTTAGAGCTCATACGGAGCGACGTCGAAGTATGGGCGTGCGCGCCCCACCCCAGCCCTCCCTGCAGGCGGGGAGGGGACATTTTGCACAGTTGGGCAGACTGAGCGCACGCCACAGACTGAGCTGCCCCCTCCCCATTTTGGGCAGGACCAGGGTGGGGCCGAGGTAAACGAAAACGTTGAGGAGGATCCCTCAATCCGACGTCACAAGGAAGTGCGCCATCAGGGCTGTTACCGGTTCGGCGCGGTTCTCCTGCCAGGCTTCGGCGCGCACCGAAGCCATCCGGCGGCCCATCTTCAGCACATAGGCGCGGGCGTAGAGATCTTTCGCATGCCCCTGGCGCAGGTAATCGATGGTCAGGTTGATCGGTCTCGGCGGGCGCGGCATGTCGGACACGAGGAAGACCTGCAGCATGGCGGTTAGTTCGAGGAAGGAGGCAATCGCGCCGCCATGCAGCGCACGGATGGCCACATTGCCGATCAGCTTTTCCTGGAAGGGCAGGATGGCCGTCATCTCGTCGCCCAGCACCTCGCAGCGCATGCCCAGCGTCTGCGCAAAGGGTAGGCGTTTCAGGATCGAATCTATTTCGTCCGCACGCGGATTGGTCAGCTGGGGGTTCATGACTTGCTCCGGCCGCCTCCGAGGCGGGGCTTGTTGATGGCGAACGTGCCGGCCGCAGTGGCGATTAGCTTGTCCCGTGTCTCATGATAGGCCCAGGCCCGCGTAAAACAGACCGAACGGGTCAGGTGGTAGCATTCGGCTTCGCCGATGATGTCGCGGCCCTTTTCGGCCGGGCGCATGTAATCGATGCGCAGGTCGATCGTCGCCACGAAGCGCATTTCGGTCATGGCCGCCGTGCAGGCCATGCCGCTGAGATTGTCGAGGAAGGTCGTGATGACGCCGCCATGGATGATGCCCGATTCCGGATCGCCCACCAGATGCTCCGCCCAGGGCTGGAGACCGAAGACGTGCCCCTTCTCGACCTTGCTCACTCGGAAGCCGGTCTCGTTGGCCCAGGGCACCACATCGCGCATCACGTTCAGGTTTTCGCTCATGATGGCCGCGATGTCATATTGCTTCCGGGGCTTGTCGTTCATGCCGTTCAGCCTGCTTTGGGATTTGACGCGTCTGAAACGCCGGATAACATCGCCGCCGAGTCATGGGAACTGCTTTCCCCGGTGACAAGGAGACGCGCAATGGCCTTTGACGCTACGGCAAAGCCGAAGACCTGCATCATCGGGGCAGGGTGTTCGGGCTTCACGATGGCAAAACGCCTGAAGGATCTCGGCCTGCCTTACGATTGTTTTGAAAAGTCGGACAATATTGGCGGCAACTGGTACTACCAGAACCCCAACGGGGTCTCATCCTGCTACCAGTCGCTGCACATCGACACGTCGAAATGGCGCCTCGCCTTCGAGGACTTTCCGGTTCCCGAAGACTGGCCGGACTTTCCCCACCACGCCCAATTGCTTCAGTACTTCCACAACTATGTCGATCATTTCGGACTGCGTGAGACCATCACGTTCAACACCTCGGTCGAGGATGTGGCCGACCTACCGGGCGGGCGCTACCGGGTGACGCTGTCGACTGGCGAGACACGCGACTATGACGCGGTCTGTGTCGCCAATGGCCACCACTGGGATGCCCGCATGCCCACTTATCCGGGCACGTTCAACGGCTACCAGGTCCACTCGCACCATTACCGCGACCCGTTCGAGCCCTACGATTTCCGCGGCAAGCGCGTGATGATCGTCGGCGCCGGCAATTCGGCGATGGATATCTCCTCGGAGCTGTCCCAGCGGCCCCTCGCCGAGCGCCTGTTTATCTCGATGCGGCGAGGCGTCTGGGTGCTGCCGAAATACATGAACGGCACGCCGGCCGACAAGGCCGTGCTGCCAGCGTGGCTGCCGCCGAAGATCGGCCGGGCGCTCGCCAAGGCGACGATCCGCAAGACCATCGGCAACATGGAAGACTATGGCCTGCCGAAACCCGACCATGACCCGCTGGACGGTCACCCTTCCGTGTCCGGAGAATTCCTAACGCGGGTCGGTTGTGGCGATATCATTCCGAAGCCGGGCATAGAGCGTCTTGACGGCGATCATGTCGTGTTCACCGACGGTTCACGCGAGAAGGTGGACGCCATTGTCTGGGCCACCGGCTACAACACGACCTTCCCCTTCTTCAAGCAGGACGAGCTGACGCCGAAGGACAACGTCTTCCCGCTGTTCAAGCGCATGGTTCAGCCGGGCCGAGAGTCGCTGTTCTTCCTGGGTCTTGCCCAGCCATTGCCGACGCTGGTCAATTTCGCCGAGCAGCAATCGAAGCTCGTGGCCGCCGCGCTGACCGGCGCCTATGCCTTTCCGTCTGCGGAAGACATGCGCCGGGTCACGAAGGCCGATGAGGAGGAACATCTCGGCCACTTCTATGACAGTCCGCGCCACCGGATGCAGGTCGACTTCAATGTCTACTGCAAGGACCTGATGAAGGAGATCGAGCGCGGCGCGAAACGGGCGAAGGTCTCCGCGTGAACCTTCGCCGCGCGGCCTTCGGCCTTGCATTGATGATGCTGGGGGCCTGCGCGACGCAACCTGCGCCGGTCATCGTCTATGGTCCGCCGGTCGATTACGGCCCGCCAGGCGACGCGCGCAATCCGCCGCAGGGAACGTTCCAGCCGAATGCCTACCTGCGCCAGTGCCTCGGCATGAGCGTGTCCAACAGCCCGCCCGTCGACGGCGAACGCTGGGTCGTCGATTTCAAACCGGTGATCGTGGTGGGGCAGGTCGTCATGGTCGCGGTCCCGGTCAATGATGTCTGCCTCGGCTCGGGTATTGGCCTGCGGGGAGGCCGGCCGCATGATGGCATTGACTTGATCAGCAACCCTCCCGGCACGATCTACGCCGCTGCCCCGGGCCGGGTGATCGAGATGCGTTGGTCGTCGGGCTACGGAAACCAGGTGCTGATCGATCACGGACACGGCGTCTACACCCGCTATGCCCACCTCGACAGTTTCGACCTCGGCCTTCAGCTCGGCGCCGCCATCGGCTATGGCCAGCCGGTCGGTCTGATGGGCGCCACCGGCAATGCCGAAGGGCCGCACCTCCATTTCGAGATCCTGACCGGCAATTACGACAACCCGCTCGGCTCAAAGGGTCTTGTGCCGCAGGATCCGTTCAGCTTCCCAGCCTACACCGATCTGGGCTATTGAGGCGGCGGAGGAAAATGACATGCCCCGCCACGCATTGATCGCGGCTGCACGCCGCATGGGACTGGCCCTGCTTGCTGCCGCGCTGCTGACGGGCTGCGCCTGCTTCCCATCCTTGGCGCCCGCAGCGGCGCCCACCACCGCGCAGACCGGCACGTTCGGCGCGCTCGCCGGCCTTGCCGGCCGGACCTGGCGCAGCGAAGCGGCCGGCGAGGGCAAGGCCGGCCCGGCCGACATCTCCGCCTGGAGCTGGGACCTCGGCGGGCGTGTGCTGGTCAACCGGCATGCGCTGGAAGACGGTTCCTATGGCGGCGTCACTTATGTCTATGAGAACGCTCAGACCGGTAGCCTCGACTATGTCTATGTCACCAGCGCCGGCTTCCACACGACCGGCACTTTCGTGCTCGGCGAAGATGGCAGCTGGACCGCCGAAGAGGCGGTGACCGGCCATGAAACGATCACCCGTGTACGCTCCACCGGCCGCATCCAGCCGGACGGACGCATGGCGATGGTGTCGGAATATCTCGCCAAGGATGTCTGGTCGCCGGGCCGCAATGTTGTCTATTCCGAAGTCCGGGCCAAGGTTCCGAAGGTTACAGGCCAGCTCACCGAATGAAAGGGCGGTTCATCGATCCCGCCGAGATCGTCCGGGCCTACCGCGATCCTCTGTCCTTGGCCAGTCTCGCCGTCGACCTGCTGCCCATCTTCGCGGTGATCGCTTTCGGCTGGAGCGCGACACCGCTGGTGGCGCTCTACTGGCTCGAAAACCTCGTGATCGGCGTGTTCACTGTGGCGCGGATGATCGGCACGGCTTTCGCCAATGTCGGCAACCTTCTGGGCGCCGTGTTCATGGCGCCGTTCTTCACGGTCCACTATGGCGGCTTCTGCTACGGTCACGGCGTGTTCCTGGCGGTCTTCGCGGGCCAGGATGATTTTCCGTCCCCGGAGGGTCTGCTGCGCTGGGCTCTCGGCACCGCGCCGCAGATGGTCTGGTTCGTCGGCGCCGTCTTCGCCGTCAGTCTTCTCTACTATGTTGTCGAGTTCATCGGGCGCGGCGAATACCGGACCGCCAGTCTCGACCAGGAGATGGCCTCGCCCTATGGCCGCATCGTCACGCTGCACATCGCCATCATCCTCGGGGCAGGGATCGCCTTCGGACTTGGCCAGCCGCTGCTCGGCGTGCTGCTGCTGATCCTCATCCGCGTGGTCTTTGGCATCCTCATGACCCTTCGCCGCCGCCGCAAGCGGGACGCGGGGCTCCCAACGGTCAGTATCCCGACATGACCCCCATCCTGATCCTTGATTATGCCGGAATCGCACTGTTTGCTGCGACTGGGGCGCTGGCGGCGTCGCGCAAGCAGCTCGACATCATCGGCTTCCTGTTCTTCGCCGGCATGACTGCGGTGGGCGGCGGCACCGTGCGCGACCTGATCCTTGGCGTTCCGGTCTTCTGGGTCGCAAACCCCGTCTATCTGGTCGTCTGCGCCGTGACGGCGGTGGTCGTGTTCCTGACGGCTCACCTGTTCGAGTCGCGTTACAAACTGTTGCTCTGGCTCGATGCGGTGGGGCTTGCCGCTTATTGCGTGTTCGGGGCCTGGAAGGCGCTGGACGTGACCGGCGCGCCGTTGGTGGCCATCGTGATGGGCGTGTTGACAGCCACCTTCGGCGGCGTGCTGCGCGACCAGCTGGCGGGCGAGCCGTCGGTGCTGCTGCGCCAGGAGATCTATATCACCTGCGCCCTCGTCGGGGCTGGCGCCTATGTCGGGCTTGACCTCGCAGGCTTGCCGATGATGTGGGCCGCAGTGCCCGCCGCGATTGTGGCCTTCGCCATCCGGGGCGGGGCGCTGAAATTCGGCTGGTCGTTCCCGCCCTATAAGGCTCGGCCCGGCCGGAACCCCGAAGATATCCCATGAAGGGAACAAAGTTGACGCTTCATGACGCGGGGTGCAAGGTGATTCCTGAGTGAGTTCAGGGCACAAAGCATGGCAGATATCGGGACGGACACGCGCACCGGCGGCAAACGGGCGAACACCAAAGCCGCCAACCGGCGCGCGATCCTGACGGCAGCGCGGCGGGTGTTCGCGCTGATCGGCTACGAAGCGACCACCGTGCGCGACATCATCCGCGAGACCGATCTCGCCTCGGGCACGTTCTACAATTACTTCAAGTCGAAGGAGGAAGTCTTCCAGGCCATCGCCGAGGACTCGACGCAGCGATTCCGGACGCACCTGTCCGAAGTTCGGGCCCGCACGTCTTCGCTTGAAGACTATATCGAGAATGCGTTCCGGGCCTATTTCAGCTTCATCGCGGAAGAGAACGAAGAGGCCATCAAGGCAGGTGCGCCGCACCTGGCGCTGATGGGCGTTCGAGTCGACACGCCGGAAATGCTGGCCGTGGCCGAAGAGATCCGGGCGGATCTGGAAGTCGCCCTGTCGGGCGGCGCAGCAGCGGGGCTGGACCTTGAATACCTGACCGCAGCGGCTATCGGCATCGCCCGCGAGATGGGCGATTACATGCTGCAGCGCCGGCCGGTCGATGTGGAAGGGGCAACGCGGTTTGCCTCCAGCCTCGTGCTGGCGGGGTCGCGGGCCATGGTGGCCCTCTAGCGGGCGCCCGCCGCTCCCAATGTGCCCCTCGCGGCACCTCTTGGCGGCGCGGTCGAAGCGCCTCATCATTGTGATCAAACCCCAAAGGATTCTACCGATATGAGCCTGCAACGCCTGCTTGCGAAGACATTTGCCAGCCTGCCCGGGAACCTGATCGTCAAACTGTCCGGCGGTGAGCCGGTCACCATCGAAGGCCGGACGCTGGAGCCCCAGCTGCAGATGATGGCTTGGAATGGCCGTGCGGCGCCGCCGCTGTCCTCGCTGCCGGCAGAGACCGTGCAGGAAGCCGTGAAGGCGCAGCTGGCGCTGCTGGCGGACGTGGCCAGCGAAGGCGCTGGTGTCTCGGACGTGGCCATCCCCGGCCCGGACGGCAACACCATCCCCGCGCGCCTCTATCGTCCCTCATCGCAGGACCCGCGCCATCCGCTGATCGTCTATTTCCACATGGGCGGCGGGGTGATCGGCGATCTCGATACCTGCCACGCCTGGTGCGCGATGCTGGCGCTCGGGTCGCAGGCGCCGGTCCTGTCGGTCGACTACCGTCTTGCGCCGCAGCACATCTTCCCGGCCGGGCTGAATGATTGCATCGCGGCTTACAAGTGGGGCGTGGCGAACGCGCCGCGCTTCGGTGCGCCGGCCGGCAAGGCGGCCGTGGGCGGCGACAGCATGGGCGGCAATTTCTCCGCCATCATCAGCCAGCTGATGAAGCGCGAAGGCGGTCCGCTGCCGGCGCTGCAATTGCTGATCTATCCGGCGATCGATATTTCGAAGGACTACCGCTCCAAGAAGGCGTTCGCGAACACGTTCTCGCTGAGCCAGGACACGATGGACTGGTTCATGGCGCAATATCTGCCGCCCGGCTTCGACCTGACAGACCTGCGCGTCTCGCCGGGGCAGGAGCGCGACCTCTCCGGCCTGCCGCCTGCCGTTGTTATCACCGCCGGGCACGATCCGCTGTCGGATGAGGGCGACGAGTATGCTGCGCGCCTGAATGCCGCCGGCGTGCCCGTGGTGCACAAGCGCTATGACAGCCTCGCCCATGCCTTCACGGCCTTTACCTTCATCTCACCCGGCTCGCGGGCGGCTTGCCGCGAGATTGCCGAGATGGTGCACGATGTGTTCGCCAAGGCGGCGCGCGTGCCGGTATGAAGGCGCTGGTCTGTAGCGCGCTGCTGCCGGACTATGCGGGCGTTGGCCTTGAGGACCGTCCGGTTCCCGAGCCCGGCCCGCATGAAGTGCGTATCCGGATCAAGGCCGCCAGCCTGAACTTTCCCGACCTCCTGATGACGGAGGGCAAGTACCAGCTGAAGCCGGACCTGCCCTTCGTGATGGGCATGGAATTCGCGGGCGTCATCGATGCTGTGGGTGAAGGCGTGACCGGCTTTGCGCCGGGCGATGAAGTATCCGGCGGGAACCGGATCGGTGCGTTCACCGAATATGCGGTAGTGCCTGCGGCAACGGTACGCCGGAAGCCGGCTGCGATCAGCTTTGCGGCGGCTGCGTCCTACAGCGCCGCTTATCTCACCGCTTATGTCTCGCTGGTGCGGCGGGGCAATCTGCAGAAAGGTGAGACGCTGCTGGTGCACGGCGCCAGCGGCGGTGTGGGTCTTGCGGCGGTCGATGTGGGCCGTCTCCTGGGCGCGAAAGTCATCGCCACATCGGCCTCTGCGTTGAAGCGTGAAATCCTGAAAGCCTACGGGGCCGATCACGTGCTGCCGGATTCCGGCTTCCGCGAGGCCGTGAAGGACCTGACCGGCGGGCGCGGGGCGGACGTGATCTTCGATCCGGTCGGCGGCGATGTGTTCGACGAGAGCGTGCGCTGCATTGCCTTCGACGGCCGTCTGCTGGTCATCGGCTTCACCTCCGGACGTATTCCGTCCGTGAACGTCAACATGCCCCTGATCAAGGGCTTCTCGGTGGTCGGGGTGCGCGCCGGGGAATATGGCCGCCAGTTCCCGGAGCGGGGCCGCGAGAACATGGAAACGATCTGGAAATGGGCCGAGGAGGGCAAGGTGCATCCGCGCATCCATGCTGAAGTGCTGCTCAGCGACTGGCGCCGCGCCTTTGAAATGATGCGCGACCGCGAAATCGTCGGCAAGGTTGCGATCGTGATGTGATCAGAGCCGGTAATTGATCGACTTCGACGCGTCGCAGAATTCCTCAAGCTCGCCCAACGCGATGCGCTCCATCTGCGGCACGACCACGTCCAGGCTCGCCCCGCGTTCGATGCGGCGTTCTACTTCGGCAATGTCTTCCCGGTAGCGCACGAAACGGGCGGCCGAGGGCTCGGTCAGCGAAGCGCTGTCGAGCACGGTCTTCGAGATCGACAAAACGAAGGCCGAGATGGCGAGGAAGTCGACCCAGGCGTTCAGCGTCACCGGCATGCCGGGCACGATCTTGCCGAGCAGCGACAACAGCACCAGACAGGCGCCGGAGAAGTAGAGAATATCGGCGGCCGAGTGGAAGGCGCGGCGATTCTCGCGCAGGCGGTGGAGTTCCGCCGCGGCGAAACGGTCCTGGTACAGCAACCGCAGTTCGCGGAAAGCTGTCGTCGCCTCGGCCACGATGTCCGGGTTGGCCGGGCCGGGGCCGGGCGCCGGCACGTGCACGCATTTCTCGGGCACGAAGGCTTCGAAGATCGAGATGCCCATGTTCAACTCGCTCTCGAGCTTGGCGAGCTCCTCGGAGGTCAACCGCTTGGCACGGGCGGCGAGTTCGTCTTCATCGCGGGCCGTGGCGGCCAGTGCGTAGGCCTGGAACTTGATCGACCGCAGCCGTTCGCAGGCAAAGCGGTTGACCAGCCATTTGCTCTTGAGCTGCGCCACAAGGGAGAAGATCTGGGCCACGATGCCAATCGCGGCAGACACGGCCGCCGCGATGCTGACAAACGGGTTGGAGGCGCCCTTGAACAGCAGGGCCTCTGCAATGGTGTAAATGGCACTGCTGCCGATCAGGACCATCGAGACGAGGCCCAGCCGGTGGAAAATCTTCTTGCCGGCGACCGACAGCACTTCATGGCGCATGAAGGCCGTTTCGATCGCCTCGTTCTTCAGGAGGGGGGTGATGTTGGGAAAGCGCTCCAGCATGGCCGGGCTGGGAAAGACGTCCCGGTTCGGTTGCTGCATTCCATACCCCCGTAAAGTGTGCCGCCGGGCCTCGTGCGTCGGAACCCGGCGGTACCTTGCTTATACGGTCCGCTTCGCCTTGTCCTGTGCGTTTGTGGCCTCGATGGCGGCGCGCGCTGCGGCCCATTGTTCGTCGCCCCAGCCGGTCAGCATGGAGAAGTTGCCGCCGGAGGCGTTGTACATCGCCCCGTCGATGGCGATGGTCTGGCCGTTGATATACTCGGCGCCGGGCGCCATCAGCAGTACGGCCAGGTTCACCAGCTCATGCATCTCGCCGACCCTGCCCATCGGATTGGCGACGCCGCGTTCCATCCGCTCGGCGCCCTCGGCGTCCGGCGACAGGCGTTTGGACATGCCCTCGGTCGGGAAGGGGCCCGGCGCGATGGCATTGAAACGCAGGTTGTAGCGGCCCCACTCGACGGCCAGTGATTGGGTCATCGTATTGACCGCGGCCTTCGACATGGCAGACGGTACGACGAAGGGCCCGCCATTCCACACCCAGGTGGTGAGAATGGAACAGACGCTGCCGCGCGTCTTGCCGGCGATCCAGCGTTTGCCGATGTCCTGCGTCATGTAGAACGTGCCGCGGAAGACGATGTTCGAGATGGCATCGAAGCCCCGGATCGAGAGGTCTTCGGTTCGGCTGATGAAATTGCCGGCGGCATTGTTGATCAGGCCCGTCAGGGGACCTTGCTTCGCCCAGATCTCGTCGTTCATGTCATGAATGGCTTCGGCCACGCGGATGTCGCAGGCGTGGGGCACGACCTTGCCGCCATGCTTGTCCATCAGTTCTTTGGCGGTCTCTTCGCAGACGCCGCCGCGCCGGCCGCAGATGTGTACTTCGGCGCCCAGCGCCAGGAAGCCTTCGGCCATTTCCTTGCCGAGGCCGGTGCCGCCGCCAGTGACCAGGATGCGCTCCCCCTTCATCAGGCCATCTTTGAACATCAGTTTCGAAGTATCCATTTGTCTCTCCCTCGTCTGCGCAATATCTTGATGGACTATACTGCCACTTTTGCCGGAGACACGCATGAAACGACTGCTGATCGCGGCTGCCCTCGCGTCACTGATGGCCGGTCCGGCCGCCGCAGATTCCTTCGATGTGTTCGGCACCTACCTGCTGCCCAAGGGCGATTCCTACGTGAAGATTTCCGACTGCGGCGATGGCTCGCCATGCGGGAAAGTCGTCTGGATCAGGGCCGAAGGCCTGCCGTCCGGGAAGACGCCCGACACGGTCACCAATGAGAAGGGCGAGCGGATCATGGGCTATCCCTTGCTCAGCGGATTTGACCGCAAGGCGAAGGACTGGCGCGGCGGCAAGATCCACGATCCGGTCGAGAGCAAGACTTATGATTCGCGGTTGAGGCGGCTGTCCAATGGCGATCTGGAAGTGAAGGGCTGTATCGGCCCGATCTGCCAGACACAGATCTGGAAGCCAGTGAGCTAGGCCGTCATTTCCGGCACGGCGAGCGGATCAGGCGCCAGAGCGCCCAGACCGGCAGCACAACGACGAGCCCCGCAAGGGCGGGTTTCCAGAAGCTCTCCAGGGCCCAGCCGATGGCTGTCAGCGCGCGGTGGACGATGGCCGTGAAGGCGCCGCCCGCATCGAACGTGGCGCCGCCGGGCTTGTAGTCGAAAGCCAGCACGAAGAAACCGGCGATCGTGCTGAAAAACAGCAGCCGCAAGGCCTGGCCGACGGTCAGGCTGAACGTGCGTACCCAGAAGGATTTCGGCTCGACCTTGAGCTCGGGCGTGTTGTCAGCTGGCGCGGCCGGGGCCGGTTCGTGTTCAGGGACAAGCGCTTCCGGCGGCGTGGACATGTCAGTCGTCCAGACCGTCGACGTCCGATGTGTCCGGTACATTGTCGGACACGTCGTGGGATTTCGGCCGGTCGGCAGTCTTCAGGAGGCCCAGCTCCTTCTGGCGCTGCTCGGCGCGGCGTTTCATGCTGCCCGGATCGTCCACCTGCACCTGGTGCGGGTAGGGGATCGAGATACCGACCTTGTCGAAGGTCTGTTTGACATTCTTGTTGAGATCGGCGCGGACCTGGACGAAATCCGAGGTCGGCACCCAGGCGCGCAGGCGCAGCTGCACGCTGGACTCGGCGAGCGCATGCACGCCCACCCAGGTGGTATCCTTCATCAGCACCAGCGGATGGTCGTTGGCGACATCCTGCACCACCGTGAGCGCCTGATCGATATCGTCATTGTACGAAATGTCGAAGAACATATCGAGGCGCCGGCGCGTTTCTGCGGTGAAGTTGATCAGCGGATCGCCCCAAACCTTGTCATTGGTGATCGACACGATCTTGTTGTCGATCTGGCGCAGCGAGGTGGTGAAAGGGGTGATGTTTGTGATCGTTCCTTCAAGGCCAGCGACGCCGACATAGTCCCCGATGCGGAACGGCCGAAAGATGGCGAGCATCACACCGGCAGCAACCGATTTCAGCGTGTCCTGCAGTGCGAGGCCGATGGCGAGGCCGGCAGCACCGAGCACGGCGGCCAGCGAGGCGGCGGGAAAGCCGAGCTGGCTGAGCGCGAAGACGATGGCGATGGCGAAGATGATGTACTTCACCAGCGAGGCTGAGAAGGCGATCAGCGTGTCGTCCGCGCCGGAATGAGCGTGGGCCTTGGCGCCGAACTTGCGCAGCGAACTTGCGATCGAGTTGGCGGCGACGACCGCCACCACCAACACCGCCGTCGCGCCGAACACGCCGGGGCCGTATTTGTCGATCAGGGCGCGCCAGTCATAGCCGGCGAGGCCCAGCGGCAGGGGCAGAAGGATGAACGCAGCCAGGAACCGGCTGGCGGAAGCCGCGAGGTCCCAGGAAGAGTTCTCGAAATCTTCCTTGTTCTTCGTCAGGCGCCGACCCACGAAGAGGACCGCCTGCTTCACAACCGAAGACACGGCAAGGATCAGCACGATCGCGGCGAGGACAAGGCCCCATTTGACAGTGCCGGGCCAGACCGCCGCGGCCCATTCAGGCCAGACGGACGTATCGATTGACAGGAGCATCTGCTCCGGTGACGGGATCGGGAATGGGGTCATGCCCCTGTTTTAGAGCGCTTCGCGCCCCGCGTCACCCGCAGGAGCAGGATTGTCGCAGCTGCGACCGCCGCCATGAAGGCAATCCAGTGCATTCCTGTGCGCAGCCAGTTGTTGAGCACGATGCCGGTGAGGCCCCATCCGAGGGCGGCGAAGAACCAGGGACTGCGGCTGATCCGGCTGGCGAAGACGTAGGCGGCGGCCGCAGCCACCGCGACGGCGCACCAGAACATGGGCCAGGGATAGTCGGTCGGGCCGAGCGCGGTGAAGGTGCGGATCGTGAGCGGCACGGAGATGGCGGTGGCGACCGAGATCCAGCCGGCGAGCAGGCCTGAGGCGATGTCGGCGACATGGAAGACCGGGCCAGTGAGTGTGCCTCTCAGGGCATCAAGGCGGGCTGCGGCGATCCAGGCACCGGCGAAGATCGGCGCGAGCAACACGAAGTTCAGCGGCTGCAGATCGATCAGCTGGGCGCTCAGCATCCAGACAATATTGCCGATACCGGCCCAGAACATGGGAACACCGATGCGGGCGTAATCTTCGAACGGCCGCAGGAGACCGGCAAGGCCGAAGCCTGCATAGGCGAGGAAGATGACGCCCCAGATGGAGAAGAAGGCTGGCAGAGGCTGTTCCGGCGCGTCAGTGCCGGCGGTTGAGGCGCCGATCGGCGTGCCGATCTGGAAGACAGGCGCGAGTGCGCCGGACAATGGTTGCAGGATGCCAAGCAGAAGAATCAGCCAGGGCAGGGCGCGGGTCATGCAGGGCGGGTCCTTGGGCCTATTTGCAGGCCTCCGGCTCGGCTTCGCACAGGGCGATCACGGAGTCGATCCAGCCGGTATAGCCCTGAAGGTTGGTATAACGGCCATTATAGTCTCCGGCGCAGAACTGTCCGGTTGCGTGATTTTGTTCGACGACGGACAGAATGCCCACCACGGTCTTTGTGCCGTCCGCTTCGGTCACATAGAGTGGCCCGCCGGAATCGCCGATGCACGGGCCTGCGCCGCCCTGGCTGGCGACGGTGATGGCCGCCGGGCCGACGGCGGTGATCTTGAGCGGCGTTTCGAGGAGGTCGCTCGACAGCTGGCCGCCGAAATGGGTGAGCCCCCAGCCCGCCATTTCGCCGGTGGCATAGTTGGCGGGGGCGAGTGGCCGCTGGGTCGCGCCGATGCGGGCGACCGGCACGTTGACGAAAGGCGCTGCCTGTTCGGCGCTGAGGCGCACGAGGGCGATGTCGTTGGCATAGGCATTGTCCGTGCCCTGATAACCGCCATGGCAGATCGTGCTTTCGGCCGTTGTGATCCGCGCCGCGGGGCTGCGCAGGCTGGCGGCGTCACCGATCAGGCGGATTTCATCATAGGGCTGGTCCACGCAATGCGCGGCGGTGAGGAACCAGTTGGCGCGCACCCGGACGGCGCTGCAATGCCCGCTGGAGACGAGGCCGTTTTCTTCGGTGCGGCGGGGTTCCAGCTTCACGATGCCGGGAAAAGCGGCGAGCGTGGCGGCCAGCGCGTTGACGGCCTCGGGGCCGGCCACCGGCTCTTCGAGTTCGGTTGCGCCTGCAACAGCCGCTACCGTGAGCGTCGGCGGTGCGTCGGCGGGTAGGGCGCAGCGGCTTGCGTTGTAGAGCGCAAGGTCGGTTGGCGCCGGCGCCGCGCTGGCGGTCTCGGCGGACGGGTCCTCGGCGGCGTTGGTCTCCGGCGCGGCCTCGTCGCGGTCGACGGTCGGCGTTTCGTTCTCGGCGGCGGGCTCGGCAGCGGTGGGCGCAGCGCTTGGTTCGGTGGTGGGAACGTCCGCTTCGGTCGCATCGGCTTCAATTGCTTCGCCCGGCTTCTCCGGCGCCCCGGGATCGACGCCGGGCAGGCGGACCTGATCACAGGCTGAGAGCAGTACGGCGAGACCGGTCACGGCCAGCAGGTGGGCGCGGTTCATGGTGGGCTTCCCTTCTGAAAGTCGCTGCATTAACGCCGCCGCAAGGCGCCCGGTCAAGCGCACGCAGGTTAAGCACAGGTCATGTAACTGCCGCTGCAGGCTTGCCCCGGAAGGCCGCGTGCCTATTCTTCCGGTCAGACCTCCGGAGACCTGTCACGATGCGTTCACTTCGCGCGGCCGCCGCTGCCTTTGCCTTCAGCTTTCCCGTCCTCATAGCCTCCGCCCAGGAGGGCGGAACAACCGAGGCCTTGGAACAATCGCTGGCCGCAGGCTGGAAGGCGACGTTCATCTGTTCGGGCACTTTCGTGGCGGGCCAGACGCTGCAGGAGATCGAGCGCAACGAACTGTCCGGCATCTATCCGGATTTCCAGCGCGACTATGATGCCCTGCCGCCGGCGGAGATCGATACGGCGCGCAAGCTTGTTTCGGTGACCTATTCGCCCGACATGCCGCCGCGTATCGCCGCTTACCGTCCGGGCTTCGGTTGCACCCAGCTGCCGACCGGGGCAGCCGAAGCAGCGCTCGGCTACCTGCCGCGCTTCACGTCCTGGCCGACGCCGGCGGCGCAAGACCGGGGCAGCGCCATCGGTTCGGATGTGAAGTTGGAGCTGAAGATTGAGGAAGCCGAACGGCTCGACCCGCCGGTCTCCGCCGCCTTCGACGAGATCACCTATGGCAGCGGTACGCGCACGGCCTCCGTGCTGGTGGTGCGCGACGGGCAGGTGGTGGCGGAGCGGTATGATCGCGGCATCGACCATGAAACGCCGGTGCGTACCTGGTCTGCCGCCAAGTCGCTGACGGCGACGATTATCGGCGTGGCGCGCCGCAAGGGCAAGATCGACATCGACTACCCGGCCGTGATCTCCGCCTGGAACAGCGGCGCCGATCCGCGCCGGGCCATCACGATTCGTAACCTTCTGCACATGGCCAGCGGCCTTGACAGCGGCGACAATGGTTCCCGCACGGATCGCCTGTATTTTGGCGGTGGCCGCGTGGTCGATCAGGCGGCGTCCAATGTGCTGGAAGCGCGCCCCGGCACGCGGTTCAAGTATGCCAACAATGACACGCTGATCGCGATGCGGGCGCTGCGCGAGGCACTGAAGGATGACAACACGTTCCAGCGCTTCCCTTACCAGGAGCTCCTGCACAAGATCGGCGCGCAACATACGACGCTGGAGATCGACTGGAACGGAGACTTCATCTCGTCCAGCCAGGTCTGGGCGACGGCGCGCGACCTGGCCCGCATAGGCCAGCTCTACCTGCAGGACGGCGTATGGGGCGGTGAGCGTCTGCTGCCGGAAGACTGGGTACAGTTCGTCAGCACGCCGGCGCCGGCCCAACCTGCCGACGGGCGGGGCTATGGCGCTCAATTCTGGCTGATGAACCGCGTGCAGGGCGTTCCGGAAGATACGTTCTACGCCGCTGGCAATCGCGGCCAGTTTATCGTCATCATGCCGTCGCTGAATGCCGTGATCGTGCGTCAGGGCTTCGACGTGATCGGCGGCGCGAGTTTCGACATCCAGCGCTTCACCGCTGATGCGGCGACAGCGCTGATGGCGGCGGATGCGATGCGCGACGCCGAGCGCGCAGCAGCCGAAGCCGCCTCAGCCGCCGAACAGGCGCGCTGACCCTCCGACCGGGCAGCCGCGAGGTCTATTCCGCGTCAGGCGGCGTATGGGTGATCTTCACACCGAGCAATTCGACGATCTCTTCCGGGCTCGGAGATTCCTCCATGCCGGCGTCCGGTGTCATGCCGGTGAGATCGGCAAGCGTCAGCGGCTTGGCGGGCGCGGCTACGAACTCGATCGTGCCGCCATCGGTGATGAATTTCGCGAGGCTTGCGATCCACTTCGACGCCTGCGGGACTTCCGAAGTCATGGCGCCGCCGCCCAATAACAGCAGGCCCGAAGCGAAGCTGCGGACGTCGGCCGGGGTCGACTCCGCAAAGTTGCCCATCATCGGTTCGTCATTGCCTTCCAGCTTGGCAACTTCGATCATCAGCGTGGCCAGAGCATTGAGGCCGCCGAGATCGGTCACCGAGTAGCGGGCACCGGCAAAGGCGAGCTTGCTGGTGATCAGTTCCTCGAAAGCGGCATCATCCGGCGTCAAGCCGTCTGCCTTGAAGGCCGGGACCAGATCAGTGTAGCTGGGCAGCACGAAGTCGAGCCGGGTCAAGCCGCCGAAGATATTGTCGGTGACGCCCGAATTCTCCAGCGCGGTCGCGCCGGTTTCGCTGTCCCAGGTCAGCGAGAGTGTTCCGTCGCCGGACAATGTGCCAAGGCCGGAGCGTTCGAGGACTCCGATGATTTCTGCAATCGAGGGCTCGCCTTCCTTCGGCGTGGCATCGGGCTCAACCGATTGCGCGAATTTGAGGAATCCGACGAGGTCGAACGCGGCGTCCTCATGCGAGAAGACGATCCGCTCCGGGAGGAACCAGGAGAACTTGTCCATCTCGAAGTCCATCTTCGCGGCCCGGAAGACCGGCTGACCGCCGAAATCGAACTTCATGTCCGTGATCGAGGACGTGCCGATACTGATCAGGTCGCGCTCGGTGATCGGCGGAAGCTCGCCTTTTTCGCCCCAGGCCAGGAGGTTGGCGAATTCGAAGCCGGACCAGGACGAAAACCCGTAGGAACCGGACATGTCGATCGTCCGGTATGTGGTGGGCAGGTCTTCGTCAGCTTCCGTGATCACCTCATCCGGAACGGGGATCGCGGCCGTGAAGTGCGTGCCGGTCGTGATCATCGCGGCGATGTTGCCTCGGTCATAGCCTTTCAGGATCTGCCGTGCGTAGGTCTGATCGACATGGCCTTCGAGACCCGCTTCTGTCATCTTCTGGCTGATCGCCGAATCGATGAAGACCGAACTGTCGAGCGAGACGCTGCGGGCGATCGCTGAGATCAGCCGGATGGCTTCGATTACGCTGTCGCCGCCTTCGTTCGGCTGAAAGGTCCAGGGGTGAAGGGTCAGGCCTTCGAACACGATACGGCCGACGGTCATCGCGGAATCGGAGTAGACGACCGGCGCGGTGGCGTCGTCGGGGAGGGCCGCCTCGGTCATGTCTTGAACCGTGTTCATATAGTCGTCGAGGTCGAACTTGACGCCCGACATCTCGATCCGGTCAAACACGCGCAGGGTCTCGCCGAGCCGTTGGCCGCCGATCCGGTCTTCGATTGCGCCGATGTCGGCGTTCCACAGCAGCACTTCGTCGGCCGTCAGGACTGTATAAGGTTTCTCGCCCGTCAGATCGACGCGCACATCGGCCAGACGCCAGGCGCCGCTCGCGGTGTCGGCGCCGGAGGCAGACCATGTGATGGCGACACCGTCACCGATGAGTGCCTTCAAGCCTTCGGCATCAAACGCAGAAGAGGGCGCCTCGGGGCGGGCCAGAGCCTCAGCGAACATCGCTTCGGCAGTGGCCTCCGGGGTCAGCGGCTCCGTTTTGCCGGGGGTTTGCGTGGTGCACGCGGCCAGGGCGACGGCAGCCACAAAGGCAAGCGCGCGGAAATTCGGTCGTGTCAGCATGGCAAGGTCCCCCGTCTGTCGTCACCGTTTAGGATGACAGGCCTGCGAAGTTCAAGCTTTGAATTGACGAATATGAACCGCGCCTGAGCGCGGCCGGCAGGTTCAGGGCGAACCGAAGCCTGATTTCTGAAGCGGTGTCAGGTTGGAAATCCGGCGGACTTCTTTCTGGTCCAGCGGCTGCATCATTGCCGATCCTTTGAGATCGAACGCGAGCGACTCGATATAGGTTCGCCCGTCCGGCAGGGGCTTGCAGGCGACCTTCATCGACAATTTGTCGATCTTCGCCACTGCCATCGGTTTGAACGCCTTCGGGGATTTCATCTCGTAGGCGAGGATCGCGCCGGTCGACTTGTCGATCGTCGCCGTGGCCTTGAGGAACTTGTAGGCGCTGGCCGATTGGGCATCGGCCTTGCCAGGCAGAGGCGTGAAACTGTAGGTCGCGCTCACGGGCGTTTCGGAGACGCGTTTGGCGTCGGCCGGAATATTCTCGGCAAAGCTGCTGCACCAGATGTCGCCGGCCGTTTTCTTGATCAGCATGTCGGCCTTCTTGGCCGAGTCACCCTTGAGCGTGGACACTTCGGGCGCGAACTTCACCACGCGCTGGCCGTTCGGCTGGCTCTGGTCGACCGTCATCCGGAACTGGTTCTTGCCGTCATCCACGTCCACATCGAACGCATAGAGCGGACCCTCCTTCGAGACGGCCTTGGCTTTGGTCAGAACGGCATCCGCCGAGGCCGGCAGCGCGGCGGTCAGGGCGAGGAGGCTGGCGAGGAACAGGGTACGCATCTGGAAATCCGGGATAATCGAGGGCTGGGATACACCTGTATTCGCGGTGTAGGATAGGAAAGAGGCAGGCGCAGCGTCTTGCTGTAGTTTAATGAAACCCATGGCCGACACCTCGCCGCCTGCCTTCCGCCTGCCGCCCGCCTTCGAGGCGTGGTTCGGCGCGCGGGGCTGGTCGCCCCGTCCGCACCAGCTGGCCCTCACCGAAACGACGCTTCGGGGCGAGAGTGCGCTGCTGATTGCGCCGACGGGGGGCGGCAAGACCTTGGCCGGATTTCTGGGCAGTCTAGTCGAACTGTCTGAACGCGGCGCAACGAACTCCGGCGTTCCGGCCCTGCATACGCTCTACATATCGCCGCTCAAGGCGCTGGCGGCGGACGTTCAACGCAATGTGATGACGCCGGTCAGCGAGCTCGGCCTGCCGATCCGGATCGAGACGCGCACCGGCGACACGCCAACGCATGTACGCCAGCGCCAGCGCAAGACGCCGCCGGACATACTGCTGACTACGCCTGAACAGCTGGCCCTGCTGATTGCGTCCGATCATGCGGCGTCCTTCTTTGCAGACCTTAAATGCGTGATCATTGACGAGATCCATGCATTGGCGCCGTCGAAGCGTGGCGACCTGCTTTCGCTCGGTCTGGCCACGCTGGCTGAATGGGCGCCCGCCTGCCGGTTTGTGGGCCTCTCCGCCACGGTGCGCGAGCCGGGCGCACTCGCGCGGTGGCTTTCGCCAGATGCCCGTGTTCTGACGGCGGCCGGCGGCGTGAAAGCGGAGGTCGACATCCTCATCTCGCGCGAGCGGATCCCCTGGTCTGGCCATTCGGGACGCTTTGCCGTGCCCGAAGTGTACGAGGCGATCCAGCGGGCGAGGATGTCGCTTGTCTTCGTGAACACGCGCAGCCAGGCGGAGTTGTTGTTCCAGGAACTCTGGTCGGCAAACGAGGACGGTCTGCCGATTGCGCTCCACCACGGCTCGCTCGCACGCGACCAGCGTCAGCGCGTGGAAGCAGCTATGGCAGCGGGTCAGCTGAAGGCCGTCGTCTGCACCTCGACGCTCGATCTCGGCATTGACTGGGGCGAGGTGGACCTTGTCATCCAGATGGGCGCACCGAAAGGGGCCGCGCGCCTGATCCAGCGGATCGGCCGGGCCAACCACCGGATGGACGAAGCCAGCCGGGCCCTCCTTGTACCGACGAACCGATTCGAGGTGCTCGAATGCCGCGCGGCCGAAGCGGCAGTCGAGGCGGGAGAGATCGATGGGGAAGGGGTGCGAACCGGCGCGCTGGACATCCTCGCGCAGCATGTGATGGGCCGCGCCTGCGGCGAAGGGTTCCGGCTGGACGCGCTCTACGACGAAGTCCGCCGCGCCGCGACCTATACGAACCTCGACTGGGAAACCTACGAACGCATCGTCGATTTCGTGGCGACCGGCGGATATGCCCTGAAAACCTATGACCGGTTCCACCGCATCGTCCGGCGCAGCGACGGCGTCTGGGTGGCGCGCACGCCGCGCGACAAGCAGGCTCACCGGATGAATATCGGGGCCATTGTCGAGTCGCCGATGTTGTCGGTGCGGCTGGCAAGCTTTGCGGCCAAGGCCGCGATGCCCGAAAGCGGCGAACAACGCGCCCTGCGTGCCGGACGCAAGCTGGGTGAGATGGAGGAATATTTCCTCAGCCTGCTGACGCCGGGCGATACGTTCCTGTTTGCTGGCGAAATCCTGCGCCTTGTCGGCATTACCGGCACCGACGCGCTGGTCATGCGGGCACAGTCCGATTCGCCCGCGATCCCGACCTACAATGGCGGCAAGTTTCCGTTGACGACCTTCCTTGCCGACCGTGTACGGAAGATGATCCACGACCCGGACCAGTGGCACGGCTTGCCGGACCCGGTTCGCGAATGGTTCGAAATCCAGGCGCTGAAGTCGGCCATTCCGCCGCCTGACCATCTTCTCGTAGAAACCTTTCCCCGCGGCGACCGGCATTATTTAGTGTCCTATCCTTTCGAAGGGCGGCTGGCGCACCAGACGCTGGGCATGCTGGTCACGCGGCGGCTGGAACGCATGGGCGCAAAACCCTCGGGCTTCGTGGCCAGCGAGTATGCCATGGCGGTCTGGGGCCTTGAGGACATGCGCGGCCTCGATATGGACCAGGTCTTCCACCCGGACATGCTGGGCGACGATCTTGAGGAGTGGCTTGCCGAAAGCGCACTGATGAAGCGCACGTTCGGCCATTGCGCCATCCTGTCCGGCCTGATCCACAGGAACCTTCCGGGGTCGGAGAAAAATTCGCGGCAAGTGATGTTCTCGACCGACCTCGTCTACGACGTGTTGCGCAGTCACGAGCCGGACCACATCCTGCTGCAGGCCGCGCGCCAGGACGCTGCGACCGGGCTTCTCGACGTGCGCCGCCTGGCCGACATGCTGGTGCGCGTCGAGGGCCGGATCGTGCACAAACCCTTGAGCCGGATCAGTCCCTTTGCTGTTCCAGTGATGCTGGAGGTCGGCCGCGAGCCCGTCTTCGGCGCCTCCGCGGTCGAGGCGGTGCTGCGCGAGGCGGAGGAAGACCTCGTGCGCGACGCGATGTCGTGACCCCGCCGAAACCTGATTGACCCGCCCCGCGCATCGGGCCAGTTCTGGAGGGGATGACCGCCGCCGCAACCCAGCCGAAACAGACGCTGCTCCACCTAGCCGGTGAGCTGCTGACGCCTTTGCCGGAAGGCGCGCTCTGGTGGGGCGCGCAGCGCCTGCTGGTCGTCTCGGACCTACACCTCGAAAAGGGCTCGAACTATGCCGCAGCCGGGCAGATGCTGCCGCCCTACGACACTGCCGCGACGCTGACGCGTGTCGAGGCGCTCTGCGCGGCGCTAGAGCCCGAGACGGTCATTTCGCTGGGCGACAGTTTTCACGACCGGGCCTCCGAAACGCGCCTGCCGCTAGCCTATGCCGAACGTATCCGGTCGCTGACCGGCGCGCATGATTGGGTCTGGGTCGAAGGCAACCACGATCCCGATCCACCGGCCCATCTGGGCGGGCGCGCGGCCAAGGTGCTGCGGCGCGGGCCGCTGGTATTCCGGCACGAACCGGAAGGCGAAACAGGGGAGGTGGCAGGCCACCTGCATCCCGCCGCAAAGGTCGCCGGACGTGGACGTTCCGTGCGGCGGCGGTGTTTCGCGTCCGATGGTGCCCGGCTGGTGATGCCGGCGATGGGCGCCTTCGCGGGCGGCCTCAATGTGCTCGACGCCGCGTTCCGCGCCGTGTTCCCGGAAGGCTGCATGGCCTTCGTGATTGGCGAAGCGCGCGTCTACGGTGTGTCCCACCGCAATCTTCTGCCCGATGGCAGCGCGGGCGGCGGGCCAGTCTGGCGCGCCTGACGGGCCTGTTAAGGCCTGATTTTCCGGCGCCATGGGCCATGTTATCCTCAAGCTTGGGGGACATGGAGACTCGCCTGTGAAACTTCCCCGAAAGATTCTTGGAGCCGGCCTTCTCGCCGGCTGTCTGTCGCTCGGCGGCTGCGCCTCGTTCGTTCAAAATGTGATTGCGGACCTTGCGGCGGAATCGTCCTGCCGCAGCCGGGACACCGGATATGATGGCCGCCCGGCCTATGATCAGGCCTGCCTCGACAGCATCGACCATTGGCAGGAAGAAAACCCGATGTGAGCCCTGCGGCGCCGTTTCGTAGGCGCCGCTGCATTTTGTTTGAACCGGCGCGGGCCCAGCAGCTACCGGCGATTCTGCGCCTTGGGCGACTTTGGGTGGACAAGTTGCAACTGGACGCGGGCGCGCTTCAGTGCCTCCTTGCCAGCAGCGGCAGGGAAAACAATCGCCCGCCGTTGAAACAAGGGAGGAAGTACCATGACCAAGAGATTTTCCGTCTGCGGAGCTTCCGCGGGCAAGATTGGTTTGCTCGCCGCCTTGGCGCTCGCCGCATCGGGCATCGCCATGGCGGCGCCGGACAAGCCGGTGACCGCAGCCACGACTGACAAAGGCACAGGCTGTCTAGTGCGCGATGCGGACGGCAACTACACCTTCGATGCAGAGTGCACCTGGCACAATGTGATCAAGCGCGACGAGAACGGTGCGTTGGTCAGCTATATTTACCAGGACAACGGCACGCTGCCGGAAGGTGCGCCGCATCCGGCAAAGGCCCAGATGTTCAAGGATGAACTTGCCGGCTGCAACAAGGGTAGCAAGGAAACGGTGACGCCGAGCGGCGGCTACTCGTCCAACTGCCACTACCAGGCCGAATAGGCCCGGTACCGGCACAATTGACAGGTTCCAGCCGCCTTATCCGGACCGGGTAAGGTGGCACGGAACCTGTATGCGCCGATATGCCGGCGCGGCGGATCAGGTTGCACCTCTGTTGGCGGTTTGCTAACGGACACATCAAGTACGGACGCTGGCCCAATGCCCCCGCCCGCCAGCGCCGATGAAACCCAAACTGCTGACTACGCTGAAAACCTACACTTGGCCGCTGTTCGCGGCCGATGTGTTTGCGGGCGTGACGGTCGCGATGGTGGCGCTGCCGCTCAGCCTTGCGATCGCCATCGCCTCCGGCGCCGACCCCGCCAAGGGTCTCGTCACGGCCATTGTTGCCGGCTTCCTGATCTCGCTGCTCGGCGGCAGCCGCGTTCAGATCGGCGGGCCGACCGGCGCCTTCATCGTGGTCGTCTACGGCGTCATCGCGCATCACGGTTATGACGGCCTCGTGCTGGCTACGCTGATGGCGGGCGCCATCCTGCTCGTCGCGGGATTCTTCCGGGCCGGTAACCTGATCCAGTTTATTCCCGAAGCCGTGGTCAACGGTTTCACCATGGGCATCGCGGTGATCATCGCGACCAGCCAGCTGAAGGATCTGCTCGGACTTCAGATCGCAAACCTTCCGGCCGATTTCCTGCACAAGCTGCCCGCGCTGTGGGCGGCGCGCGATACGTTGAACCTGTTCGCCCTAGGTACAGGGCTAGCCACCATCGGCCTGATTGTCCTGTTCCGCCGTCTCGCCCCGAAATGGCCGGGCCTGATCGTGGCGGTAGGTCTGACGTCTGCGGCGGCGGTGCTGTTGGCCTGGCCGGTCGAGTCGATCGCAGACCGGTTTGGCGCGCTGCCGGATCATCTGCCGATGCCGGGCATGCCGGGCATCACCTTTGCGCGCCTGCAGGAGCTCCTGCCATCGGCCTTCGTCATCGCCTTCCTCGCGGGTGTGGAATCGCTGCTCTCGGCCATGGTGGCTGACCGGATGATCGAAGGCCGGCATCGTCCGAATGCGGAGCTGATTGCGCAGGGCGCCGCGAATATCGGCTCCAGCCTGTTCGGCGGCTTGCCGGCAACGGGCGCGATTGCTCGCACGGCCACAAACGTGAAGGCGGGCGGCAAGACACCGGTTGCCGGGATCGTCCATGCCGTCACGATCCTGTTGGTGATGATGCTGGCCGCGCCGCTTGCGGGCGAGCTGGCCTTGCCCGCGCTCGCCGGCCTGCTGATGCTGACGGCCTGGAACATGAGCGAGCCGCAGAAATGGCATGAGTACATGACGATGCGCGTAGAGGACCGTGTGCTGCTGGTGCTGACGCTGGTTCTGACCGTGGTGGCGGACCTGACGGTCGCCATCGGCGTCGGGGTCGCGCTCGGCCTCGCGCTGCGCCTGCGCCGCCGCGAGGTGCCGCCCGCCGACTGGAAGACGCCGAAGCGTTGACGATAGGCGATAGTTCCTAGCATAGGAATATTTCCACAACACGGCGGAGCGCCGCATGCACCACAAGGATATCTGGCGCGGGTTAGACCTGCTGGCTGCGCATCATGGCCTTTCGGCATCCGGCCTGGCCCGGCGGGCGGGCCTTGACCCCACCAGTTTCAATCCCTCGAAGCGGGAAGGGCCGGACGGCCGCCCGCGCTGGCCGACCACGGAAAGCCTTGCCCGCGTGCTGGCTGCGGTGGGGGCCGGCTTTGACGATTTCGCCGCGCTGGTGGAAGGCCGCCGGGGCGGCTCGGCGCCGCTCATCGGCTTCGCGCAGGCCGGACGCGACGGCTATTTCGACGATGCCGGCTTCCCGGTCGGTGCCGGCTGGAACGAAGTGCGCTTCCCCGGCCTCGGCACGGAAACCGTCTACGCCCTGCAGATCAGTGGCGACTCGATGGAGCCCGCCTACCGGGCAGGGGATCGGATCATCGTGGCCCCCGGCGCCGATGTGAAACCTGGCGACCGGGTCGTGGCGAAGACGGCGCAGGGCGAAGTGATGGCGAAAGTTCTCGCCCGCAGAAACTCCCGCCTCATCGAGCTGGCCTCCCTGAATCCGGATTATTCCTCGCGCGAATTCAAGCCGTCTGAGATCGCGTGGATTGCGCGCATCCTCTGGGCAAGCCAGTAACGCGCGCGAAAGGCATTGGGCATGACTGACGAACCGGAGGCCGCGCGCGGCCTTGACCCCGACGATTGGGCAGCGTTCCGCGCGAACGCGCATGCGCTGCTGGATGCGGCGCTTGGCAAGATGGAACGCGCGCGAGACGGCCGGGTCTGGACGCCGTTTCCGGACGCGATGAAAGCCGCCTTCGACCAGCCGCTGCCGCAGGACGGGCTCGGCGAAGCGGCCCTGTCGGCCCAGCTCGAAGCGCTGCTGCCCTACGGCGCCGGCAATACGCACCCGCGCTTCTTCGGCTGGGTGCACGGCTCCGGCACACCGCAGAACCTTCTCGCGGAAATCACGGCCTCCGCTCTCAATGCCAATGCCGGCGGACGCGACCATGGCGCGATCTATGTCGAACGGCAGGTGATCCGCTGGTGCCGCGAACTCTTCGGCTTTCCTGAAACCGCCAGCGGCCTCGTCGTGTCCGGCACGTCAATGGCCACGATCATCGCCCTCAAGGTAGCCCGCGACGCACATCTTGCCTTCGCCAGCCGCAAGGCTGGGCTCGGTGCGGCACGCCTCGTCGGTTATGCCTCCGCCGAGGCCCATGCCTGCAATGCGCGCGCCTTCGACATCCTTGGCCTCGGCGCCGATGCGCTGCGCCGTATTCCGGTCAACGACCGGTTCGAGATGGATCCTGCAGCACTACGCAGCGCGATCGCGGCCGATATCGAGGCGGGCCTGCAGCCTTTCGCGATCATCGGCACGGCCGGCACAGTCAATACCGGCGCGACGGATCCGCTGGCGGAAATAGCCGACATCGCAGAAGCGCAGGGCCTCTGGTTCCATGTCGACGGCGCGTTCGGCGCGCTCGCGACCCTGGTGCCCGAACTGCATCCGCGCTTCGCGGCGATCGCGCGCGCCGACTCGCTGGCGTTCGATTTTCACAAGTGGATGCACGTGAATTACGATGCGGGCTGCGTTCTGGTGCGCGATGAGTCGCTGCACCGGCGCGCGTTTTCTGATCGGCCGGACTATCTCAAGGGCGAGGCGCGCGGCCTCGCAGCCGGCAACCCCTGGCCAGTGGAGTACGGCCCGGAACTGTCTCGGGGCTTCCGGGCGCTCAAGGTCTGGTCCCAGATCGCCGGATTCGGCACCCGCCGACTTGGGGATGCGATCGCCGTAAACTGCCAGCAGGCAGCCTATCTGGCTGCAAAGGTGGACGCCGATCCGCGGTTTCAACGCATGGCGCCGGTTCCCCTCAACATCTGCTGTTTCCGCTATCTCACGCCGGGCCTGGACGGGCCGGCGCTGGACGCGCTGAATGCGGAAATCGTGATCCGGTTGCAGGAGGAGGGCCTCGCCGCACCCTCGACCACGCGCCTGCGCGGCGTCAGCGTGATTCGGGTGAACCTTACCAATCACCGGACGCAGACGGCCGATCTCGACCAGCTCCTGAAGGACGTGGCCGCCTTGGGTTCAGCCCTGTAAACAAAGGGGTGTTCCTGGCCGGCGGCAAGGTCTGAACTTGCCGTTAAGTAATCCTGCGTGTAGCTCGGTGGAGGAGGCGTCAAAAGAATCCATGGATTGGGGTAAGCTCAGATCGTTCCACGCGGCTGCCGAAGCCGGAAGTCTTACGCTTGCGGGGGAGCGGCTCGGCATTTCGCAATCGGCAGTTTCACGCCAGATTGCCGCGCTGGAGGAACAACTCGGCGTGTCGCTGTTCCAGCGCCATGCACGCGGCCTCGTGCTGACCGACAGCGGCCACACGCTTTACCGCTCGACCATGGACATGGCCGCTGCGGCGCTTTCGGCGAATACCGCCTTGAAAGACCAACAGGAAACCCCGCAAGGCGAGCTCATCGTGTCGGCCCCGGTCGCCTTCGGCTCGATCTGGCTGGTGCCGCGCCTCGGCAATTTCGTGCGCCGCCATCCCGATCTTCACCTCGACCTGCGCCTGGATGACCAGCACGAATACGACTTGCTGAAGCTGGAGGCCGAGTGCGCCATTCGTCTCTGGGCAGCTGACAAGGCAGACCTGATCCAGCGCAAGCTGGGCACGGTGGCCACGAACCTCTATGCCGCGCCGGAATACCTGAAGGCCCACGGCGTGCCCCGCACCCCGCAGGACCTCGATAATCACCGGATCATCGCCTATGGCGACGACTCCTCGCCGATGCAGGAAATGAGCTTCGCCCGCCGGGTGGGACGGGATGACGCCCCCCCCCGCGCGGCCACTTTGAAGGTCAACAACGTGTTCGCAATGATGCGGGCGGTGGACGCGGGGCTCGGTATTGCCGACGTGCCGGACTACATGGCGAGCACCCTGCCGCGCCTCGTCCGGGTGCTGCCGGAGATCACAGGGCCCACATTTGATTTGTATTTTATCTATCCGAGCGACCTGAGGCGCTCCAAACGGGTCGCCGCATTTCGGGACTTCCTGACCACCGAGACAGAGCCCCTGCGCAAGCTGTCCATGCGTTAATGTCCCGGAGTTTTGGCTATTGCATGCAATAATGCATGTGTGGCCTGCTGAGGCGCATGTTGCATTGCAGCGTAACCGTCTTATGTACGTGTCATGCCATGGGTCCTGGGCATAACCCGATCTTTATTCGATTGGGCGTTTCCTCCCCCTAACAGGACCCCACTTTAGCCCGGCGCGTCGTCAGATGCAGCCGGGCTTTCTTTTTTCCAGCAAAATCAGGGCCTGAAACTGCGGGAAATGCGCCAGATCAGGTAGGCGAGCAGCAGGGCTGAAAAGCCGGCGGACACGTAGAAGGTCGCCCCGGCGATCATTTCGGACGTGTTGGACCAATCCAGACCGGGCAGGTGCACGAAGGGCGGGATCCAGCTGACGCGCGGCTCGCCGGACAGGACGCCGCCCTGGGGGCTGAGCGTCGTCGACCATTGGAAGGTCAGTTGGAAGAAGCCGAATAGACCCAACGCGCCGAGCATCAGGCTCATGGCGTTCTCGTCGCTCTTGTTGATCCGCGCCTCGCGGTCTCTGGTCTGGCTTTCCATGTTGGAGATCAGCCGCTCGATATACTCGCTGCGCCGGCCGATGCCGCGTAACTGGGTCATCTTCTCGAACACTTCGCTTTCGGTGTCGTACCGGAAAACGTTCATGTAGCGGTCGCGGTAGAAGGCGGCATACTCGCCGGTGCGGAAGGCATAGAACGCTTCGGCGGCGTCCTTCAGGCGGCCCCGGTTGCCGTAATCCTCCACCTTGTCGATCACCTCGAAGGCGGACGCTTCGTATTCGCGCGTCATGAACTCATTGTGCATCGAGACCACGTGGATCATGAACGCATAGGGGCAGGTGCCAATAAAATCGTTCGCGGCCTCAAGGCTGCGCGCCTTCTCGACATAGGTGATCAGGGCGCGCGGATTAGCATAGCGCACGAATTTGCGCTCAGCAGCCTGGTCTTCATTGGCCGGATAGATCGGGTCCGTCGAGTCCAGGATCTCTGACGGGTCCTGGTTCATGAAGTCGATGATGTTCTGGTTGAAGCCGGCCACGAACAGGTATTGCAGGCAATCCTGCCGGCGCCGGTCTTCCATGGCCGGGATGGTCTTGCGCGCCGCCTCGATCTGAGCGTCGGTGAACTGGTCATAGTCCGGCCGGTGGATCACCCAATTCCAGTAGTCGGCGCCCAGGCGCACTTCGGGCACTTCCGCATGTGTCTTCGGGTTCAGCCCTTCCAGCTTCTCCTGATAGGGCAGGTAGCAACCTTCCTGCACCATCATCATCCGCGGCACGGGCAAGCCGGTCTGCGGGTCAGGCTCCGGCAGCAGGCGGCGGAAGAAGGTCTTGTCCTCGAAGAAGAACATTAGCCGCGATACCGGCATCACAAGCCCCGGGACTTCGATGAACGGCGCTTCGGACACCAGCGCCGCAAAGGTCGGCTCCAGCGTGGCCACCGGCTTTGCCGCAGGACGTGCCGCCCTCAGCTTGCCGAACAGGTCGCTCGCATCGGCGTCGAACACGTCGCGCACATATTGCCAGAAGCTCTGCGTCTTTCCGCTGTCACCTTTCACCTTGATCCGGTCGAGCGGGGCGAGGCCGGTCACCGCATCGGTCGGACGGATCGACGGGCTGCCCGCCGGACGTTCGGAGGCTGAGAACTCCTTAGGCGCTGCTAGTTTCTGGATAAGCGACAGAAAATAGAAGTCGCCCGGTGTGTGATCGTAGTTGTAACGGAAGGACAGGTGATAGCCGATGGCGCCATTGGCGTGCGTGTACCAGAACCGCCGCACACGGATCAGCCGCGTCTTGCCGAGGCCGGGAGGCGTGGCGATGAAGCGGCGTCCTTCGGTCGTCCACTCGATCTCGTTGGGCGCCGTGAACTCCAGGAATTCCCCCGCACGCGGGCACAGCGTGTCGAGCAGGAAATCGTCCACCGCGCCGAGGCGTTCACGGTCTGCGATGTCGTTGAACAGCGGCTCCACGGCGTCGCGCAGGCGCTTGCTGCCGCGATAGCCCGGCTGGAAGGCCCGCAACGTGTCCGGGTCCAGGGGGCGGCCCAGTGCCGCGCGCACTTTCTTGTCGATGATGTAGAGCGACAGCGTGAAATAGAGCGAGCGGTCTTCGCATTCCTCGAAGTCGTCGCGCCTGGCTGTCTCAGCTGTCATCTCAGTCCCCTCGTTCGTCCCCGCCGGCGTCAGGCCGGCATCCCTCGGTCCAGGCGCACGCGCGCCGCCTCGGCAAAGATCTGCCCGAACCCGGTCAGCGCGACCCGCTCGCCCGCCTTACACGCGGCTTGCAGCCGCTGCAGCTGCGCCGCCGCCACGGGCGACTGCATCGGATCCTCGCCCTTCAACACCGTAACGCCGAAGAAGCGCCGCATGTGCGCCTGCAGGAGGCAGGCATCGAGGCTGTCGCCCGGCGCGCCCAAAACGCCCAACAGCAGATCGGCGTCGGCCGTCTGCTGCGCCGAGAGGGGCGGCTGGCGATAGGGCAGGTCGAGGATGCGCGCGCCCCGCCGCTCCCATATGCGCAGCCGGTCCACCTGGTCGAGACCTGCATGGGCGCTGTCCAGCGCATAGTCTTCCGGGGCCATTTTCACCGGGTCGTTCATCTCGATGAACACCAGCGGCTCCGGCGCTTCGCCCGGCCAGTCGAAGGATGCCTTCGCTTCGCGGCGCACGACGTCAACGAGGCGCGAGAAATGCCCGCGCCGGCGCTCGCCCGCGTCCACAAATATGTAGCTCAGCGAAACGGTCAGGTCCGCGCCGTCGCCGGCAAAAGCGATGAAGTTCGCCGCGCCCAGCAAGCGCCCCGCCTCGCCTTCGGTGACGAGAATCACGATTTCGCGGTAGGGCCCGTAGAGCGCGCTGAGGCGGGCATAGGCGTCCCCCTCATTCAGCGCGAGACAGGCCTTGAACCCGCTGAGGTCTTCCTTTTCGTCCTCAAGGATGAAGGCGGCGTCATAGGCCTTGAAAAAGCGCAGGAGGCGGGGATCGTTCTCCCCGGTGAACATATGCATGAACACCCCGTTGCCGAGGTCTTCACAGCGGTCGCGGCCAGATAGGGCAGTCACGGTCATCGCCGCGATCACGTCGCATGACCGGCCGATCTGTCAACGGCTTTTTGAACACGCGCCCTGGCAAGACTTGTATTGCAGGAAAGCCTGTGATGTCTCGGCAGCGCAGCAACGTGGTGGGCACTCATGCGGCGGATACTCCTGGTCCTTGTCCTGATCCTGATCGCCGGCGGCGGCGCGGTCGCAGCCTATTTCCAGTTTCAGCCTAGGCCGACCAAACACCACCCTCGCTTCGGCACCGATTGCGTCCAGTTGCTGACGCCGGCTAACGCAAATGCCGTGGAATGCGTCCGCGTGCTGTTCGGCACGAACCGCGAAATGGTGCTGACCGGCCTTGAGCCCGGCCTCGCTGAAGAGGTCGACACGAAGGATGTTCTCTCCACCGATGTGAAGCGGCTGCAATTTGGCCGCGCCGATGTCTGGCTGCCCAGGCTCGTGGAGGAGGGCGGCTCGCGCGATCGCGGTGAAACGCCGATCCTCAACGGCCCGGCGCCGCAAGACCCCGGCGAACTCGCGAAATACGTGTTCCTTACACGCATCACCAAGGCAGGCAGCGAGGCCTTCCTGGCCGAAATGGATGACGCCCTCAAAGACCGCAATTCCGACTCGGTCCTGTTGTTCGTGCACGGCTTCAACACGCCGTTCGAGGATGCGCTGATCCGGTCCGCCCAGCTGTCGGTGGACCTGTCGCGCCGAAATGTCTTCGATGTCGGCGTGCCGGTCCTGTTCAGCTGGCCCTCGGCCGGACAGGTCTCGCTCGAGGACTATCGCGGCGACCAGGACCGTTCCATCGCGGCCGCGCCCTATCTCGAACAATTCCTCGACGTGATTACCGACAATGCGGAGATCCACCGCATCAACATCATCGCCCATTCGATGGGCAACCGCATCCTCACGCAGGCGCTGGAATCCTACGCCGGCGACTATCTGGAGCGGCACGGGCGCGACGATCTCGAATTCCGCATCATCCTCGTTGCTGCCGATGTCGACCGCGACATCTTCGAGGCGACCACCGGCATCCTCGACAACCTGCAGGCCAACGTCACAATCTACACGTCCGACGCCGACCGCGCGCTGCACGTTTCCGAGATCGTCAACAGCAAGCTGCGCCTCGGCGACACCAATGGCGACAAGCCCTTCATCCGCGCCAATCCCTACTACCAGACCGTCGATGCCACCGGCATTGCCACCGAACTCTTCGGCGTCGGCCACAACTATTATTCCGACAACCCGTTCATCCTGGGCGACATCGTCTGCGCGCTCGCCGAGGCCAATCCCGAGCTGCGCGCGTTGGAGCGGCGACGCTATGGCGGCGTGCCGGACGGGCTTGAATATTTTCGTGTGAACGCGGCTGTCGCGCCCGTCAACCAGGATTGCTCGCTCTACCGCACGGCATTCCCGCCGGGCACCGACCGAAGCGCCGCAGCCACGCCCGCCTCTGTGCCCGCCGAACAGGCGCCTGAGATGATGGAAGAAAGCGCGCCGCCGGAAGTGATGATGGAAGTGCCTGATGAGGCCGTCGTTCCAGCGCCCGAGCCGGACCTTGCCCCCGTGCCGTTGCCCCGCATGTCGCCGCCTCCGGCGCCGCCGGCTGCGCCGGTCACGCGTGCGCCTGTGCAGCTCATCCTGTCGGTGGAAGACCGTGAGGCCTTCATCACCGAGGCGCAATACCGTGAACAGGTCCTCGTCCCGCTCGGCGCTGCGCTGCTGGAGCAAGTGGTGATCGAGGCGCATACGGACAGTGTCGGCGACGCTGAAGCAAACCGCGCGCTCAGCCAGCGCTGGGCGTTCACGATGCGCGACTGGCTCGTGATGGACGGTGTCGATCCAGCCATCATTACCGCTCAGGGTTATGGCGAAGACAGGCCGCTCGTCGATGTGCCGGATGAAACCGCCGAGCCACGCAATCAGCGCATCGAGATCACGATCTATTACGCTCAGTAAGCGGATCTTGCAGAAGGAGACTGCCTTGTCGTCGCGCCATCTTGTCGATCCGGAACTTCTGCCTTTTCTGGAGGCCTTTCCGACGCTGACCCTGTCTGCAGACAACATCGCCGCGGTTCGCGCCGCGCGCATGAGCCTGCTGGGCCAACTTCCACCTTTGCCCGACTCGGTCGAGGTGACGGAGTTGCGCGTGCCGGGCCCGGAAGGTGCGCCAGAGGTGCGGGTGAAACTCTTCCGCAAGAAGGAGGGCGCCGCCCTCCGCCCGGCGATCCTGCACCTGCATGGCGGCGGCTATGTTCTCGGCAGTCCGGATTTCTCGGCGCCGTTCTGCGCGCAGTGGGCGGCCACGTTCGATGCGGTCGTGGTGGCACCTGCCTACCGGCTTGGTCCGGAGACGAGCTATCCCGGCAATGTCGAGGACGCCTATGCCACGCTCGCCTGGGCGGTTAAGTCGGCGGATGCGCTAGGCATCGACACGGGCCGCATTGCGGTGGCAGGGGAGAGCGCTGGCGGTGGTCTCGCCGCAAGCCTTGCCCTGCTCGTGCGCGACCGGGGCGAATACAGCTTTTGTCACCAGCAGCTGATCTTCCCGATGATCGACGACCGCACGGCCATCCGCACAGATCTTTCGCCGATGTATGGCGAATTCGTCTGGAACAACCGGTCAAACCATTTCGGCTGGGAAAGCCTGCTCGGTCAGCCGCCCGGCAGCGAAGGCGTCTCGTCCTACGCAGCGGCGGCGCGCGCAGAAAGCCTCAAGGGCCTCCCGCCGGTTTTCATGGCAACGGGCGCACTTGATCTGTTTACGGAAGAAAATCTCGACTATGCCAAGCGCCTGATGGCGGACGGCGTGCCGGTCGAATTACACGTCTATCCGGGCGCCCCGCATGGCTTCATGCAATGGATGAAGGCCGGCGTGTCGAAAACCTATGCCCGCGACGCCATGGCAGCCATGGCGCGCGGGTTGAAGGTGCCGGTCTAGGTTCAGGCTGAAGCGCGCAGCATCCAGGCTGTCTTCTCGGCAATCTGGGCGCGCTGGGTGAATAGGTCCACCGAGACCGGGTCATGCGTCTTCTCGCCGATCTTGATGCCGGCCTTCGCCGCTTTGCTGACCGCCTCATGGCCCGCGGCAAGGTTCTTCACCATCTCCGCCGCATTGGGCACGCCCTTATCGGGTTTGATGGTCGCATGTTCCAGCATCTCTGCCGAGGAGCCAGGCGCGAAATGGCCCAGCGCACGGATACGTTCCGCAATCAGGTCCAGTGCCAGCCAGAGTTCATTATATTGCGTCATGAACATGCCGTGCAGCTCGTTGAAGCGAGGGCCGGTGACGTTCCAGTGATAGCCGTGCGTCTTGACATAAAGCGCGTAGGTTTCGCCCAGCAGCACCTTCATCGCGTCGGCCGATTGTTGTCGTGCCGCATCGCTCAGTCCAATATCAATTGACATGCAAATATCCTTTCGAATGTCTGATCGTATGTCCCTTAGGTGGGGATCCGACCGGCGCCATTCAAATGAGTATTCTTTTAGGCCGTTATAGACTGCGTCTATGACAGGGATGCGCAGAACCGCTGGATGCGGACCAGCGCTTCTTTGAGGATCGCATCCGAGGTCGCGTAGGAAATACGGAACGTACCCGGCAGTCCGAACGCCTCGCCGAACACCAGCGCCACCTTCTCGTGTTCCAGCAGCTCGCTCGCAAACGTCTTGTCGTCGGCAATCACCACGCCCGACGCGCTCGTCTTGCCGATCAATTCAGCGCAGGACGGATAGACATAGAACGCGCCCTCCGGTTTCGGGCAGTGCAGGCCAGCCGCCTTGTTCAGGCCCTCGACCATAAGGTTGCGCCGGCCCTGATAGGCGGCGCGGAAGCCTGGCAGGAAATCCTGCGGGCCGTTCAGCGCCTCGACACTCGCCCACTGGCTGATCGAGCAGGGGTTGGAGGTCGACTGGTCCATCACCTTGCGCATTGCGCCGATCAGTTTTTCCGGGCCGGCCGCGTAGCCGATCCGCCAGCCGGTCATCGCATAGGCCTTGGACACGCCGTTCATCGTCAATGTGCGGTCATAAAGCGACGGCTCGACCTGCGCGATCGTGGCATACTCGAACCCGTCATAAACGAGGTGCTCGTACATGTCGTCGGTCAGCACCCAGACCTGCGGATGGCGTAGCAACACATCCGCCAGCGCTTTCAGCTCGGCGCCGGTATAGGCCGCACCGGTCGGGTTCGACGGCGAGTTCAGGATCAGCCACTTCGTCTTCGGCGTGATCGCAGCTTCCAGCTGCTCGGGCAGCAGCTTGTAATTCGAATTCGGGCCGCAGCTGACGGTCACCGGCGTACCGCCCGCCAGCAGCACCATCTCCGGATAGCTCACCCAATAGGGCGCCGGGATCACCACCTCGTCGCCGGCATTCAGCGTGGCCATGAACGCGTTGAACAGCACGGCCTTGCCGCCGGGCGACACGTTCACCTGCGAGGGCTTGTAGGTCAGGCCGTTCTCGCGCGCGAACTTCGCGCAGATCGCTTCCTTCAGTTCCGGAATGCCGTCCGAAGGCGTGTACTTGGTCTTGCCTTCGCGGATCGCGCGGATGGCCGCTTCCTTGATGTTCTCCGGCGTGTCGAAGTCCGGCTCGCCTGCGCCGAGACCGATCACGTCCAGGCCCTGCCGTTTCATTTCGTTGGCCTTGGTCGTCACGGCGATCGTGGCGGAAGGTTTCACGCGCGAGATGGCATCGGAAAGCTGGATATCGGCGGCCATGGAAGGCAGGTCCTTTGTGCAGGGGGCAGGCGGCGCACGCATACCGGGGCGCCCCCGTCTCCGCAAGGCGTGCGGGGGGCGTCGCCGCGAAAGGGCTTGGTTTCCTGCCGATTGTCCCGTTTAGGAAAAATTTGATCGGAATATTGGGTGATCCGTAAAATAAATCGGCCATTCTGTTAACACGGGCGACAAGCTTCAGGCCGTTGGGCTGGCCCGGAGGTTCAAAATGGATGGTTTCACCTGGAAGGCGCGGATCGAATCCGCGCTCTCGGGAGTCGGGCGTGACCTGCACGACATGGTCCGCCGCTTCGCTCAATATGTGGAAGGACTGCAGACGTCCGAGAAGCTGGTCCTCGCCGGCGTGCTGATGATGGGCATGTTTTTCCTGCTGCTGCACCACTTCCAGGGCCGCCGGGAGGGGGAGGAGGCGAGCGTGCGCTTTGTCGGCTCGATGTTCCTGTTCGTCTCGGTTGCTGCCGTCTTCGGCTGGATGGCATCAGGTCAAACGGTATAGCGCCCTTCCGGCGCCGCCCGGGGTGAACTATCTCTGGGTCATGAGCGAGAATCACACCGGCGCTGCGCCCCCGCGCGGCGTCGACGTCATCAAGGATAACCTGACCCGCCTGCCGTCCAAGCCGGGCGTCTACCGCATGTTCGGCGAGGCGGACGAAGTCCTGTATGTCGGCAAGGCGCGCGACCTGAAAGCGCGGGTGTCCAACTACACCCGCATGGCCGGACACACCCAGCGCATTGCCCGCATGATCTCGCTGACCCGGGCGATGGAATTTGTCGTCACCGAGACCGAAACCGAGGCGCTTTTGCTCGAGGCGAGCCTCGTCAAATCCCTGAAGCCGCGCTTCAACGTGCTGCTGCGCGACGACAAGTCCTTCCCCTATATCCTGATCCGCCGCAACCACGAGGCGCCGCAGATCAAGAAGTATCGCGGCAGCAAGCAGGACGAAGGGGATTATTTCGGCCCCTTCGCGAATGCCGGCGCGGTGATGCGCACGCTCGACACATTGCAGAAGGCCTTCCTGCTGCGCACCTGCGAGGACAGCGTCTACTCTGCGCGCACGCGCCCCTGCATGCTCCACCAGATCAAGCGCTGCGCGGCGCCGTGCGTCGGCCTCATCTCGACCGAGGATTATACCGAGCTTGCCAACGAAGCGGCAGACTTCCTGCGCGGCAAGGGGGCAGACCTCCAGAAACGCCTCGCGGCCGAAATGGAAACCGCTGCCGATGCGATGGATTTTGAAACCGCCGCGCGCCTGCGTGACAGAATTCGCGCGCTCGCCCATGTGCGTTCAACGCAGGATGTGAACCCCGACGGCATCGAGGAGGCGGACGTGTTCGCCATCGCGGTCGACGGCGGTGTCTCCTGCGTGCAGGTCTTCTTCATCCGCGCTGGCCAGAACTGGGGCGCGACCGTCCATTTCCCGCGCCACGAACGTGATCAGCCGGCGGAGGAAGTGCTCGCCGCCTTTCTCGTGCAATTCTACGACAAGCGCCCGCCGCCGCGCCTGATCCTCGTCAACGAGAAGCCGGAGCAGGCCGAGCTGATCGAGGAAGCTCTCGGCCTGAAAGCCGGCCGCCGGATCGAGCTGCGCCGCCCCGAGCGCGGGGCCAAACGCGACCTGCTCACCCAGGCAGAACGCAACGCCGCCGAGGCGCTCACCCGCAAGCTCGCCGAAACCGCCAGCCAGGAGCGGCTGCTGCTCGAAGTTCAGAAAGTGTTCGAACTGCCCGAAGTCCCGGAGCGGATCGAGGTCTACGACAACTCCCACATCCAGGGCACGAATGCCGTAGGCGGCATGATCGTCGCGGGGCCGGAAGGCTTCCGGAAGTCCGCCTATCGCAAGTTCAACATCAAGGATGCCGATCTCGTGCCGGGCGATGATTTCGGCATGATGCGCGAAGTCATGCGCCGGCGGTTTTCCCGCGCCCTGAAGGAGCGCGAAGCGGGGCAGGACCAGGACTGGCCGGACCTCGTGCTCATCGATGGCGGTCTCGGCCAGCTGAACGCCACGATCCAAACCCTCGCTGAGCTTGGTCTGACCCCGGACGATGTCACCCTCGTCTCCATCGCCAAGGGCGTCGACCGCAATGCCGGCCGCGAGCAGTTCTTCCGCCCGGGCCGCGCGCCCTTCAAGCTGCCGGAAAACGCGCCCGTCCTCTATTACCTTCAGCGCCTGCGCGACGAGGCCCACCGCTGGGCTATCGGTGCCCACCGCCAGAAGCGCGCCGCCGAGGCCGCCCGCTCACCGCTGGATGAGATCGAAGGCATCGGCCCGACGCGCAAGAAGGCGCTGCTGCACCATTTCGGCTCGGCCCGCGGTGTCTCCCGCGCCAAGGTCGCTGACCTGATGCAGGTCGAAGGTGTGAACGAAGCCCTCGCCATACGCATTCACGGACATTTCAACGGCGGCTGATCTGCGGCAAGCCGTCAGCCTGCGGACGGGTAGGCCTGCGCCGCCTTCGCCGCAAGATAACTGTCCATCAGCAAAACCAATTCGTCTTCCAGCGCATCCGGTGCCAGTTTGAGTTCAGGCTCCGCCGCCGCCGAGCGCAACAGGCAGATAACAGCATGGGTCAGCACGAAGGCGGTCTCCTTCGTCATCTCGAAACCGAACTCCCGCCGGCCGCTCAGCGAGTCGAAGAACATCGCGTGCTGTTCGCTGAGCACGGATTCACCTCGCGTCCGGAACAGGGCATCGGACAGCGCAATCCGGGTCGTCGGCGATCCGGCGATGCCGGACATGATCGCCTTCACGATGGCGCGCATCGAGCTGGTTTCCGGCGATTCCAGGATGATGTTGGTGATGCGCTCCCGCGTCGCTTCGGCCTGGCGCTGGCCCATTGCAGCGAGGATCGCCTCGCGGTCCTCGAAATACTGGTAGAGCGTGCCGATGCTGACGCCGGCCCGTTCGGCGATCAGGTTTGTGGTCAGGCGGGCTTCGCCGTCCTGTTCCAGAATCTGAAACGCCGCCTCTAAAACCGCATTGACGGTCGCCTGCGCGCGGGCCTGTTTGGGGTTTCGTCTTTTCTTTTCAGTCACTTATGCGTCTCCGCCGACGCCCACCCGTGTTTCTGCTTATGCGAGTGGAAAATCTGAGGATTACTTACATTATTGCAGCACCGGTGCCAATCCCGTGCGCCAGAGGAGTCAGGATGCAGGTTTCGCTCGAACATGTCCGCCAGCGCATTGCGTTCCAGAAGGACGCCTTGCCGGTGATGTATGGCGAGGTCGATTTTTCGGCAACGCCGGAGCGCTACACCGACGACATCTCGGTCTCCTCGATGGCGGCCTATGCGGACCGGTTCCCGCCGCCGCCTGCCGATATGGTTGAGCGTGTAAAGGCCTATACGATGCTGGGCGATGTCACCGCAGACGCCTATGCCGCGCTGATCCCGAAATACGGTTTCCGCCGGCTCGTCGGCATGCTGCAGCAGGCCTGCGAGCGGGGCGTCGAGGCGGTGGCCGATGCGCCGCCCGAACTCGTCGCCCTGATCCGCGAGATGGAGGCGAAGCCGGCCTGGCTCGACATGGACCTCGTGCGCCGCGGCGCGGAACTGAACCGCCTGCCGATGGCCATCTTTGCCCCCTGGACCATCCGGGGCGCTTTCCTGGCCACCTTCATGAACAAGTATACAGCGCTGCCCATGGCGCTGACCGGCACCTTGTCCAACACGACCGCCGCCAAGCGCGTCAACGAAACCGCCACCTTCTTCACAGTTACCACATTGCCCGGCGCGCTGGAGCCGCGCGGGGAGGGGTTCAAGGCGGCGGCCATGGTGCGTCTGATGCACTCGATGGTGCGCTTCAACGTGCTGCGCGGCATGAGCGGCTGGGACAAGTCCGTCTACGGAATACCAATTCCGCAGGTCGACCAGATGCCCGCCGGCCTGATCGATGTGTTCCTGCTCGCCTATAAGATGAAGGAAGAAGGCCGCACCGAATTCACGGAGGACGAGCGCGCCCGCGTCGAATTCAGCCGCTATCGCTGCGTCCTGCTCGGCCTGCCGGAAGACCTGCTGATGGATACGCCGCAAGGCATCATCGACATCATGAATGCCCGCAGCGCCTCGATCCGCCAGGGCTTCGACGACGCAACCTGCGGCGAACTGGTGCGCGCCACCATGGCCGCCTATCTGCCGCCCGATCGCTCACTCGGTAACCGCATCCGAAATACGCTCGAAGGCCGCGTGGCCCGCCTCGTGCTGGTCAAGAATTTCCTGGGCGGCAATGCCCAGGCCGCCCGCGACATGGGCGTGCCCGTCGGCCCGGTGGACTATGCCATCGGTATCGTCATCCTCTCGATGATCACGCTCAAGACCGCGTTCTACAGTCTCGCACTGAAGACACCCGGCCTGAAGGATCTGGCCGACCGGCGCCTGGTCGCGAAGATCCGCCGGCTGCTGCGGCGCTACGGCAATGCCGAGTTCACCACCAATGCCGAAGCCTACCGTCCCGCGCCCGGTGCGGTCGCTGTTAAGCCTGGTTAAGGATTGAGGGGCTTATCAGCCCGGCCATCATCGCCTATATGTGTCCTGTCTTCGGACTATGGCGATAAACGCGCGTGTAATAAGCGGCTCGGACCCGGGGGCGGTACCCGGCAGCTCCACCAAAAGACGGCTCAGCGGCCGTTTCCTGATGGGGCTGAAATAGTGTCGACGGACGTGTAAAAACGAGGCTTTCGCTCGCTTGAGCTGCGTTAGAAGCTCAAAAGCAAATAGTTGCAAACGACAACTTTGCTGAGGGCGAACTGCTCGCCGCGTAAGCGGTGCTCGGTTTTTCCGACTTAACTCCTAGGGTTTCAGACCCCTAGGCGGGGCCCGGGGGCGCCTGGCAACAGAAGCCCCCACCTATCTCCTATCCTTGGCCTTCCCGTCCCTCTTGCGCTCCCTCGCGCGCGAGCAGAAACTCTTCTGCAATCACGGGGAGATGCAAATGGCCAATTCCACACTGACGTCTTTCGTGAAGGAAGCCCTGGAGAAGGGAGAGGGCCGCGACGGCATCCGTGCGGCGTTGCTCGCCGCTGGTTGGCGGGCAGGGGAGGTCGACGAGTCACTCAGCGCATTCGCCGATGTCGCCTATCCCGTCGCCGTGCCCAAACCGGCCATCTATCTCTCGGCCCGAGAAGCCTTTTTCTACCTCCTCTTCTTCATCCTACTCTCGATCGTCTCGTTCAATCTTGGCTCTCTCCTCTTCGCTCTGATCGACAAGGCAGCGCCGGACGCGCTCGCGGGCGACAACTACTACTTCGGCGGCGCGGATTCCCAGATCAACGGCGCTGTCGCGGGCCTCATTGTCGCGGCGCCGATCTTCTTCTGGCTCGCCCGAATTCTGCTCAAGGCGCGCCGCACCAATCCCGCGCTCCAGCGTTCGCGCATCCGCAAATGGCTGATCTATGTCAGCCTCGTTATCGCAGGCTGCGTACTCGTTGGCGATGCCATCTCGCTCGTCTACAGTTTCCTCAGTGGCGAGCTGGGTACGCGGTTCTTCCTGAAGTCCCTCGTCGTGGCGGCAATTGCCGGCGCGATCTTCGGTTACTTCATCACCAATGCGGAACGGGACGAAGCCCATGGCATCTGACCGGCACACGCTCTTCGCCTATGCACTTGGCGCCGTCATCCTGGCCGCTATCGTGGCGGGTCTCGCAATCACCGGCGGTCCCGGAAAGGCTCGAATGCTCCGGCAAGACGCTCTGCGGATCGACGCCCTCTCGGACGCCGCCCGCGCGCTCGCCTGCTACTATCAGGCTAAGGACGAAATTCCGGAAGACCTTTCGCTCGTCGATGCCGAACTCGCCATCGCCAATGCGGATGTTCACGAGCGGGAAAACTGCTCCGCTTCGAAAGTTGCCAGAGACCCGGTGAGTGGAGAAGCTTTTGTTCTTCGCCGCGATGGTGGCGCCGTTACCCATATCTGCGCCGTGTTCGCGACCGGGAATTCCTCCAACGGCGTCTACCGGCCCAGGGAATCTGGTATTGTGCCGACGCTCTACGAACCCCGTAAATCCGGCGGCGAGCACTGCTTCGCTATAAATCTCAACGCCGCACTCGACTGAGCCAGCTGCCCGCCTAAAGCAAAATCGTGCCTTTGCCGTCCTTCTCCATCGCGCGGATGTAGGAGGGGTATTCCCGCATCTGTTTGAGGAACCGGTGACCGTTGGGAAAGCGCTCCGCATCCATTCCGGCGCGGTGCGCGCACAGCTCCATCGAATAGCCCATCACGATGTCGGCCGCCGTCAGCTCATCGCCCGCAAACCACTTGCGCTTGCCCAGCGCCTTCTCGATCTCGCCCATCAACGCATTGAGGCGCGGGCCGAAGAAGCCGGCCTCCAGCGCATTGACCAGCGACTTTGCAATCGGCCGCACCAGGAAGGGCGCGCGCGTGGTCATCGCCAACATCACGAACTTGTTGGTGAGCAAGGGCTGCAGGCTGCCCTGCGCGGTGTGAAACCAGAACAGGTAATCCGCCCGCTCCGGCGTGCCCGCGGCCGGGCGCAGCCGCCCATCGCCGTACTGGTCGAGGATGTAGTCCACGATGGCGTTCGTCTCGGCCAGCGTGACCGCCCCGTCCGTGATCACCGGCGCCGTGCCCAGCGGCGAAATCGCCTTGTACGCCGCCGGCGCGAGCCGCGTCTTTGGATCGCGGTCGTAGAGCTTGATCTCGTACGGTGCGCCGAGTTCCTCCAGCAGCCACAGGATGCGGATCGACTGGGACTTCTCAAGGTGGTGCAGCGTGATCACGTTCGATCCTCCAGGCTTCAAGTATCAGTAGCCGGATATAGACCGCCCGCGCGCGCGGGCGAGGGGGCGATTACTCGACCCCCAGCACCTCCCGCAGGAACAGCGTCTCCGCCTTGCGCTGGGCCTCGCGGTTCGCCTGCTTGCGGAAGCCGTGGCCCTCGTCCATCGCCATCATGAACCAGGCCGTCACGCCGTTCGCTTTCAGCGCCGCCAGGATCTGCTCGGCCTCTGTGTAGGGCACGCGCGGATCGTTGAAGCCCTGGATCACCAGCATCGGCTTGGTGATCCTGGCGGCGTTGCGCAGCGGCGAGATCGCCTCGAAGAAGGCTGCGATTTCCGGATCGCGCTCGTCGCCATATTCGGCCCGGCGCAGGTCCCGGCGATAGCCTTCCGTATTCTCCAGGAAGGTCTTGAAATCCGAGATGCCGACAATGTCGATCGCGCCGGCAAGCCGGTCTGGATAATCGATGGCGGAGGCGAGCACCATGTAGCCGCCATACGAGCCGCCATACACAACCACTTTCTCCGCATCGAGGTCCGGCTGCGCCGCGATCCAGTCGAGCAGTGCGCCGATATCCTCAACCGATTTCTTACGGTTCAGGCCATTGTCCAGCGACACATAGGTCTTTCCGTAGCCGGACGATCCACGCACGTTCGGCACCACCACGGTCAGGCCAAGTTCCTTCGCCCAGTATTGATAGGTCGAGGAGAAGCCCGGACGCGACTGGCTTTCCGGGCCGCCATGGATCGAGATGATCACCGGATGCGGCCCGTCGCCTTCCGCACGGTAGATGAAGGCCGGAATGTCCATGCCGTCCGCATTCCTGTAGCTGAACATTTCCGGCGTGATGAAACCGTCCGGGTCGAGCCCGCCGGTCTCCGCCTCGGTCCAGCGCGTCAGGTTCAGCGTCGCCACGTCGAACGACCAGGCATCGGCCGGGCTCGTCGCGCCGTTGAAGGTGAAGCCGATCTGGCTGCCGCCCGGCGAGAAGACGAGCCCGCTCGCAATTCCCACCGGCAGGGTCGGTCCCGGACGAACCTGGCCGCTCTCCAGCTCCAGCAGGCGGATCGTGCCCAGCCCGCCTTCATTGACGGTGAAGGCCACCGTCTTCTCGTCTGGCGACAGCGCCCAGTCGGACACATCCCACTCGATGTTTCCGGTATAATTCGTCAGCGTGCCATCCGGCGCGATGCGCACCAGGTTCTGGAACTCGCTGTCCTTGTCGGTCACCGTCAGCACCGACCCGTCCGGCAACAGCGCCGCGCCCGAATAAGCCACATCATCGCCGGGATTGATCTCGGTCAGCGTGCCGGTGGCCACATCCAGGCTGAAGATCTGGCTCTTGGTGATCGACTGGTAGCGCTGCAGCAGCAGCGTCTTGCCATCGCCCGACCAGTCGACCGGCCCGATCGCGCCTTCGCCCTCCAGCGCCACCCGCAGGCTCGCCGGGTCTGCCGGGTCGGCAATCAGGATATCATTGTTCGGGTCGCCGGCCCGCGTGCGGGCCCAGGCGACCAGCGCGCCGTCGTCCGACCACAACGCCGCGCCATTGCGCGATCCGGGTTCGGAATATTGCGTCACCTCGCCGGTCTCCAGGTCGAACTGGTAGGACTGGTAATACTCGTCGCCGCCCCGGTCCTTGGCGAACAGGAACGCGCCGCCCTTCGGGCTCGCGTCGGCATTGTTCACCGGTTCCTTGTAGAAGGTCAGCTGGCGCCGCGCGCCGCCCGGCGAGCGCACTTCGTGCACCGCGTTCACATCGCCGAACCGGGTCGTGATGAGGATGCCGCCTTCGCCCGTCCAGTCCTGGAAGCTGTGGCTGCGCACGTTCTCGTAGCGCTCCATACGCTCCACCAGCGATGGCGGCGCGTCGGGAATGTTCTCGGTCACAAGGGTGCCTGTGGTCTTGCGCACCGTCTCGGCGGCGGGCGCCAGGGCTTGCGGTTCGGAGGCGGGCGCTGTCGCGCAGGCGCTGAGTGCAATCGCGGCGATCGAGGCCAGCAGGGCAGGGCGCAGGGTCATCTTGGTCTCCCGGTCTGTCAGTCTTGTTATGCGCACGGGTTTAATGCGTTTGCGCGCCGCGTCACTATTTTTTCAGTTCGCAGGCTTCACACGGGCGCATCAGATGGCGTCTAACACGGGCCACGACTCAAGCCGGCAGGGAGCACGCCATGGCCAGGATTAAACTTTGGGCTTCGGCGATGGCCGCGCTGCTGCTCGCTGCGGCCTGTGTGCATGAGACGCCCGCGCCGGCCCCCGCCGCCCCGGTGGCCGAAGCGGCTGCCCCCGAATCGCCCGCCGCCGCGCCGGAGGCGCCCGCCAGGCCGCAAAGCGTTCTGATGATCGGCCTGGATGGCCTCAACCCCGCTCTTCTCAAGGACTGGGACGCGCCCAATCTCAAGGCCCTCGCCGCGCGCGGCGTGCAGGCGGAGGCAATGTATCCCGTGATGCCCAGCCTCACCTTCGTGAACTTCTATTCCCTCGCGACCGGCCTCTATCCCGAACACCACGGCATGGTGACCAACTATCCCTATGATCCCACCACCGGCGAGATCTTCGATGTCGCCACTGGCCCGCAGCAGGAAAAATGGTGGCAGGGCGAGCCGATCTGGATCACTGCCGAGAAGCAGGGCCTGCCCACCGCCATCATGTTCTGGCTCGGCTCCGAAGTGGCGCATGACGGTGTGCGCCCCACCATCTGGACGCCCTACCAGCACACCAAGCCCTATCAGGAACGCGTCGACGAAGTCCTCGCCTGGTTCGACAAGCCGGAAACCGAGCGCCCTCGCTTCGCCGCCGTCTATTTCGACCGCGTCGATACCGCCGGCCACTATACCGGCCCGCGCTCGGACAAGACGAAAGAGGCCCTGCTCGAAGTCGATGGCTATGTCGGCCAGCTGGTCGATGGCCTTAAGGCGCGCGGCCTCCTCGATACGACCGACATCATCGTCGTCTCCGATCACGGTATGGCCAGGATCGAGGAAGAGAAGGTCGTCGAAGTGGGCCACTTCATCGACCTGAAACAGCTCGTCGTGCCGCAATTCACCGGCAAGTATGGCGGCTCGGCCCAGACCTTCATCCAGATCTACGGTAAGGGCGACGCGCTTGAGGCCGCCTATGAAGGCCTGAAGTCCGTGCACGAACATATCCACGTCTACCGAAAGGGCGAGATGCCCGCCCACTACCACATGGACCACCCGACCCGCGGCCCGGACCTCCTCGCCGTCGCCGATCCCGGCTGGACCATGCGCACCGCCGATGTCGGCGGCTGGAGCGCCCCGATCCCCGGCAACCACGGCTACGACAACCACGACCCCAGCATGAACGCCACCTTCATCGCCGCCGGCCCGATCTTCCCCGAAGGTATCACCGTCGCGCCGTTCGAGAACGTCAACGTCTACGGAATGATCGCCTGCGCCCTCGGCATCATGCCCGCGCAGACGGATGGCGACGCGGAGGTTGTGGAACGCGTCACAGGCGGGAAGTGTGCGGCGCCGAAGCCCCAGTTTGCGGTCGGCACCGCGTCATCAAATTAACTGCACAAAGCTATCAAGGCGACACTCAATTCGGTCGTTATGTTTTAGTGCGCTGGCCTTGTTTAGGATTGGAACAGGTGTCGCGCGGCGACGCCAATAACCTGTCCAACAACTTCGCTGATCGCTGCTTTGGATGCTTCCTTGGTCCCTTCGGCCGCGAGGTGTGAAAGTTTTTCTCCCAGAGGAGTTTTTCCCTGAATAGCATCAGGGAAAGCATTAAGTGCTTCGAATCCTTTTGGAGTAAGAACGGCTCGCGCAAGCTGGACGAAATGAAGACGAGCATCCCCCCGTGAAATAGCCCGTGTTTCGCAACCACTGAAGAGTGTCGCAACAAAATCCAATCTCTGGGTTCAACGTTGCCGTTTGGAGTTGACAAGTCGTAACTGCGTCCGGAAAACCGCCGCCCATCACTGCCTCAACCGTGTCCAATGTACAGGGTTGGGGAAATGTTAGGTACAGCTTCGCAGAAAAGTGCGCCGTGTATTGATTGAACCGCTCAATGTTCGATGACATCTCGAACGCTCCCTCAACTATACCGCGCCTCAACCTTCTCGCTCGTCACCCCCGCCCTCACATCCGCCAGCGCCGCCGCGAGGTCGCGCAGATAGTCGTCCGCGACCTCCGCATGCTTGGGTGACAGCATCAGGTGCAGGCTCTGCGGCTCGGCGGTGAACGAGGTGAACCAGCCGCGCGCCCGCATTGCGCCGTAGAGCGCCAGGGTATCCGCCTCGGGATGCCGGAACGCCATCAGCCCGAGCAGCGGCCGGCCGAGCACTTCAAAGCCCAGCGCCTTGACGCCCGCCTCGATCTTCTCCCGCGTCGCGCAGACGAGGCCCTGCTTCTCGCGGTAGCCCGAAACGCCCAACACATTCATCACCGCCCAGGCTGCCGAGATCGCGCCGCCCGGCCGCGTACCCGCCAGCGTCGGCGTCTTCATCGGCGCGCCGCTCCAGTCGCGGTAATTGAATGGCATGTGCTTGTAGAGGTCCTCCGAGCGGAACAGCACGGTCGAGGCGCCCTTGGCGCAATAGCCATACTTGTGCAGGTCCGCGCTCATGGAGTGCACCGCCGGCACCGCGAAATCGAAGGCCGGCACGGCCACGCCGTTCATCCTCGCAAACGGCGCGAAATAGCCGCCGACGCAGGCATCGACATGCAGCCACACCTTCTTCTCTGCCGCGACCTCGCCGAGCGCCGCGATGGGGTCGATGATGCCATGCGGGAAGTTCGGCGCTGAGCCGACCATCATGATCGTCGCCTCGTCCACCGCCGCCGCCATCGCGGCCGGGTCGGCCTCGAAGCTGCCATCGGTCTTCAGCGGCACGCGCCGCACGGCGATGTCCATCAGGTGCGCCGCCTTGTCGAAGGCAAGGTGGGCCGATCGCGGCAGAACGATATTGTGGCCGGTCTGCTGGCGGCCCGATTCGCGGGCAAAGTCGCGCGCGGTCTTCATCGCCATGGTGATCGAATCGGTCCCGCCGGAGGTGATCGCGCCGGTCGCCCCCTGCGGCCCGTGCAGCAGGCCGAGCGCCATGGCGATGACGTCCTTCTCCATCTGCGCGAGCGACGGGAAGGCGAGGGGGCCTAGCCCGTTCTCCGCCATGAACAGCGCGTAGGCCTCTTTCTGGACATGGTGAATGTCCTCGCCGGCATTGAAAACATAGACGGCAGTGCGGCCGCTGCGCCAATCCACGTCCTTGCCGCTGCGCGCGACCATCTCCTCGCGCACCTCGTTCCAGTCGCGGCCTTCGGTCGGCATTTGCATGGCGCTGGCTCCTCCTGTTCGCGCCGCCAGCGTATGCTGCGGGCGCGCAGCTGGCCAGATGTCCCGCACGATGCAGCGCACAACGGCGCGCGAGAGAAAAATAAATGCTCGCGTGTTGCGCTAAGGGCGTTGCGGCCTTCCTGCGGTCTGCGTAATTTACATCTCGATAACCTATCAACATCGGGAAGAGCGGCGCCAGGATGACGGACTACATCGGATATGAAGCGCTGACCCAGGCTGCCATGCGCGGCGTCGTGCGCGAGGCCCTGCGCCGCGCCAAGTCGAATGGCGGCATTCCGGGCGACCATCATTTCTACATTTCCTTCCGCACCCGCGCGCCGGGCGTGAAGATCGCGGACCACCTGGTCCAGCGCTTCCCGGAAGAGATGACCATCGTCATCCAGCACCAGTACTGGGACCTCGAAGTCCATGAAGGCCATTTCGAGATCGTCCTGAAATTCTCCGGCGTGCCGCAGCACCTGTCGATCCCGCTGGCCGCGATCACGCGCTTTGTGGACCCGTCGGTGAATTTCGGCCTCACCTTCGAAACGCGCGGCCGCGATGCCGGCGTGCTCGCCCCGGCCACCGAAGTCGTCGCCGAGGCGCCGAAGGCTGCGCCGGCCGAAACGGTGGTCAACCTCGACGCCTACCGCCGCAAGTAAGGCCCCGGCGTTTGACCGAAGAGACCAGACCCCGCGTCTCAGATGCCGAGATGCTGGCCCGTTTCCAGAACTCGAAGAAGCGCCCGCCCTGTTCGGATACGCTGGGCATGCGCCTTGCCGCGCTCAGCCAGGACGACCAGTGGGTGCGCATGGAGTTCGATGTCTCGCCCAGCTTCGCCAATCCCACCGGCGCGGTGCAGGGCGGGTTCATCTCCGCCATGCTGGATGAAGCGATGAGCACTGCCGTGATCATCGCCTCCAACGTCACGATGACCGCGCCGACCCTCGAGATGAAGACCAGCTACCTGAAACGCCTGATGCCCGGCAAAGCCTCGGTCGAGGCGCGCATCCTGAGGCTCGGCAAGTCCGCCTGCTTCATGGAGGCGGAGTGTTTCGACGCCGAGGGCGCCCTCGTCGCCAAGGCCACGGCCACCGCAATCCCGATGCCCTTCAAACGCCTCTGAGGCCGCCAATGCGCCTGCAACGCCTTTTGGCGCTGACCCTGCTTGTTCTCTCGGCCTGCGCCGCGCCAGAAGCGCCGCCCGCCGAAGCGCCGTCGCCGATGATGGTGATCGAGGGGCCGGCTCAGGGCCCGTATGGCGGGCCGAACACCGACGCCGAATGGGCCCGCGTCACCCGTCTCCAGCGCGCAGACATTCTTGCCCGCGCCGAAGCAACGACTGAAGCGAAGGCCCGCTTTGCCCTGATGATGGATTGCGGCCGTTACGCGTCAGATTATGGCTCGCGCAAACTTTTCGATGAGTCGAATGCCGGCTTGCCGAAAGACGAAGCCTGCCTCGCAAAGTCGTCCCAGGCGACCGCCGCCTTCTATGCCGAGGCTGACAAGGCCATCACCCTCAGCGAGATGGACCGCTTCCAGTATTACAACTCCGGCCTGATCCAGGACCGCGAGGAGTTCCGCGAGCAGGGCGACGCCGCCGCGCAGCGCGCCTACCTTCAGGCAAAGATTGAAGCTTGCTTCGCAGCGCCGGACCAGCCGCCCGGTCTGACCGCCGGATTGCTCACCGATTGCCCGATCGACCTGACCGGCGGGCCCATCGCCAGATAGCCGGCGTCGATTCCCCGCGCCATCGCCGGATAAATCGGCTATAGTTGTGCCATAACAATAACTCCCGGGGAGAAGATCCATGGCCGACGATCCGAAGACGCCGCCCGGCGTCCCGAATTCCATTCTCGATATCTCTGCCTTCAATCCGGTGGCGCGCGACAATCCGCACCCGATCCTGCAGTCGTTGCAGTCGGGCTGCCCCGTGATGCGCGATGAAGCCGCGAAGGTCTGGGTGCTCAGCCGCTACAAGGACATCCGCGACACGGTGAACGACCGCACCTTCGTGCGTCATCCGCTGAACGCCGACCCGGACTCGATCACCGCCCGCCTGATCGAGGAAGGCAACGAGCGCCGCACCAGCATCCTCTTCCTCGACGATCCGGACCATGCCCGCATCCGTCAGCCGCTCGCCAAGGCCTTCTACGCCCGCATCAACAAGATGCGCCCCGAGATCGAGGCCATGATCGATGAAATCATCGACGCCGCCCCTGCCAGCGGCGCGTTCGACCTGATGGAAGAGATCGCGGTGCCGGTGCCCGTGCTGGTGATCGCCCGCATCCTCGGAGTCGATGAATCCCGCTTGGCCGATTTCCGTCAGTGGTCGGAAGATGTCATCCTCGGTCTGAACCCCGTCCGCACACCGGAGGAGAATGCCCGCATGTTGTCGGGCGGCGAAGCGCTCGACACCTATTTCGGCGAGCTGATGGAGGCCCGCCGCGCTGCCCCGCAGGACGATCTCGTCACCGACATGGTGCAGCTGCAGGCGAGGGGAGAGGCCAATATCGCGGATGACGAAGTCCGCCTCAACCTGCAGGCCCTTCTGGTCGGCGGCAACCTCACCACCACCGATCTCATCGGCAACGGCATCTGGCTCCTGCTCACCCATCCGGAACAGGCCGCCGCCCTGCGCGCCGATCCCTCGCTCGCCGCTCAGGCGGTCGAGGAAGTGCTGCGCTATGAAGCGCCCGTACAGGTCACCTCCCGCATCGTCGAGCAGGACCGCACCGTTGCCGGCTGCCCGATGCACAAGAGCCAACCGGTCTTCATGTCGCTCGCGGCGGCAAACCGCGACCCCGAAGTCTTCGAGGCAGCGCAGGATTTCGACATCACACGAAAACGTGCCAGTCACATCGCGTTCGGAGGTGGCCCGCATATCTGCATCGGTGCGCCGCTCGCGCGTATCGAGGCGCGGCATGTCTATCTGAAGCTGCTGGAGAGATATCCGAACCTGCGCCTCGCCCCCCAGGCCATGAACTGGCGCACGCTGCCCTTCTTCCGGGGCCTCGAGACGCTCATCGTCGAGGGCTGAGGCAGGCGCTACGCAACCCCTCTCCCGCCTGCGGGAGAGGGGGGGGGCCGCGCCCGCGGGGCGTGGGAGGTGAGGGGCTTACGCAACAAAATCCGTATGCCCCGGAAACAAAATACCGAGCCAATTCCTCGGCTTGTAAAATAGTGGGGCAAAACTTGTGCACCCCCCCCCCCCCCTTGAGGCGGAGTTATTCTCCGCTTCATGACGCGCCTTCAACGCCTCCTCTGAAGCCCAGCTTACCGCCCCTGGTTCGACCAGGTGCATCCGATCTTCTGGCCAGTGCTCTGGTGGCAGCTCGAAATGACGATTGCGTGGATGAACCGCACCGGCATCACGGATGTGTTGCTGACGATCCACTGGTGGGGCGGAGTGGAGATCGTTTTCACCGGCGACAAGCTGCCCGACCCCTCCGCCTACAGACCATACGTCCTGACCCGGCCTCGCTGGAACAGTCCCTGCCGGGAAAACGATGTGCCGCTGGCCTTCGCGTGCGATCCCCTGACTGTGCGTCTGGACTTCAGCTCAATCTGCCCCTGCGTCGCGGGGGAGGTGACGGCGAAGCAGGCAGCGGGGCAATCTCCCGCACGCTCTTTCCCAACACCTCCTAGCGCTGCCTATCAAAGCTTATCCTGAGCGAAGTCGAAGGATGGGCGCGTGCGCAAACGCCTGACGACTCGCTCGATCCTTCGACTTCGCTCAGGATGAGTTCCTTGAAATAATGCCAATTCCAACCGGCCCGCACCCGCTGCGTCCGGGCACTCGCGCTGCCGGAAGGCCATTACCCCATCGCCTCGGCGCGCAGCCAGATTCCGTCGCGCTCGGCGCCTCGCCGCTCCACCAGCAGCCGCGCCACCTGATGGTCATCCTCGAACACATTCCCGGTGAGCGAATCCAGCAGCGCCTTGGCGAGGTTGTCGAGGTCCATCCACGGCGCGTCGCCCATATGCTCCATCACGATATGGATGCTGTAATCGCCATAGCCCGGTCGCAGCGGCGGGAAGTCCTTGCGGAAGAACTCCTTCAGCAGCGTCTTGTAATACTTCGTCTGCGTCGTCAGCCCGGTGCACGCCACCTCCAGTGCGCCGTCCTCGGTGATGCGCGCCCGCACCTTTCCGCTCTGGATCCAGTCTGTGTTCATCGCTTCCGAATAGGCACAACCCGGCCGCGCTGCAACGACCCCCGGTGCCGCCCCGCCGCGAGCGCCCTTGAAGCTTCCCCGCCGCCTCGCTAGACCGCCCGGGCAGATCATCCCAGACCCGAGGAGCCCCGCATGGCCGCCAAGACCCCCGACACCCGCACGGAAACCGATACCTTTGGCCCCATCGAGGTGGAAGCCGACAAGTATTGGGGCGCGCAGGCCCAGCGCTCGCTTGGCAATTTCAAGATCGGCTGGGAAAAGCAGCCCGTGCCCATCATCCGCGCCCTCGGCATCGTCAAGAAGGCGGCGGCCGAGGTGAACATGGCCCTGCACAAGATGGACCCGCTGGTCGGGCGCGCCATCATCCAGGCCGCCGACGAGGTGATCGAAGGCAAGCTCAACGCGCATTTTCCGCTGGTCGTCTGGCAGACCGGGTCGGGGACCCAGTCGAACATGAACGCCAATGAGGTGATCTCCAACCGGGCCATCGAGATCCTCGGCGGCAAGGTCGGCTCCAAGGCGCCGGTCCACCCGAACGACCATGTGAACATGAGCCAGTCCTCGAACGACACGTTCCCGACCGCCATGCACATCGCCTGCGCCGAAGAGGTCGTCCATCGGCTCGTGCCGGCGCTGCAGACGCTGCACAATGCGCTGAACGACAAGGCCCAGGCCTGGAAGGACATCATCAAGATCGGCCGTACCCATACCCAGGATGCCACCCCGGTCACCCTCGGTCAGGAATTCTCAGGGTACGCCAAGCAGATCGAGAATGGCATCAAGCGCATCGAGATGACGCTGTCCATGCTGATGGAACTGGCCCAGGGCGGCACCGCTGTCGGCACCGGCCTCGCCTCGCCGGCCGGCTTTGCCGAGATGGTCGCCGACAAGATCAGCCAGATCACCGGCCTCAAATTCACCTCCGCCCCGAACAAGTTCGAGGCGCTCGCGGCCCATGACGCCATGGTGATGACCCACGGCGCCATCGCCACGGTCGCGATGAGCTGCTTCAAGATCGCCAACGACATTCGCTTCCTCGGCTCGGGTCCACGTTCTGGACTGGGCGAGCTGGCCCTGCCGGAAAACGAGCCGGGCTCGTCGATCATGCCGGGCAAGGTGAACCCCACTCAGTGCGAAGCGATGACCCAGGTCTGCGCCCATATCCACGGCAACAACGCCGCCATCGGCTTTGCCGGCTCGCAGGGCCATTTCGAACTCAACGTCTTCAACCCGATGATGGCCTACAATTTCCTGCAATCGGTGAAGCTGCTCTCCGATGCCGCCATCTCGTTCACCGACAATTGCGTCGTCGGCATCGAACCGCGCCTCGACAACATCCAGCGCGGCCTCGAGAACTCGCTGATGCTGGTGACGCCGCTGAAGGAAAAGTACGGCTACGACCTCGCCGCCAAGGTCGCCAAGACCGCTCACAAGAATGGCACGACCCTGAAAGTGGAAGCCCTGAAACTCGGCATCTCCGAAGCCGACTTCGACGCCATCGTCCGCCCCGAAAAAATGATCGGCCCAGATCCAGCCTGAGAGCGGGGCGGGCCGATCCGGACGATTTTCCGTTGCCGTCAGGCTGCGGGTCCTGCACTACGACCGGAGAAACTCCGGGAGTGAAGGGAAACGCGCATGGACTTCGGCAATCTGTTTTCGGTCAACGGCAAGACGGTGGTGATTACGGGCGGCTCGCGCGGCATTGGCGAGATGCTGGCGGCGGGCTTCCTGGCGAATGGCGCCAAGGTGATCATTTCCTCGCGCAAGGAGGCCGCCTGCCATGAAACGGTCGAGCGGCTGAAAGCCCAGTTCGGCGGCGAGATCTACGCCATCCCGTCCGATGTCGGCCAGATGGACGGCATCCTCCACCTCGCCGGCGAGATCGCCAAGCGTGAAGACAAGGTCAACGTCCTCATCAACAATGCCGGCGTCGCCTGGGGCGCTTCGCTCGACGAGTTCCCGGAAAAGGGCTGGGACAAGGTGATGGATGTCAACGTCAAGGGCATCTTTTTCCTGACGCAGAAACTGATGCCGCTGCTGCGCAAGGCGGCGAGCGCCGACAATCCGGCGCGGGTCATCAACATCGCCTCGATCGACGGCATGCACACCTCGCCGATGAGCGGTTATGCCTATGGCACGTCAAAGGCCGCCGTGATCCATCTGACGCGCTTCATGGGCTCGCAGCTGGCGAAAGAGCACATCCTCGTCAACGGCATCGCGCCGGGTCCGTTCCCGACCTACATGCTGTCCACCGGCGTGGGGTACAAAGGCGAGACCGAGGGGGTGGACTGGGACGCCATCGGCTCGCGCAGCCCCGCCGGGCGCGTCGGCCGGCCCGAAGACATCGCAGGCCTCGCCATGTTCCTGTCCTCGAAGGCCTCGGCCTATATCAACGGCCACACGATCCCGTGTGACGTCGGCATCGTCTCGGCGAGCTGACCCGCCGCGACTTGCGAGAGGGCAGGGCGCCATGCAGATCCTGCGCGTGCACCACCGGCTGCCGCCCGGACTTGAGAGTCTGGCGGCGGTTGCGGCTGCCGGGGGCGTGCGCAATGTCCGCCTGCTGATCGAAAACTGGGAGAGCGGCGCGCAACGGTTCGATCAGGCCGGCGCTGCATTGTTTGCGGCAGTGGAGGGCGAAACGGCCGCCGCCATCAGCGGCGTACGGCGCGAGACGGACACGGATGAGTCTGCGATGCGGATGCACCGCTTCTACGTCCATCCTTCATACCGGCGGCTGGGTCTCGGATCGCGTCTTGCGCGCGAAGTCATGGCTCACGCGCTCAGCCATGCATCCGTGTTGACGTGCAATGCCCGCGCGAGCGAAGCGGCCGCGCCCTTCTGGGAAGCGTTGGGGTTTGCAAAAGTCGATGGCGTCAGCTATACGCACATATTCCGTGCCGGGATGAATTCCGCTGCATAGCAGCCATGCGCGATTTCCCATAAAAATCCGAATTGACATTCAACAAGTGTTGAGGGAGCCTCTTCCCATAAGGAGGAACCAAGCACCATGTCATCGTCATCTGAGACTCCACGGGGCTGGGAAACCGGGGGGGCAGGGACGAACAAGCCAAAGCGCAAGGCAGCGGCATCGACCAGGAAGAAGGCTTCGGCAAAGCCGAAGCGTGATGCGGCGAAAGCTGCCAGATCAGGTGCGGCGTGCAAGCGCCAGCCAAAAACTCCAAAAAAAACTCCGAACACGGATAATCCAGTCCTGCGCGCCGGTGACCGGCTGTTGCTGGGCTGGCAGAAGGAAGTGGTTTCCCGGCCCATCGGCTTCCGCGACGGGCCTGCGCCCGAAACGCAAGCCAGCGCCGGCGATCCGATCTGGCTGGACGGCGAGGGTCACCTGTTGACCGTCGCGCCCACCGGTGCCGGAAAGGGCCGAGGCGGCCTGATTCCGAACCTGCTCACCTACGAAGGTCCGGTGATCGTCATCGATCCGAAGGGCGAGGCCTGCCATACCACCGCGCGGCGCCGCCGCGAAATGGGCCATACGGTGCATGTGCTCGATCCCTTCTCGGTGATCTCGGACCAGACCGACAGCCTGAACCCGATGGATGCGTTCGACATCCCGGGCGTGGACCCTTCGGCACTGGCCCTGGACATCGCCAAGCAATTGTCCGGCGGCGGAAGCATCGGCAAGGATCCCTTCTGGGATATCCGCGGGCATGATCTCTCCGCAGGCGTGATTGCAGCGATTGCAGCGACGCGCGAGAAGGGCCAGCGCAACCTGATCCAGGTGCGCCGCCTGCTGAAACTGGACGACAGCACCTACAATCTGGCGGTCATGCTCGACACGCTCGGCGGCAAGCTGCCTTCCTTCGCCTATGAGGAAATCTCGAACTACCTTCAGGTCACGGACGTTACCCGCTCGGGCATCCATGCCACGGCCTGCAGTTATTTCTCGGTGATAGCCTCGGCCGCCGCGCAGCGGACGGTCAGCGATTCCACCATCGATCTGGCGGCCGTGCGGCGCGGCGACCCGATGACGATCTACCTGGTCGTTCCGCCCACCAAGCTCGCCAGCCATGCGCCGCTCTTCCGGCTGTGGACGGCGGCGCTGATGTCGGCCGTGCTCTCGCGCGACGGCGCCTTGCCGAAGCACCGGACCCTGTTCGCCATCGACGAGTGCGCCCAGCTCGGGGATTTCGGCCTCCTGCCGATGGTCTACACGCTGGCGCGCTCATACGGCATGCGAGTCTGGGCCTTCTTCCAGGACCTCGCGCAGATCAGACGGTCGCTGCCCACGGAATGGGAAACCGTTCTCAACAACACGGCGGCCATTCAGGCCTTCGGTGTGCCCGGCTTCCTGTCGGCCTCCCAGCTCTCCAAGGTGCTGGGGGACTTCTCGGACGAGGCGCTGCGCCGGATGGATTGGAGCGACCTCGCGCTGCAGATCTCGGGTCAGCGGGGCATCACCGTCCGGCGGCTCGATTATCTGACCGATCCCGAGTTTGCCGGGCTGTATGACCCGAACCCGTTGATGGGTGGCAAGCCGCCCAGCGGATCAGGTGGTCCGTCCAACGCGCTCTGAACGCTTTTTCAACTCGCGTTGTGGACCGCCCGTGCTATGGCTCCCTCCCAGACAGAGGAGGGAACCATGACCAGACGAATCAAAGGGGCCCTATCAGCGGCCGCGCTGGCAATGTTTGGCGCCGGCGCCGCGCTGGCGCATGGTGGCGACGACCGGGGACCTTCAGCTAACTTCGAGGTCACCCGCAGTGAGGCGGTCGATATCGCCGAGGCCGAAGGGATTGTCGACGTGTGGGAAGTGGAAGCCCGCCGCGGCGTCTGGAAAATTGAAGGGGCAGACGCCGATGGCAGCAAGCTCGAGGTCGAGATCGACGGTCTGACCGGCGATGTCGTCAAGGTCGAGCGCTACCGGAAATCCGGCAGCACGCCCTGATCTGGAGACTTTTTGGGTGGCGAGGGCCTTCAACAGGCTTTTATTCGGCATTTGAAGGTTTGGCTGACGGCGCGGCGGCGGGCGGTTAGGATAGCGCACGAGAATCACCCGCACCCAGAAAGGCCCGCTCATGTCCAAGCCCCCCGTCGGCTCGAAAGCCAACCCGTCCCAGTTCGATGTGCTGCCCAAGCTGGCACAGGACGAACCTTATTTCGTGATCCGCGCGCACGACCCGCTGTCCTCGGCGCTGGTTGAGCTGCATGCCTATATCGGCGCGGGCCAGTCGGGCGCCGCCCACAACAAGCTCGCCGAGATCATGGCGATGACCTCGCAGAAGCCGCCGCGCCCGGCCTCCAGCCCGAAATACCGCGAAACCTTCGCCATCTCGCTGGCGATGGAACAATGGCGCGAAGCCAACAAGGACTGAGCCGTCCGCGATGCCGCTCGCTCCGATGATCCTGGAGAATGCCCACGTTCGCCTGCGCCCGTTCGAGCCGGAGCGCGACGGGCCGGAGCTTTACGCGCTGGCCGAACGGGCGCCGGAAATCTTCCGGCTCTGGTCGCACCGGGGCCCCGGAGACTGGGTGGGTGACTGGATCGAGGTCATCCGTAAGCGGATATTGGACGGGACGATGATCCCGTTCGCGGTCACGCGGCCGGAGGACGGCGCCTTCCTCGGCATCACCAGCTGGCTCGATCCGAACGAGACCAGCAAGAGCGTCGAGGTGGGCATGACCTGCTATGCGCCGGAAGTGCAGGGCACGGTCGTCAACCCCTCGGCCAAGCGCCTGCTGATGGGAGAGGCGTTCGAGGCCTGGGGCGCGCGGCGCGTACAGTACCAGGTCGACAACCGCAATGAACGGTCCAAGGCGGCGGTGCTGAAACTCGGCGCCAAGCTGGAGGGCGTGCTGCGCAATCACAAGACCGTCTCGGACGGTTTCGTGCGCGACACCGCTTTCTTCTCGATCATCGACCGCGAGTGGCCGGACGTGAAAGCCAGGCTCGACGCGCGCATCGCGGCGGCCAGCGCATGACCACGCCGATCAATCTCAACAAGGCCCGCAAGGCGCGGACGAAGGCGGAGAAGGAACAGCGCGCAAAAGAGAACCGCGCGAAGTTCGGCCAGCCCAAATCCGTCAAGTCATTGGAGGCCGCGCGGGCCGAAAAGCAGGCGCGGCTGACCGAGTCGCACAAGCTCACCCCGCCTGATCCAAAAGACGGTTAAAAAAGCGTTGACACACGGCCCCGGCTTTGCACTTCGTCTCGGGCGTTGTGTCAGATCGGGAGTGCGGAGCCATGGTGAAAAACGTCTTGATGAAGACCGCTTTCAGCTTCGTCTCGTTCGGTGCCGGAATCATCTGGGGCATCGCTGCTGAAGCCAGCGCTGCCGGCCTTCCGCTGATCGGCGTGTTCCAGGGCTGAGGCGTTAACGCTCAGCTCCCGCCGGTATCTTTTGCCCGTTCGATCAGCGTGTCTTCGTAGCGTCCGCGTGACACGCGTTCGAGGGCTTCGAAGATCGGCTTGGCATCCTTGTCCTTCAGCAGCGGTATCGCGCGGGCGAGTTCGGCGGCGCGGGCGTATTGCGAATGGGCTTCGGCCATGTCGCCGCGCGCCTCGGCGCAGGCGCCCCAGTTTGCCTGGATGCCGGGCGCATCGGGATAGGCGGCCGCCAGTTCCTGCCACTGCGCGCAGGCCCCGATGAAATTGCCCTGCCGGGTCGCCTTCACGGCGGCCTCGAACCGCGGCTCGCCAGCTTCCTCGCCGACCAGCGGCTTGGTGACGATCTCGGCGCGGAAGCTGGTCATGTAGGGCGCGATGTCGAACCGGAACTGACGCACCGCTTCGGGCACGGCCTGCTGGATCAGGCCATAGGGCGCGTCATAGGAATCGTAGATTTCGTAGACGACCGAGCCCACCGAGCCGGTCGGCTGGCCGGTGTCGGGATACTCGGCAAAGTCGTAACAATCCTCGCGCTCGGCGGTGCCGAGCTTGGCGGAGGTAAAGACCGGGCGGCGCGTGGCGAGGTCGATCAGGCGCGCGCGGACTTCCACATCCACGATGTCCTTAACGCATTCCTCCTCGACGATGGCGCGGTGTTCGCAATCGAAGGGCGCGTCATACTCGACACAGCGCTTCGACGTTTCATGGCGGATCTCGCCGCGATAGCCGGTCACCGTGACCTCGCCCTCATAGATGCCTTGCGGCTGGGTTGGGTCCAGCACCACGAACCAGGGCCGGCCTTCCAGCTCGGTGCCCTCGATCATCGCGGCGAACTCGGCCTCCGCGATATCCCCGGCGGGCCCCTGGAACCGGCCGGCGGCAACGTCGGTATAGTCCAGCGCTTCGGGGAAAGTCGGCGCGGCGCGGGCCGTATAGTCATATCCGGGCGACTGGCAGGCCGCGACGAGGCCGATCAGGGCAAAAACCAGAACACGCATGAATCGATCCCCACTTAACTCATAGTTTAGCCGTGACGCCGGTGCGCCGCTGCGTCAATGGTTGACGAAGTTGCCCGAGAGACCCAACTCGTCGCAAGCTGAAACAGGACACTCACATGACGCGCACCCTCTTTACCCCCTTCAAGCTGAACGGACTCCAACTGAAGAACCGGATCGTGATGGCGCCGATGACGCGCTCCTTCTCGCCCGGCGGGATTCCGGGGGAGAATGTCGCGGACTATTACGCCCGCCGCGCGGAGGCCGATGTCGGCCTGATCGTCACCGAAGGCACCACGGTGCGCCGGGGCGGCTCGTCCAACGATCCGAACGTGCCGAACTTCTTCAAGCCCGAAGCCCTCGCCGGCTGGGGCCGTGTGGTGGAGAAAGTGCATGGGAAGGGCGGGGCGATCGCGCCGCAGATCTGGCACCAGGGCATGATGCGCAAGCCAGGCACCGGCCCGTTCCCGGACGCGCCGACCGACAGCCCCTCGGGCGTCACCCATTCCGGCAAGCAGGTGTTCGATCCGCCGACCTCGGCGGAAGTCGATGACATGGTGCTCGCCTATGCCGATGCGGCCGCCGAGGCCAAGTCGCTCGGCTTCGACTCGGTCGAGATCCACGGCGCGCATGGCTACCTGATCGACGAATTCTTCTGGGACGTGATGAACAAGCGCAGCGACCGCTATGGCGGCAGCCTGACGGAGCGGGCAACCTTCGCCGGCGACATCATCCGGGAAATCCGTAAACGGACGGGTCCGGATTATCCGATCATCCTGCGTTACTCGCAATGGAAGCAGCAGGACTACACGGCGCGCCTCGCCACCACGCCGGACGCGCTGGAGGCTTTCCTCAAGGTGTTCGTGGATGCGGGCGTCGACTGCCTGCACGTTTCGCAGCGCCGCTACTGGGAGCCGGAGTTCCCGGAAATCGACGGCGAGAACGGTCTCAACGGTGCGGGCTGGGCGAAGAAGCTCACCGGCCTGCCGACGATCACCGTCGGCTCGGTCGGCCTCAATGGCGACTTCGTCAATGCCTTCCGGGGCGAAGGTGCCGGCCAGCGCTCGCTGGAAGATCTCGAAGCCCGCCTCGATCGCGGCGAGTTCGATCTTGTCGCCGTGGGCCGCGCGATCCTTCAGGACCCGGAATGGGCGAAGAAGGTCAAAGAAGGCCGCGTCAGCGAGATTGCCGACTACGACGCCAAGTCGCTGGCGACGCTGTACTAGCGCCGTCCGCGCATTTTGTGCGCATCCAATCGGGTCCGGCCTGCGTATCGAGGGGACAAACCCTTGCAGACCGGACCCGACCCATGCGCTTTTCCAGACTTCTTGCGCCTGCGATGCTGGCCAGCGCCGCCGGCACGGCAGGCTGCGCTTCCTCCGACCGTCTCGCCCAGTTCGAGAGCGCGCCGAGGCAACTCGTGCTCGAGGAATATTTCGAAGGCCAGACCACCGCCTACGGACTGTTCGAAGACCGGTTCGGCAAGGTGCGCCGCCAGTTCAAGGTGGACATCACCGGCGTCGTGACCGGCGATCACATGACCCTGACCGAGAAATTCGAATACGATGATGGCGAGCGCGAAACGCGCGTCTGGGAAATCGATATCCTCGGCAATGGGCGCTACCGCGGCACGGCCGGCGATGTGCCGGTGCCGGCGGAAGGGCAGGTGAGCGGCAATGCGTTCAACTGGAAATACAAGGTCGACCTCAAAGTCGGCGGATCGGTCTGGAATGTCGGCTTCGACGACTGGATGTTCCTGATGCAGGACGACGTCCTGATCAACCGCGCCTACGTCACCCGCTACGGCATCGAGATCGGCCAGGTGACGATCGCGTTCAACAAGAAATAATCAGGCTTTGCCGTAGGCTTCCTTCAGCCAGGCCTTCACCTCGGCGTCGAAATCCTTTTCCGTTTCCAGCTTGACCTTGTGCGTGCACATCGCGCCCGGTTTTTCAGGGACCAGCCGGTCCGTGCCGGGGTGACCCTTCAGGTTGATGCCGAGGTCGATGCGGGTCTTGCTCGCGGGCAGGATGTTCGCAAATTTCTTGTTGCGCCGGAGGCTGACGGCGGTCTTGCCGGGGTCGGCCATCACGTCCTTGCCCAGCGTGGCTGCATATTTCGCGATCGCGTCGTAGACCGGGCGCAGCGTTTCCTTGCCGTTGTACTGGCCTTCCAGCATGTCGCCGGGATCGGCTTCGAACCGGCCTTTGGCCGCCTGGCAGATGAAACTGGCATGCCCATGGCCCACGCCGTGGGTTTTCAACAGGGCGATCTGGTCGCTGAATTTCTCGATTCCGCTCGCCTGAACCAGCTGGACCCAGTGTTCCAGCGGCTTGCCCGTCTTCACCAGCAGGCCGGTTTTCATGCCCGCCAGCACCTCCTGATCGGATAAAGCCACCACATCCTCCCTGACATTTTGGTGCCGGACAAACCTAACACAATCGCCAGTCCCTGCTATACGTTCCCGATGAGTTCCAATCCGAATCGTCTTCCCATCAGCCAGATGGCCGCCGCACGGCCCCCCGCGCCGGCGTCGGACGGCGCGGCTTATCTGCAGGGCCTCAACCCCGAGCAGCGCGAGGCCGTGCTGCACACCGAGGGGCCGCTGCTGGTGCTGGCGGGCGCGGGCACCGGCAAGACGCGGGTGCTGACCGCGCGCCTTGCCCACATCATCTCCACGCGGCTGGCCTACCCATCGCAGACGCTGACCGTGACCTTCACCAACAAGGCGGCCCGGGAAATGCGCGAGCGCGCGCTGGCCCTGTTGGGCGACGCCGGCGAGGGCCTGCGCTGGCTCGGCACGTTCCACTCCATCTCGGCGCAAATCCTGCGGCGGCATTCGGAACTGGTGGGGCTGAAGTCCAGCTTCACCATCCTCGACACCGACGACCAGGTGCGGCTGTGCAAGCAGATCGTGCAGGCGGAAAATCTCGACCCCAAGCGCTGGACGCCGCGCAATCTCGCCGGCCTGATCGATGGCTGGAAGAACCGGGCGCTGACGCCAGACAAGGTGCCGGCGGAAGAGGCGGAGCTGTTCGGCAATGGCAAGGGCATCAAGTGCTACGAGATCTACCAGGCGCGGCTGAAGGTGCTGAATGCCTGCGATTTCGGCGACCTCTTGATCCACAACATCACGATCTTCCAGCAGAACCCTGATCTGCTTCGGGATTTTCATTCGAAGTTTCGCTACATCCTGGTCGATGAGTATCAGGATACGAACGTCGCGCAGTATCTGTGGCTGCGCCTCCTCGCGCAGGGCTCGAAGAATATCTGCTGCGTGGGCGATGATGACCAGTCGATCTATGGCTGGCGCGGCGCGGAAGTGGACAACATCCTGCGCTTCGAGCACGACTTCCCGGGCGCCAAGGTGGTGCGGCTGGAGCGGAATTATCGCTCGACAAAACATATACTTGCGGCCGCTTCCTCGGTGATCGCGCACAACAAGGGACGTCTCGGCAAGACCCTCTTCGTGGGCGATGACAGCGCGGCTGCCGACGATACCGATGCGGCCAAGGTGAAGGTGCGCGGCCTGTGGGACGGCGAGGCGGAAAGCCGCCTGATCGCGGACGATATCGAAAGCTGGGTGCGCAATGGCGGGCGCCATGACGACTGTGCCGTGCTGGTGCGCGCCTCCTGGCAGATGCGGGCCTTCGAGGAACGCTTCATCCTGCTCGGCATCCCGTACCGCGTGATCGGCGGCCCGCGCTTCTTCGAGCGCGCCGAGATCCGCGATGCGATGGCCTACCTGCGCCTCGTGCGCTCGCCGGATGACGACCTTGCCTTCGAGCGCGTCGTCAACGAGCCGAAGCGCGGGGTGGGGGATACGACGCTTGCCAAGCTGCAATCCTATGCGCGCGCTGACGGGCGCAGCCTGTTCACGCTGACGCCGATGGTACTGCAGACCGACGAGATCAAGGGCGGCGCCAAGCGCGGCCTCACCCAGTTCATCGACCAGATCAATTTCTGGCGCGGCAAGCTGGCAGACGGCATGCCCCATACCGAGCTGGCCGAGATGATCCTTGAGGAGTCGGGCTATACCGACATGTTGCAGAAGGATCGCAGCCCTCAGGCGCAGGGCCGGCTGGACAACCTCAAGGAACTCGTCCGCGCGATGGGCGAGTTTGACACGTTGGCGGGCTTCCTGGAGCATGTGGAGCTGGTGATGGACGCCGCCACGGGCAGCGGCGGTGACGATCAGGTGCAGATCCTGACCCTGCACGGCGCCAAGGGCCTGGAATGGCCGGTCGTGTTCCTGCCCGGCTGGGAGGAGGAAGTCTTTCCCTCCCGCCGCAGCCTCGACGAGAGCGGCCTGCGCGGCCTGGAGGAGGAGCGCCGGCTCGCCTATGTCGGCATCACCCGGGCGCGCCAGCTATGCTACATTTCCTTCGTCGCCAATCGCCAGATCTACGGCCGTTGGCAGGCCGTGATGCCCAGCCGCTTCGTGGACGAGCTGCCCCACGAGCATGTCGATGCGGTCTCGGAGACTGGCTATTCGGGCATGCCGGGGGCCGAATCGGCGTTCATCGGTACGGTGGAGGACCTGGGCGAGCGGTCGGATTACCAGTCGCCTGGCTGGAAACGGCTGAAAGAAAATGCCGGCCGGCCCTCCGGCCCGCCGCCGGGCGAGGCCTCGGGCCTTAACGCCACGGCCTCCGGGCCGGACGCCTTCCGCGTCGGCGCGCGCGTGTTCCATGACAAGTTCGGCTACGGCAAGGTCGCTTTCACCGAAGGCAACAAGCTGACGGTCGATTTCGACAAGACCGGCCGCAAGAAAGTCATTGCCACCTTTGTGACGGCGGCCTGATCCGCCCCTTCGGGAAATATGCAACGCCGGGGGATGGGGGACCCGCCTGAGGGGGGAGGGGGGCTGGGTCCGTGTGCCGGCTCCGGGGAGGTGGAGGTGTCGGGAGAAAAAGACATCCGCACCGGCGTTGCAGGTGAACAGTCTCATCCTCCGGCCCAATCAAATCCGAACGACCCGTTCATCTAGCGCTCACCTTGCGACTCGACCCCCGCCCGCCGCCTATCCGTGGGCATCCTGATCGTTAACAAAACCGACCTTGCTGTTAACAAAATCGGAACGATGCGTTCCGCTCGATCTGCGGCCTAGACGGCACGAAAGGCCAGGAGCCCCGGATTTGCAAGGGCTCTGAATGAACGGAACGGAAAGTTCCATTTAACTGTTTCCTTCTTCTTGCTTTAAATGGGCGTTAACGGCACATGGTGTACAGGGCTGAGATCAAACAAGTGCACGTCGCCGAACGGAACGCTTCGGACCGTATAGAAAAGAGCTCGGATTGACCATGATTGGTAGCCTACTCGGCCTGTTGTCCACGGACATGGCCATCGACCTCGGGACCGCTAACACGCTTGTCTACGTGAAGGGTCAGGGCGTTCAGCTCGATGAGCCTTCTGTCGTCGCGTACATGACGCAAGGCGGCCGCAAGATCGTCTATGCGGTCGGCGAGCAGGCGAAGAACATGCTCGGCAAGACCCCGGTCAACATGGAGGCGATCCGCCCCATGCGCGACGGCGTGATCGCGGACTTCGAAGTCGCCGAGGAAATGATCAAGCACTTCATCCGGAAGGTTCACAACCGCCGGGCGTTCGTGTCTCCCCTCATCATCATCTGCGTGCCCAGCTCCGCCACCAGCGTCGAGCGCCGCGCCATCCACCAGTCGGCCCTGGCGGCCGGTGCGCGCCATGTGGAACTGATCGAGGAGCCGATGGCGGCGGCGATCGGCGCCGGCCTGCCGATCGATGATCCGGCCGGCTCGATGGTTGTGGATATCGGCGGCGGCACCTCGGAAGTGGCCGTGCTGTCCCTCGGCGGCATCGTGTATTCGCGCTCGGTGCGCGTGGGCGGTGACAAGATGGACCAGGCCATCGTCAACTATCTGCGCCGCGAGCAGAAGATCCTGATCGGCGAAATGTCGGCCGAGCGGATCAAGAAGGAAATCGGCACCGCCCTGCCGCCGGAAAACGGCACCGGCATGGCCCTGACCGTGCGCGGCCGCGGCACGCTGGACGGCGTTCCGAAGGAAACTGAAATCACTGAGGCGATGATCGCCGAAGCGCTGAAGGAACCGGTCACCGACATTATCGATGCCGTGAAGATCGCGCTCGAAGCGATGCCGCCGGAACTCGCCGCCGACATCGTCGACCGCGGTATCGTGCTGACGGGCGGCGGCGCACTGCTGCGCAACCTCGACACGGTCATCCGCAATCAGGCACAATTGCCGGTGATGATCGCCGATGATCCACTGAAATGCGTGGTCAATGGCTGTGGTCAGGTCCTGGAGAATTACTCCAAGATGAAAAGCGTCCTCTGCCCGGAGGTCTGAAACGCGGGCATTGCAGCGAGGCGAGGGAGCCTGAGGCATGGCACGATCCGGCCGCTCCAGTCAGAAATCCGGTGCCCGGCGTGTTACGCTGGGCATCCTGATCTTTGGCGCGCTTGCCCTGATCGTCGCTCAGTCGGCCCCGCAGATTAGCAATTTCTTCGTTCCCGCTCGCACCACGATCAACGACCGGATCGGCGCGCCCGCCGATACCAGTTTCTGGGCACAGATCAGCGGGCAGGCCGAACGCGAACGCCGCATCCGCGAGCTTGAAAACGAAGTGCGCGATCTCGCACGCTACAAGGCGGCTGCCATTTCGATGGCGGAACGCATGGAAGCCTATGAGCGCATCCTGAACCTGATGGGCGAGCCGCCGGAACGCGGCGTGACGGCGCGCATCACCACCGTTGTCGACGGTCCGTTCGCGCAAACCGTGCTGGCCAATGCCGGCCGCCTGCAGGGCGTTGAGCCGGGCGCCATCGCGCTCAATGAAGGCGGCCTCGTCGGCCGCGTCACACAGCTCGGCGACCGCTCGTCGCGCATCCTGCTCGTCAGCAATTACCAGAGCCAGCTGCCCGCCCTCGGCGAAGTCAGCGGCGTGCGCGCCGTGATGCAGGGCAAGGACCGCGACCGCGGCGTGCTCAAGGACATGCCCGAAGAAGCTGAGTTCATCGAGGGCGAACGCATCCTCAGCTCGGGCGAAGGCGGCGCGTTTCCGCGCGGCCTCGTGGTCGGTACCGTCACCAAACAGGGTAATGACTGGATCGTCAAACTCGCCATGCGCGAACATTCCAGCGGCTATGTGCGCATGATTGCGCCGCCTGAGATCGTCGAGCCGCTGCCGGAATCCGAACTGCCCGAACTGCCACCGGAAGACGGCACCGCCAGTGCGTCGCAAGGGGCGCAATGAGCGATGGCGAGGAACCTGCCCAACCGGAAACGCCGTACGCTCTGGAGCCAGTCCGGGCCTAGCCCGCGGCTCGTGTTCGGCGCGGCGATCATTGCCATCGTCGGCGTGCTGGGCATGACGCCGAAGGAGTTTTTCGGCATTCCGCTCGCCTGGCCGTTCGCGGCGCTCTGGGGTGCGATGGGTTGGGGCAGGGTCGGCCTGTCGCTGCGCCCCATGATCCTCCTCGTAATCTTCGGTGTGATGCAGGACATCGTTTCGAATGCGCCGCTCGGCTGCTTCGCGCTGATCAACCTGTTGGTATACGGAATGAGCGCCGGCATTGCCGACCAGACCGACGGCATGCGCGATACGCTGGTGGCGTTTGTGGGACCGGTCGTGCTGCTGTCGGCGGCGTTCCTTCTGGTCTGGGGCTTTGCCAGCATTACCAGCGACCATATCGTGCGCACCTGGCCGCTGTTGACCAGCTTCATCAATACGGGCCTGATCTACGCCTTCGCCAACCGGATGTATGATCTGGGGCGTCGCCCGGGCGAGTCGCCGGGAGGGAATGGCTGATGGCCCGCAAGCTGAGCCCCGAAGCCGATTTCGACCGCCGCATGCTGATCATGATGGGCGTGGGCGGCACCGTGTTCGCAACGCTCGTGGCGCGCCTGTCACAGCTGCAATTCCTCGAAGCGGACTATTACAAGGAACTCGCCGCCGAGAACCATATCCGCCTCGTGCTCGCTCCGCCGGAGCGCGGGCAGATCCTCGACCGTTTCGGCCGCCCGCTTGCCTCGCAGCGACAGGCCGGCCGGGTCTCGGTCGTGCCGGAGCGCGTGAGCGACCCGCAGGCCACGCTGGCGCAGCTCGGCAAATTTATTGACTTGCCCGACACCCGCCGCGACCGCGTTCTGCAAGAGGTGAAGAACAACCGCATCCGCCGCGCGGGCTTTGTGCCGGTCACGGTGGCGCAGGAACTGAGCTATGAGGAATTCGCGCGCCTTCGCGTGCATGCGGTGGAGATGGAAGGCGTCGATGTGCAGATGGCGTCGACCCGGTCCTATCCGCGCGGACGCGATTTCGCGCACGTGCTCGGCTATGTGGCGCGCGCCAGCGCGGATGATCTGACGCGCCTGTCGGAAGGCCGCTCGCCCGACGAGCAGCGCACCTTTGAGGAATTGCTGCGCCATCCGGACATTCGCGTCGGACGGCAGGGCATGGAACGCTTCGCCGAAGACTGGCTGCGGGGCCGCCCCGGCCGGCGCCGCGTGGTGACCAATGCGCACGGGCGTCCGATGCAGGAACTGGAGCAGGACCCCGCCAACGCGGCCGTGCCCGGCAAGGATCTCTACGTCACCATCGATGCCGAGCTGCAGCGCGCGGCCATCGAACGCTTTGCCGGTGAAAGCGGCGCGGCCGTGGTGGTGGACGTGTCCAACGGCGATGTGCTGGCCATGGTCTCGACGCCGGCCTTCGATCCAAATGCGTTCGTGAACGGAATATCCGGCAAGGATTATGCCGAGCTGCGCGACAATCCAATGGCGCCGCTCTATCCGCGCGCACATGGCGGCGTCTATCCGCCCGGCTCGACCTTCAAGATGGTGGTCGCCACCGCCGCGCTGGAATCGGGCGTGGTCAAACCGTCGGACACGGTACGCTGCAGCGGCTCCTACCGGTTCGGCAATCGCACCTGGCACTGCTGGAAAAAAGGCGGCCATGGCACGATGGACATGCACAATGGCATCAAGCATTCGTGCGACGTCTATTTCTATGAGATCGCGCGCCGCACCGGCGTGAACAAGATTGCAGAGGTCGCGCACAAATTCGGTTTCGGCGAAACGTTCGTGCTCGGAATGACCGGTGCGCGCAGCGGCCTTGTGCCGGACCCGGCCTGGAAGCAGGCGAACCGCGGCGAGCCCTGGTTCGAGGGCGAAACGCTGAACTTCGGTATCGGGCAGGGGCAGCTGGGCGTTACGCCGCTGCAGCTCGCGCTGATGACGGCGCGCATCGCCGCCGAAGGCGCTCCGATGACGCCGCGCCTTGTCGGGCTCGGCCCGGAAGACGAGCACAGCATCACGCTCGATGCGCCGCTCGACAAGGATATCGTCGATATCATGCAATCCGGCATGTATGGCGTCACGTCGGAGCCCGGCGGCACGGGTTACAGGTCAGGCGATCTCGGCCTCGGCGGACCGCGGATGGCGGGCAAGTCCGGCACGGCGCAGGTGCGCCGCATCACGCAGGCCGAACGCGACAAGGGCATCCGCAAAGGCGTCAACATCGAGCGCGAGCTGCGCGACCATGCATTGTTCGTGGCCTATGCGCCCGCCGACAATCCGCGCTATGCGATCTCTGTCGTGGTCGAGCACGGTGAGAGCGGCTCCGGCGCCGCCGCGCCGCTGGCGCGCGACATCCTCGCGGCGGCCATCAAGATGGATAGCGGACGCACGCCCCTCTATTCCAAACGCGCCGATGTGGCCCAGCCACCCCAGGCATCCGACAGCGCGCCGGAAGGAGATCCCGCATGAGCCGCGAAGGCTATACCGGGTTTACCCGCGGCGAAGCCCGCACGGCGACCGCCGGGTCGCTGCGCTTCGCCAATTTTGGCCCGTTCGGAAAAATCGCGCGCCTGCCCTGGAGCATCATCCTGCTGATCGTCGCCGTCGGGCTGACCGGTGCGGCGATGCTGTTCTCGGTCGGCTGGGACCCTGTTGCGCAGGCGCCGTCGCCGGATGAGGCCAATCTCTGGCGTGACCAGCTGACCCGTCTGGGAATCGGCTTTGTACTGATGATCTTCCTGGCGCTGATGCCGCTGGGCCTCTGGGCGCGCTTTGCCTGGCCGGCCTATGTCGGTGTGATCGTCCTGCTGGTGCTGGTGGAACTGTTCGGGGTGATGGGCGGCGGCGCGGCGCGCTGGCTGAAGCTCGGCCCGATCGTGATCCAGCCGTCGGAGCCGGCGAAGCTCGCCGTCACGATGGCGCTTGCCAGTTGGTACCAGCGGATGATGCCGACGGGCGGGCAGGCTCCGCCGCTCTGGGTGCATGGCGGCGCGCTCCTGATCCTGCTGATTCCGGCTGGCCTGGTCTTCCACCAGCCGAACCTCTCCACCGCGCTCGCCCTGGCCGCGGCCGGTGTGATGATCATCTTCTTCGCGGGTATCGCGATGCGCTATGTTGTCGGCGCCATCGGCCTTGGCATCATGGCCGTGCCGGCAATCTATACCTTCGTCCTGAAGCCTTACCAGCGCGAGCGCGTCGATACGCTGATCGCGGGCATTACCGGCCAGGCAACCAATGGGCTGGGTGAAAGCTACCAGATCGAGCAGGCGAAGATCGCGATCGGCGCGGGCGGGTTCAGCGGGCGCGGTTACCTGCAGGGTATCCAGTCACAACAGGAATACGTGCCCGAGCAGCATACGGACTTCATCCTGACGATCATTGCCGAGGAATTCGGCTTCATCGGCGCGGTCGGCCTGCTGACGGTGTTTGCCTTCCTGTTCGTCTGGTCGTTCCGCGTGGCGGGGCGCAACAAGAGCTGGTTCGGCCGTCTGGCGACCATCGGCGCGACCTCGACCATCGCCTTCTTCGCCATCTTCAACAGCGGCATGGTGCTGGGCCTCCTGCCCGTGCTGGGCATGCCGCTGCCGCTGATTTCCTATGGCGGCACGGCCATGATCACGGTGATGGCCTGCTTCGGCCTGATCCTGTCGGCGCACCTGCACCAGGATGAAAAGCTCTCCTCCCGCGGATTGTTTTAGCGATCTTCAGCGCAATCCTCGTTGATTTTTGACCCTGCATGGCTAGGGTCCGGCCAAACATGCCCCGGGGGAGCAGGAATCATGGAACAGATTGGCCGCAAGACTGAGAACTGGAGCTCGCGCTTTGCCTTCATGATGGCGGCCGTCGGCTCCTCTGTCGGCCTCGGCAATTTCTGGCGCTTTCCCTATACCGCCGGCGAGAATGGCGGCGGGGCGTTCATCCTCATCTACGTGCTGTGCGCGGCGCTGATCGCGCTTCCGCTGCTGATGGCGGAATATGCCATGGGCCGCAAATCCGGCATGTCGGCCATTGAGGGTGTCCAGTCGCTCGCCCGCGCCGAATCGAAGACCCAGTATTGGGGAATCGTCGGCTGGGTCGGCGCCCTGACCGCCTTCTTCATCCTCACCTTCTACATGGTCATCTCCGCCTGGCTGCTGGCCTATGTGATCCAGGCCGTCGGCGGGAACCTGCACGGCCATGACGCCGCCGCGTCCGGCCAGAACTTCCGCGACATCATCGGCGCGGGCGAGCATCCGCTGCAGTCCAAATGGTACATCCTCGGCCTCGCCGCGGTGTTCATCGCGGCGAACGTCATTGTGGTTGGCCGGGGCGTCAAAGGCGGTCTCGAGAAAGCAGCGACGATCCTGATGCCGGCCTTCTTCATCATGCTGCTGGTCGTGCTCGGCTTCTCGCTGATGAACGGCGATGTGGCGCGCACAGTCGACTTCATCCTCAAACCGGACTTCAGCAAGGTCGGCTTCGGCACTTTCCTTTCCGCGCTTGGCCAGGCCTTCTTCTCCATCGGGGTCGGTGTCGGCCTGATGATCACCTATGGCGCCTATCTCGATCGGGGCACCGACATTCCGCGTTCCTCCGCCATCATCGCGGGGTCGGACACGCTGGTCGCGATCATTGCGGGCTTCACCATCTTCCCGATCGTATTCGCCGCAGGCCTGCCGGAAGCCTCCGGCCCAAGCCTCTTTTTCATCTCGATGCCCGTGGCGTTTGAGGCGATCCCTTATGGCTCGGTGTTCGCGGTCGTCTTCTTCGCGCTGGCCTTGTTTGCCGCCTTCACCTCGTCGATCTCGCTGATGGAAGTCGGCGTGTCCTGGTTCGAGGAACGCCAGGGAGTCACGCGCCTCGGCGCCTCCATCGGCATCGGCTTCGTGCTGTGGATGATCGGCGCGGGCTATGTGTTCGGCGGCGACTATCTCGACTTCATGGACTTCATGACCGAAGGCTTGCTGCTGCCGCTCGGCGGTCTCCTGTGCGCTGTCTTCGCGGGCTGGATCCTGTCACGCGACATGCTGGTCTCGGAGCTTGGCGAGGGCATGGTGATGAACGTCTGGCGGTTCCTGATCCGATGGTTCGTGCCGCCCTTCATCGCCTTCGTCCTGGTCTTCGGCTTCCTCGACAAGGTGCAGGACCAGTACCACGTGCAGCTGCCCGCCGTGCTGGAATCCCTGCTGGGCCCGAACTGGACTGCTCCGCCAGCGGAGTAGCGGGCTGCAGCGCAGGGCGCGGGGTGAGCGGCGAGGAAATCGTCGCTCACGTCAGACCCCAACATAAGCAGGGCTTTTTCGTTGAGCAGTGAATTGGCGCAGCTACTTGAGATCGCTTGCTCCGGTTACGCTAGTCTGGTGACCGAGGAGACCCTGTTAGCTCTATTTGATTGCGCTGCTTCAAGTGGACTGATTTTAGATCGGATTGAGCCGTTCCTGCTGGAAGCGGATCAAGAGATTCCTCACGCGCATCTCACGCTATCGCCAGCTGAAGTGCATGGCGACTATAGCAAGTTGAATTGGGGCGAACGCATCACAGCAGTAAAGTCGGACATGCTGAACATGTTGGAGGAAGCGCACCGCATCGGCGGCATTTTCCGATTCAATGTCGGAGTTTCGCGCGAAGAAGAGTGGGCGCCATAGTTCAACCTTCAGCTAGATTGTTGCCGAAGCGGTGCGCACGGCGCAGGTTCAAACCCGCCTTCAGGCTCTCGACTTCACCGTCAGCTTGTCTGCGAAATCGTCCGTGGCCTGAACGAGGCGGTCGATGATTCCAGGCTCCATCGAGGAGTGGCCGGCGTCCGGCACGATGTGAAGCTCGGCTTTCGGCCAGGCCTCAGACAGGGCCCAGGCAGTCGACAGAGGGGTGACCACGTCATAGCGCCCGTGCACGATCACGCCCGGTGTCGATTGCAGCTTGAGCTTGGCTTGCTCGAGCAACCAGTTGTCGCTCTCGAAAAAGCCCTCATTGACGAAATAGTGGCACTCGATGCGCGCGAAGGCGTCAACGAAATCGTCTTCGTTGAAGCGCGGCGGCGTGGTGACCGGGCCCTTGATGGACAGGGTCTGGCCTTCCCAGCGCGACCAGGCGCGGGCGGCATCGATCCGGGCCACCGGATCATCGCCGGTCAGGCGTTTGTAGAAGGCGTTCACGAGGTCGCCGCGCTCCGCCTCCGGGATTGGCGCCACATAGCGCTCGAACGCATCCGGGAAGAGGCGGCTGGCGCCCTCCTGGTAGAACCAGCGGATTTCCGATTTCGAGACGAGGAAAATGCCGCGCAGCACCAGGCCGAGCACTTGCGGGGTATGCTTAACCGCATAGGCGAGGGCGAGGGTCGAGCCCCACGAGCCGCCGAAGACGAGCCAGCTGGAAACGCCGGCATGCTTGCGCAGGGTCTCGATGTCCTCGACCAGATCCCAGGTCGTATTGCCTTCCAGCTCCGAATGAGGCGTAGAGCGGCCGCAGCCGCGCTGGTCGAACAGGAAGATGCGATAGCGGTCCGGATCGAAGAATCGGCGCATTTCCGGGCTGGAGCCGCCGCCCGGGCCGCCATGCAGCGCCACGACCGGAATGCCCTTGGGATTGCCTGATTCTTCCCAGAAGATCTCGTGCACGGGCGAGACGCGCAGGCGTCCGGAAGCATAGGGCTCGTGTCTATGATAGAGAATCCGGCGGCTCTGGCGTCTGTTCATGCACTCTTCACTTATGTTCGGCTAGCTTTTAGCCAATGACTGGACTTCCGTACTCCACACCCATACTAATTCTCATGAGTGAAGCCATAGCTGCTGGCGGGTGGCAAATTGATGCGTAGCGTTGTTCTTAGTGTATCCCTATGCGTTCTTGCGGGATGCGCAACCGTTTCGGTTGTGCCCGGCGAGGCGACTTTCGAGACATCGCTGACCAGGAATCAGTCCGAGCTGCGTGAAGCCTCCAACGCCTATTGCGAGGAAGTCGTCCAGGCCGGCTGGGTCGAGGAATCAGGCGGCATCGCCAGTCTTGCTGACACGTTGATGCATGGACGCACGGAAGTGGCCGATGCGGCTGGCTATTATGCCACGCGGATCGGCGCGGAAACCAAGGCGCCGGCGCTCGTGCTGGGCCGGATCGTTGCGGACAGCCAGGCCGCCCGCAACGGGCTGGCGGATGTCACCACCGAAGCCGAAACACTGCTGCGCAGTCGGGACAAGAACGCGTCCAACCGCGCCGACGTGATGAGCTTCGAACGCGCCCTCGTGCGCGCCCAGATGGCCCATCGCGGCTTCCAGGAAGCGCTCGATCTGGTCTCGGAGCGTGCGGACATGGACGTCCAGCCGATTGCGCTCGAAATCGATAAATTTGCCGGCCTGATCGATAATGCGCGTTCCATCGCCGACCGGTTGGCCGAGCGCTACGTGGCCGACGGGTCGGCCGGCTCCTAGGTTTTCCGCAGGGCGCCCAGCGCCAGCGTCAGCCAGCCTGCCAGCAATCCCAGCCCGCCGAATGGTGTGACCGCCCCAAGAATGCGCGGTGCGCCCAAGGCCATCGCATAAAGCGTGCCCGCAAAGACCGCCGCGCCGCCCACCATTAGCCAACCGCCCAGCCGGATCCGTCCGGCCTGTCCGCTCAGCCCCGCCGCCAGCGCGGCCGCGGCATGCGGCAACACATAGGCGGTGGCGGTCGTCCACCAGCCGCGCGCCTCATCGTTGAACTGTCCGGACAGCGCATGCGCGCCGAACGCGCCGCACGCGACCCCGCAGAAGCCGAGCAAGGCGGCGGCGGCGACGAGCCGGTTCATGCGTCTTTCCTGGGCAGCGCGTAGGTGACGATGGCGTGGCTCGACGGCTTGTCGGCCCCTTCGACGCGGATATCGACTTCGATCACGGCGAGCGCCTGGCCCATCTTCATGATGCGCCCTTCCGCGATCACCGCCGCGCCGATGCAGGGGCGCAGGAAGTTGATATTGAGATTGCTCGTCACGGTCATAGGTTCCAGTCCGGTCAGCGTCATGATGGCCATATAGGCCACACTGTCGGCAAGGCTCATCTGCGTCGGTCCGGAAATATAGCCGCCTGGGCGCAGGTGTGTCTCGTCGGCCTCAAGCCGCATCACGGCCAGGCCGGGTTCCATCTTCATCACCTGGCTCTGCCCCCCGCGCCCCTTGAAGGCGGTGCTGAGGAAGGTGTTGGCCTCTTCGGCCGTGAATTTGGTCATCGCTGCTCTCCCGGCGGCACGGCTTGATTGTCTTTTCCCCGGGCGCCAACCTAGCGGCAAGGACAAGACCGCCAAGTGGTCACGCAAAGGAAGGATGACGCCATGCTCAGCGCCGGAGACGAATATCCGATCCACCAGACACCGGAACCGGTGGCCTTCGCCGGCTCCGACCGGAACTTCTACGACCGGTATTTCTTCAACGGCTACAGCGCCGACGGGAAGACCTTCTTCGCTGCGGCGATGGGCGTCTATCCGCACCTCAACATCATCGACGGATCGGTCTCGATCCTGCGCGATGGCAAGCAATCCTCCATTTTCATGTCGCGCCCGCTGAACATGGAGCGGATGGACACGTTTGTCGGCCCGCTTTCTGTCAGCGTGGTCGAGCCGCTGAAGAAGGTGCGCCTGACGCTGAAGGAGACCGAGGGCCTCGCACTCGACGTGGAGTTCACCGGCCGCGCTTTCCCGATCGAGGAGCCGCGCTTCACCCGCCGCATCGGGCCGCGCATGATGATGGACCTGACGCGCATGACGCAAAACGGCCGCTGGTCGGGCACGCTCAAGGTCGACGGTACCGAAATCAAGGTAAGCCCCGACAGCTGGACCGGCACCCGCGATCGCAGCTGGGGCGTGCGCCCGATCGGCGCGCCCGATCCGCAGCCGGCGATCCCGGCAATGCCGCCGCAATTCTACTGGATCTGGACGCCGACCAACTTCCCGAACCTCTCGATGTTCTTCCACGTCAATGATGACGGTGAGGGCGAAGCGTGGAACCAGCGCGCCTCGCTGGTGATGGACGGTTCAGAGCAGGGCGAGGGCATCCACCTCGCAAACCCGAAGATGGACGTGCGCTATGCGAAAGGCACGCGCCGCATGCAATCTGCCACCCTGTCGGTCACCGATCCGTCAGGCCGTCCGCACACGGTCGACTTCACGCCGCTTGGCACGTTCCTGATGAAGGGGATCGGTTACGGCCACCCGGTCTGGCGCCACGGCGCGTTCCAGGGCGACCAGCTGAAAGTTCAGCGCGAGGATTTCGATGCCGCCGGCGCGCCCTGGCAGGCGCTCGAGAACCTGCACATTCAGGAGATCGTCAAGGCCGTGCACAAGGGGCCGGACGGGGCCGGGTCGGAGGGCATCGGCACGTTCGAACAGCTCTTCCTCGGGCCGCACGCCCCCTCGGGCTTCAAGGATGTTCTCGACGGCGCCGCCTGAGCCTCAGACGAGGTCCAGCGCCGGCTCAATCAGCGTCAGCGCCGCGCGCAGGTCTGCGGCGGCCTCGCCGCCTGGCATGGCCGCGAGGCGTTCGGCAACCGTCACTGCGTCGAAGCCATAAGTGGCCACCACCCCGCCAACCGGGCCCCCGGCCTTGCCGCCGATGGTCTTGAACAGGCGCCGGGCCGGCGCATTCTCGTGCAGGGTCTCGGCCACGAAGCGGGTTATGCCCACGCCGCGCGCCTGGCTGACCACCGCTTCCAGCAGCAACCGGGCGAGGCCCTTGGCGTGATGGTTGTCCACTACCGCGAGCGCGAGGTCGGCCTCGCGGGAATTGCCCCGCCGGATGGCCCGCACCACACCCATCAGCGGCGCGCCCGGCGTGTCGAGGTCCAGCGCGCCCCAGGCGATGTGGTTGTACCCGTCGGTGTTTACCAGCTGGTCGATCATCGCATCGGGAAATGTGGCGGCGCCCGAGAAGAAGCGCAGATAGCGCGAATGCGGTGACAGCCTTGAAATTATGTCGATTTCACGCGCACGGTCCCGCCGACCGATAGGCCTTAGGTAAACTGCTTCGCCGGTGGCGAGGTGCGTGGAAACGCCAATACTGTCCATGGAGTGATATTTGTGCACTGCACAATGGATGCAAAAGGGCAGAAATACGTAATGCGACGTTCTGGCATTTTGCGGAAAGCAGGTGTTTTTTGCGGCGCAGCAGGGTAAAGGCCCGCCATGCTTGAGATACGCAACCTGGATTACCGCGTGGAAGCGCGCCCGCTGTTCGAATCGGCGTCGGCGCGGATTTCGGCTGGCTGGAAAGTGGGCCTTGTCGGCCGCAACGGCACCGGCAAGTCGACCCTGTTGCGCCTGATCCGCGAAGAGATTGCTGCGCCCGGCAAGGACAGCCCGATCCGCCTGCAGAACGGAGCCCGTCTCGGCTGGGTGGCGCAGGAAGTCGCGCCCAGCGACGAGACGATCATGGACGTGGTGCTGCAGTCCGATGCCGAGCGTCATGCGCTGATGACGGAATCGGAAACCGCGACCGATCCGGACCGGATCGGCGAGATCCATGCGCGCCTTCTGGACATCGATGCCTGGTCGGCCGAGGCGCGCGCGGCCGAAGTGCTGATGGGCCTCGGCTTCAAGCATGCAGACCTCTCGCGTGCGACGAGGGAATTCTCCGGGGGCTGGCGGATGCGCGCGGCGATTGCCGGCGCCCTGTTCGCCCAGCCGGACCTGCTGCTTCTCGACGAGCCGTCGAACTATCTCGACCTTGAAGGCGCGGCGTGGCTCGAAGGCTATCTGCGCAAATATCCGAACACGGTGCTGATCGTCAGTCACGACCGCGAGCTGCTCAACCGTTCGGTCACGCACACGTTGGCATTGGAACACCGCAAGCTGTCGATCACGCCCGGCGGGTATGATGACTGGCTGCGCCTGCGCGCGGCCAAGCTCGCCCAGCTCGAAAGCCAGCGCGCCAAACAGGCGGCCGAGCGCGAACATCTCCAGGCCTTCGTGGACCGATTCCGCGCCAAGGCCTCCAAGGCGCGGCAGGCGCAAAGCCGCGTGAAGATGTTGGAAAAGATGCAGGACGTGTCGATCCCGATTGCGGAACGCACGACGCCGTTCTTGTTCCCTGCGCCGGAATCGAAACTGTCGCCGCCGCTGCTGGAGATCAAGGGCGCAGACCTCGGCTATGGCGAGGGCGCGCGCATCCTGAACAATGTCGACATCCGTTTGGATCCGGACGACCGGATTGCGATTGTCGGCACCAACGGGCAGGGAAAGACGACGCTGGTGAAATCCATAGCCGAGCGTCTGCCGCTGATGGCGGGCAAGCGGCTCGCGCCGAAAGCGGTGCGGATCGGCTATTTCTCGCAGGACCAGCTCGACGAACTGACCGCCGGCGACACGCTGCTCGAACACGTCATGCGCGCGCTGCCGCAGGGCACGCCGCCAGCGAAGCAGCGTGCGGTCGCAGCGCAGATGGGGTTCAGCCATGAGAAGGTGGAAACCAAGGTCGAGGCGCTTTCGGGCGGCGAAAAGGTTCGCCTGATCCTCGGCCTGATTGCGCTGGAAAAGCCGCACATCCTGATTCTCGACGAACCGACATCGCATCTTGATATCGACAGCCGAGAAGCGCTGATCTACGCGATCAACGACTTCCCCGGCGCCGTTCTGCTGATCACGCACGATGTCTACCTCGCCGAGGCGACGGCGGACGAATTGTGGCTGGTCAAGGATGGCCGCGTGTCGCGCTATGACGGCGACCTCAACGATTACCGCACGCTGGTGCTCAGCACGGACCGTGAGAAGGGTTCGTCGAAGACGGCGGCTGCGCCGGCCGAGACCGGCGACAAGTCCGACGAGCGCCGCCGTGCCTCGCACGCGCGTGAGGCCGCTGCGCCACTGAAGAAAAAAGCTCAGGAGGCGGAGAAAACGATGGAACGCCTCGCCGCCAAGATCGCGGCGCTCGACGTCGAGGTTGCCCGCCCGGACATCCAGCCCCATGAGGTGCGCCAGCGCCTGAAGGAGCGCGCGAAATTCGTCGCGGAAAAGGAAGCTGCCGAGGCCGCCTGGCTCGAAGCGAGTGAAGCCTACGAAGCGGCCGTGCGCTAGCCCCAGAGCGCGGCGCTGGGCGGTGAGACCATTCCGCCGCTGAACACGAGTCCATCGGCGATGTCATCGGCCAGCCAGAGCGGGCCGTCGACATCTGCGGCGTCCGCGAGCCCGGCCAACAAGACCGCCGGCGCCATCGACAGGGAGCCCGCCACCATGCAGCCGACCATCACACCCATGCCGGACCGGCGCGCGGTCTGCACCATGGCGAGCGCTTCGGTGAGGCCGCCTGCCTTGTCCAGTTTCACGTTCACCGCGTCATAGGTTTTCGCCAGGGTCTGGATGTCGGCGCTGGTGTGTGCACTTTCGTCCGCACACACCGCAACCGGGCCGGGGCGTTTGAGCAACGCGTCATCCCGGCCGGCGGGAAAGGGCTGTTCGATCAGCACCGCGCCGAGCTTTACGCCGGCGCGGGCAAGGGCCGGGTAGGCGTCGGCCGCGAGGCCTTCATTACCGTCGAGGATCAGCCGCGCGTCCGGCCGGGCCGCGTGCACGGCTTTCAGCCGGTCCAGATCCTCCGGCCCGCCGAGTTTCAGCTTCAACAGCTGGCCGGGTACGGCCTTCGCCGCTTTGGCCATGGCGTCCGGTGTGTCGAGGCTGATGGTGACTGCGGTTTCAACCGGCCGGGGCTCGGGCAGGCCGGCGAGCTGCCAGACAGGTTTGCCGGCCTGTTTCGCTTCGAGGTCCCACAGCGCACAGTCGAGTGCACAGCGCGCGGCGCCGGCCGGCAGGGCGGCCTGAAGGCCAATACGGTCCAGCCCCGCCTCGACCTGCCCGCGCACGCTTTCCAGCGCCGCCATCACGCTTTCCACGGTCTCGCCGAAGCGCGCGTAGGGCACGCATTCGCCCCGTCCTGCGGCTGCGCCGTCGGTCAGGCGCACGCGAAGGGTTTCTGCCTGCGCCTTGGCCCCGCGCGAGATTGCGAATGCCGCACGCAAAGGCGAGGAAACTTGGGCGATTTCGAGCGTTCTGTTGCGCATGGGTTAATCCCGTTGGGTGAATTGTGTTGGACTGGCCAGCCCTGTGCTTAAGCATGTTTTGATACAGAGGTCAGGCCCGTACGGAACATGATGAACCCTGTCGACCCCGGTTTCGCGCTTGAAACAAGCGACGAAAAGACGATCCTCCGCCTGACCGGCGACTGGACGGTCGCGACGTTGCAACTGGTCGAGCGCGAATTTGCCGAAATCGCGCTGCCCGCAGGCGTGGTGCTCGATGTGTCGGCGCTTGGCCATCTGGACACGGCCGGCGCGTTCCTGATCGACCGGCAATTGCGCGCGGGCGGCGTGTGGCCCCCGCAGTTCGAAGGCGCACACAACTCGGCCGCCAGCCTGCTGGAGCAAGTCCACGCGGTGTCCGATCCCGTGCCCCCGGCTCCGCATCGCCCGCTGGGTATCATCGACCTGCTTGAACGCGTCGGGCGCGGCACGGTGGACATGCTCAGCGAACTCGTCGCCACGCTCGCCTTCCTGGGCGAAACGGTCGCCACGATCTTCCGCCTCGCCGCGCAGCCCTGGAAATTCCGCTGGACGTCGATCGTCGCCGTGATGGAGGAGGCTGGTCTCAACGCGATGCCGATCGTCGCGTTCCTGTCCTTCTTCGTCGGCATGGTGGTCGCTTATATCGGCGCCACGACGCTGCGCGATTTCGATCTGGAGATCTATACGGTCGAACTGATCGGCTATTCGATGCTGCGCGAATTCGGCGTCGTGCTGACCGGCATCGTTCTGGCAGGCCGCACCAACTCGTCCTTCACCGCGCAGATCGGCACGATGAAGATGCGTCAGGAAATCGATGCGATGCAGACCCTTGGTCTGAAGCCGATGGAAGTGCTCGTCGCGCCGCGCGTTCTGGCGATGCTGGTGATGACGCCCATTCTCGCCTTTATCGCCACACTGGCCGGCATAGCGGGGGGGGTCATCGTGGGCTGGACCTCGCTGGACATCAATCCCGGCGTGTTCATCGAACGCCTGCGCACCGCCGTCCCGCTCGACCAGTTCTGGGTCGGCATGACGAAGGCGCCGGTCTTCGGTCTCGTCGTGGCACTGATCGCTTGTCGGCAGGGCCTGCTCACCGGCGGCAGCGTGCAATCGCTCGGCCATCGCACCACCACTTCCGTGGTCCAGGCCATCTTCTCGATCATCGTGCTCGATGCGCTGTTCGCCATCTTCTACATGGAACTCGGCATATGAGCGGCGATCCGATCATCCGTATCCGGAACCTCAAGGTTGCCTTCGGGTCTTCGGTGGTGCTGGAGCACCTCGACCTCGACATCCCGCGCGGTGAAGTGATCGGCGTGATCGGCCCGTCCGGCTGCGGCAAGTCTGTCCTGCTGCGCGCGATAACCGGACTGAAGCCGCCCGAAAGCGGCAGCGTTGAAGTGTTCGGCGAGCAGCTTGAAACCCTGCCGCGCGAGGCCCGCACCGCTATCGAACGCCGTTGGGGCATCATGTTCCAGGATGGCGCCCTGTTCTCGAACCTGACGGTCCGGGAAAACGTGATGGTGCCGATGAAAGAACACACGAGGCTTAGCCCCGCGCTGATGCACGACCTCGCCGACATGAAGATCCGCCTCGCGGGGTTGAACGCCAGCGCGGGTGACAAGTATCCCTCCGACCTGTCGGGCGGCATGCGCAAGCGTGCTGCGCTCGCCCGCGCGCTGGCGCTCGACCCGGAACTCCTCTTCCTCGACGAGCCGACTGCCGGTCTCGACCCGATCACAGCCGCTGGCTTCGACGCCCTGCTGCGCTCGCTGCAACGGGCGCTCGGTCTGACGGTCTTCCTCGTCACGCATGATGTCGATACGCTGCACGCCACCTGCGACCGGATTGTCGTTCTCGGTGAAAAGCGGGTGCTGGCGATGGGAACCATTCCGGAGTTGAGACAGGTCGATCATCCGTGGATCCAGGAGTATTTCAGCGGCCCGCGCGGACGTGCGGCGGCGCCAGTGATTGAGCAAGGGGCTTAGAAACGCATGGAAACCCGCGCAAACTACGCACTCATCGGCGGGCTGGTCCTGGCCGCCGCGGCGTTGATCGCCGGCTTTGTCCTCTGGCTCGGTCAGTCCGAATTCCAGCGGGACTACAAGGCCTATGACATCGTGTTCGACGGGCCGGTCTCGCTCGAACAGGGGTCGGCCGTGCGCTATATCGGCGTGAAGGTCGGCGAGGTGGCCGATGTGCGCATCGACCGGGCCGACCCGTCCAAGGTGCGTGCGCATATCCGCGTCGCCCGCGAAACACCAATCAAGGAAGACTCGACCGCCTCCATCCAGCTGGCCGGCATTACCGGAACCACCTTCGTCCAGATCAGCGCCGGATCGGGCAAGCCTCTGGAAGGTAAGCCCGGCCAGCCCGTGCCCGTCATCAAGTCCGAGCGCACCCTTGTCGACCAGATCGTGGCCGGCGGAGCGCAAGCGCTCGGCCGTGCCAACCTCACTTTTGACGGTATCAACAAGATCCTGACGGATGAGAACATCGCCTCGCTCAGTACGTCAATCCGCAACCTTGAAACCATCACGGCCAAGCTCGCCGCCGATGACGGCCTCATCAATGAAGCCTCCGCGACGCTGAAGGATGTGTCTGCCGCATCGAACGCCTTCGAGGCGGCCTCGGTCGATTTGCAAGGCTTCGGCAAGGCGGCCGAGACGTCCGTCACCGAAGCGGGCGCCGACATCAAGACCCTTGTTGCGGACTTCCGCAGTGTGGCGACCGCTGCCACCGGCACACTCGAAGAAAGCCAGCGCGCTGTGGCCGCCGCAACGGCGCTAATGGAAGGCCCCGCCTCCGCAACCCTCGAGAACACGACGGCAGCCAGCCAGGACCTGCGCGTCCTCATCAACCGGCTTGACCGCGTCGTCCGCGAGATCGAGAGCAACCCCCAGGGCTTCATTGTCGGCGAGCCCGTGCCATATGAGGAGAAGCGCCGATGATCCGCGCCCTGATCTTGTCCGCCGCCCTGGTGAGCCTCACAGGCTGTGTCAGCGTCCTGAAACAGCCGGATGCGCCGGACGCCTATTACCGGATCGGCCCGATGGAGCCGATGCACCAGCTGCACGCCACCGTCACCATCCACGAGCCCGAAGCCTCGCGCATCTTTTCCGGTCGCACGCTGGCCGCCGAGGACGAGACGGGCGCCATACGCATCGTGCGCGGTGTCCAGTGGACGGACAATGCCACCCAGATGATGCAGGGCGCCTTGCTGGATTCGCTGAGCGGCGAGGGCCCGTTTGCCGCCCTGCCTTCGGATTCGGCGGGTCCGGCGCAGTTCGAGTTGACCTGGCGGCTGTCGGACTTCACGCTGGCCGGGGAACTTGCCCGCTGCCGGGTGGACGCCACACTGGTTCAGGGTCGCACGCGCGCGGTCGTCGCGCAGACCAGCTTTGCCACCTCTGCTGTGGCGCTGGACGATTCCAACGCCGCACGCGCCAAAGCGCTCACCGACGCGGGCCGGGCCTGCGTCAGTGAGCTGGCCGCCTTCATCGTCGCGGAGACGGCAAAGACGGAATAGGCGGGCCTAGCCCTTTTTCATCGGGCAGGTGTTGATGCCCAGCAGGCTGTAGACCGGGCAGGTGCCAGCGAGGCCGGTGATCAGCGGCACAAGGCCGATCCAGCCCCAGACGATCTTGGGTCCGACGAAGACGAGGCTGATGAGTACGAGGCCCGCGATGACCCGCAGGGCGCGGTCGAGGGTGCCTTCATTGGTCTTGAACATGGCGGTCTCCTTTGTTGATGGAGACACCTTAAGCCTGCCAGTCCAAGGCGTCGGTGACTAAGTCACCGAACCGGCGGCTTTCCTTTGTAGGGCGGCTCTCGCCCGAAGTGTCACCTTTCCGCGCGACAGGCCGACAAGGCCGGCCCGTTCGAACCGGGCCAGCTGGCGGCTGACGACTTCGCGGGCCGAACCGATCTCGGCGGCGAGGGCATCATGCGTCAGGTGCACGTCATCCTGCGCGTCGGCGCGGGCCAGAAGCGCCTCAGCGAGGCGCACTTCGATGCTGGCCGAGGCGAGCGATTCCACAAGGTGTTCGAAGTCGGCAAACCGATGCGCCACGGCCGTGAACACGCGGCGGCGGAAATCCGGGTCCTCCGCCAGCCGCCGCTCGTATTCGGCGGGCGGGATGAGCTCGCCCTTCAGTTCGGTTTCGGCCACGCCCTCGGCGGAATAGACCCGCCCCTCGGCGAGGCAGGTGAAGGTCTGTAGGCAGACATCGCCGGGCTGGACCCGGTAGAGCACGATCTCGCGTCCGCCCGGGCTCGTCAGCGACACCCGGATGCAACCTTCCGCCAGCACCACGAAGCCCGAACAGGTATCGTCCGGGCGGAACAGCACCGTGCCCGCCGGACAGGCCAGCGGCCGGGCACCAGAAGAAGGCGGTGTCGCATGCGTCATCGCACCATCATGAAAAAGGGCGGCCTGCCACGCAAGCCGCCCCTTGAGGTCAAATCGTCCGGACCCGCCCTAGCCGGCCTTCATCTCGTCGAAGGCGAGGTCCTTGTCGACGCGCACGTCCTGCGGCAGGCCCAGCACACGCTCGGCGATGATGTTACGCAGGATCTCGTCCGTGCCACCCGCAATGCGCAGGCCCGGCGCCCACATGAAGCTCTGCTGGAAGATTGCATCGGCCGGCATCCGCTCGGTTTCGGTGATGATGCCGTAATGGTCCTGCATCTCGATGGCCGAGTTGCAGATGTCCTGCAGGTGGTTGGCCGTGATGATCTTGCCGATCGAGTTTTCCGGTCCCGGCGTCTGGCCACGCGACAGCGCGGTCATGGTGCGGAACTTGGTCAGCTTGTAGCCTTGTGCGGCGACATACCAATCGGCGAGCTTCTCGCGGAAAGCCTGGTCACTCATGGTGCCCGCCTGTTTGGCATAGGCCATGATCTCGCCCCAGTCCGGGCCGGGCGAACCGCCGACAGCGAGGCGCTCGTTCATCAGCGTCACGAGGGCCACTTTCCAGCCCGCGCCGACTTCGCCGAGACGGTCCGTGTCCGGAATGCGCACGTCGGTGAAGTAGACTTCGTTGAACTCGCGTCCGCCGGACGCCTGGTGGATCGGGCGCACTTCAACGCCGGGCTGCTTCATGTTCACGATGAACATGGTGAGGCCCTTGTGCTTGGGCACTTTCGGGTTGGTGCGCACAAGCAGAATGCCGAAGTCGGAATAGTGGGCGCCCGAGGTCCAGACCTTCTGGCCGTTGACCACCCAATGGTCGCCATCCTTGACCGCCTTGGTCTTGAGGCCTGCGACGTCCGAGCCTGCGGAGGGTTCGGAGAAGAGCTGGCACCAGATTTCCTCGCCGAAGAGAGCTTTCTGCACATAGCGCTTCTTATGTTCGTCCGAGCCGAAGGCGATCACGGTCGGAATGCACATGCCGAGGCCGATGGCGAACGGGCCGGTCGGCGCGTCGAACTTGCCCTCTTCCTGGCCCCAGATGACGGCTTCCATCGAGGTGCCGCCGCGTCCGCCCCATTCCTTCGGCCAGGTGATCTGGGCAAATTTGTTCTCAGCCTTGGTCCGCTGCCAGTCCTTGGCGCGCTTCAGGGCCGATTCGCCGGAGCCGGTCCGCGGACGGGCGCCGGATTTCGGCTCCAGGTGCTTCGAGAGGAAGTCGTGCGCTTCCTTGCGGAAGGCGGCTTCGGCGGGCGTGTCATTGAAGTCCATGTCGGTCTCCGTTCTTCAAGGGGCAGAGGGTTGGTTACGGCCGAGGGGGCCGATCAGATCTTGGTGAAAATATTTTTGTGTGAACGCTTGCTGACAAGTGTCCGCCATATTCCATCCCGAATTGGGGCGTCGTATGAGTTTCGTGCGCCGGGGAGACGAGCGATGGGCTCCCGCCCGCGGCGCAGTAGAAAGGGACACTCTCTCATGTCGAAGATTCTTGCGCACACCCGCCGCATTGCTGCCGCCTCGGCGGCTTCCATGCTCATTGCCGGTCTGGCGCATGCAGGCGTCGAGCTCAAAGTGGGCGGCGACAAGGTTCCGGCGACTGCCGTCACATTCAGCGTTTCGCAGCAGCCGGTCTATGACCCGGTCACCTACATTCCGGTCGAGCCGGCTAAGACCAGCCTCTATGCCGGTGGCATCTATGTCACCCGCAACTTCGACTCTTCCTCGGTCAAGGTCATCAAGCACATCGTGGACGGCACGGCTGTTCCCGCGGTCGAGATCACCATCACGACCGACGGTTCTGCCGACAAGCAGGTCTGGACGCTCACCGATGCGGTGCTGAACAACTACTCGACCTACACCGGCGAGAATGCGCAGGTCGTCGAGAATTTTGACATCACCTACAAGACTGCCAAACTGGAGGTCTATGCCGGCGGCGCGACCAAGCCGACCGACTCGGTCACCTGGGAAGCGCCCCCGCCGGTAACCTATACCGGCGAATAAGCCAGCACTTTGCGGGCGGCGGGAGAGATCCCGCCGCCCGATCCGTGCCGGAGTGAGGGTCTCAGGCCGCATTCTTCGCCTCGAGCGCGCGCACCAGTTTCTCTTTCCAGACCTTGGGCGAGCCCGCCTGCACCGCCAGCAGCTTGGCGCGGCGATAGAAGAGGTGGCAGTCGACTTCCCAGGTGAAGCCCATGCCGCCATGCGTCTGGATGTTCTCCTTCGAAGCAAACCAGAAGGCTTCCGATGACGCCACGCGCGCCGCGGCGGCCGCTTCCGGCAGCTCCGCCGCATCGGTCGAGAGCGCCCAGGCGCCGTAATAGGCGTTCGAGCGGGCGACCTCGTTTTTCACGTACATGTCGGCCAGCTTGTGCTTGATCGCCTGATTGCCGCCGATCGGGCGGCCAAAGGCGTAGCGGTTCTTGGCGTACTCATTGGCCATCTCCAGGCAGACCGACGCGCCGCCCAGCTGCTCGAAGGCGATCAGCACTGCCGCCCGGTCCAGCAGCTCGGCGTTCAGGCGGTCGCCCTCGCCCTTGGCGCCGAGGCGCTCGGCCGGCACGGCGTCGAACTGGATTTCGGCATGGCTGCGGGTCGGATCGATGGTCTGCACCGTCTTGCGCGTAACGCCCCTGGCCGACAGGTCGACCAGAACCAACGCAAGGTCCTTGCCCTCTTTCGCCAACACCACGGCGTGAGTGGCGATATCGCCATCGGTCACCGGGATCTTGGTGCCGGAGATCGTCTTGCCGTCGAAGGTCGTGCGCAGGTTGGAGGCGTCCGGATGGCCCGGGCCTTCGGAAGCGGCGTAAGCGCCAATCACTTCTCCGGCGGCGATTCGGGGCAGGATCGCGGCTTTCTGCTTTTCGCTGCCGCCCAGCTTCACCGCTTCGGTGAGTAAGTAGGCGGTCGAGGCGAACGGCACCGGCGCAATGGCCCGGCCCATCTCTTCGGCCAGCACGCACATTTCCAGCATGCCGAGGCCGAGGCCTCCATGCTCTTCCGGAATGGCGGCGCCTAGCCAGCCCATTTCGCCGACCTTCTTCCAGAGGTCCTTGTGATAGGCGACCGTATCGTCGTTCAGCACCTTGCGGACTTCCGATGTCGGGCTCTCGGCCGACAGGAATTTCCGGGCTTCCCCGGCGAGGTACTTCTGGTCTTCAGAGAAATCAAAGTTCATGGCGCGTTTGGCTCCCCGTCGCCCTCGTGGGCGTTCACGTTATCTCGGATGAAGGGGAGAATATCGCACTTTACGCGCGCGGAAAGCCGTTACCCAGCGGCAATGGCGCCGCGTCACTCGATTGAATTTCAACGTTTCCATTCACCTCGTGGGGAGGTTCGCGTGCGATGATGGCGGTTGGTTGAGGAGACGTACATGGCCAAGGCCCTGTTCCATAAATCACAGCGCGTGTTCGTGAAGCCGGTCGGCACCTGGGCGGTCATCGAATCCGTCGTTCCCCACTGGGTTAAGGACGTCAACGAACCCCTGCGCATCACCTATGATTGCGGCCTCGGCCGGCCGTTCCACGCCCATGAGCTGGTCTCGGAGCAGGCGGTCCACAACCAGAACCGCATCGTCGACGGCGACGACGACATGATGCTGGAACACTGGCACATCGACCGGCGCACCATCAAATGGCGCCCCAGCGAGTTCGGTGTCACGCTGGCCAATCCCGGCACCTTTCCGGTGATCGCCACGGATGAGAGCAGCACCGGCGGCTGGCGCGTCAGCGGCGGCGAGTATGACCGCGACCCCCAGCGCGTCGAACACGAAGCGCGGATGATCGTGCATACGCCGGACCTGATGCGCTTGGCGCGCCGCATTGCCGAGTACGCTTCGGATCATCCGGACACCTTTCCAAGCGAGCTGAAATCCGTCGCCCAGACGTGCGCCTTCATCCTGCGCAACGTCTACCGCCTCGACGAGGAAATTACCGTCGCGGCGGAATGATCACACCCGCCGCGTGCGGGCGATAACCCAGATCAGGAACACGCCCGCGCCGGCGCCCAGTGCATTGGCCAGGGCATCGGCCGGCGAGCCTTCCCGTCCGGTTCCGGCCAGCATCTGCGCGATCTCCAGTCCGCCGCCATAGAGCGCCGTAAGGCCCCAAGCGGCGAGACGCTTCGGGCTGAACCACATCGCCACCGGCACCGCCAGCATCGCATAGGCTGCGAAGTGGCGGACCTTGTCCGAAATCTGCGGCGCGGGCGCCTCGCCCGGCGGAACCAGCGAGAAGTAGCCGATCAACACCGCCAGCAGCACGGTGATGATTAGGGCGGCGCGCCGGATCGTAGGCGGGTAGGGCAGCTTTTGCGGGTTCATGGCGCTTCCTTTGCCAGCCCGGGCCTGCGCGGACAACAACCCTCGACGGTTCCGCCGCACCCCTATATTCCTCGGCGTCATCTTCAGGCAGATCAGGAGCCCCAACATGCGGACGGAAACACCGGTAGCGGTCAAGCTCCAGGACTATACGCCCTATCCCTTCACGCTCGATGCGGTGGACCTGCGCTTTGATCTTGGCGCGGAAACGACCATCGTGAAGGCGCGCCTGTCGATCACGCCGCTGGGCACTGGCCCGATGCGGCTCGACGGTGAAGCGCTGAAGCTGCGCTACATCGCTGTGGCGGAAGGCGGCAGCGCCGCCAAGCCGCTGGACCTTGCGGACTTCACCACCGATGCGCGCGGCCTCATCTTGCACACGCCGCCCGCCGGCGCTTTTGTGCTCGAAACGGAGGTTGAGATCTCGCCAAAGGCCAACACGGCCCTCTCCGGCCTTTATCTCTCGGGCGGGCGCCTGTGCACGCAGTGCGAGGCCGAAGGCTTCCGCCGCATCACCTATTATCCGGACCGGCCGGACGTGATGAGTGCCTTCCGCGTGCGGATGGAAGGCCCGAAGGCCGAGTTCCCGATCCTCCTGTCGAACGGCACACCCGGCGCTTCCGGCGACCTGCCGGATGGTCGCCACTTCGCCGAGTGGGTCGACCCACACAAGAAGCCCGCCTATCTCTTCGCGCTCTGCGCCGGCGATTATGACGTGCTGCGCGACACCTTCACCACGATGTCAGGCAAGACGGTCGATCTCGGCATCCATGTCGACAAGGGCGACGCAGCCCGCGCCGCCTGGGCGATGGATTCGCTGAAGCGCTCGATGCGCTGGGACGAGGAAGTTTACGGCCGCGAATACGATCTCGGCGTGTTCAACATTGTGGCGGTGCGCGACTTCAACTTCGGCGCCATGGAGAACAAGGGTCTCAACATCTTCAACTCCGCCTATGTCCTCGCCGACGAAGCGACCGCGACCGACTTTGACTTCGAAGCCATCGAATCCATCGTTGCGCACGAATACTTCCACAACTGGACCGGCAACCGCATCACCTGCCGCGACTGGTTTCAGCTCTGCCTCAAGGAAGGCCTGACGGTCTTCCGCGACCAGAACTTCTCCGCCGACATGCGGTCGCGCGCTGTGCAGCGCATCAAGGATGTCATCCGCCTGCGCGCGCGCCAGTTCGGCGAGGATGCCGGCCCGCTGGCCCATGCCGTGCGCCCGGACACCTATGGCGCCATCGACAATCTCTACACCGCGACGGTGTATGAGAAGGGCGCCGAACTGATCGGCATGCTGCGCCGGATGATCGGCCCAAAGAAATACCGCGAAGGCATGGACCTCTATTTCGAGCGCCATGACGGGCAGGCGGTTACGATCGAGGATTTCTACGCCTGTTTCGAAGCCGTCACGGGCCGCGACTTTTCCGAATTCCGCCGTTGGTATGCCCAGGCCGGCACGCCGGAATTGCGCGTCAGCGAGACATGGGACGAGGCCAGTGCGACGCTCAGCGTGACATTCGCCCAATCGACCCCGCCGACGCCGGGACAGAAGGTCAAACACCCTGTCCCAATCCCGCTGCTCTGCGCGGTGCTGGACGGCAAGGGCGGGCATGTCGCGGTAAATGATGCGTCGGCCGAACCGTTCCTGCATGTGTTGGACAAGGCCTCCGTCACGCTCGACCTTCGCCTGCCGCCTGGCAGCTCGCGTCCGATCCTGTCCGTGGGCCGCGATTTCAGCGCGCCGGTCCGCATCACGCGTAGCCTGTCGCGCAGCGAACGCATCGCGCTCGTCAATGCGGAGACGGACCCGTTCAATAGGTGGGACGGCCTGCAGACCTTGATCAAGGAAGAGATGCTGGCGCTGTCCGACGGCTCCCAGACCAAGCCGGACCACGCCCTCGTCGAGGCCGTTGCGAGTTCCGTACGCGGCGCGATCGACGACCCGGCCTTCGCCGCCTTGCTGACACGCCTGCCGGAAGTGGGCGAGCTTTTCCTCGAACGCCAGCCCGCCGATCCGGTCGCGCTCGCTGCGGCGCGCCAGAAATTGCAGGGCGCGCTCTGCAAGGAACTCGCGGGCTCTATCGCCGAGACGCTCGCCGCGCCCGCACCGGCGCCGTATCATCCTGGAGCGGAACAGGCGTCCGTCCGTGCGCTGCGCACAGCCTTCATCGGCCTGCTCGGCGCGTCGGCCACCGCCGAAGCCGCAAGCACGCTCGCCGGTCTCTATGAGCGCGCGCCGAACATGACCGAAAGTCTCGCCACCCTGCGCGCGCTGACCTTCACCAAGGGCGAGGCCCGGAACAAGGCGCTGTCGCATTTCGAACAGGTCTGGTCTGGCAATGCGCTGGTGATGGACAAATGGTTCTCGGTGCAGGCTTCCACCGGCACGGCCGAGGATGTGCAGCGCCTCGTCGCCCATCCCGCTTTCGACCTGAAGAATCCGAACCGTGTGCGCGCCGTCATCGCCGCCTTCGCCATGCAGAACCTCGCCGCCTTCCACGCGCCGGACGGGTCAGGCTACCGGGCCGTGGAGGCAACTATCCTCGCTGCCGACAAGGTGAACCCCGCCCTTGGCGCGCGGCTGATGACCGCGTTCGAGCAGTGGCGTGTGCTTGAGCCAAGGGCAGGCGCCGAGGCCAAGGCGTGCCTGAAGCGGATGATCGAGGCCGGCCTGTCCGAAAACGCGATGGATATCGCAGGCCGCGCACTCGGAAGCGAAGGATGAAACACGTTAACAAAACCCTCTGATTGGTTAACGAAGCGGCAATCTTTGCCGCCGAAACTCCAACAATCCGGGACTCCGTTCGCCGGACAGGGAGCTATCTTGGCCAGGCCGACGCTGCGCACCAGCACAGGTAAACGTCCCGTTGCACCGGAAGACCGCGCCCCGCTAGCCGAAGGCAAGCGCACCTGGACCCTGATTCTCGCCATTCTCGGCCTTCTCGCCCTCGGCCTCAGCCTCAAGGCCTGGGACGAACGCCAGGCCGCCGATCGCGCCTTTCTCGCACAGCTGGACGCGGAAGCGCAGATGCTCGCCGCACGCGTGTCGTCCCGCGCCGAAGGGGCCGAGGTTATTCTCAGCCTCGTGGGGCAGAAGGACCTGTCGACGTCCGAGGTCGCGGCCCTCTCGCCCAGCATCGACGCCCTGGTGACGCTCCACGATGCCAGCCAGTCCCTGCCGGCCTCCCGTCTCGGCGCCGCCGCCAAGGCCGCCGGCCAGCTGGCGGAAGGCGAGTCCGGCATTGTGCTTACTGCGCAGGGCGATTTCGTGTTTGTGTCCGCGGTTCCGGACCAGCCGGTCCTGCTGGCCCTGTCCCCGATTGCCGCCACTTTCGCAGAGCCCCGGTCCGCCCGCCTGACGCTGCGTTCGCCCGCCGCCCGGTTCAGCATCGGGAATGCCCAGCTTGCCGCCGCCGCAGACCACGTGCCGGCCCATGGCCCGGCCATCCGTTCCATCGCAGGCAGCGACCGGGCCGGCACGGCCTGCGCCAGTATCGCCGGCAGCGACATCAACATCTGCCTCACGGCGGCGCGGCCCCTGATCAGCGCCGCTGATCTCGTTCGCCTCGCCATTGTCGGCCTGCTTCTCGCGGCGCCCGCCATGGCGCTGCTGGGTCTCACCCGAAGCCTGTCGAACCGCCAGACCGAATTGCTGATCCATGCCACCCGCAACCAGGAATCGGACCGGATCCTTGGCCTTGTCATGCGCGGCGCCCAGTCCGGCTATTGGGAATGGTCGATCGAGAACGAAGCAATCTTCTTCAGCGAAGGTGCAGCCGACATTCTCGGACTTGCGCGTCCCGGCCTCCTGTCGCTCGACGACCTGCTCGCCCGCGCGCCGGTGGACTCCCACGAACGCATCCGCGAGGCCTTCGACAAGGCCCGCACCATCGGCTGGATCCATCTGACATTTCCCGCCGCCACGCTGCCCGGCCGCTGGGTGGAAATGCGCGGCAGCGTCTCGGTCGACCCCGCCAGCGGCAGCCAGGTGTTCGGCGGCATCATGATGGACATCACCGACCGCAAGCAGGCCGACGACCGGATCAAGGCTGCCGAGCGCCGGCTGCGCACGGCCATCGAAGGCTTCAACGGTCCCTTTGCGCTCTGGGACTCAAAGGGCCGGCTGCTGTACTGGAACCGCGCATTTGCGCTCGATTTCGGCCTGCAGGATACGCTTCGCCCAGGCATGGGCCGCGCCACGGTCCAGATCGCGCGGTCCGGTGCTGTTCTGCTGGAGCGTCAGTCGACCGACGATCCCCACACCACATTGCTCGCCCTGCGCAACGGACGCTGGCTGAAGCTGATCGAGCGCGCCACACCGGATGGCGGCCTGCTGACGGTCGGCGTTGATGTGTCGGAGAACATTCGCAACGAGGAAGAGCTGAAGAAGCAACAGGAAAAGATGCGCCGCGCCGCGCTCGACCTGCAGCGTTCCGAAGGCAAGGCCGAAGCTCTCTCGCGCAAGTATTCCGAGGAGAAGGTGAAGGCCGAGCACGCCGCTTTCACCAAGTCGGCCTTCCTCGCCAACATGAGCCACGAGTTGCGCACGCCGCTGAACGCCATCATCGGTTTCTCGGAGATCATGATGAACGAGCTGGCCGGCCCGCTCGGCCATCCGTCGTACAAAGAATACTCCCGCGACATCCTCACCTCCGGCCAGCACCTGCTCGACATGATCAATGACATCCTCGACATGGCCAAGATCGAGGCCGGCAAGATGACGATCACGCCGCAGGCCATCGATCCGGTCGATCCGGTCGATGCCGCACTGCGGATGATCCGGCGCAAGGCCGAGGAGAAGGAGATCGAGCTGGTCCTCGATGCCGCGCCGAACCTGCCGGATATCGACGCCGACCACCGCGCGATCCGCCAGATGATCCTTAATCTCGTGTCCAACGCCATCAAGTTCACCGATCCCGGCGGCACGATCACCGTGCGCGTCGAACAGCGCGGTCCGGAAATCTACTTCGCCGTCACCGATACCGGCATCGGCATTCCGGCGGAGGACATCTCGCGCCTCGCGCAGCCGTTCGAGCAGGTCTCCAAGACGAAGGACCGCAACACCGACGGCACCGGCCTCGGTCTCGCGCTCACCAAGTCCTTCGCCGAAATGCATGGCGGCCGGCTCAATATCGCCTCGATCTATGGCGAGGGCACGACAGTGGCCTTCAGCCTTCCGATCGGTGGGCCGGGCTCGCTCGGCTACCAGATCGCTGCCCGCGACGTCGCCTGATCAGGGCCGCACATTCCAGGCCGTGATCTCTGACCGGCCGGGCGCAACCACGATTTCACCCCAAGCGCCAGTCTTCAGTTTCCGGTCCAAGCCGTCCGGCTTGGTGTCCACCACATCCGGCAGGAAGCGGGCCGTTCCATTGCTTGTAACAACGAGCACATTGGCCGCGTCGGGCAGCGCCGCGATTCCGGCCAGCAGTGCGGCCCATCCGGCCCGGATCGCGGCAGGGTCCACATCCCATCCCGGCGGCACCGTGCCATCCTCGTCCCAGGCCTTCAGCGCCGCTTCGCCAAGGCGGGCAACCACGACTGCCTCAGCCTGGTTCTCGTCCGGGCCATAGTCGATCTCGCGCAGGAAGCTGCGGATCAGCAGGGCCGGCGCATCCGTTCGTGTACTGAGTATTGCCCGCGCCGTCGCGCGCGTACGTTCCAGAGGCGAGGCCAGCGCTCCGGCAAAGCGCGTGCCGGCAAAGTGCGCAGCCAACTTTTCCGCCTGCGCCTTGCCGGAGTTGGACAGTGGCAGGTCGGTGCGCCCGCCGACGCGGGTCACCACATCGCCTGCATCAAACGTGTTGCCATGCCGGACGACAAACAGGCGCGCCATGGCTCACACCAGATCCGGATCGCCGTATTCGGCGACCAGGCGTTCGGCGAGCGCAATGTCCTCCGCCGTGTCGATGCCGGGAATGGCGATCCGCCCGGGTTGCACTTCCACCGCCTGCACGCTCATGCCGTTCTCGATCAGGCGCAGCTGTTCGAGGCCTTCCAGCCGCTCATACCGGCTCTCGGGCAGCGCGCAGTAGCGCTGCAGCGCCTCCAGGCGGAAGCCGTAGAGCCCGATATGCTGCAGCACCGGCGAGAGCGGGTTCAGCTTGCGCAGCTCGGCTTCCTTGCGCATCGCGGGCAGGATGATCTTGGAAAACCAGATCGCCCGTCCCGCCGGATCGGTCACCAGCGTCGTGCCGGAAAAGGGCGTCTCTTGCTTGTGCGCCCGCAGCCGGTCGAGCGCCTCCCAGCTGAGACGGATGCAGGGCGTTGCCGCGTCCGTGCCGGACGTCGCCAGCGCCTCGACGATAGCCACCACATGCGCCGACGGCGTGAAAGGCGCATCGCCCTGCAGGTTCACGACGAATTCGGGCTCGGCGCCCAGCCCCTCAACCGCTGCCAGTGCGCGGTCGGATCCCGATGGTAGGGCCGGATCCGTCATCACCACCGGAATGCCGGCATCGCGGCAGAATTCCAGGATACGCGTATCATCGGTCGCCACAGCAAAGTCAGCATCGGTCAGCTGCTCTGCGGCCCGGCGGGCAAGGCCCGCAACGCGCTCCACCATCGTGCGCCCGGCGATCATGGCCAGCGGCTTGCCGGGCAGGCGTGTCGAGGCATAGCGGGCGGGAACGACGATCAGGGTTTTCATGGGCGCAGCCTGTACGACGGATCAGTTCTGGCTGTCGATCACCAGGCTCAGCGCCAGGATCGGCCCGACCCATTCAAGCGCTTCGTCCGATACGCCCTCGCGGCGCAGGAACTCGGTAAAGGCTGGTACGAACTCCGCGTCCTTGCCGCATTGGTCATAGGCCGATTGCAGTTCCGGCAGCACAATCCGTTCAAAGCTGCGGGCGAACTTGCGCAGGTCGTCCGCCTTGGAGGCCAGCAGGATCGCTTGCACGGGGTCGATGTCGCCGTCCGCCCGTTTCAGGTCGCGCAGGTCCGACACCAGGCCGCGATTGGCGACTGCGAAATTGCGCAGCACCTTTTCGGTCCGGTAGTCGATCCATTCGGTGGTGCAGGGCTTGGGCGCGGTGGCGCATGCGCTCAGCGAGGCTGTAAGCAACAGCGCGGCACAGAGGGCTTTGAAGGTCATGGCGGCGGCTCCCAGTTTTGTCGTTGGCGCGCACCCTAACGGGTCCGCCTGCCGGCGCAAAGCGGCGCGGCTCAGGCAAAAGAAAACCCCGGCTGCAGGAGCCGGGGCTGAAGGGATTGATTGAGGGGGCGCCGATCTGTTCTTACTTCTGCGGAGTCTTCGGCGTGTCAGGTGTCTTGGGCGTCGCGGGCGTTTCCGGGGTTTCGGGCGCCGCTGGCGGTTCGATCATGTCTCCGTCATCATCGCTGCGGAACACCATCACATGCTTGCGTTTCTGGCCTTCGGAGGCCGCCGTAAACGCGGCTTTTTCGGCTTCGGTGATTCCGGGGTAGCTGTCGACCGCAGCCAGCGTGCTGGCCGCTTTGAGGTTGGCACGGTCGCCTTCGACGCAGGCCAGCCGCACGGCTTCGCCATCTGCGTCCTTGCGCTCGATGATGCGGGTTTCGCCCGTGGCCAGCTCGGCGTCTTTGCAGGCGCTGACCAGTTCCTCGACCAGATCAGCCTGGGCTTCGATCCGTGCTTCGAACTCGGGACCGAAACGCTCGTCCATGATCCGCTCGATTTCTGCGCCGTTCTCTTCCATCCGGCGTTCGATAACGATCATCTTGCTTTCCATCTTGGCCTCGTGCGCATCCATCTCGGCTTCGCGCGCGGCCAGCTTGGCCTCCAGGGCGGCGCCTTTGGCTTCCAGTTTGGCCATCAGGGCTTCACGTTCTTCTTCGGTCAGTTCGCCGCCGGAGGTGCGCACCCGCACCACAACGTGCTTGCCGTCTTCATCGGCGGAGTGCTCGACGATGTCGCCGGACAGGTTCGCCATCTCTTCGGCGAGGGCTTCGAATTCCTTCCAGTCGGCGCTGTCCGTCCAGTCCATGACCGGGCCGACCACGATATGGCGGGACAGTTCGTTGGCGTCGATCTCGATCTGGTGCTGCAGCTCCAGCACTTCGGTCGGCATCGGCGGAACCGGCAACACCTTGGCCATCGGATCGCCCAGCAACACCATCTGGCGGTCCTCGGCGCCGCCGTTGAGCGCAAGGCTATCCATCTCGATCCGGAATTCATGGCGCTCGACCGGCTCGGATTTGTCCGGCTCGCCGGCGACAGCGACCGAGGAGGTGATGGCCAGAGTCGAGACGCCGAACAGAAGGGCTGCGCCGAAACCGATCATGCGGCGGCGGGACGAAGGGGCAGGATAGGACATGCGGGTCAGTCTTTCTTTGAGGGCGTGAGTGAGGGGCAGCCGCGCGGCGGCAAGGACAGGTTCGGGCAGGTGCAGGCGGGCGGCTTTCACCAGCGTCGACCCATAGGCATGCGGGCTCGTCTGGCAGCGGCTGAGGACATCGGCGTCGCAGGCGGCTTCCTGGTCCGTGCGGAAGGCGTTGCGGGCGATGTACGCAAGCGGGTTGAACCACAGCGCGGCCACCAACAGTTCCGAAGCTTGCAGGGCCCAGAGGTCACCGCGGCGCACATGCATCATCTCGTGGGCCAGGGCGGCGCGGGCTTCGGACGGTGTATAATCTTCCTCGAACCAGGCCGGCATCACCACGACCGGGCGCAGTAGGCCGGTCACGAACGGGCCGCGCGAGATCAGGCTCGCCACGACGCGGGGCGGACGGCGCAGGCCGGTCTCGGCGGCGAGATCCGCAGCGACATCAGCCATCCGCGTGGACACAGGCATCGCTTCACGCTCGACCGTCTTCATGAACTCGAAGTGCGTAATCAGGCTGCGGGCCGCGAAGTACAGGGCACCAGCGACCCAGACGGCCACGCCGGTCATCAATGCCAGCGTCAGCAGGTCGACCGGGAAGGCCGAGCCATCGATCATGGCAGGTGCAGCCGTCGGCAAGGACGCCGGGCCTGCAGGCGTCACGACCGACACAGTCCCTTCGACGCTCACCGAATTGATCGCCGTGCTCGTGCGTGACGTGACGTGCTCGGTCGTCGTTGTTGCGGCGGGCGCGAGACCTCCGAGATCGAGGTTCAGGAACGAAACCGGCGTCGTCATCGGCGGCATGAAGAAGCGCACCACCGGAATTGCCCACAGGAGGTAGACAATCCCTGCGCCGAACTGGCGCGACACGGCGCGGCGCAGCATCAGCACCACCAGGATCAGCACTGAAACCGCAAGCAGGGTTTCCAGCGCATGCGAAAGATCACCATTCAGGATAGCGTGGATCATTTCTTCAGGTCCCCCAGGAGCTTTTCGAGCGCGGCAATGTCTTCGCGGGTCAGGCCACGGCTGTCAGCAAGATGGGCCACCAGCGGGGCGGCGCGGCCGGAGAAGACGCGATCAATGAACTGCGTCGCCGCTTCGGCCTTGTATTCGTCTTCTTTGATCTGCGGGAAATAGAGGTAGCGCCGGCCATCCTCTTCGGTGCGCAACGCGCCTTTCTCCACCAGACGGGCGAGGAAGGTTTTCACCGTGCGCACGTTCCAGTCGCGCCCGTCGCCGAGGGCGTCGTGCACATCGCTGGCCGCAAGGCCGGGACGTGCCCACAGCACCTCCATGACTTCTAGTTCTGAAGCGGAAATCTGCATCATGCTCCACCTGACATATGACTACATGCGTGGTCATATTATTGACTACAGCCGTGGTCAACAGGGGCAACATGAAAAGAAGGTAAGCTCGTCTTCCGCAGCACAGGGGCCCGGGTGCCCTTCATTTCCGCGAACCGGTCCTGTAGGGTTAACCAGTATAGCGTATCACGGCCCCGTCCGGCCCCCGGGAGTTTGAAGCATGAGACCTGGCATGATTGCGGCTCTGGTTCTTGCGATCCTCCCCGCAGGGTGCGAATCGGCCGGCGTCTATGCCCCCGTCCTTGGCACCATCCTCACCGATCCCTCCGCGCCGCTGACCACCGCCGAAATCGACGCAGGCCTGCGCGAGGCGCTGACCGTCGGCACCACGAATGTTGCCAGCCAGCTGGGCAGGGAGAACGGCTATTTCGGGGATCCGCGCATCCGCATCCCGCTGCCGAAAACCTATCGCGAGGTCCAACGCAACCTCGCCGTGATCGGCGCCAGCGGTCCGCTCGATGATGTCGAGCTGCGCCTCAACCGGGCGGCCGAAGCCTCGGTTCCCGAAGCGCGGGCCCTGATCCTCGGCGCTGTGCGCAACATGACCATCGAGGATGCCCTCGGCATCCTGCGCGGCGGCCCCACAGCCGCCACCGATTTCCTCCGCGCGCGGACGGAGACCCAGCTGACCGCCGCCTTCACTCCGCACGTGCGCACTGCGCTGGCCGAGTCCGGGGCCTTCCGGTCGATGGAAAACTACCTGAAGGGAATCGGCCTCGGCGGCACGACGTCGAGCGTGCAGGCGGACTTGACGTCGCATGCAGTAAAGCTCGGGCTTGACGGCATCTTCCTCTATGTGGCGGAAGAGGAGAAGAAAATCCGGGAGAATCCAGTGGCGCGTACGACCGATCTGCTCCGCAAGGTGTTTGGAGCTGCTGGCTGATGCGCCGTTTCCGTGAGCCTTTGAAGTCTGGCGGCGAGATGGCCGGCATCGAGTTCGGCGATCCGATCAAGCCCTATGCCGCCGTCTGGCTGCATGCCACCGGCTTCAATGCGATGACCTACCAGTCGATGCTCGCACCGCTCGGCCTGCGCGCCCGCGTGGCGGCGCTCGATTTGCGCGGCCATGGCCGCTCGACCTTGCCGGCCAAGGGCTCGCTCGCCTCCTGGAACAAGTACCGCGACGACGTGATCGCCTTCCTCGACGAGGAAGCGCCGCACGGCGTCGTACTGGGTGGTCACTCGATGGGCGGCTGCGTAGCGCTGCTGGTCGCCGGCAAGCGGCCGGATCTCGTGAAGGGCCTCGTGCTCGCCGATCCGGTGATCCTGTCGCGCAAGACCTATTTCTGGAACCATGTCTTTCCGCCGGTCAACTGGCTGACGTCGCGCAACAACATGGCGGCGCGCGCGAAGAAGCGGCGCGCCGAATTCAGCTCCTTCATCGAAGCGCTGGACAACTATTCCAGCAAGCCGGCCTTCAAGTCCTGGCGTGAACCTTTCCTCGCCGATTACCTGCTCGATGGTCTAGACCGCGCCGACCATGGCCATGCGGACGCCGAGAAGCAGAGCTGGAAACTGCTGTGCACTCCGAAATGGGAAGCCAAGACCTTCGGGGCGCATCGCCACCGTCCATGGGCGGCGCTCCGCAAGGTGCGCAAGAAGAAGATCCCCATTGTCATCCTCCGCCCGAACCGCGACTCCGTGATTTCCGGAAAGGTCCGCGCCCAGATCATCCAGCAGAACCCTTCGCTGATGATGCGCGGCATCCGCGGCACGTCGCACTTCCTGCCGATGGAAGCGCCCTACGAGATCCGCGACCAGCTCTCGGCCTTCATCGCGCGCCTCGTCGAACGCCTGACCCTGGAAGAAGACGCCCCCGTCTCGCGCAGCCTCGGCCAGCGCCGGCGCCGGGCGGGGTAGGGCTCACCACAAATCCCGCTCCGGCGAGGCCGCTTTTGCGAGCTTGCCCATCAGCCGCGCCAGCTCAGCCTGTTCCTTGTCGCTGAGGGCGGTGACGAGCTGTGCCTCCTCGGCCAGCGCCAGTGGCACGATCAGCTCATAGATGCCGAGCCCCGCCGGCGTCAGCACCAGGTTTGACCGGCGCGCATCGTCCGTGGACGGACGCCGCTCCAGGTAGCCCATTTCGATCAGGCCCGCGACCGCCCGGCTGACGGCCACCTTGTCCATCTGCGTGCGCTGGCCGATTTCGGTTGCGCTGATGCCGGGCGTGTCGGCCGTCACCGCCATCACGCGCCATTGCCAGATCGAGAGACCGAATTCCCGGTCATAAAGCTCGGCAATCCGCTGCGAGACGGCGTTCGACAGCACCGATAGCCGGAAGGGCAGGAACGTCGCAAGGCGCAGCGGCGCGGGGTGGGGTGATTGGGGCATGGCTGAGTGGAAATCCCTCGGTTTGACTTGCGGCGCGGGTCGAAATTAGTTACATATGAAACTATATTCTCAGCCCTTCAAGTCAGGAGCCTCCCACATGGCCGACCTCTTCGACAACCCCGCCGGTCTCGACGGCTTCGAATTCATTGAGTTTTCAGCGCCGGAGAAGGGCGTGCTGGAGCCCGTCTTCGAAACCATGGGTTTCACAAAAGTCGCCCGCCACCGTTCCAAGGATGTCGAGCTGTGGCGCCAGGGCGGCATCAACCTGATCACCAATTACGAGCCGAATTCGCCCGCCTGGTATTTCAGCCGCGAGCATGGCCCGTCCGCCTGCGGCATGGGCTTCCGCGTCCGCAACGCCCGCGCCGCCTATGACCACCTGCTGAAGCAGGGCGGCGAGCCCGTCGAGATGAAGACCGGCCCGATGGAGCTGCACATCCCCGCCATCCGAGGCATCGGCAATTCCATCATCTACCTCGTCGACCGCTATGACGGCGGCGATGGCAACTTCTCGATCTATGACATCGATTTTGACTACCTGCCGGGCGTCGACCGCAATCCGCAAGGCGCGGGCTTCAAGGTGATCGATCACCTCACCCACAACGTCTATGGCGGCCGCATGAAATACTGGGCGGACTTCTACGAGACGCTCTTGAATTTCCGTGAGATTCGCTATTTCGACATCAAGGGCGAATATACCGGCCTCACCTCAAAGGCGCTGACCGCGCCGGACGGCAAGATCCGCATCCCGCTCAACGAAGAAGGCAAGGGCGGCGGTGGCCAGATCGAGGAATTCCTGCGCGAGTTCAATGGCGAGGGCATCCAGCACATCGCCCTCATCTGCGACGACCTCGTCGCCTGCTGGGACAAGCTCAAGGAGAAGGGCGTGCCTTTCATGACCGCGCCGCCCGCCACCTATTACGACATGCTCGACAAGCGCCTGCCGGGCCATGGCGAACCGGTCGGTGAGCTGAAATCTCGCGGCATCCTTCTCGACGGCACCACCGAAGGCGGCGAGCCGCGCCTCCTCCTGCAAATCTTCGCCCAGCCGCAGATTGGCCCGGTCTTCTTCGAGTTCATCCAGCGCAAGGGCGACTACAAGGAAGGCTTTGGCGAAGGTAACTTCAAGGCCCTGTTCGAATCCATCGAACGCGACCAGCTTGAGCGCGGCGTGCTGAAGGCCGAGGAGAAAGTGTGATGACCACCCCCAGACTTCGCGGAGTCCACCATGTCGCCTATCGCTGCAAGGATGCGAAGGAGACGGTGGAGTTCTACAAGAAGACGCTCGGCATGGCGTTCCAGCTGGCGATCGCTGAGGACCATGTGCCCTCCACCGGCGCCTATGATCCGTACATGCACATTTTCCTCGACGCAGGGAACGGCAATGTGCTCGCCTTTTTCGAGCTGCCCGAGCAACCCGAAATGGGCCGCGACCCGAACACGCCGCAATGGGTGCAGCACATCGCCTTCCGCCTCGGCTCGCTCGACGAGCTCATGGCCACCAAGGCGTACCTTGAATCCCTCGGTATCGACGTGCTCGGCCCGACCCATCACGGCATCTTCAAGTCGATCTACTTTTTCGACCCCAACGGCCACCGCCTCGAACTCGCCGCCGACATCGGCACGCCCGAACAGATGGCCCAGCTCAAATCTGTCGCCGAGCCCATGATCGAGGAATGGAGCGCCACCAAGAAAGCGCCGAGGCATGCGGCCTGGCTGCATGAGAAGATCAAGACAGAAAGCTGACCTTCCCCCCCTCTCCCTTGGGAGACGGGCCGGGGGTGAGGGGGCGCACCATTTCCGCTCTTGCAATGTCACGTGAGGGCGTGCTCCCTCACCCCAACCCCGCTCCCAACGGAAAGGGGTAAAAAAGGATACCGAGGAAATATCATGAAACTCGCCACCCTCCGCAACGGCACACGCGATGGCCGCCTTGTCGTCGTCAGCCGCGACCTGACGCGTGCCACCGATGCCGCCCGCATCGCGCCGACCCTTCAGGCCGCGCTCGACAAATGGTCCATCTACGGTCCCGAACTCGCCGTGCTCGCCCAGCAGGTGGAGCTGGGCAGCGTGCCCACCTTCCGCTTCCACGAGCATGACTGCGAAAGCCCGCTGCCGCGCGCCTATCAGTGGGCGGACGGTTCGGCCTATATCAACCATGTCGAGCTGGTTCGCGCCGCCCGGGGCGACAAGGTGCCGGAGAACTTCTACTACGACCCTCTGATGTACCAGGGTGGCTCGGACGGTTTCCTCGGTCCACGCGATGCCATCCCGCTCGCCGATCCCGCCTGGGGCTGCGACATGGAAGGCGAGATCGCCGTCATCACCGACGACGTGCCGCTGGGCGTCAGCGAAGAGGAAGCTGCCCTCCACATCCAGCTCATCATGCTCTGCAATGACGTCTCGTTGCGCGGGCTCATTCCCGGCGAACTCGCCAAGGGCTTCGGCTTCTTCCAGTCCAAGCCTGCCAGCGCCTTCTCCCCGGTCGCCATCACGCCGGACGAGCTCGGCGCCAACTGGCAGGACGGCCTCGTCCACCTGCCGCTGCGCGTCGATCTCAACGGCCAGCCCTTCGGCCGCGCCAATGCTGCCATCGACGCCACCTTCAACCTCCCGCGCCTCGTCGCCCATGCGGCGAAGACCCGCGCGCTCTCCGCCGGCACGATCATCGGTTCGGGCACCGTGTCCAACAAGGGCAAGGATGGCGGCCCCGGCAAACCGGTCAACGACGGGGGGCTTGGTTATTCCTGCATCGCCGAGATCCGGATGATCGAAACCATCGAATCCGGCACGGCCAGAACGCCGTTCCTGAAAGCCGGCGACACCGTCCGCATCGACATGCACGACGATGCCGGCCACTCAATCTTCGGCGCCATCGAGCAGACGGTCGCTGCCGCCAGCTGATCGCGCTCAGGCGGCCTTGTTTTCTGCCTGCGTCCGTGTATTCAACGGCCGTTGAAATCTTGATCTCCGCGCGCGGGTTCAGCGCGCTGGAAATTGTGCTACGCAACATCAGCGATAGGCGCGTTCGCGCGCCGCAGTCAGGGAGCAACCGGCCGGTCCATGGCAAGCAAGGTCTTTAAATCGGCGAAGGAGGCCCTCGACGGGCTTACCTTCGATGGCATGACGGTGATGGCAGGCGGCTTCGGCCTCTGCGGCATTCCGGAAAACCTCATCCTCGCCCTGCGCGACAGCGGTGCGAAGAACATCACGGCTATCTCGAACAATGCCGGCGTCGACGATTTCGGCCTCGGCCTTCTGCTGAAGACGCGCCAGATCAAGAAGATGATCTCTTCCTATGTCGGCGAGAACAAGGAGTTCGAGCGCCAGTACCTCTCCGGCGAACTCGAGCTCGAGTTCAACCCGCAGGGCACGCTCGCCGAGCGCTGCCGGGCAGGGGGCGCGGGCATCCCCGGCTTCTACACGAAAACCGGCGTGGGCACGCTGGTCGCCGAAGGCAAGGAACACCGCGAGTTCAATGGCGAGACCTACATCCTCGAGACCGGCCTCGTTGCCGACCTCTCGATCGTGAAAGCCGAGAAGGCCGACACGCAGGGCAACCTCGTCTTCAACAAGACCGCACGCAACTTCAATCCGCCCATGGCGATGGCCGGCAAGATCACGGTCGCCGAGGTCGAGGAAATCGTCCCCACCGGCGATATCGACCCCGACCAGATCCACCTGCCTGGCATCTTCGTGCAGCGCATCGTGAAAGGCACCTTCGAGAAGCGCATCGAACAACGCACCGTCCGCAAGCGGGAGAGCTACTGATGCCCTGGACACGTGATGAAATGGCGGCGCGCGCCGCAAAGGAACTGCACGACGGTTACTATGTGAACCTCGGCATCGGCATTCCGACGATGGTGGCCAACCATATCCCCGAAGGCATGGACGTGACGCTGCAGTCTGAGAACGGACTGCTCGGCATGGGCCCGTTTCCCTATGAAGGCGAGGAAGACGCCGACCTAATCAATGCCGGCAAGCAGACGATCACCACGCTGCCGCGCACCAGCTTCTTCGACAGCGCGACCAGCTTCGCGATGATCCGCGGCGGCCATATCAACATCGCCATCCTGGGTGCGATGGAAGTCGCCGAGAACGGCGACCTTGCCAACTGGATGATCCCCGGCAAGCTCGTAAAGGGCATGGGCGGCGCGATGGACCTCGTCGCCGGCGTCAAACGCATTGTCGTGGTGATGGACCACGCCAACAAGGCCGGCGAGTCCAAGGTGCTCAAGACCTGCACCCTGCCGCTCACCGGCAAGGGCGTCGTCAACCGCATCATCACCGACCTCTGCGTGATGGACGTCGTCCCCGGCGGCCTCAAGGTCATCGAACTCGCCCCCGGCGTCGCGATGGACGAAGTGAAGGCAAAGACCGAAGCCACCCTGGTCGACTGAACGCGCCGGTCCCCCCAAGCTCATGCGCACGGCTCTTCGAGAGAGAAGGGCCACGCTCTGTACCCGGATGGCCTTGCCGGTCCGGATGTTGGTGCTTGCCTCGCCCCCCAAACCCTCCCCGTTCCGGAGAGGGTACCGATCAGTTGGTGGGGCGCGCTCAGTCTGCTTGATAGAGTGACATGTCCCCTCCCTATTTTGGGGAGGCTGGGGCGAGGCAAAAGAATGGGGTCGAGGAAAACCCCTCAACCCACGCCTTCCACAAAGATAACCCGGTAGTCCGCCGCCTGGAAACGGTGTGCCCGGGCCGCCTTGTATTCCGGGCTGTCATACCAGGCCTTGGCCTCGGCCATCGTCGGGAAGGACAGAAGCACCACGCCGTCGGCGGCCGCGCCCTCGGTCGTCTCGCACGGGCCGTAGAAGGCCAGCGGCGTGATCTTGTGGTCGCCGCGCGCACCCCCTGCGGCCTCGGCATATTTCTTCATCGCGGCTTCGTCGCGCAGCTTTTCACGGATCAGGATCACATAGGCAGTCATGACAGTCTCTCCTTTGTTTCGCCCGAGCTTCCGCAATCCGGCGGCGCGGCGCAATTGTCACCCTGCGTCAGCTTGCCCGGCCGGCGGGGTTCCGCGCTGCAACAAAAACCGCTAGGTCTGCGCCTACATAATTGGAAGAGCTCCCATGTCCCATTTCACCGTCCTGTCGACCCTTCCGCCCGATGCCTTGCTGGGCCTGATGACGGCCTTCCGCGCCGATCCGCGCCACGACAAGTTCGACCTCGGTGTCGGCGTCTACAAGGACCCGGACGGTGAAACGCCGATCCTCTCGGCGGTGAAGAAAGCCGAAGCCCGCCTGATCGGCGCGCAGGCAACCAAGGTCTATGAAGGCCCGCGCGGCAACACGGATTTCTGCGCCCATGTTGAGGATTTCGTCTTCGGCGCCGAGCATCCCGCCCGCGCCGAAGGCCGCACGATTTCCTTCACCGCGCCCGGCGGCTGCGGCGCGCTTTTCCTCGGCATCAGCCTGATGAAACGCACCGGCACCAAGCGCGTCTGGGTGTCCAAGCCGACCTGGCCGAACCATCCAAACGTGGTCAAATCGCTCGGCCTTGAAGTGAAGGACTATGCCTATGCCCGCGACGGCGAGTTCTACCGGCTCGGCATGATGGCAGACCTCTCCGAAGCCCAGCCCGGCGACGGCGTGATTATTCAGGGCCCGTGCCACAACCCGACCGGAATCGATCCCACGCTCGATGACTGGAAGGAACTCGGTAAACTCGCGAAGGAGAAGGAGCTGCTGGTGCTGCTGGATGTGGCCTATCACGGCTTTGCCCAGAGCCTTGAGCGCGACATGGACGGCGTGCGCGCTTTCATGAAAGAAGCCGGCGAGGCGTTGGTCGCCTATTCCTGCTCGAAGAATTTCGGCCTGTACCGCGAACGCACGGGCTGTTTCCTCGTGCTCGGCGAAACCCGGGCGGGCATCGAGGCGGTCACCACGCACATCGCTGACAATGGCCGCGCCACCTGGTCGATGCCGCCGGCGCATGGTGCGGGCATCGTGGCGACCGTGCTTGGCGACGCAGAACTGCGCGCCGAATGGGAGGCCGAACTCAATGCCATGCGCACACGGATGAAGGGGCTGCGCGAAGACCTCTCCGACGCCTTGGTCAAGGCCACTGGATCAAACGCCCTTGCGGCCCTGAAGCACCAGAATGGCATGTTTTCCCAGCTGCCGGTTACGGCGGCGCAAACGATCGAGTTGCGCGAGAAACACGGCGTCTACATGCCATCTTCCGGCCGCATCAACATCGCCGGCCTGAACCCCAAGGACATCCCAGTCTTGTCGAGAATCCTCGCAGGGTATCTCTAGAACCTCCGGGCTCCACCCTCTAGCTCGGGAAATTGCATTCGATTTCGCGTCCTCGCAAGCTCCCGGTTAGCGGGGAGGGGAAAGGTTGCTTTGGGGGATGTGTCAGCGATAGGCGGTTGATGAGAGAATTCCCTCCCCATTTTGGGGAGGGTAACGGTGGCGCCGAGGCGAAGGACGAAGCCGAGGCTGATCCGATCGTCAGATGCTCAGCCCGCGCGGCGCGATCTTCTCGAGTTCGGCAATCATCTCCGGCGGCGCTTCGACTGCCTTGCGGGCGTCGAGGTCCAGCGAGATGGCGATCACTTCGCAGGTCGCCCAAGGGCCGCCCGTCTGCGGATCCATGACCCAGTGGATCAGGTTGTGCGTCTTGCCGGCGACCTTGCCGAGCGAAGTGTGCACCACGAATCTGTCGCCCTCGCGGGGCATCCGGTGATAGCGAAGGCGGTATTCCAGCACGGCGGCGCCCATCCGCCGGCCACCGGCATTGGCGCCGACACGGGTGCGCCAGTCGAACAGTAGGTTCGGCACGGAATCCGAAACGCGCCCGATGATCCAGGACGGCGTCATCCATCCGTGGGCGCCGCAATGAGTGGCGGGCACCGCGCCGAGGCCGATGCGCGGCGCGCCGATCTCGGCGACGCGGGCCAGGGTGATTGCCTCGACCGGCAGGCCCGGCGCGTCGGGATCGAAGGAGCGGGGCTTGGCTTCGTCGGGCGTGGCGCCCCTCAGCGAATCGAGCTTTTCGAGCACGCGGCGGGTCCAGGGAAAGGCCTTGCCTTCGGCGGTGTCGAGATGGGCGATCCGTGTACGGAAGGCAGCTGACAGCGTGCCATCGGCATGGCGCAGTTCCTGGTAGACTACGGCGTCACTCTCGCCGATCTCCAGCACGCAGCCCTGCATCGTCAGCGGCCGGCCCGGCAGGACCTCGCGCACGAACCGGATATGCTGGTCGGTCGGGGATACGGTGGAAGGCGAACTCGGGCGGAAAGCATTCGGCATGCCGGCCGCGTGGCAGAGCGCGACGAGGCCTTCCAGTTGCTTCTCGACATAGACGCGGACATTCATGTGTCCCATCTCGTCGCAGTCCCACTGGTTGCAGCTGCCTTGCCAGAGGGGGATCATGCGGCGCAGTTCCGGCAGATGCCGCGCACTTCGACAACGGCCCGCGTCATGTGGAAGCCCGCCGCGTGCGTCTCGGCCTTGAGGGAGGCGCTGGTTGCCGTGGCGTGCAGCTCCTCGGCGCCCTTGCAGGTGTCGCAGATGAGGAAGACGGCTGAGTGGCTGTGGCTGGTATGTCCGCAGGCAACATAGGCATTGAGGCTCTCGATCTTGTGGACGAGGCCGGTGTCCTGGAGGAAGTCGAGCGCCCGGTAAATCGTCGGCGGCTTGGCCGCCCCTTCGCCGTCGAGGTTCGCGAGCAGGTCATAGGCTTTCGCGGGGCCGTCGCTGTCGAGCAGCAGGCGGAGCACCTTGCGGCGGATTTTCGTCATACGCTGGCCCTGGCGAACCACCAGCGCTTCGGCCTCCTGCAGGAACGCTTCGGTGTCCTGCGGGCTGCACGGCGTATTTGCGGCGCCGTGATCGTGGGAATGGGAAATGGCCATGCCCTTATTTCAGGTGTTTTGCCCCGAATGTGAAGGGGCGGGCCGCTTTGCGGGTCTGGACGGCCTCCGCAAATCACTTGAGATTCGCCTGATACGCGACCGTCCGGTAGCAGCCGGGGCGTGGTGTGGAGGCTTTGGACAATGCAGTTATCCGAACGGGACGGGCTCGAACTCTGGCGCAAGGCGGTCACCGCCTCGGTGCGCTCGGACGCGCCGGACCTGACGGCACGCCAGCAGGCGGTGCTGATGTCGGTGGCGCTGATGCCCGGTCCGCACACGGTGCGCGGCCTTGCCGAGCATCTGGGCATCGCCAAACCTGCGATCACGCGGGCTCTCGACGCGCTGGAGCGGCTGAATTTCATCCGCCGTCTGCCGGACGATTCGGACCTGCGGTCGATCTTCATCGAGCGCACCCCGGATGGCATGACCTATCTGCGGTCGTTCGCTCGCCTTGTTCTCGCCGCAGCGTCCGGCGAAGAAGCGGGCGGAAAGCCTGTGGCGAAGCGCTCCAACGCGGCCTGAGGCGATCGCCTCGGAGGCTGCGGCCATGCCAGACTTCAACGACAAGCGGCTTGCGCGCCCCCTGGGCGCTGCAACGGCGCTCCAGGTGACCGCCGGGGTCGCGGCGGTGCGGGAAACGCCCACACCGGACGGCCGCCTCGCCACACAGGCGTTGCATGGCGAGACCGTCGACCTGTTCCGGGAGGAGGGCGAGTTCGGCCTCGTCCAGTGCCGGCGCGATCACTATGTCGGCTGGGTCAGTCTCGATGCGCTGTCGGCGCCGGTCCTGCCGGTCACGCACAAGGTGATCGCCCTGCGGACCTATTGTTTCTCCGAGCCGGATCTCAAGTCCGCCCCGCGCTTCCTGCTGTCGCTCGCCGCAAGGATCGCCGCGACCGGGCGCGTCGAGGGGGTCTGGATCGAGGCCGGGCGGGCCGGCTGGGTCCACCGGCGCCATCTCGCCGGCCTCGCGGAGTTCGAGTCCGATCCGGTCGCGGTCGCTGAACGGTTCATCGGCACGCCTTACCTCTGGGGCGGACGCGAAAGCCTGGGGATCGACTGTTCGGGCCTCGTCCAGCAGGCCTTCGAGGCCTGCGGCGTGCTGCTACCGCGTGATTCGGACATGCAGGGCGCCTGGGCCGGTGAGCCCGTGCCCGACTGGCAGGCCCCTGGCGCGCTGCAGCGAGGCGATCTGGTCTGCTGGGCGGGCCATGTCGGCCTGCTCACGGCGCCGGGCACGTTGCTCCACGCCAATGCCTACCACCTGCAGGTCGAGTGCGAGCCGCTGGAGGACGCGATCCGGCGGATCCGGCCGGCGGCAGGCGAGGTGACCGGCGTGCGCCGCGTAGCGTTGACGCAGCGGGGCGGCCTGCCGAACTGGCTCGCCGCGGGCTGAGCGCCGCCGCTCAAACAAAAAACCCCCAGCCAGGGGCCAGGGGCTGATTGTCATGCGCGCAGGGCGGCCGATCAGGTCGGCACAGCTTCCTCGGCAGGGACCTCGGCCGGAGCGGTTTCACCCTCGGCAGGAGCTGCTTCGCCTTCGGCCGGGACGGCTTCACCTTCAGCGGGGACAGTTTCGCCCTCCGCCGCGACAGCCTCACCCTCGGTCGCTTCCGGTACAGCCGCCGGAGCCGGGAAGGCCGGGGCGTTCTCGGTATTGGCGGCGAGGTAAGCAATGACGTTGGCGCGGTCGGCATCTTTCTTGAGGCCGGCGAAGGACATCGAGGTGCCCTTGATGTAGCCAGCCGGGCTCTTCAGCCAGTCGTTCAGGTTCTCGTAGGTCCAGACTTCTCCCGAAGTGGCCGCCATGGCGCCCGAATAGTTGAAGCCCGCAAGGTGAGCGTGCGGGGCGCCCACGACGTTGTTGAGGTTCGGGCCGGTGCCGTTGGCGCCGCCGGGGGTGATGGTGTGGCAGGTCGAGCACTGGCCGGCAAAGATGCGCTCGCCGCGGGTCACGTCTGCGGCAGCCAGAGCGGCGCCGAGGTCGAAGACCGGCTCGGCCGGTCCGCCGGCCGAAGCGGCTTCGGCGATTTCGACACAGTAGTGAAACTGTCCGCACATCTTCTGGCTGAGCGTCTGCTCCTCGCCATGCTCTTCGCCGTGGTGCGCGGCTTCGCCGCCGAACACCAGGCCAGGGAGCTGCATCAGGGCCATCAAGCCGAGAGCGGTCGCCAGCAAGGCGCCGAAGATCTTGTTGAGACCGAGTTCTCCCATTGGGGCGTTCCTTCGAATCTATTCCGTTACTTACGTCTTGGCGGGCGCCTTTTGGCACGCTAACCGGGAGCGCACAATATAACCGGTGCCTCGTTGAGGCGCTTCCCCCGGTCGTCGCGGCGATCAGACGCACGTGAAATCGGGGTGCAGGGCAGGGAAATCCCCAATGACACAGAAAATTGCCTATCAAGGCGAACCCGGCGCGAACTCGCATATCGCCTGCGGTGAGGCTTATCCGGGCCATGAGCCGATGGCCTGCCGAACCTTCGAGGACTGTTTCAACGCGGTCGAGAAGGGCGAGGCGGACCTCGCGATGATCCCTGTGGAAAACACCATCGCCGGCCGCGTGGGCGACATCCATTACCTGCTGCCGTCGACCCAGCTGCACATCACGGGCGAATACTACCTGCCGATCCGGTTCCAGCTGATGGCGCTGCCCGGCACCAAGCTGGAGGCCGTGAAGAAGGCGCGCTCTCACATCATGGGCCTCGGCCAGTGCCGCAACTTCCTGCGCCGGCATGGCATCGAAGCGGTGACGGCCGCTGATACGGCCGGAGCGGCGCGCGAAGTGGCCGAGCTGAAGGACCCTGCCGTGGCCGCGATCGCGCCCCGGCTGGCAGCGGAGGTCTATGGTCTGGAGATCCTCGCGGAGGATATCGAGGACGCAGCCCACAACACGACCCGCTTCGTGATCATGTCGCGCGAGCCGGCGGACATCGATGCCGAAGACGGCCCGGCGAAGACCGCGTTCCTGTTTGAGGTGCGCAACATTCCGGCGGCGCTCTACAAGGGCCTCGGCGGATTTGCCACGAACGGCATCAACATGACGAAGCTCGAGAGCTATCTCACCGGCGGCTCGTTCGAGGCCTCGCAATTCTATGCCGAGGTGGAGGGACATCCAGACGAACGCCCGGTTCAACTCGCGCTGGAGGAACTCGGGTTCTTCTCGCAGTCGATCAAGATCCTCGGCGTATTCCCGAAAGCGCAGATCACCCGGCTCTGAGCGGTGCAGCGCGGCGTGAGGGTCAGGCGCGCGCCACTTCGAGACGCGACAGGCCGCACGCGGCAGTGATCGATGGTTCGGCATGGTCGATGAAGAGCTTCGCCTTGCCGCGCAGCTTGCCTGAACTCCAGACAGCATGGATGGGAAGGCTGGGGCCGATCCAGTCCGGCAGTACGCGGACGAGGCGGATCTCGCCGGTGCATTCCGACGCGAGCCAGGCGGGCGCCAGGAAGATGCCGAGACCGCCGGCCGCCGCTTCCAGCAATGTCTCGCCTGACGATGCGCGGAAGGGACCATCGACGCGCACGTTGATGGTCTCCTTGCCGTTGTTGAGTTCCCAGGTCGTCTGACGGATGTGCCGGAACACGACTGCATCATGCTCGGTCAGTTCGGAAGGATGCTGCGGTGCACCGCGCCGGGCGATGTAGTCTGGCGAAGCCCAGAGCACCTGCGACGCTTCGCCGAGTTTCTTCGCCATCAGGCTGGAGTCGCGCATCTCGCCGAGACGGAACGCGATGTCTACGCCTTCGGAGACAAGGTCCGTGATCGCATCATCGGAGATCAGGTCGACGCGAATCTGCGGCCAGGCGGCAAGAAAGCCGGGCAGGAGCGGCGCGACGACGCGGCGTCCGAATGAGTGGGAGCAGGAGAGGCGCAACAGGCCGACCGGTGCATGCTCGAAACCGCGCGCTTCAGCTTCGGCCTCATCATACTCGGCGAGGATGTCAGTGGCGCGGCGGTAGAAACGCGCGCCGGCTTCGGTCAGGCTCAGCGCACGGGTCGTCCGCAGGAAGAGGGTGGTGCCGAGGCTCTCTTCCAGATCCTGCACGCGGCGCGAAACGGTCGGCTGTCCCAGTTCGAGATCGCTCGCCGCGCGCGAGAAGCTGCCCGCGTCTGCGACCCGAATGAACAGTCGCATCGCATCAATCCGGTCCACCATGATCCCTCACATGCAATTTCCGCATGATGCTTACTTTATCCTGTCGGGCTGCGCGAGAGGAGGCGGGTCGCTCACGCAGGCGTGATTGCGCCTCACAAAGGCGTGCTTTGAGTGCGACAGGCGCCGCGTGGCAAAAGCCTCGCACGCTGAGGACACAGACATGATTTCAAGACTTCGCACCTACGCACCGGTTGCCTATTCGGCGATTGCCTCGGCTGTCTTTCTCGACAGCCTGCGGTTCAAGTTCACCAATGCCGTCGAAACACAGGTCATCTTCGGCCGGCTCGATGCCTGGGCGGCCAGCTTGGGCGCCAAGGGCCTGTTCGCGCAGACGGGACTGTTCAGCCAGTACGTGATCGGCTCAGCCGAGCTGCTCGCGTCGGCGCTGCTGCTGGCTAGCCTTATCCCGGCGCTGAAACGCCTGCGCGTGATCGGCGCGCTGATCGCGGTGGCAGTGATGAGCGGCGCGGTGTCGTTCCATCTCTTCACGCCGCTCGGCATCGATCCCAACAATGATGGCGGCGGACTGTTCGCGATGGCGGTTGTCGTCTGGCTCAGCTCGATTGCGATGCTGGTGGCCGGGCGCCAAGTGCTGGCCGAACTGGTGCAGGCCATTGCCGGTGTGCTTGTGGCGCACCGGATCGAACTCAAGGACAAGGGACCGCTGCCTGCCCCTGCGCGGTCCTGATGCTGGCCGCGGGTGCGTGATCTCCCCCCGGCTACGCGCCTGCGGCCAGAACTTCCCTTTCACTCACAACTCTGGATACTGTTGCCATGAACCTCCGTTCACTTCTCGTTGCTGCTGCGATCGCCCTTGCGCCCGCCGTGCTGTTGCCCGCGCCTGCAATGGCAGAGCCGCCGATCTATACCGGCGCCTTCGACGACCTTGCCGTGCAGGGCTATGATCCCGTCGCGTATTTCACCGATGGCAAGCCGGTCAAAGGCGAAAAGGCCTTCTCCGCGAAGTACAAGGGTGCGACCTTCCGCTTCGCGAGCGCTGCGCACCGCGACACGTTCCTCGCCAACCCTGAAGCCTACGCGCCGCAGTATGGCGGCTACTGTGCCTGGGCGGTCAGCCAAGGCTACACGGCGAAGGGCGACGCCCGGAACTGGAAGATCGTCGATGGCAAACTGTATCTCAACTACAACACTTCGATACAAAAGAAGTGGGAAGCCGACATTCCGGGATTCGTGTCTGCGGCGAATATGAATTGGCCGGGTCTGGTCGACTGAACACGGCAGCGGAACAGGATGCGGCGCCGGAGGGGAGACCTCCCCGGCGCCGTCTCATTTCCGGACAGGTGAGCGGGGGTGCGGGCGCGCCGCTGGCATGCGCGAGAGGTGCGCGAAGGTGTTTGGAGGGGGCAGGAGGGGTAAGGGATACAGCCGGCGCGGCGGTCGGGGCGCCGGCTGATTTTCCGGCTGGCGCGCGAGGGGCCCGCTTGCCGCGTCATCTGAAGACTGTTTCAAAACGCCTTGAATTTACATAAAAAAACGGGCGAACTTGCGCTCGCCCGTTCGTATTGAAGAATGTCCGTAGACTTACTTCTTTTTTGCGGCCGGCTTTTTTGCGGCCGGCTTTTTCGCCGGAGCAGCTTTCGCAGCAGGCTTGGCGGTTTTAGCTGCCGGCTTCTTAGCGGCGGCTTTCGGCGCAGCTTTTTTCACGGCGGGCTTAGCGGTTTTCGCAGCCGGTTTTTTGGCGGCGGGTTTTTTTGCAACTGCCATCTTCGATCTCCTTTGAGTGGCATCCCAATAATATGCTGATTCGTTGGAATGCAACTCCAAAAATTCATTTTTCAGGCGAGTCCCCGTATCCCTCCGTACACGGTCAGTCGTCCCGTTCGGCCCAAACCTTCAGAATATGATGGGCTATTGCCGTCGGCGGGGGGCAAAAAAGTGACGAATGTTTACCCGCAAGAATCTCGCGCATCTCGGCGCGCGGAACCCATCGCGCGCTCTCGAGTTCCTTCGAGTCGATCTCGATCTCGTCGGTTTGTGCGGTCAGGATGAAGCCCATCATCAGCGAAGAAGGGAAAGGCCAGGGTTGGCACGCGACGTATTCCGCAAATGCGGGATCGCAGACGATGCCGGCTTCCTCGAAGATCTCGCGCGCGGCGGCCTGCTCGATGGTTTCACCCGGTTCGCAAAAGCCTGCGAGGCACGATATAAAACCGGCGGGCCAGAACTTTTGGCGGCCGATCAGCGCCTTGCCGTCTTTCACCGCGAGCATGATGGCGACCGGATCGGTGCGCGGGAAATGTTCGGCGCCGCACATCGCGCACTGCGCTTTCCAGCCTGCATCCGTCACAGCGTTCTTGCCGCCGCACTTTGCGCAGTAGCCGTGCGAGCCATGCCAGAGGAAGAGGCTGCGCGCGGTGGAGGCGCAGTTGGCATCCATCGCCGGCATGCGCGCGGCGCCCTGACGGAAGTCCGCAAACTCGCCGACGCCTTCGATCAGCGAACCTTCGAGTTCGAACTTCGGTGGCAGGTCGAGCGCGAAGACCGGTGTGCCCGCCTTGTCGACACCGAGGAAGAGACGCGGCGAGCCAGGCGACACGCGCGCCGCTTCCGGGCCGAGCCAGACCAGCCCGCCATCGCGGGCGAGCAAGGGTGCGCCGTCGCGGATCAGGAAGATCAGCACGTCGTCGCGTTTGAAAGCTTCTTCAAGCCAGGCTTCATCGCTGCGCCGGTGTGCGGCGCGTTCGATCGGCTTGGCGGCGAGGGGCATGTCGTTCGAGTTCGTCATGCGAAGCGACGTAATCCGGTTTGAGCGCGGAGGGAACACGTTACCGCGCGTCCTTTGCCTTTACTCTGCCAAAGTCTGGTGGCCTTACTGCAGCCAGACAAGGGAGGGGAATCCCATGAACGTTATCCGCATTGCGAGCCTTGGCGCGCTGATGTTGGCGTCGGCGGCTTGCACGTCCATGTATCCGTGGGGACAGGACGAGGCACCTGAAACCGTGACCACGCTCGTCGAACAGAACCGCTTCGATGCCATGGAGCCCGGTGAGCCGGACGAGTCGGTGCCGGCTTATGCGGATCCTTCGCTCGATGCGCTGCGCTCTGCGACCCTGTCGCGGTTCCGCAGCGAAGCGGAGTTCCTTGACTGGCTGAAGGCGGTGCGCGCCGCTGCCAAGGCGCGCGGAGTCTATTCGTGGCGCGACATGCCGGTGGCCATGGCTGCGCCGCCGCCCGGCGCCATGGAGTCCGCCGCGCCTGCAGCCGACGCCGCCATGGAATCGATAACCGTTACGGGAAGCTCGGTGGGTGCTGCAGATGCGAACCCCGAGATCACCAACAACCAGAAGGCCGGTGTGGATGAAGGCGGCATCGTCAAGCAGATCGGGAACTATCTCGTCGTGCTGCAGGACGGGCGCCTGTTCGTCACCGACCTGATGCCTGGCGGCAAGCCGGGACTGAAACTCGCGGACCGCGCCAATGTGTATCGCTCTGACATGGAAGACACCTGGTATGACGAGATGCTCGTCTCGGGCCGGACGATCCTCGTCACCGGCTATTCCTATGCCGAGAATGCCAGCGAATTCACAGTGCTCACCCTCGGTGAAGACGGGAAGGTGACGCGGGATGCGACCTTCTATATCTCGTCTGACGATTACTACTCGGGCAGCAATTATGCGTCGCGGATGATCGACGGGAAGCTCCTGATCCACACGCCGATCTATACGTCCGGCCGCGGCTGGTGGGATGCGTTCGATCCGCCGGAGATCCGCGAATGGCGCCGCGAAGGTCCGGACGGCGAGCGCCAGCACCTGCGCGGTCATCCGCTGTTCCGCGCCGAAGACATCTGGATGCCGGTGCAGCGTGTGCTGGAGCCGGTGATCCACACGGTCACGGTCTGCGATATTTCAGGCGTTACGGATGTCGATGTGCCGGCCTGCAAGTCCACCGCCATTATCGGTACAGACGACCACGAGTTCCTCGTCACGAAGGACGCGTTCTGGCTGTGGCTGAGCCCGTCCTGGTCCGAGCGCGATTTCAACACCATCGGCGTGCCCGACGAAGCCATCGCCGCGTGCGAAGCGCGCCAGTCCCACGCGCCAATCAAGGAACTGGTGCCCTCCGCGCTGGTGAAACTTCCCATCGATGGCACCCAGCCTTCCGTGCTCGGCGTGCGCGGTGAACCGCAGAACCAGTTCTCGATGGACATGGATGCAGGCACCTTCCGCGCAGTGGTCGACTGGAATGCGGCGCTGTGCCCGGACCCCTATGATAAGCCAGCGACGCTGACCTTCTTCGACACGCCGCTCAGCGCGCTGACGGATACGCTGGGCGATGCGCCGGGCGGACGCTACGTGCCGCTGCCGACGCCGGGCAAGACCAATTACGAAGCGCGCTTCACCGAATCGCACCTCGTCTATGGCGCGCGCGAAGGCTGGGGCAGCTGGGCGCCGGATGAAGAAGACGAGCCGAGGGAAGATGGCCGCGCGATCGTGGTGCCGCTCGACAATCCCTCCTGGCCGGTAACGCTGACCGTTCCGCATGACGTGATCCGTGCCGAGCGTGCCGGGCCGTACATGGCGCTGACCGGGTACCGCGACTCGGAAGGGCTGAGCGTTTCGCTGATCGATCTGCGCAAGGAAGAGCCCGCGGTCTCGGGAACCTTTGTGATGCAGAACCGGTATGAGAGCGAGAACCGCAGCCATGCCTTCAACAGCAAGATCGATGCAGACGGAACCGGCCTGATCGGCTTGCCGACCGTCTCGCTTTCGGAAGAGTCCGAGCGCTGGTGGTGGTGGTCGGAGAGCTCCGATCTCAGCTATCTGCGAACCGATGCCAACGGGAAGCTCTCGGCGGCCGGCGACCTGATCGCGACGCGGCGGGATCCGAACGCGGAAAGCCCCACGGGCTATGAGTGCGAAGTGTCGTGTGTCGATTGGTATGGCAATGCGCGGCCGATCTTCACCGGCGGGCGCGTGCTGGCGCTGGTCAACTCCGAACTGATCGAAGGCAAGCTCGAGGACGGCAAGATCCAGGAGATCGGCCGCATCGACCTCACCGCGAAGCCCGATTAAGGTTGCGCGGTGCTAGCTGCGGCGTGAGCCGGTGGCGCGGGCGTTGAGGTGGTCGACCAGTTCGGGCGTGATCGTGCCGGTCTGTTCGAGGCCTTCCATCGACTGGTAGTCGCGGATCGCTTGCGCCGTGCGCGGACCAAGCACACCGTCCGGCGTGCCGGCACCGAAGCCGAGACGGCCGAGCGCAGTCTGCACCGCTTGCACCTGCAGCGGATTGCCGGTGTTCCAGCGTTGCGCACCGAACTTGCCGTTGGCCAGCGCGTTGGGGGCAGAGGCTTTCCAGTTGTTGGCCTGGTCGCGGGCGTCGATGGATTCGGTCATCGAAACCCGGGTGCGCAGGTTTGCAACTTCCTGTTCGGCGCCCGTGTCGCCAGCCTTGGCGGCGACCTCGAACCAGAACAGCGCCTTGGCGAGGTCCTTCGGCACGCCGATACCCTCGGCGTTGACGACGCCGAGATTGTACTGCGCGTCGACGACGCCGAGTTCAGCCGCCTGGGTGAACCAGTCGACCGCTGCGGCTTCGTCTTTCGGGCCGCCTTCGCCTTCGGCGAGGAAGAGCGCGTAGTCGTACATGGCGCTCGTGTGGCCGGCTTCGGCGGCCTTCTGGACCAGGTTGCGGGCTTCGGTGATGTCCTTGTCGACGCCGTGGCCGCGCTCATACAGTTTGCCAAGATCATATTGCGCCGGCGCAATGCCTTTCTGGGCGGCGCGGCGCAGGAACGAGGCCGCGTTTTCCAGATCCCCGTCGGCGAGCAGGACCTGCGCATACTGATACTGCGCGACGGCGTTGCCGGCATTCGCTTCGGCCTCGACGGTGACGACGACCGGAATGGGCGGGAAGCTGCCATCGCCGCGTACCGTGAGCTTAGCCGGCTCGGCGGCCGGCGAGGTGGCCGCAAGGGCGATGTCCGGTTTGGCGGAAGGCGGCTCGGCGGCTTCAATGGCTTCTGCGGCGGTGACGATCGACTTGATCGCGGCCTGTTCGGCCGTCAGCTTGACGGCAGGCTTGGGCTCCGGCTTCGGCGCGATGCGGGTCGCCGGTTTCGGCTGCGGCGGCGCCGGCTGAACCGAGGCGATCACCGGGACGGGTTCGGCGGCAGGCTCTGCGGCGGCTTCGGTCTCAGGCGCGCCCGCTTCGGCAGCGACCTGGGCGAGCGTCAGGATGTCGTCCGACGGTGCGTCGGCGGCGGCCGTTTCGGTTTCGCCGAACAGATCTTCCGTGATCTGGGCGCCTGCATCTTCGAAAAGGATCTGCTCTGCATCGACCGGCGCCGGGCGCTCGGCGGCGGCGAGGGTCGTGGTGGCGGCGGGTTCGCCGGTTTCCGGATCGACATAGGTGTCGACCGGGCCTGACAGGGTGGGGGTGACGGGCTGTTTGCCGCGCAGGTAGAGATAACCTCCGACCCCGGCGCCGGTGATGGCGACGGCCGAGGCCGCCAGGAGAAGCGGCAGCTTTGAGCTGCCGCCGGATTTTGGAGCCATGTTCTCTTTCGCCGACAGACCGGCCGGTGAAACGCGGCTGCGGGTTCGGGGCGCATTCTGCTCCGCAGCGGCAAGGGCCGCGCGCCGGGCGCGGGCGAGATAATCCGCGGTCTTTTCGTCTTCTGCTGCGCTCACGGAGGCAACCGGTTCGGCTTCGGCCAGCGTGCGGGCAAAGTCGGGCTCATCGTCGAAGATGTCGGATTCGCGGGTTTCTGTGTGGCTGTCTTCGAGGCTGTCATCGCCCTCGTAGGCGAAGGCATCGAGTTCCGAGACCGGATCAAAGCCGCGTGCGTCGTCCGCTTCAGACTCCTCGGCCGGAAGATCGGCAATATAATTGTGTGTGTCGTCGGACCCGGCCGCTTCGGCTTCCGGGGCGCTGCCCGATTGGGCTTCGGCGGCTTCGACTTCGGCCACCATCGACTGGACGGCCTGGGTCAGTTCTTCGAAGTCCGAAGTGTAGGGGCTGCGCGGGGCAGCGTCCTCGCGCGGGTCCCAGCCATCGAAACCGGCTTCGAAGTCGGTGTCGTCGCTGGTCTCGGTGAAGGCAGGCAGGTCCGCGTCCGTTGCATCGACCTCGTCGAAGACCGGATCGGTTTCAGGCGCGGCCGTGATGGGCGCCGTGCTGGCCACGAATTCCGGCTGCAGCACCGGCGGCGGCACGGCGACGTGGGGCGGCGTCGTGAAGGCTTCGAGGCTTTCCAGACGCGTGGCGAGCGCCACGATGGCGCGCTGCACCGGCGACAGCGACTCCGAGGATTGCGACTGGATCTTCTCAAGGCGTTCCGACACACCGGCGAGGGCGTCGGACAGGCGGGCGTCGGACGCCTTGCGCATGCCGTCGATGTCCTGGGCGAGCGCGGTGATGGCTTCGTCCTGACGTTTCTGCAGACGGACAGCGGCAACGGTGACCTGTTCGCCGACCTGTTCGATCGCTTCGGCGCTGCGCATCTCGCTCTCTTCGAGCCGGTCTTCAACATGCGCGGCGAGGGCGTCGATCCGCTCGGCGACATTGGCGCCGAGGCGGCCGATTTCTTCCTGTACGGTGGCCGTGAGATCTGCAGGCTCGCGCGCTTCGACTTCGGCGAGGCGGCTCTTCAGTTCACTGACTTCCGCCTTGAGGCGCTCTTCGAGTTTTTCGTCCTGGCCCGCTGCGGCGGCCGTGATCTCGTTGGCGAGTTCGAGGCGGGCATTGTCGACCGCGCTGCGCACCGAGCGCGTGAGGTCTTCGAAGCGCTGTTCGAATTCCTGCTTCAGGCGTTCAGCCAGTTCCGGATCGACCTGGCTGGCAACCGCTTCGATCCGCTCGTCGAGATGGGCGAAGGTGGTCTCGAGGCTCTTGAGTGCGGAGTCGGTGCTGGTCTCGGCACGGTTCAGGCGTTCCTGGATCCGCAGCAGAGTCGATTCCATGGAATCAAGCGCGCCGGAGACGTCGGCTTCCACCGCGCTGAGGCGTTCTTCGGACGGCGCGGCCTGGGCGAGTTTTTCCTCCAGCGTCGACATGCGGTCGGCCAGGCCGCGCGCCGCGCCTTCAGCGCGAAGCTCAGCCTGTTCGACGGCGCGTTCGACACGGGCCGCGGCATCGGACAGCGTGCGCTCGACGCGCGTTTCAATGCCGTCCACGCGGTCGGTGAGCTCGGTGAAGCCGGACTCGATGCGGCCCTTGATGGCCACGGTTTCGTTCTGGGTGAGCTCACCTTCTTCGTACACATGGGTCGCGAGTTTGCCGAGCGCGTCCTCAAGCGCCCGCAGCGCAGCGACGTTGCCCTTGCTGCCTTCGTCTGATTCGAGGCGGCGGACCTTCGATTGCAGCGCCTCGTGCGTAGCGCGCATTTCGTCGATCAGACCTTCGACATGGCCGGCAACGGCCACGGTGGTCTGTTCCGCATTCTGGAGGCGCGCGACAAGGCCGTTTACGGCGTGGTCGATTCCGTTGATGGCGAGGGTGGAGCGGGCCTCGGTGGCTTCGATGCGGCGGGTCAGACGGTCCAGCGTGGTGGCCGAGTCCTGCTGCGGCGGCAGCGGCGGCGCGCCCGTGCGGCGGGTATAGGAATAAGGAGTCTCGCCGGGCTGCGGCTCTTCCACCATGGTCAGCAGGCGGTTGAGGTATTCACCCAGGGTAATGCCCTCGGCCATGGCGGCCTCGCGGGCAGCCTCACGAGCCCTCTGGTCGTTGCTGAACTTGTTCCACGGTCCAGTCTGGCTCATCTGCCGCTCCTAACGCCGGCGCCAGCTCCCCAAGGTTAAGGAGAAGGGCCCATTTGTTTACACCCGACCAGAAATGGCCCCGTGTCCGTTAAGGTCGGGTTAAAGGTAAGATTCGGCGTGGGTTTCGCGTGAGGAGAGTCTCGGGGCCTCGGTTTCCCTTCGCGTAAGCGGAAATTTACGTTGACGTTCGCGTAAGGGCCGGCTTAGAAAGTTCCCGAAAAGAAGTCAGCAGACTCGAACGGAGGAACCACCCATGCAACACCGCACCATATCGTCCATCTCTGCCGCCGATTCCCGGACCTACACGATTTCCGAGCTTGCCCGGGAATTCGGGGTGACGCCGCGCGCTTTGCGCTTCTATGAAGATAAAGACATGCTGCATCCGGCCCGCGACGGCATGATGCGTCTTTATTCCAACCGGGACCGCGCCCGGCTGACGATCATCGTCCGCCTCAAGCGCCTCGGCCTGCCGCTGGCCGACATCCGCGAAATCCTCGACCTCTACGCCATGAATGACGGCAAGCGCGCCCAGACCCGCATGATGCTGGAGAAATTCCGAAAACAGGCGGCCGAGCTGGAAATCCAGCGCGGCGATATCGAAACCGCCCTAACGGAACTCTATAAAGGCATCGAGTGGCTGGAAGATCTGGTTGCCAATAATGGCCCCTCGGAAGAGACCAAACGCCAGGCCGCGGCCTATGAGCAGGTGGCGCGCAAGCAGCTCGACGAAGTCTGAGAACCAGCTACTGATAAAAATGTAGATAAAGAGAGCGTGTTGGAATGACTTTTCCAACACGCTTTGCCATTCAGGCTACCAGACTTTCCGTTTGCCAGGAGCCTTCCTTCAATGCCCCGTTATGATGCCCCCGTCCGCGACATGCAGTTCATCCTGCACGAGATGCTTCAGCTGCAGAACTATTCGAACCTTCCCGGTTTTGCCGATGCGACCCCCGATGTGATCGACCAGATCCTCGATGAGGGCGCCAAGTTCGCCAAGAATGTGCTGTTTCCGTTGAACGCCGTGGGTGACCGGCAGGGCTGCAAGCGCGCCGACGATGCCAGCGTGAAAACGCCGGACGGGTTCTCGGACGCCTACAAGCAGCTGGTCGAGAATGGTTGGCCGCTTCTGTCGGCCCATCCGGAAATGGGCGGGCAGGGCCTGCCCCATGCGGTGAACATTGCCTGGACCGAGATGGTCTCGTCCTCGAACATGGCGTTCGGCATGTATCCCGGCCTCACGCACGGCGCCTATCAGGCGCTGATGGCGGGCGGCTCTGATGAACTCAAGGCCAAGTACGGTCCGAAGATGGCCTCGGCCGAATGGGCCGGCACGATGAACCTGACCGAGCCGCATTGCGGCACCGACCTTGGCCTGATGAAGACCAAGGCCGTTCCGCAAGCCGACGGCACCTACAAGATCACCGGCCAGAAGATCTGGATTTCCGGCGGCGAGCAGGACCTGACCGAAAACATCATTCACCTTGTACTGGCCCGTATCGAGGGCGCACCGGAAGGCATCAAGGGTGTCTCGCTGTTCGTGGTGCCGAAATATTTTGTCAACGATGACGGCTCACTCGGCGCGCGCAACAGCTGCTCGTGCGGTGGCCTGGAAGAGAAGATGGGCATCCACGGCAATGCCACCTGCGTCATGAACTATGATGGCGCGACCGGCTGGCTGGTCGGCGAGGCGCACAAGGGCATGCGCACGATGTTCGTGATGATGAACGAGGCCCGCCTCGGCGTCGGCCTTCAAGGCCTGTCGCAGGCGGAGATCGCCTACCAGAATGCACTCGATTTCGCCCGGGACCGGGTTCAGGGCCGCTCGCTGACCGGCGTGGCCGCGCCCGACAAGCCGGCCGACCCGATCATCGTGCACCCCGATGTGCGCCGGATGCTGCTGGACCAGAAGGCTTTTATCGAGGGCGCACGCGCCTTCACCTACTGGCTGGCGTTCCAGGGCGACCTTCAGCACAAGTCTCCGGACGAGAAGGTGCGCGAGAAGGCCGGTGACTACATGGCGCTGCTGACGCCGGTGGTGAAAGCCTACCTCACCCACAAGGGCTATGAGAGCGCGAACCTCGGCCTGCAGGTGCATGGCGGTTCGGGCTTTACTCGCGAATGGGGCCTGGAGCAGATCGTCCGCGATTGCCGCATTACCCTGATCTATGAAGGCACCAACGGCGTTCAGGCGCTCGACCTGGTCGGCCGCAAGTTGGGCGCAAATGGCGGCCGTGCGGTGTTCAGCTTCTTCGGCGAGATCGACGAGTTCATCGCGCAGGCCGAGGGAACGCCCGGTCTGGAACCGTTCCTCGACGGGCTGAAATCGGTGCGTGCCCAGATGCAGGACGGTACGATGTGGTTGATGCAGAACGGCATGAGCGACTTCAACAATGCCGGCGCCTCCAGCCACGATTACCTTCACCTCGTCGGCCTGACGGCGCTGGCCTACATGTGGACCCGGATGGCGAAACTGGCTCTGGAGAAGAAAGAGTCCGGCGATCCGTTCTATGCGGCCAAGCTCGCGACCGGCCGTTATTTCGTCGAGCGTTTGCTGCCCGACGCGGCGGCGCACCTGGCGAAGGTGAAGACCGGCGCGGGCGCGATGATGGCGGTCACGGAAGCGCAGTTCTGATATACTGCTGACGCTGCGGCACGGATGGCGAAACCGTGCCGCAGCGCTTACATGCTGACGTGAACGTAAGCGGCAACCCGCGTGCCGCACCCGGCCTGGAGATTGCCCGATGCAGACTAGCCCCCTCAACGTCCCCAAATCCGCCTGGCGCCAGGATGAGGAGCTCGACATCTTTGCCGATGCCGTGGGCCAGTTCTTCGAGAAAGAGTGTGTTCCGCATGTGCCGGCCTGGCGCAAGGCCGGCGTCGTGCCCCGCGAGATCTGGAAAAAGGCGGGCGAGATGGGCCTGCTAGGCGCCTCGGTGCCGGAAGAGTATGGCGGCGCGGGCGGGGACTTCCGCCATGAAGCCATCATCATCGAACAACAGCAGTGGAAGGGCGTCGACGGGTTCGGCATCACGCTGCACAACGCGATCATCGCGCCCTACATCACCGCCTATGGAACCGAAGAGCAGAAGCGCCGTTGGCTGCCGAAGATCTGCTCGGGCGAGATCGTCACCGCCATCGCGATGACCGAGCCGGGCGCGGGCTCTGATCTGCAGAACATCAAGACGACGGCCAAGCGCGACGGCAACGAGTATGTGGTCAACGGCTCGAAGACCTTCATCTCGAACGGCCAGACCGCGAACCTGATTCTCGTTTGCGCGAAGACCGACCCGACCAAGGGCGCCAAGGGCATCTCGATCGTCTGTGTCGAGACGGACCCGGTGGAAGGCGACGGCGGCTTCCGCCGCGGCCGTAATCTCGACAAGGTCGGCCAGCACGCCGCCGACACGTCGGAGCTGTTCTTCGATGACGTCCGCGTGCCGGCCACGCACCTTCTCGGCGACGAGGAGGGCAAGGGTTTCATCCAGTTGATGCAGAAATTGCCGCAGGAGCGCCATATCATCGGCCTGCAGGGCATCGGCATGATCGAGCGCGCGATCCACGAAACGGTCGCCTATGTGAAGAGCCGCAAGGCTTTCGGCGGCACGATCTGGGACTTCCAAAACACGCAGTTCAAGCTGGCCGAGTGCAAGACCGAGGCGACAGTGGCTAAGGTGTTCATGGATCACTGCACCGAACTTCTGCTTCAAGACAAGCTCGACGCGGCCACAGCGTCGATGTCGAAATACTGGGTGTCGGACCTCCAGTGCAAGATCATCGACGAGTGCCTGCAGCTGCATGGCGGCTTCGGATATATGGACGAGTATCCGATTGCGCAGATGTATGCCGATGCCCGCGTCCAGCGTATCTATGGCGGCGCCAACGAAGTCATGAAAATGCTGATCGCGAGGACGCTCTGAGCCATCATGCCCGATAGGCATCTCCTTCGCGAAGTTTTTCCCAAGCCGGCGCCAAGTTCGGTGTCGCTTGGTTTTGAACTGCTTGATCTGGATGCCCGGGCCATGACGACACGGATCCGTTTCGACGGCCGGGCCGAGTTCACCAATCCGGCCGGCTTCATCCAGGGCGGCTATCTCGTCGCCATGATGGACGATGCCATCGGCATGTTGACGACCGTTAAGGCGGGAACCTCGAAGCTGCCCTCGACGGTCGACCTTCACACCCACTTCCTGCGCCCGGTGCGCGTCGGCCCCATCGAGGTCGTCGCGCGCTTGCGCAATATCGGCCGGGCGATGGTGTTCGCCGAAGCCGACCTCTTCGACGCGCGCGGTAAGGAAGCCGCCCGCGCCACTGCCTCCCTTACGCTCAATCCGGTGTCGAAGCCGGCCATTACATCCTGATCCCCCGAAAGGAGCTTTCAAATGCCCGAAGCCTATATCTACGACGCCGTGCGCACGCCCCGCGGCAAAGGCAAGTCCACCGGCGCCCTGCACGAGATCACAGCGCTGAGCCTCGGCACGCAGGTTCTGCAGGCCATCCGTGAGCGGAACAACCTTGACACATCGAAAGTGGACGATGTGGTGTTCGGCTGCGTCTCGCCAGTCGGCGAGCAGGGCGGCGACATCGCCCGGATCGCAGTGCTGAACGCCGAGTATGCCGAAACGACGGCCGGCGTGCAGGTTGACCGGTTCTGTGCTTCGGGCCTTGAAGCCTGCAACATGGCCGCCTCGAAAGTGATGACCGGTGAAGCCGATATGGCCATCGGCGGCGGCGTCGAAAGTATGAGCCGCGTGCCGATGGGCGCCGCCGGCGGGGCCTGGTCGACCGATCCGCAGATCGCGCTGAAATCCTATTTCACGCCGCAAGGCATCGGCGCCGACACGATCGCCACCAAGTACGGCTTCAGCCGTGATGACGTGGATGCCTTCGCCCTCGAAAGCCAGCGCCGTGCCGCGCAGGCCTGGAAGGAAGGCCGCTTCAAGAAATCCATCGTTCCGGTAAAGGACCAGATGGGCGGCATCCGCCTTGCGCACGACGAGCACATGCGCCCGGACACGACCATGCAGACCCTGGCCGCGCTCGATCCGTCCTTTGCCGGGATGGGCGCGATGGGCTTCGATGAAGTCATCAAGCAGCGCTATCCGGAACTCGAGAAGATCAACCACGTGCACCATGCCGGCAACTCGTCGGGCATCGTGGATGGCGCGTCGGCCGTTCTCTTCGGTTCGAAGGAAATGGGCGAAGCCATGGGCCTGAAGCCGCGCGCCCGCGTGCGCGCAATGGCTTCCATCGGTTCGGAGCCGGGCATCATGCTGACCGGCCCGACCTATGTGACCCAGAAGGTCCTGAAAAAGGCCGGCATGAATGTCGAAGACATCGACATCTATGAACTGAACGAAGCCTTCGCGTCGGTCGTCATGTTGATGATGAAACTGCTCAACATCCCGCACGAGAAAATGAACGTGAACGGCGGCGCCATTGCGATGGGCCACCCGCTTGGCGCCACGGGCGGCATGATCCTCGGCACGGTGCTCGATGAACTTGAGCGCTCTGATAAGGAAACGGGCCTCATCACCCTGTGCGTTGGCGCAGGCATGGGAACCGCAACGATCATCGAGCGGGTCTAGGTCCGTTCACGGATGGCTCCGGAAGACAAATACAGCGCTCTGTCGCCGGCTTCGATCCTCAAGACGCTTTACCGTCTTGAGGATCGCGTTGTCGAGCGTTTTCCGGAGCGGGGCCTGGCCAGCGTGGTGCGCGATCTCGGCCGCGTCGCGAAGGTGCATGTGCAGCGCGTCGGAGATGTCGCCCGCCCGCACCTTCTGCTTCGCATTCTCGTCGCGCTCGTGCTGGTGCTTGGCCTCACGGTGACCGGCATCGGCGTTGCCCAGAAGGTCGAGATGCTGACCGGCCCTGATGGCGGGCAGCTCAGTTTCGAAGGCATTGAGGCGCTCGCCAACATCCTGATCTTGATGGGCGCGGCGATCTGGTTCCTGCTCAATCTGGAAGCGCGCATCAAGCGGGCCCAAGCGCTGACCGCTTTGCACGAACTTCGTTCGATGGCGCACGTTATCGACATGCACCAGCTGACCAAGGATCCGCCGAGCCTGCTCGGTTCGGGGCGCACGGCCTCGTCGCCGGAGCGGGACCTCACCCCGTCTGACCTGATGCGCTATCTCGATTACTGTACCGAAATGCTGTCGCTGATCGGCAAGCTCGCCGCGCTCTACATGCAAGGCCTGCGCGACGAAGTGATCATCCACACCGTTAACGAAATCGAAGGCCTGACCACAAACCTTGCCAGCAAGATCTGGCAGAAGATCATGATCATCCGTTCCGAGATCGATCTGCCTTCCGCCAAAACCTGACACACTGAATTCAAGGAGACCGAACATGAAGCTCGAAACATTTGGATGGGACATCGACGCAGACGGCATCGCACATGCGGTGTTCGATGTGCCGGGCCGCAGCATGAACACGCTGACGGGCAAGGCCGTTGCGGACATCATCGCCATCACCCAGGAAGTTGCCAGCAATGACGCTATCAAGGGCCTCGTTATTTCTTCCGGAAAGGCAAGCGGCTTCTGCGCCGGCGCTGACCTGGGCGAGATGGGTAGCCGAGCCGGCGGTGGCGCCGAGACCAAGAAGAAGTCCGAGGCCGAACTGAAGAAAGAACAGTTCGATGCGGGTTTCTCGCTGAACGGCACGCTGCGCAAGCTCGAGACCTGCGGCAAGCCGGTCGCGGTGGCGCTGAACGGCCTCGCGCTGGGCGGCGGTCTGGAAGTGGCGCTCGCGTGCCACTACCGCGTTGCGGCGAATGACAATCCGAAGCTGCAATTCGGTCTGCCGGAAGCCAAGATCGGCCTCCTGCCGGGCGCCGGCGGCACGCAGCGCTTGCCGCGCCTGGTCGGCGTTCAGGCGGCCCTGCCACTGATCCTTCAAGGCGAGAGCTTCACGGCCGAGCAGGCGAAGGCGATGGGCGTGGTGCAGGAACTTGCGCCGTCCTCGGAAACTGTCGCGCGGGCAAAGGCTTGGGTGAAAGCCAATCCGAAGGCGAAGGCGCCTTGGGACGAGAAGGGCTTCAAGGTACCGGGCGGCGTGCCGCATAAGTCTCCGGGCGTGGGCCAGGTCGCCACGATGGCGAACATGATGCTCGCTTCGAAAACCTATGGGAACTATCCTGCGCAGAAGAATATCCTGTCCTGCATCTATGAAGGCATCCAGGTGCCGATCGATGCCGGCCTGCGCATCGAGACGCGCTATTTCATCAACACCCAGCAGCGCCCGGAAGCGAAGGCGATGATCCGCTCGCTGTTCCTGTCGATGCAGGAGCTCGGCAAGGGTGCAAACCGTCCGGCGGGTCATCCGAAGACGGAGTTCAAGAAGATTGCGGTCATCGGCGCGGGCCTGATGGGCGCCGGCATTGCCTACGTTCAGGCAAAGGCTGGCATCCCGACCGTTCTGGTCGATGTGTCGAAGGAAGCTGCCGATAAGGGCAAGCAATACTCCGTCCGGCTCGTCGAGAAGGATGTCTCGCGCGGCAAGCTGTCGAAAGAGAAGGGCGATGCGTTGCTCGCCCTGATCACGACCACCGACAACTATGATGACTTCAAGGGCGCAGATCTCGTGGTCGAGGCCGTGTTCGAGAATGAAGAGCTGAAAGCGAAGATCACCCAGCAGGCCGAAGCCGTGCTCGGTGAGGACGCCGTGTTCGGATCGAACACCTCGACGCTGCCGATCACCGGCCTCGCCAAGGCGTCGAAGCGCCCGGCGAACTTCATCGGCATCCACTTCTTCTCGCCGGTCGAGCGCATGGGTCTCGTCGAGATCATCATGGGCAAGGAAACCAGCGAAGCGACGCTGGCAAAGTCGATCGACTATGTCCTTGCCATCCGCAAGACGCCGATCGTCGTCAGTGACAGCCGCGGCTTCTACACCTCGCGCTGCTTCGGCACCTACACGCGCGAAGGCATGGAAATGCTCTCGGAAGGCATCGCCCCCGCGATCATCGAGAATGTGGGCCGTCAGGCCGGCATGCCGATGGGCGCACTGGAAGTGTCCGACTCCGTCGGTCTCGATACCGCGCTCAAAGTGACGCGCGCGATGGCGGAAGCGACCGGTATCGATCTGCAGTCGGATGAACGCACGCAGTTCCTTGCCTGGTTGGTCGAAGACCAGGGCCGCGTTGGCCGCAAGGCAGGCAAGGGCTTCTACGACTATGACGAGAAGGGCAAACCCGCGCGCCTCTGGCCGGACATCAACAAGCAGCTCACCGTCAAGATCGACGAATGTCCGCCGGCCCTGAAGAAGGAGCTGACCAACCGCTTCCTCGTCCGTCAGGCCGTTGAAGTGGCGCGCTGTTTCGAGGAAGGCGTGATCACCGATGCCCGCGACGCCGATATCGGCTCGATCCTCGCCTGGGGCTTTGCGCCCTTCACCGGCGGTTGCTGCTCCTACATCGACCTGATCTGGGGCATCAAGGCATTCGTCGCCGAAGCCGATAAGCTCGCCGACAAGTATGGCGAACGGTTCCGTCCGAATGCCCTGCTGCGCGACATGGCCGCCAAGGGCGAAGGCTTCTACGACCGTTTCCCGCCCGCCGGCACCAAGGCGAAAGTTGCTGCGTAATCGTCTCGTTCACCCAATCGAAAAGGCCGGAGCATCGCTGCTCCGGCCTTTTTGTTTGAGTGCGGATGAGGCGCGGCGCTATTTGCGGCCGCGGTTCCACCAGCCGGTTTTCTTCGGACCTTCCGGCTGCGGCGGGGCAGGCGGGGCGGCAGGCTCGGCTTTCGGCTGTTCGGCTTCGGCCATCGCAGGTTCGGGCTCCGAAGCAGGTTCCGGCGCAGCGGGCGCAGGTTCCGGCTCGGCCTGGACAGGTTCCGGCGACGCTTCGGCTTCGACCGCCTCTGGCTCAGCGGCAACAGGCTCAGGTGCGGGAGCCGGCTTGGCACGGCTGCGGCGGGTGCGCGTCTTCGCCTTGGGCGCTTCCGCTTCGACCTCGGCCTCCGCCTCTGCTTCGACCTCGGACTCCGGCTCGGCGTCTGCAGCGTCGCCCGCGTCATCCGGAGCCGATGCTTCGATCACATCGCCCGGTTCGGCGTCGTCCTCGTCAGACAACATCGCTTCGGCGCTCGACGAGAGCCCATCGAGATAGGCGCCGCCATCGGCGATGGCCTCAATCTCGCTGCCCTCGGCGCGCGGTTCGCCCGAACGGCGGCGGCGGCGGCCGCCCCGGCGTCCACGGCGGCGGCGTTTGCGCGGGCCTTCGTCGCCTTCGGCGCGGGGCGCTACGGCCGAGCCGTCGCTCTCGTCGTCTTCCTCGTCACCGTCCTCGTCCGATGCGGTTGCCTCGGTCTGGACCGGCGCATCAGCATCGACCACTTCGAGGCCGGTTTCGCGTTGTTCACGGCCTTTGCCGCCGCGGCGGCGGCGACGGCGCTTGCGGCCACCGTTTCCGCCTTCGGCGCCTTCGGGCGCAGCGGCGCGCGGGGTATCGTCTTCGTCTTCGTCGTCTTCGGCTGTGTCGCTGATTTCTTCGTCATCGACCTCTTCATCGTCATCGTCGCGGGCCGAAGCCGGCGTCGGCTTCATCAGCGAGCGCGGCGTGGCGCGTTTCTTCGGCTTGGCGTTCGGGTCGCGCTCGGCATCGAGCTGGAAGTCACCCGGCAGCATGTCTTCCGACGACAGGATCGAGACAGCAAAGCCGGCGACCCGTTCGATCTCGATCAGCGCTTCACGCTTGTTGTTGAGGATGTAGAGTGCGACATCGGTCGGTGCCTTGACCGAGATGCCTTTGAGCGCGCCGATGGCCGCGCGGGCCTCGATGGCACGGATCAGCTGCAGCGCAGCCGACGGGATCGAGCGGCGGCGGCCTGTGCCATTGCACGCTTCACACGGATCGGATGTTGCCTGGAGCACGCCCTGGCGGCGGCGCTGGCGGGAGATTTCCATCAGGCCGAATTGCGAGATACGGCCATGCTGGACGCGCGCGCGGTCGACCTTCAGGCATTCCTTCAGGCGTTTCTCGACGGCGCGGTTGTTCTTGTTCTCCTCCATGTCGATGAAGTCGATCACGATCAGGCCGGCGAGATCGCGCAGGCGCATCTGGCGGCAGGCTTCTTCCGCCGCCTCCAGGTTGGTGCGCACGGCGGTCTGTTCGATATTGCGCTCGCGGGTCGATTTGCCGGAGTTCACGTCGATGGCGACGAGCGCTTCGGTCTGGTTGATCACCAGATAGCCGCCGGATTTCAGCTGCACGACCGGCGAGTAGATCGAATCGAGCTGACCTTCGACGGCTTCGGCCACATAAAGCGGCTCTTCATCGCGCCATTGCTGAACCTTCTTGGCCTGGCTCGGCATGATGATCTTGGCGAGGTCCTTGGCTTCCCGGTAGGCCTCATCGCCCTGGACCCAGACTTCCTCGATCTCTTTGTCGAACATGTCGCGCATGGCCCGGTGAACAAGGCCACCTTCGGCATTGATCAGGGCGGGGGCGTCGGAGGTCAGCGTCTTTTCGACGATCTGCTCCCAGAGCTTGGACAGGTAATCATAGTCGCGCTTGATTTCGGCCTTGGTGCGTTTGGCACCGGCCGTACGCACGATCAGGCCCTGGCCCTCCGGCACGTCGAGTTCGGCGACAATGGATTTCAGGCGCTTGCGGTCCGCCGAGTTGGCGATCTTGCGCGAAATGCCGCCGCCGCGCGGGGTATTCGGCATCAGCACCGAGTAACGCCCGGCGAGGGAGAGATAGGTGGTCAGGGCGGCGCCCTTGTTTCCGCGTTCTTCCTTGACGACCTGGACCAGCATGACTTGCCGGCGGCGGATCACTTCCTGGATCTTGTAGCGCTTGGAAATCGGCGTGCGGGTCGAGGCGGGCTTTGCGGCGCGGGCACTGCGGGCATGCGGCTTAGCGGGGCGGGGCGCGGCGTCGTCATCGCCGTTCTCGTCGCCGTCTACCTCATCGTTGCCTGCCTCAGCATCAGCTTCCGCGCCATCATTGTCTTCATCGTCATGATCGTGATCGTCATGGGCGTGGTGATCGCCGCCATGTTCGAGTTCGGCGGCAACGCCGTGCGGCACGTACGGGCCGTCATCATCGTCGTCGTCCTCGATGGCAGCAGCGGCCTCTTCGGCGGCCTCGCGCAGCAGGGCCTCGCGGTCCTCGGCGGGCAGCTGGTAATAATCCGGGTGGATTTCGCTGAACGCGAGGAAACCGTGACGGTTCCCGCCATACTCGACAAAGGCCGCCTGGAGCGAGGGCTCCACCCGGGTCACTTTGGCGAGATAGATGTTTCCGCGGAGTTGTTCGTTGCCGGTTGCCTCGAAGTCGAAATCGTCAACCTGGCCGTTGTTGACGATCGCCACCCGCGTTTCTTCGGGATGGGCGGCGTCGATAAGCATCAATCTGCTCATGTAACAGAACCTTTCGGTCCGGCGCGGCGGGCCAGGGCGCGATGCGCCTCAGTTGGCCCCGAAGGCCGGTAATGGGATTTGAGGGAAATGCCACGCCCGAAGGCTTCGCCGATCGCGTGGGCGACCTAGCGAATCCTGTAGTGGCAGCAGCACTTTTGCGCATTGTTCCTTGCTTTCCTGAGCGCGCTACCCGCTTGCCTTTCCGGGGAAGCCGGGTCTGGTGCGCGCTGTTGGGAAACCTATGGGCCAGCCCCTTCGGACGGCCACGAACAGATAGTGCCCAATTTCATCCGGAATTGAAAGAGCCAAATTCCGAACGGGAACAGGGCCGCAGCTAAGGCCCGGTCAAGCGGAGGTTAATCTTCGCGTGTCTATGAGGGCTTTGTCCCATTTTGCCCCAGCCTGCCAGGCCGCCGACCAAACCGATGACGAAATTTCTGTCTATCCTGTTGATAATACTGGGATTTACGAGCCTTTCGCCGGCTATTGCGGACGTGACGCAGGTGCGAATCGTCGGCGATGGCGCGCCGACCCGGATCACCCTTTGGACAGACACGGCCGAGTCGGCCGACGGATTGCTGACCGAGGGCAACGGGGAACGCAAGGTAGTGCTTCTTCTCGCGCAGAACGGGTATTCTGCAGCGGGTGAAGGCAATGGCGGGGTCGAATCCTGGTCGCTGGAGCCGGGCCGGCTCGAGTTCACGCTGGACCGTCCGATGGCCGTCACCCGGATGCTGCGCCTCCCGCCGACCGGGAAGGAGCGCGCCTACCGCGTGATTCTGGACCTCGATACGATTTCGCCGACCCGCTACACCGTCGCGGCTCGCCGGGACACCAAGAAGCTGGCGAAACTGGAGACCCAGTTCGCCGAGGCCCGCGCAGACGCGAAGAAACTTGCCGGAGCGGCGACGGCGACGCGCAAGGCGACGGGGCCGCGCAAACACGTGATTGTGATCGATGCGGGCCATGGCGGGAAGGATCCGGGCGCCCTTGCCGTGAACGGCGGCAAGGAGCGTGACATCACCCTGAAAGCGGCTCTGGCGCTGCGGGATATTCTGGAACAGACCGGCAAATATGAAGTGCGCCTGACCCGGGACACCGATGTCTTTGTGGAGCACGAGGACCGGGTCACGATGGCCCGGAACTGGGGCGCCGAGCTGTTCATTTCGCTACATGCCGACGCGGCGGGCTCCGCCAGCGTGGCGGGCGCGTCCGTCTATACCATCTCGGCGCGCGGCGAGACCCGGATTGACAGGGAGTCGAGCCGGAATGACTGGAAGATTGCCATCGAGGATGGCACGCCCGGCCAGCTGAACGGCCTGCTCGAGGATCTCGTCAAGCGCGAGACCAAAACCCGCTCGGCCGAATTTGCCGAACTGCTGCTGCCCGAACTGGCGGCTGCCGGGCCGGTCCTGCGCAACACGCACCGCAATGCGGGCTATTATGTGCTGCTTGCGCCCGATGTGCCGGCGGTGCTCGTCGAACTCGGGTTCGTCACCAATGCCGACGATGCCAAGCGCCTCCAGTCCGAGAAAGGACGCAAGGCGGCCGTGACCGCCATCGCTTCCGCCATCGACGCCTATTTCGACCAGCAGGACCTGCGCCTGGCATCGAACTGACCTTCCGGCGCAGCGCCCGGCCTCTTGCCGCCTGTCTCGGATGCTGCAAATTTCACGGCATGAAACGTTTCAGGGTTTTGCTGGCGCTCGCGCCGCTGAGTATTTCTGCGGCCTGCGCCACGGGAACCTTTGGCCGGACGGCCTATCCGTCGGCTGACCGGCCGGACGAGGCGCGGGCCTATAGCGACTTCATGGTCGCACGTGTGGCTGCCCTGACCAACGATCCCGAAATGGCGGCGCGCCATTATGCGTCGGCGATCTCGACCGCGCCCGAGGAACTGGACCTTGCCGAGCGCGCGGTCTTTTCGGCCTTGCTGGCGGGCGATTACGGGCTGGCGGCCGGCATGGCGCGCCGGGCGAGTGATTCCGGCAGCGAGGCGAGCCTCGTCCGGCTGACGCTGATCGCGGACTCGATCGGCCGGGGGAAGACCAAAGCGGCAATCGACCTGGTGGAGGCGAGCGACCTGAGCGCCTTCAACCGCATGGTCGCGCGCAACATGGAAGCCTGGTGCCTGCTCGATGTGGAAGGCGCCGATGCCGCCGAAGCGCTGCTTCAGAAGAACCTCACCGGCGATCCGCGCCTCGACAATGCGACGCTCCACATCCTGGGCCTCGTGCAGACAGCCGCACACAAGGACGACGCGGCCCTCGCCACGTTTGACGCGATCTGGGCCTCGGGCGCGCGGCTAGCGACGGGTACGGAGACCTACGCGGCCTTGCTCGCCGAACGCGGCGAACGGGAAAAGGCCCTCTCGATCCTCAACCGGTTCCGCGCCGATGTCGGCTACAACGCGGCGCTCGAAGCATTGAAGGCACGGATCGAAGCGGGCGAGGCCATCAAAGCGCCGCGGCTGACGGTGCGCCAGGGCGCCGCGCTTGCGCTCTTCCTGCCGGCCTCGGCGCTGTTCTTCCAGACCAGTGACGACGTGGCGGCGGTCTATTTCGTGCTCGCCGTCGCGCTGGATCCGGACTTGCATCAGGCCCGCACCCTGTGGGCGCAGTCGCTGATCCAGGCGGACCGCCGCGACGAGGCCATCCGTATTCTGAGGGATGTGCCGCAAAGCTCGCCCTATTATGCCGCGGCGCGCAGCCAGATGGCGAGCACGTTGCTGCAGGAAGAGCGCGCCAATGAGGCCCTGCAGGTCGCCGCCGAAGCGCTGGCGGCCAAGCCGGACCGCAGCCTGCGCCTTCAGTTGGCCGATCTCTACCGCGCGCTGGAACGTTACGGCGAATCCGAAGCGATCCTCACCGATGTGATTGCCGCTGACGAAGCCGAAGGCCGCGAAGACTGGCGGCCGATCTTTTCGCGCGGCGCGGCGCGGGAGCGCCAGGGCAATTATGAGGGCGCCGAAGCGGACTTGAAGCGTGCGCTCGCGATCAATCCCAGCAACGCAACCGTGCTCAATTATCTCGGCTATTCGTGGATCGACCGGGGCGTGAATCTCGCCGATGGACTTGATCTTATCCGGCAGGCCGTGGCGCTGCAGCCGGACTCGGCGCATATCGTCGATAGTCTTGGTTGGGCGCACTACAAGTTCGGGCAATATGATCTGGCGGTCGACTATCTCGAACGCGCGGTCGAGTTGATGCCTGGCGATGCTGTCCTCAACGATCATCTCGGTGATGCGTACTGGCAAGTCGGCCGCCGCAAGGAAGCCGGATTCCAGTGGCGGCGCGCGCTCAAACTTGATCCGGCCCCGGAAGACAAGGCGAAGATTGAGCAGAAGTTGATGACGGGTCCCGGGGCGCCCCCACCGGCACCCGGCTCGGCCGTGGCGCGCTGACGGCAGGCATTCGGGAGAAGCACCATGATCCAGCTCAAGGCGTTCGCGCCCGCCAAGGTGAACCTGTTCCTGCATGTCGGGCCGGTAAAGCCGAACGGCCGGCACGATCTCGATTCCCTGGTCGCGTTCAGCAATATGGCCGCCAGCGACCATCTGACGGTCGAGACGGCAGACGGCTTGTCGCTTTCGGTGTCCGGTCCCGGCGCCGCCGAAGCTGGTCCGGATGCGGACAATCTGGTGCTGCGCGCCGCGCAGGCCCTGCAGGCCGCCAGCGGCACGACCAAAGGGGCGAAGATCTCGCTCGACAAATGGTTGCCCGTCGCAGCCGGGATCGGGGGCGGATCATCAGATGCTGCGGCCGCGCTGCGTCTGCTGACCCAGCTCTGGGGTATCGATCCTTCGCATGCGGCGGCTGTTGCGCCGGGGCTTGGCGGCGATGTGCCCGTGGCGCTTGCCGGTGTGCCGGCCTTGATGCGCGGCGAAGGCGAACGGGTCATCCCCGCGCCGCTGCCAGAGCCTCTGCGGGCGCTGCTGGTCAATCCCGGCGTTGCATGCCCCACCGGGCCGATCTTCCGCGCCTATGATGCGGCGGGCGGCGGCGGGAATTTCCGCGAGATTAGTCCGTTTCCGGCGTTTCCTGATGCTGCGGTATTGGCGCACTGGCTTGAAGGTCAGCGCAATGATCTGGAAGCGCCCGCCATGGCTTTGGTGCCGGAGATCGGCCGCGTGCTCGAATTCCTTCGCGCCCAGCCCGGCGTGCGCCTCGCCCGGATGAGCGGATCGGGCGCCACCTGTTTTGCGCTGTTTGAAGCCCTGGCTTTCGCGGAGCGTGCGTCGGTGGTCGTGAAGACCCTGCACCCCCGCTGGTGGAGCGCGCCATGCCTGCTTGGAGCCATTCCATGAGTCTCGTCACTCTATTCGTCGTTCCGTTCGCCGTCAGCCTGTTCATCTGTTGGCTGATGATCCGCTTTGGTCCGAAGGACACGCCCGATGGCGGTCGCAAGACGCAGGCTGCACCGGTGCCAAGCTCGGGCGGCGTGGGCGTTCTGTCAGGCGTGGTCGCCAGCGCGGGTTTGCTCGCGCTTCTGGGCGCGCCCGTTTCGGACCTGCTGCAATCGGCGCCGCTCGCCGGCATCGCCGCCTTCGCCGTGTTTGCCGCGCTGATCGGATGGGCGGATGACGCGTTCGGCCTGCCGGCGCTTGCCAAGCTCGTGGCGCTGCTGGGCGGCGCGCTTTTCGGTGTGCTCATGGGCCCGCAGCCGGCTTTGCTCTGGATCGGCGGCGGCAGTGTTGCGCTGCCCTGGATGGCGGCGGTGATCGGCGCGGCGGTCTTCCTGTTCGTGATGGCGAATGCGGTGAACTTCATGGACGGCGCAAACGGCATCGCGATGGGCACCGCGCTGATCATCCTGCTCGTGCTGGGCATGATGCTGGTGCCCGGAACCGTGTTCGGCTCGGGCGATGGCGCGCCGACCCTGATGATGGCTTTGCTGTTTGCCGCATCCGCCGCGCTTGCAGGTTTTCTCCTCTGGAACCTCCCGGGCAAACTCTACGCGGGCGATGCGGGCGCACTGTCCATCGGCGCCCTGATCGGCGGCGCCTCGGCGCTGTTCGCGCTGCACGGGCCGGTGCTGATCCCTTTGACGCTTTGCCTGCCGATCCTGATCGATGTGTTCATGACGCTCGCTTGGCGCGCGCGCCATGGACGGCCGGTGCTGAAGGCCCACCGGGATCATGCCTACCAGCTGTTGCTGCGCTCAGGCTGGGCGCATGCCCAGGTCGCGCGGCTCTGGTGGGGTATGACAGCCGTGTGCGCGGGCGGCGTCATCGCCGGTCCGTTCGCGGCCGCGATCGGGGCGTATGGCCCGCCGGGATTGCCCCTCGATGTGATCGTGTTTGCCGGATTGCTGGCGGCGGGAATCTGGCTCTGGGTGCGCCAGCGCCTGACGCTCGGCCGGCAATTGGAGACGACGGCCAATCAGTAAGCGCGGCTGACGCAGAAGTCGGCGAGGTCTTCCAGCGCATCGCGATAGGGCGATGCGGGCAGGGTGCGCAGCGCGCCTTTTGCGAGGCCCGCATAGGCTTCGGCTTCCTGCACCGTCGCCTCGGCGGCGCCGGTCGCGCGGATCAGATGCACCGCGTGGGCAAGGTCTGAGTCTTCCTGCGTTTCGGTGTTCAGCGCGCGGTCCCAGAAGGCCCGGTCTTCATCCGAACCGCGCCGGCGCGCGATGATCACAGGCAGCGTTATCTTGCCTTCCCGGAAATCGTCTCCGACGGATTTTCCGATTACCGAAGTCGTGCCACCATAGTCCAGCGCATCGTCGATGATCTGGAAGGCGAGGCCGAGATTCTTGCCATAGGTCGCCAGTGCCGCAGCATGGTTTTCACCGCCGCCGGACAGGGCGCCGGTCTCGGCGGCTGCTTCGAACAGGGCGCCGGTCTTCGCTTCGACGATGGCCAGATATTCTTCGGTCGGCAGGTCGCGCGCGGCCATCGCCGCCAGCTGGCGCACTTCGCCTTCCGCGATCACCGTCGACGCAGTGGCCAGCCGGTTGAGGATATCGAGGCTGTTGGTTTCGACCAGCAAGTTGAAGGCGCGGGCGAACAGGAAGTCACCAACAAGGATCGACGCCTTGTTGCCCCAGACATTCTTTGCTGCGGGCTTGCCGCGCCGCATCTCGCTCTCGTCGACAACATCGTCGTGCAGAAGCGTTGCCGTGTGGATGAACTCGACTGCAGCAGCCAGTGCGTGGGTCGGCGCGCCGGACTTGCCGACCGCATTGGCCGCGATCAGCGTGATCAGCGGGCGCAGGCGCTTGCCGCCGGCAGCCACGATATATCCGGAGAGATCGGGAATGATCGCGACCGGGCTTGCCGCGCGTTCCGCGAGGAGGCGTTCGACCTGTTCCAGATCGTCCGCGACGAGCGCCTGCATCCTGTCGAGCACCGTAGCCAGCGCAGCCTTGCTTTTAGGTTTGGGCGCGAGGGTCAAATGGCACTCCAGGTCGAGCTCTTGAGCGGTAAGTAATTCTACGTGAGTGCCGGGCCAAGGCGACGTGGCACCCAGCCGCACGTATTCACCCCATGAAATGGCGTTCATCAACCGTCTTTTGTCGTCAATGGCTGACACAGCGTCGTGATTCGCGCTAAATGTGTCCCATGAAGCACGCAATCCTGATCCCCGCTCTCGCCCTGTTGGCCGCCTGCGCGACCACGCCGACCTATGGCCCGGCCAAGTCCGATCACGGGGAGGGCTATCTCTCGCAAAAGATCGAGACCGGCCGCTACCGTATTTCCTACACCGACAAGGATCCCGTCCGCGCCCGCAACATGGCGCTGCTGCGCGCGTCGGAGGTCACCCTGTCGGATGGACAGGACTGGTTCGAGATCACGCATGAGAGCGTGGATGCCGACACGTCCAGCCGGTCGGGCGGGGGCACTTCGGTCAGCATCGGGGGCAGCACGGGCTCGCGGGGCTATTCCGGCGTGGGTGTCGGAATCGGCATCGGTTTTCCCCTCGGCGGCAGCGGCAGCACCGGCAAGACGACCCATACGCTGGAAATCGTCACAGGCGCGGGGCCGAAGCCCGACAAGCCGGAAGCCTATGACGCCCGTTCGGTCGACATGAACCTGCGGGTCACGTCAGGCTGATGGAAGAAGTCTTCCGGACCAACGACCCAGTCAAACTGTCCTATGCCGAACACCTCCTCGCAGAGGCCGGCATCGAATTTTTCGTGCTTGACCGGCACATCGCGGCGGTCGAGGGGAATATCGGCGCCTTTCCGCGCCGCATCATGGTGCCGACGGAACAGCTGACCCGGGCGCGACTGACCATCGGTAATCTTGCAAACGAGTGATCTGCGCAACCTGGCGGTGGATCATTTTCGGCATTGATCTTGCGGCCATTGCAGCGAATCTCGCCGAAGGCGTTGCGGGAGATTCGGCATGCAGAAGAGTTTGTTGGCGGGGTTGGCGGGCGCGTCGGTCCTGGCGGGTTGTTCATCAGCGGACCTAGCTGCGTTCAATGTCGGCCTTCAGGAGGCCAACGGCACCTATTGGCCTGACCAGTCGCAAAGCCAGGCGCTGGAGTGCGCATCGGGCGACGGGTATCTGATGGAGTATTCCGGCGTCAGCGGCGGAGAGGGCTTTCTCTACTTCGTCAGCTATGCCGGCTACGACGCCGATATCACGGTCACCTATGACGACGGCGACGTCTACGATCTCAGCGTATCGCCCGGCGACACGACCTACACGCTCTATAACCATCCGGGCTTTGGCTGGAACTCGTCCTGGGCCTGTTGACGGGAACCCGGACGTGGCCGATGGCAGGCCATGAGCCGCGATCCCGATACCCCCGCACCGGACACGACGCGCGACACCGTCTATCAGGGCCGTGTGACGTTAGTGCAGCCGGCGGCCGGCTTCCGGGCGGGCTTTGACTCCCTGGTCCTCGCGGCGGCGCTGCCCGCGCTCGAGAAAGGCGAGGCGCTTGAACTCGGCTGCGGCTGTGGCGGCGCTCTGTTGCCAGCGGCGTTCCGGCTTTCCGGCGCTGCGTTCACCGGTATCGAGCAGGACGCGGCCATCGCCGCGCTGGCCCGGAAGGGGGCAGACCTCAACAGCTTCGGCGCGCGAGTGACGGTCGAGACCGCCGAAGCTTCCGCCTGGGTGCAGGCGCATGAAAACCGGTTCGATCTCGTGTTCGCCAATCCGCCCTACTTCGAACCCGGCAAGATCTCCGAGCCGGGGGCCGGCAAGGCCGGAGCCTATATCGAAAGCCTGCCGCTGGAGGGCTGGGTCAAGGCGATGCTGCATGCGGCCAAGCCCCGGGCGCCGGTCATCCTGATCCACCGCGCGGCCGAATTGGCCCGATTGTTGACCCAGCTGGACCGGCAAGCCGGGGACATTACCGTGCTGCCGATCGCCTCAAAAGCGGACGAGCCGGCCCGCCGGGTACTGGTCCGCGCCCGCAAAGGGCTCAAGCGCGGCCCGCTGACTCTGCTGCCGCCATTGGTCAGCCACGACGCCGCCGGCGCGCGCACGCCTGCCGCGCAGGCGATCGTGGAAGGCCATCCAATTGTCTGGTAGGGTTCAAAACCGCTTGCAATCGGGCCGGATGGACCCAACCTGAGATACAAGGGGGCGAGGAAGGGAGCATGACATGTTCTATGTTCTTTTGTTTCTGAGCATCGTCGCAGGCGTCGTCGTTTCGTGGATCGGCTGGTTCGGGCAAGCCGATCACGACAAGGGGCGTGGGCGAAACGACCGGTGAGACCGGTTGCGCCGGATTGGGCTTGGCGCTAGGCCGGCATTTCCCCTGCCGATGAGCCGAACATGCCCGCCCCGAAAGCTGACGCCAAGCCGAAATCCTTCCAGGACCTGATCCTGACGCTGCAGGCCTACTGGGCCGCGCAGGGTTGCGCGATCCTCCAGCCTTACGACATGGAAGTCGGCGCCGGGACGCTGCATCCAGCGACGGTGCTGCGGGCTCTGGGCCCCAAAGCCTGGCGCGCCGCCTATGTCCAGCCGTCGCGCCGGCCCAAGGATGGCCGCTACGGCGAGAATCCCAACCGGCTTGGCCACTACTACCAGTACCAGGTGATCCTGAAGCCGAACCCGCCGAACCTGCAGGACCTCTACCTCGGCAGCCTGCGCGCCATCGGCATCGACGAGACCGTGCACGACATCCGCTTCGTTGAGGATGACTGGGAGAACCCGACCGTTGGCGCCTGGGGCCTCGGCTGGGAAGTCTGGTGCGACGGGATGGAAGTCAGCCAGTACACCTATTTCCAGCAGGTCGGCGGGCTCGATGTGGCGCCGGTCTCGGGCGAGCTCACATACGGTCTGGAACGCCTCGCGATGTACGTGTTCGGCGTGGATAACGTTTATGACCTGCCATTCAACGCGCCGGATTCTGCCGTGCCGTTGACCTATGGCGACGTGTTCCTCGAGAACGAGCGCCAGCAGAGCGCGTTCAATTTCGAGCATTCCGATGTCGAGATGCTGAAGCGCTGGTTCGCCGATTGCGAAAGCCAGTCGAATGCGCTGCGCGCCGTCGGCAAGCCTTTGCCGGCCTATGACTACGCCCTGAAAGCCAGCCACACGTTCAACCTGATTGACGCCCGCGGCGCGATCAGCCCGACCGAGCGTCAGGCCTACATAGCCCGGGTCCGCGACCTCGCGCGCGGCGCTGCGGCGCTCTGGGCGGAGCAGGAAGACGCGCGGGCAGACTGAGGCGAATGCCATGTCCGACCCCGACGCCCCCATTGCGCTGGACGCCTACGAAGCGCTCGCGCGGCGCTATTCGGACCTCGCCGAAACCAAGGCCGAGAACGGCTATAACGAGCACCCGGCCATGCGCGCGCAGATCGGCGACGTGGCGGGCCTCAGGATCCTTGATGCCGGTTGCGGGCCGGGTTTCCTGACGCGCGACCTGCTGGACAAGGGCGCGGCTGAACTGGCCGCTTTCGATATCAGCCCGGCGATGATCGAGGTGGCGCGCGAGCGCGTCGGCGCGCGGGCGCGCCTGTTCGTTGCCGATATGGCCCAGCCGCTGCCCTTGCCGGAGAAAGGGTATTTCGATCTCGTGGTGTCGTCCCTCGCCATTGATTATGTGCGCGACTGGAGCGTGCCCTTGTCCGAATTCCGCCGCGTGCTGAAACCGGGCGGCCGGCTGGTCATGTCTGTCCAGCATCCGATGGGCGCCTACACCTGGTACAACCCGCCCTCGGCGTTCGGGGTGCAACTTTGCGAGGCCACCTGGAAAGGCTTCGGCGGCAAACCCGTTGTCGTGGCGGATTATTACCGGCCGTTCGGTGAGATCATCGGTCCGGTGCTGGCAGCAGGTTTCACGCTGCGCGCGCTCAAGGAAACCCGGCCCGTGCCGGAGCTGGAAGCCATCAATCCGCGCAAGTACCGCGAAGGCATGACTTCACCGACCTTCATGATCCTGGATTGCGCGTCTGGTTGATGTCCGGTGCCGGGCGGGGCAGGGTTGATCGAACCTGCTGAGGAGGACGCCCATGAGCAACGAACCCCATATCGCTGGAAACCAGCCTATCCCGGTCGAGGTCGAAGAAGGCAAGATGTACTGGTGGTGCGCGTGCGGCCAGTCGAAGAAACAGCCCTTCTGCGACGGTAGCCACAAAGGCACCGAATTCGTGCCGCAGGGCTGGGAAGCGCCGAAGAGCGGCAAGGTGTTCTTCTGTGCCTGCAAGCGCACGGGCGGCAGCCCGCTCTGTGATGGCAGCCACAACAAGCTATGAATCTGAATGAACAGGTATTCATAAAAAAATCAGGGTATTAAGCAAGATATTTTGGGGGGCGAGCGACGGAAGGGCAAGTGCCGCAACGTTGTAAGGGCGTGATCCGGATGCGGGTCATATCGCTCACAAGGAGGACTACCCCATGTTCAAACCCCTCATCGCCGCCGCCTTCATCGCTGCATTGGCGGTCCCTTCGGCGCTCGCCGCACCCGCCGAACGCCTTGGCCGGATCGACCATCGCCTGACCGCCGCAGAACTGCGCGGCGACATCCCGCAAGGCAGCCGCGCTGACCATGCCGAGGACCGCCTCGACCGGTTCGAGAACCGCGTCGACCGCCGCGAGAGCCGCCGCGACGAAGCCGTCGATTTCGGACCCCGTGATGTGATCGAGGATCATCTCGACCGGGCGGAAAGCCGCCGCGATCACCGTGAAGACCGGATCGATCGCCGCCACTAGGTGCCCGGGACTGAACCCCTCTCCCTTGGAAGAGGGGCTCGCGTGGTCGAGAGATCGTATACGATTTCCCGCGCGAGCCCTTCGCCCAACGGGAGAGGGGGCCTTGATGTGTGACCCTTGACCCCGGCGCGCGCGCGTCTATGCCGTCACCCACGCGAAACACCTGCCCGCCGGGATCCCATGGCCGAACTCCTGCTTGAACTCTTTTCCGAGGAAATCCCTGCCCGCATGCAGGCGAAGGCGGAGGCCGACCTGCTGGCCGCGCTGACGCAGCGCCTGAAAGAGGCCGGTCTCAACTGGACGAACGCGTTTGCCGTGTCCGGCCCGCGCCGCCTCACCGCCGTGGTCGAAGGGCTCGATGCCCGCTCGGCAGATGTGCGCGAGGAGAAGAAGGGCCCGAAAGTCGGCGCGCCGGAGCAGGCGCTCGCCGGCTTCCTGCGCGGGGCAGGGCTGAGCGATATCTCGCAAGCCGAGATCGTCTCCGATCCAAAGAAGGGCGACTTCTATGTCGCCTACCTGACGAAGCCCGGCCGCGACGCGGCGGACGTGATCGCCGAGGCTGTGCCGGACATCATCAAGACGTTCCACTGGCCGAAATCGATGCGAACAGCGGAAGGTGACCTGCGCTGGGTGCGCCCGCTGCAGGGCATTGTGTGCCTGCTCGACGGCAAGGTCGTGGCGTTCGAAGTCGGCGGCATCAAGAGCGGCAACGTCACCGAGGGCCACCGTGTCCACGGGCGTGGTCCGTACACGGTCAAAGGCTGGGCAGATTACAGGAAGCAGCTGGAAGGCAAGGGCCACGTGATCCTGTCGCGCGCTGACCGGCGCTCGCGCATACTGGCGGGTATCGAGGATGTGTGCAGCGCGTCCGGGCTGGCGTTGGTGCCGGACGAGGGGCTGCTGGAAGAGGTGACAGGTCTGGCGGAATGGCCGGTAGTCGTGCTGGGGCAGATGGAGCCTTCCTTTCTCGATCTGCCGCCGGAAGTGATCAAACTGTCGATGCGCACGCACCAGAAGTATTTTGCGGTGAAGCGTCCGGGTGCGGATGGCCTGGCGCCGAACTTCATCGTGGTGGCGAACATTGCCGCGAACGATGGCGGCGCGAAGATTGCTGAAGGCAATGCGCGCGTGCTCTCTGCGCGCCTGTCGGATGCGCGCTTCTTCTGGGAGAAGGACAAGTCAACGCCGCTCGACATGATGGGCGAAAAGCTGAAGACCATCGCCTTCAAGGAAGAGCTCGGTTCGCTCGGCGATAAGGTGGAGCGTGTCGCGGCTCTGGCGCGCGAACTCGCGCCGAAAGTCGGCGCGGATGCGCGCCTGGCGGAGCGCGCCGCGCGCCTTGCGAAGGCTGACCTCGTGTCCGAGATGGTTGGCGAGTTCCCGGAACTGCAGGGCGTGATGGGCCGCTATTATGCGCTCGCCGCCGGCGAAGATGCGCGCGTGGCCGATGCCATCCGCGATCATTATAAGCCGCAGGGGCCGAGCGATGCTGTGCCGGCGGAGCCTGTGTCCGTCGCCGTCGCGCTGGCGGATAAGTTGGACACGCTGGTCGGCTTCTGGGCGATTGATGAGAAGCCGACGGGATCGAAGGATCCGTTTGCACTGCGCCGCGCGGCGTTGGGCGTGGTTCGGATTGTACTGGAAAACGGAGTTCGCATTGAACTTGCCGAAGTGGTGAGCGCGGCTCGAATTTGTCTAAAGAGTTGGGTGCCCACAAAAACGCCAGTAACGGAAACAGTGCCGTCGGTGAAAGAATCTGTTGCCCGTGGCTTCTCTGCTTTAGTCGATCCAAGTCTCGTGGACTTCTTCGCTGATCGCCTCAAGCAAGTGCTCCGCGACCAGGGCAAGCGCCACGACCTGATCGATGCCGTGTTCGCGCTCGGCGAAGATGACCTCGTGCTGATCGTCAAGCGCGTCGAGGCGCTCGGGGCGTTCCTCGAGACGGAAGACGGCGCGACGCTGCTGGCGGGCTACAAGCGCGCGGCAAATATCCTGAGGGCGGAAGAGAAAAAGGGCGCGCTGCCGGAGAACCTGAACGTGGATGCGAAGCTCGTCGTCAAAGGGCCCGCGGTGGAGCAGGCGCTGTGGGCGGCCGTGCAGAAGACCACCAAGGCGCTCGACGCCCCGCTGAAGAAGGAAGACTTTGCCGGCGCGATGACGGTGCTCGCCGCGCTGCGCGGTCCGGTCGATGCCTTCTTCGAAGGCGTGATGGTCAACGATTCCGATGCGGCGGTGCGCGCCAACCGGTTGGCCCTGCTGGTCGCGGTGCGCGATGCCCTGCACCAGGTGGCCGACTTCTCGCGCATCGAGGGCTAGGGGCAGGTTGTTCCGCTTCGGAACGCTGGTCGCTGCCCGGGCGCAATTACATTCCCCGAGGGGCGAGTTAACAACGTTGTCAGTCGCCCCGGAGACGAAACGCGCACTTCTCAATACGGGTGCGATGCAGCATAGGACTTGCAATCAGACAGGCCGGATGGATTTGACCGGCTTACAAAGTAAACGGAAGGCGATTTGGCATGGCTGAAGCGGCACGCAAGGGCGCAACCGAAAACTGGGTCTACGCCTTTGGCGGGGGAACCGCCGATGGCGACGCCTCGATGAAGAACCTGCTGGGCGGCAAGGGCGCCAACCTCGCCGAAATGGCGAAACTGGGCCTGCCGGTGCCTCCGGGCTTCACCATTTCGACGGCCGTCTGCGTTGCCTATTACCAGACCGGCCGGGCCTATCCCGCCGGCCTTGAAGCCGAGGTCGATGCGGCGCTCGCCAGCCTTGAGCGCCAGTCCGGCAAGGGCTTCGGCGATCCGGCCAACCCGCTGCTGGTTTCCGTGCGCTCGGGTGCGCGCGCCTCGATGCCGGGCATGATGGACACCGTGCTCAACCTCGGCCTCAACGAAGCCGTCGCCGCCGGCCTCGCTAAGCTGGCCGGCGACCGGTTCGCCTATGACAGCTACCGCCGCTTCATCCAGATGTATTCCAACGTCGTGCTCGGCCTCAGCCATGACGAGTTCGAACACATCCTGGACGACTACAAGGAGCGCGAAGGCCTCGACCTCGACACCGACCTGACGGCCGACAACTGGAAAGCCGTCATCGTGCGCTATAAGGAAGCGGTGGAGAAAGAACTCGGACGTCCGTTCCCGGAAGATCCGCGCGAACAGCTCTGGGGCGCTATCTCGGCTGTGTTCAACAGCTGGATGAGCGACCGCGCCATCATCTACCGCAAGCTCAACGACATTCCCGAAGACTGGGGCACGGCCGTCAACGTGCAGGCCATGGTGTTCGGAAACCTCGGCGAAACTTCTGCGACCGGTGTGGCCTTCACGCGAGACCCGTCGAACGGTGAAGCCATCTTCTACGGCGAATACCTGATCAACGCGCAGGGCGAAGACGTGGTCGCGGGCATCCGCACCCCGGCGCCGATCTCGCGCGAACGCGCCGCAACGCTCGGCTCCGGCGACAAGCCGCTCGAAGACGCGATGCCGGAAGTCTATAAGCAGCTGCGCGATGTCGCGGCCAAGCTCGAGCATCACTACAAGGACATGCAGGACATTGAGTTCACGGTCGAAGCCGGCCGCCTCTACATGCTGCAGACCCGCAACGGCAAACGCACCGCCGCCGCGGCGGTCCATATCGCGGTGGAAATGGTGCGCGAAGGCCTGATCACGGAGAAGGAAGCGCTGCTGCGCCTGGATCCGGCCCAGATTGACCAGCTGCTGCACCCGCGCATCCCGAGCGATGACGAGAACAAGAAGGCCGGCGGCGCGTCGTACGACGTCATCGTCAAGGGCTTGCCGGCCAGCCCCGGCGCTGCGGTCGGCAAGGTCGTGTTCGATTCTGACGAAGCTTTCGCGCTCGCAGCGAAGGGCGAAGACGTGATCCTGGTGCGTGTGGAAACCAGCCCCGATGACATCAAGGGCATGCACGCCGCCCGCGCCATCGTGACCGCCCGCGGCGGCATGACCAGCCACGCCGCCGTTGTGGCGCGCGGCATGGGCCGCCCATGCGTCTGCGGCGCCAGCGACCTCAAGATCGACCATGCGCGCGGCGAGTTCACCGTGCGCGGCCGCAAGTTCAAGAAGGGCGACGTCGTCACCATCGATGGCGGCACCGGCCGCGTGATCGCGGGCGCCGTGAAGCTGATCAAGCCGGACCTGTCCGGCGATTTCGGCGAGCTGATGAGCTGGGCCGACAAGGCTCGCCGCCTGAAGGTGCGCGCCAATGCGGAAACCCCGCTCGACACCCGCACGGCTGTCGAGTTCGGCGCCGAAGGCGTCGGCCTCTGCCGCACCGAGCACATGTTCTTCGATGAAGAGCGCATCCCCGCCGTGCGCGCCATGATCCTGTCAAATGACGAGAAGGGCCGCCGCGAGGCACTGGCCCGCCTGCTGCCGATGCAGCGTTCGGACTTCGAGGAAATCTTCCGCATCCTGGGCGACCGTCCAGCGACCATCCGCCTGCTCGATCCGCCACTGCACGAGTTCCTGCCGCATACCGATGAAGACATCGACAATGTGGCGAAGGCCTCCGGTATCAATGCCGACGAGCTGCGCCGGCGTGCCCATGACCTGCACGAGTCGAACCCGATGCTCGGCCACCGGGGCTGCCGTCTCGGCATCACCTATCCCGAGATCTACGAGATGCAGGCCCGCGCCATTTTCGAAGCGGCGGTCAATGTCGCCAAGGAAGGCGCCCTGAAGCCGGTGCCGGAAATCATGATTCCACTGGTCGCCACGCAGCGCGAGCTCGCAATCCTCAAGGCGCTGGTCGATGCCACTGCGCAGACCGTCTTCAAGGAAACCGGCACCACGGTGGATTATACGGTCGGCACCATGATCGAACTGCCGCGCGCCGCGCTGCAGGCCGGCGAGATTGCTCAGTCTGCGGCCTTCTTCTCCTTCGGCACGAACGACCTGACACAGACGACGCTCGGCATCAGCCGCGACGATGCCGGTCGCTTCCTGCAGGTCTATTCGGAGAAGGGCATCTACGAGAAAGACCCCTTCGTCACGCTTGACCAGGAAGGCGTGGGTGAGCTGGTAAAGATGGCCACCGAACGTGGCCGCCGCACCCGTCCGGGCATCAAGCTCGGAATTTGTGGCGAGCATGGCGGGGACCCCGCATCGGTCGAATTCTGCCACCGGGCAGGGCTCGATTACGTCTCCTGCTCGCCTTACCGGGTGCCGATTGCGCGTCTTGCTGCGGCACAGGCCGCGCTCAAAGACGGCTCAAATTAAGCAAAACACGCCAAATTCGGAGGCGCTTGGGTGTTGTTTTTCAGCAACACGCAGGCGCCCTACGAATCGCTAGGGTTGCGCCCCGGCCACCCTGAAAACACTAGAAATTCAATGGTTTACACGCAATTTCCTTGAAATTGCATGAGCCCGCGCTGTCCACCCCGGCGCGAGCCTTTCGACTTTGTCACTCAGAAGGTTGGCTGATTTATTGCTAGATAGCGACGGGTGGGCCAAATCCCGCGTGCTCCTGACGGAGTGTTGCGGGACGCGTTCGGTCCTCGAAATGCGTACTAACCTGAAATGCCCGGGTCACAAGACGGAACATAACCGTCGGCCGGGTAAAGAGGATCGGTGATGTTAAGGTTTCTTCAACCAAGCCAGACGAGTCTGGTCACCCTGAATGGGCTGCGTGAAAAGCTCAAACGGTGGTGGCTAGGTATGACTGACCAGGAACAGCGCGAAGTTTTCATTCGTGGCGGGATGGTTGCCGTCTGTGCGGTGACCGCCACGGTGTCGCTGCCGGTCATCTCGCACGAACAGTCCAGCCTGCGCGCCGAAGCTGAATACCGCGCCGAAGCCGAGCGCTTCGCGATGTATCAGGATGCCGGCCTTGCGGTGCGTACCGACGAACATACGCCGGCCCTTCTCGACACGCCGTGGCTGCGCACCGTTGAGTACACGCTGAAGCGTGACACAGATTCTTCCATGAGCCGTTATGCGATGCGCGACCGCGATGGCGCGGCGCTCGCAACGCTCGCTTCGTTCCGCACCGATCAGATCCAGCGCGCCGAGACCATCGACTCCGAGCTGATGTGCATGGCGCAGGCTGTCTATTACGAGTCGGCCCGCGAGCCACTCGAAGGTCAACTGGCTGTCGCTGAAGTCATCTCGAACCGGATGAGGGATCATCGCTACCCGGACACCGCCTGCGGCGTTGTCTTCCAGGGCGCGACCCGCACGACCGGTTGCCAGTTCACGTTCACCTGTGACGGCGCGATGAAGACCAAGCCAAAGGGCGAGAACTGGGAACGCGCCAAGCGCATTGCCGCGCACGTCCTGATGGGCCTCAACGAGGAACGCACCGGCGGCGCGACGCACTATCACGCCACCTATGTTGATCCGCTGTGGAACTCGGGCCTGATCCAGACCGACAAGATCGGTATGCACATCTTCTACCGCTTCCCGCGCGGCTCCGAGTGGGCCAGCGTCGAGCGCAACTTTGCTGCCCGCAAGCAGGCCGCTGCCGTGCAGCTCGCCGCACTCGATGCCAGCACGTCCGGCGCCGATGCGGTCGATGAGACCTTGCTGTTCGCGGATGGTTCTGCGGCCGGCGATGACGGCTACTACACGATCACGCCGACCACGGCGCCCGCCGGTGTGTCCACCTCGACGCGCACGGTCTCCTCGACCGCGCCGCGCCTGATGAGCATCCAGACGGCGCCTGCTGAAAAGGCCGAAACCGCGGCCGAGTCGGTGGCCGCTTACACGGCCCGCCAGATCAGCGCCGTCGAGACAGTCGACACGTCCCTCTGATCCGCAACCGCCGCGCTAGCTGCGCGGCGGAACACGGGCCTTGATCTGCTTTCGGACGAGGCCCGGCAGCCAGCGCGTCATGAAGCGCGCCCGCTCCGCTTCCCCGCCCACCATATACTGGATGTCGTCGCCATGCGCGGCGTCCCAGACCTTTTCGGCGGCCATCGAGACCGGATAGATCGTCACGCCATTGGCGCGCATCTCGTCCGACATCTTCTCGTTGGCGCCTTCGGTTTTACCGATATCGAGGATCGGTGTGTCGACGAACCAGGGCATCAGGCTCATCACCTTGATGCCGAGATCCCGGAACTCGGCATCGAGCGCTTCCGACAATCCGCGTACGGCCCATTTCGAGGCCGAATAGACGGCCAGCTGCGGCGCGCCCACGATGCCGGCGGTCGAGGCCGTGTTGATGATGCGCGCACCCGGCGTGGCCTTCAGCAGGGGCAGCGCCGCATAGACGCCGTTGATCACGCCCTTGACGTTGATGTCGATCACCAGGTCGGCGTCTTCCGGCGGCACCTCTTCGAACCAGCCGTGGCGTCCGATGCCGGCATTGTTGAACAGCACGTCCATCTTGCCGCCGGTCGCCGCACTGAAGCCCTCCATGGCGGCGGCCCAGTCTGCCCGCTTGGTCACGTCGAGGCGCGCCATATGGCAATTGGCGGCGCCGAGTTCCGCAGCGACCGCCTTGAGGCCCATCTCGTTCACATCATAGAGGCCGCAGAACCAGCCTTGCTTGCAGAAATGCCGGGCAGTCTCAGCGCCGATGCCCGATGCAGCGCCCGTGATGAAAATGCTCTTGCGGCCGTTGGCGGTGGTCATGTCTGAAATCTCCGGTGCCTGGGCGCCGCGATGGGCGCGTCACCGCCGACTGTCAGACGACATCGAGTCCGAGGTCAAGGTTCGGCGCCGAATGTGTGAGGGCGCCCGACGAAATGAAATCCACGCCCGTCTCGGCAATCGCCGCCAGCGATGACAGGGTCACCCCGCCGGACGCCTCCAGCGGCACGCGCCCGTCCGTGATCTGCACCGCCGCGCGCAGGTCATCGAGGCTCATATTGTCCAGCAGCACGGCGTGCGGTCCGTGCTTCAGCGCTTCTTCGAGCTGGGCCAGCGTATCGACCTCGATCTCGATCATGCGCAGGTGACCGGCATAGGCCTTGGCGCGGGTGAGGGCATCGGCGATCGAGCCGCCGCAGGCCGCGATATGATTGTCCTTGATCAGGATCGCATCGTCGAGGCCGTAGCGGTGCGACGTCCCGCCGCCGCAACGCACGGCGCGCTTTTCCAACGCCCGGTGGCCCGGCGTGGTCTTCCGAGTGCAGACGACGCGCGCCTTGGTATGCGCCACCGCATCCACATATTGCCGGGTAAGGCTGGCAATGCCGGACAGCCGCCCGAGGAAGTTCAGCATCGTGCGTTCGGCAATCAGGATCGAGCGCGCTTCACCCTTCAGTTCAGCGATCACATCGCCGGGCTTCAGTGCTGCGCCATCCTGCAATTTCACATCGAGCCGCAGGTCCGCGTCCACCAGCTTCAAGGCATGCGCGGCCACATCGAGGCCCGCCAGCACGCCGGGTTTGCGCGCGGCGATCACGGCGCGCATCTGCGTGCCCATCGGAATCGTGGCATCGGTCGTCAGGTCGCCTGCCCGGCCGAGGTCTTCGGCCAGCGCAAGACGCACGATCGGATCAAGGATGACCGCCGGCAGCGGCGGGATCTGGAGGGTCATGGCAGAACCCGTTCGGTAGCAGGTTGGGCGATGAACTGGCGCTGCGGCCGTCCAGTCTGGGGGAAATCGGCGCGGTAATGGCCGCCGCGGCTTTCGGTGCGGGCCAGGGCGCTTTCGCAGATCAGGCGCGCCGCCGTCACCGCGCGGGCGCCGGGCGCTTCCGGCTCCAGCCGGTTGCAGAGTTCCAGCACCTGTGACAGCCCGCTTGCCTCACGCACCACGCCGCAATGGGCCGACATCGCTTCGCGCAGCTCCATCAGCCGGTGCTCGGGCAGGCCGGCCGGAACGGCCGCTTCGCTCGCAGCGGGTGCGTCCAGCGTCGCGCCGTTCAGGCGCCGCGAAATGCGTTCGGCAAACACCACCGCTTCCAGCAGGGAGTTGGAGGCAAGTCGGTTGGCGCCGTGTGCGCCTGTGGAGGTACACTCTCCGCAGACGGACAGTCCTGCCAGCGTCGAGCGGCCCCAGAGATCGGACACGATGCCGCCCATGTGATAATGCGCTGCTGGCGCGACCGGTATCATCTGCGTGCGCGGATCGATGCTGGCGCTCATGCACGCGCCGAACACGGTCGGGAAATGATCGGGGAAATGATCGCCTACCGCCTTGCGGCAATCGAGATAGGCGCCGCGCCCCGCCATGCGCTCGGCATGGATCGCGCGGGCAACTTCGTCGCGCGGCGCAAGCTCCGCCAGCGGATGATAGTCCAGCATGAAGGCGCGCCCGTCGGTATTGTGCAGCGTCGCGCCTTCGCCGCGCAGCGCCTCGGTGGCCAGTGGGGCAGGGTCGCGGCCGATATCGATGCCGGTCGGATGGAACTGCACGAATTCAAGGTCCGCCAGCAGCGCGCCGGCCTCATAGGCCATCGTGATCGCGTCGCCCTGCGCTTCGCGCGGATTGGTCGTTACACGGAACAGGCCGCCGGAGCCACCCGTGCACATCGCGGTGGCGCGCGCCGTGCGCGGCGTCAGCTGGCCGGATCCGTCGCGCAGCACCACGCCCGCCACCCGGCCATTGGCATCCTGCAGCAGCGAGACCGCGCGGGCGCCTTCGATGAGTTCAATGCTCGGCGTCGCCGCTACGGCCGCCACCAGCGCGTCCATGATCGCCTTGCCGGCGAGGTCGCCCGAAACACGCGCCACGCGCGGACGCGAGTGTGCCGCTTCCAGCGAGAGGGCGAGCGCGCCGTCCGGCGTGCGGTCGAACGGCACGCCCAGCGTCAGCAGGTCGCGCACGCGCGCCGGGCCATCCTCGGCGATCAGGCGTGCGATCACCGGGTCCACCAGTCCGGCGCCGGCCGCCACAGTATCGGCGGCGTGCTGCTCCGGGCTGTCCAGCGGATCGAGCGCGGCGGCCAGTCCGCCCTGTGCCCAGGCCGACGACGCGGCCTGGCCGAGCGTCGACGGCGAGATGACGAGGCAATGGCGCGGCGCCAGCTTCAGCGCCAAGAACAGCCCGGCAAGGCCCGCCCCGACGATGAGCACGTCGACGCTCGCGCCGGCTTCGGCGCGGATCCGGTGAGGTGTGCCTTCGAACATGGCCGTGTCAGGAAATCCCGTCATTCGCGCGGCGGAATTCAACCGGCGCCGTGACGGCAGAGACAAGCGCGCCGAACATGCGCTCATGCGACTGGATCGTCAGGGTGAAATTGTCGGGCACATAGAGCAGGTCCGGCGCCTTGCTCTCGATCATTTCCTCGATAGTCGAGCGGACTGACACCTGGTTGCCGAAGCGGCGCGCATCACAGGATTGGCGCACGACCGAGCGGCCCCACATGGTGCACATCTCGACCGCGGTAATCTCGCAGCTGTAGCGGCCTTCGTCCGGATGCGGAGACAGGTTCATCGTGCCGGTCATCACGCATTGCCCGTCGCGGTAGGGCCGCGTCTGGAAGCTCCAGTTCCCCAGCACGTCGGATTTGTCCGTGTCGGTTTTCCCTTTCACGGCAGACGCCGGAAAGCTCGCCGCGAGCGCAAGGAACAGCAGGCCGAGCGCCGGCTTCAGGTAGTTCGACATGGACGCCTCCTCGACTAGGGTCCGGTTGACTTCACGCCTTCGGCCCGCGCTTGGCAAGCCATCCCGATCACACGTTTTCTAGATCACCATTTCAAGCTCGATCGGCGTCTGGCCCGTCTTGAAGGCCAGCGGCCGTGCCATTTTCGGCAGCGCCAGCATGGCGTCCAGTGCGGCCTTGGCCCGCACGCGGACATCTTCCGGGATCTTCACCTCGAACTCGCCCGTCACCAGGCAATCGTAGATATTCTCCAACGTGATACGCTTCATGTGCGGGCACAGGTTGCACGGCCGGATGAAGTTCACGTTCGGGTTCTCTGCGGCGACGTTGTCGCTCATCGAACATTCGGTCAGCAGCACGACCTTCGCCGGCTGGTTTTCGGAAACATAGTTCGACAGCGCCGAGGTCGAGCCGGCAAAATCGGCCTCCTGCAGAACGTCCGGCGGGCATTCCGGGTGCGCCAGGATGATGACGCCCGGATGGGCCTCGCGCAGCTGTTTCACGTCCTCGCCGGAAAACAGCTCGTGCACTTCGCACGCGCCCGGCCAGGTCAGGATGCGGATACCGGTCTGCGCCGCCACGTTCTTCGCCAGGTACTGGTCCGGCACCATGATCACCGTGTCGGTGTTCCACGCCTTGGCGACGTGTTCCACCACCTGCGCCGCGTTGGAGCTGGTGCAGGTGATGTGGCACTCGGCCTTCACGTCGGCGGTGCAGTTCACATAGGTGACGATCGGATAGTCCGGATATTTCTGCTTGATCAGCCGCACGTCTTCGCCGGTGATCGAGGCGGCAAGCGAGCAGCCTGCGCGCAGGTCCGGGATCAGCACGGTCTTTTCCGGGGCCAGGATTTTCGAGGTTTCGGCCATGAAGTGGACGCCGGCCTGCACGATCACGTCCGCGTCCGTCGCGGCGGCTTCGCGCGCCAGCTGCAGGCTGTCGCCCCGGAAGTCGCCCACCAGGCTGAAAATGTCCGGCGTCATGTAGTTGTGGGCCAGGATGACCGCGTTCTTGGCTTTCTTCAGCCGGTTGATGCCAGCCACCAGCGGGGCAATCGCGGGCCATTCCATAGGTGTGACGAAATCGGCGACCAGCGGATACAGCGGATCGGTTTCGGCCTTCACGGCGTCATCATAGACCAGTCCGCGCGCGTCTGCACCGGAACGGCCGCGCTGCGGCGTGGGGGTGGGGCAGCCCGGGCCAGAATCGATCAGTCGTGCCATGTCGTCCTCCGTCACCGAGCCATTATGCTCGATTTGAGTATAAGTTAGGCCCGAACGTCCGCGTTTCAAGGGCCAGCCTTCAAACGCCCGGGAAGATCAGGGCTCATTCGTGACAGCGAAATTACTTATGCGCACTCTGAGCAAAAGGGTTCTAGCGCAATCCCCCGCCCGGAGCAACCCGCCGCCACTTTTCCGCCACGATTGGACCTGCGGCACGAAGCCCTGGCTATTTCTGGAACAGCGCCTCGACGGCGGTGGTCATCGCGTCGACGCCGGTGGCGATGGCCGGGTCGTAGTCCGGGGCGAACAGGGGGGAGTGGAGTGAGGGCAGCGGCATGCCGTCGATCTGCGAGGCCGCATATTTGTCCGGCGCAACCGCGCCCAGCCAGAAGATCAGGCCCGGGATCTTGTCATTGGTGCGCCCGTACTGGCTGAAATCCTCGCCGCCCATCACCGGCGGCACGGCGCGCACATTGGCTGCGCCGAGCTCGGCGCTGATCGCCGCCATGGCGCGGGCGGTCAGGTCCGGGTCGTTATAGGTCGCCGGCGTGTAGTCGCTCTCGACGGTGATCTCGGGCGCCGGCGCGCCGAAGGCGGCGGCCTGGCCTTCCGCAATCCGCTTGATGCCATCCAGCAGCATCTGGCGCGTCTTGTCCTCATAGGAGCGCACGGTGATCAGCAGCTCGGCCTCATCCGGGATAATGTTGTGCTTCGCGCCCGCCTTGAACGAGCCGACCGTCACCACCGCGCTGTCGAGCGGGTTGGTGTTGCGCGAAACGAGGCTTTGCAGCGCGACCACGATGTGGCTGCCGACCAGCACGGGGTCCACCGTCGTGTGCGGATAAGCGCCGTGCCCGCCGACGCCCTTGACCTTGATGTCCACCGAGTCGACATTCGCCAGCGCATAGCCGGACGAGTAGTTGATCGTCCCCGCCGGCGCGCCGGCTGAGACGTGCAGCGCGATATTATAATCCGGCTTCGGAAACCGCGTGAACAGGCCATCTGCCAGCATGGCCTCCGCGCCAAGCCCGATTTCCTCCGCGGGCTGAGCAATCATCACCAGCGTCCCGGACCATTTGTCCTTCTCGGCAACCAGCCGCCGGGCGGTGCCGACCCAGACGGTCATGTGGATATCGTGGCCGCAGGCGTGCATAACGGGGCTGTCGACGCCGGTCCAGGTTTGCGAGAGCACCTTCGAGGCAAACGCGAAGCCGGTGTTTTCGGGGACGGGGAGGGCGTCCATGTCGGTGCGGATGAGGATGACGGGGCCGGGGCCGTTTTCGAGGACGCCGACGACGCCGTAGCCGCCGACATCGGGGCGGACCTCGCCATGGTCGCGGACGGCCTTTTCCTTGACCCAGGCGTCGCCAAGCCCGGTCGTGACTGTAAAGCCGAGCGATTTCAACTCGTTGGCCAGGAGGGCCGAGGTCGACACTTCCTTGAAGGAGAGCTCGGGCGACTCGTGCAGTGTCTTGTAAAGCGCCACGAGATTCTCGTCGGCCACCCGCACCGGCCCTTCGGGCATCCCGGCAACCGAGGCGATGGCGGCGGTATCGGGCGCGCTGCCCTCGGCGTTACCGGGCCCGGTTCCCGCCGGATTGCCGCAGGCCGTCAAAAGGGCAAATCCGCCCGCGAAAAGAGTTGCACAAGCTGCGCGTTTCATGCCCGTTTCCCCGTCTAGAACCTGTCGACAAAAGACTCCGTAAGTCCGCCAGACTTATGGAGCATTACGGGCGAAGCCTAACCCCATGAGGGGGTGGGGGGAAGGGGGCGCGGAAATCCCCTCGCCCCTCGGGAGGGGCTCGCGCGGGCAACCGTAGACGATTTCTCGTCCACGCGAGGGAATGAGGGAAATTGAGTTGTCCGGCAGGCGGAGCGGTTGGAGGTATGTTGCGCGCCCTCATCCTCAAACCCTTGCTCGGGAAATCGCGGGGCTATTTCTGGTCCTCGCAAGCCCAGGAGAAAAGGAGCTTAGCTACCGCCGGCCCCGCTTCAGGTCTTCGCTCAGGCGGATTTCTTCGGGTTCGCCGCTGATGCGGTGGCGGTAGACTTGGATGTTTTCCATGACGCGCTGGACGTAGTTGCGGGTCTCGGAAAAGGGGATGAATTCCACCCAGTCGATCGGGTCGATCTGGCCGGTGCGCGGGTCGCCGTAATCGCGCGCCCATTGGCCGGGGCGTGAGGGGCCCGCATTGTAGGCCGCAGCGGTCATGATGTAGCTGCCGCCGAACTGCTTGATAAGCGTGTCGAGGTGCAGCCCGCCGAGGGTGAGATTGTAGTCCGGATCGTCGGTAAGCCAGGACTGCTGGTAGCCGAGGCCGCGCAGGCGCGCCTCGCCCTTGGCGGTCGCCGGCATGAACTGCATCAGGCCGCGTGCGCCGACGCGGCTGACCGCTTTCGGATTGAACTCGCTTTCCTGGCGCGTGATGGCGAAGACGAAGGCGCGCTCGACTTCCGGCTTGCGCGATATCTTCGGCGTCAGCACGGGATAGGCCGCACCCGGCGCGACGACGCCGCGCTGCAAGCCGGCCTTGCCGACGCGCACGCCGACATCCGGCGTTGCATGTTCGTTCACCAGCACGGACAGCATTTCATAGTCGACCGGCTCGGACAGCTCGTCGTCGAGATAGAAGGCGAATTCCTTGAAACTGGTCGTCTCGCCGGCCTCGCCGAGCACGCGCATGGCCTGGACAATCGGCTTGGCGTTGAAGCGGGCGATATCCTCCGCCGTCGGAAGAGGGGGCGGGCCGAGATTGACCATCTTGTCGCCAAGGCGCTCCGAGGCGAGCTGGCCGTAATAGGTGTATTTGTGGGTGCCGGCGGCGGAATAGGCGGCAAGCGCCTGATCGGCTTGGCCCAGCGCGTCCCGGGCCCGGCCGGTCCAGTAATAGCCGCGCGCTAGGCTCACCGGGCTGGAGACACCGGCGGTCATCTTTTCGAAATGGCCGACGCTGCGGGTGGCGTCGCCATTGAGCCGCAGCGCGATCCAGCCGGCGAGCCATTCGGCTTCGGCAAAGTCTGCCCCCGCGGACATGCCATGCGGCGCGGTCAGCTGGTAAGCGCGGCTGTAATTGCGGTTTTTCAGCTCCTCGCGGGTGGCGATGGCGCGCTCGTCCCACAGGCGGCTGCGCCCGGCGGCGGGCACGTCCTTGCCATCGATCTGGCGCAGCAGGTCGGACACACCATCGACCTTCTTCACGCGGCGCCATTTGGCGCGCTCGTAGAGAAGGCCCGGATGGGACTGCAAGTTGTCTGGCACGGCCTTGACCAGGGTGTCGACATTTTTTGCGCGCTTGGCGAGGCCAATGCGGGCCTCAACCAGCTTGCGATAATCGGCGGTGAGCTGGGGCTTCAGCGCCTCGGCGGCGCTGGTCTGGCCGGTCCAGAGCAGGAAATCGACGCGGGCGCGGTGGTCGTCCTGGCTCAGCGTCTGGCCATAGCGGGCGAGCACGAGGCGCTGGACGTCAGACTCCAGCGTGTTGTTGCGCCAGGCATCCTTGATGACGGAATCGGAGCGCGCGCGTTCGCCCAGGTCGCGCAGGGCATTGGCGAGGGCAACCTTGCCGGCGCCGGTCTGGGGGCCGGACTTTTCGAGCCACTCGACGCGGGCGCGTGCATCGAGGGAAGACAGTTCTATGATCTCCTCGGCGCGCCGGCGCATCCGGTCGGTTTCCGGCCAGTCAGAGAGCATGGTGAGGGCGAGGTCGATCTCGTCGAAGGTCATGCCAGGCACGCCATCGGCGGCGCGTTTCCACATGATCAGGTTTTTCAGCGCCGGGTCCGGCGCTTCATATTGCAGGCGCGAAAGCTCTGACCACTGGCTGCGCTCGGCGGCGCTGAGGGCCTTTCCGAGATAAAGCGCGGCGGCGGATTTCTGGACGAGGACGGGGGCAGGGGTCGAGGAAGCGATGGGGGTGGCGACGTTAACGGACAGGACCGGGCCATCGGCCGGCGGCAGCAGGTTCTTGCCCGGTTTCAGGCTCGGTGTTTCGGGCACGCCGGCTAGGGCCGCGCCTGCTGCCAGCGCTGCGATCAAGGCGAAAACTGCAGATTTCAGGACGAGTGTCATTGTGGCCTATGTTTATTTCTGTCCCAAAGCGTGACAATCCAAGCTCAGCAGCCTAGCACGCATATCCCACGAATTCCTGAAACGAATCCCTGAAAAACTGGCAATAATAAGATGTCTTCCAATCCGCTGTTCCACGGCTCCATCCCCGCCCTTGTGACCCCGTTTCGGAATGGTGCAGTGGACAAGAAGGCGTTTGCCGGCCTGGTGGAGCGCCAGATCGCGGGCGGCTCGGCCGCTCTGGTGCCGGTGGGCACGACGGGCGAGACGTCGACCCTGTCGACCGAGGAGCACAAGGACGTGGTGCGCCTGTGCGTCGAGGTGGCGGCCGGCCGGGTGCCGGTGATTGCGGGCGCGGGATCGAACGCGACCGAGGAAGCGATCGACCTCGTGCGCCACGCCAAGGCGGTGGGCGCGGACGCGGCGCTGGTGGTCTGCCCGTATTACAACAAGCCGAACCAGGATGGCCTGTTCGCGCATTTCAAGGCGATCAATGACGCGGTCGCGCTGCCGGTGTTCCTCTACAACGTGCCGGGGCGGACGATCGTCGACTTGATGCCGCCGACCGTGGCGGCGCTGGCGGCTCTGCCGAACGTGATCGGTATCAAGGACGCCAGCGACGAGATGGAGCGCGTGGCGCTGCACAACCACCTGATCGCGCCGGGCACGCAGTTCATCCAGCTGTCGGGCGAGGATTCCAGCGCGCTGGCGCACCGGGCGATGGGCGGGGCAGGGTGTATCTCGGTGACCGCCAATGTGCTGCCGGAAGCGTGCGCGGCGATGCATGCCGCGTTCGAGGATGGCGACCTTGAGAGCGCGCGGGCGATCAATGAGCGTCTGGTGCTGCTGCACCGCGCGATGTTCTGTTCGCCCTCGCCGGGGCCAGCAAAGTATGCGCTGTCGCGTATCGGCCTGTGTACGGATGAAGTGCGCCTGCCGATCACGCCGCCGGATGCGGCTGCCCGGGCGCAGATCGATGCCGCGCTCGCGCTGGCGGGCGTGAACGTCTAGCCATGGCCACCAAGCCGAAAACCCCTGCCGTCAAAGGCCGCACCGACGGGATGGTCGCCGAGAACCGGCGATCCCGGCGAGAATATTCCGTGGAGGATACGCTGGAGGCGGGCGTGATGCTGGTCGGCTCCGAGGTGAAATCCCTGCGCGATGGCAAGGCGAACATTGCCGAGGCCTATGCCTCGGTGGAGCAGGGCGAGCTGTGGCTGATCAATGCCGAGATCCAGACCTATGGCGGAGCGAACCGGTTCAACCACGAGCCGCGGCGCAGGCGCAAGCTGCTCGTCTCGAAGCGCCAGCTGGCGAAGCTGTCGCAGGAGGTGGAGCGGGCCGGGCGCACGATCGTGCCGCTGAAGCTCTACTTCAACGACAAGGGCCGCGCGAAACTGCTGATCGGTGTCGCCACCGGCCGCAAGGCGCACGACAAGCGCGAGAACGAAGCCAAACGCGACTGGGCCCGCGACAAGGCGCGGATCCTCAAAGGCGGCTAGAGCCCCAGATCAAACACCATCTTCATGGCGCCGTCGGCGCGGCGGTCGAAGAGGTCGTAGGCGTGGGCGCCGTCCGACAGGGGCAGTGTGTGGCTGATGTACTTCTCCGGCCTGATGCGGCCCGACTGGACCAGCGGGATCAGCTCCGGCCATTCCTGCGGCACTGAACATGTACCGATACGGAAGGTCAGGCCCATGCCGAAGGCTTTAGACATCGGGAATTCGAATGTGCGGTCCTGCGCGACACCGACGACCGAGACCGTGCCGCGCTTGCCCGAGAGGCCGAGGGCGGCGCGGATTGTTGCCGAGTGGCCCACGGCTTCGATGACGCTGTCGCACATCCGGCCCTTGGTGGCCTCCTGGATGATGGCGCGCGCGTCGGCGGGGTCCGGCGTCTCAAGGCCGATGGCGCGGCCGGCGGCGCGGCGGTCTTCCACGAGGTCGATGCCGAACACGCGCGAGGCGCCCATGATGAAGGCGGCCTCTGCAGCGAGCAGGCCAATAGGGCCGAGGCCGACCACTGCGACGGTTGCGCCGCGCTGGATGTCGGCATTGCGCGCACCGAACCAGGCGGTGGCGAGCGCGTCGGTCATCATCAGGGCCTGATCGAGACTGATCCCGTCCGGGATTTTCTGGGCATTGAAGTCGGCGGCGGGAACACGGACGAATTCGGCCTGGCAGCCCTGCAGCCTGGACGAGAGACCGTAGCAACCGGCAGCATTGTGCTCGCACTTGTTGACCACGCCGGCGAGACAAGCGCGGCATTGGCCGCAGCCGACCGCTGCCGAGATCATCACCTTGTCGCCCGTCTTCAGCTGGCGCACGCCGCGCCCAGCTTCGACGACCTCTCCAACCGCCTCGTGGCCGACGCAATAGCCGGTGTCTTCGGAGAAGGTTTCGCCGTGATAGATGTGCAGGTCGCTGCCGCAGATGGCGCATTTGTCGACCTTGATGATCGCGTCACGATCATCGTGCAGTTCCGGATCCTTCATCGTGTCGAAGGCGATGTTGCGCGGGCCGAGATAGATAAGGGCTTTCATGGGCGGGTTCCTTCCGGGCGGGGCTTATCTGATCCAGCGGTTGGCGCGTTCGAGCAGGCCGATGGTGCTGGCGTGCAAGCGATCGCCGGTTTCTTTGGGCGCCTTGCCGGCGCGGGCACGCGCATAGGTGCCTTCGAGGATGATGCCGAGCTTGTAGCAGGCGAGCACGCCGTACCAGTGGATGTGAGAGAGGTCGCGCGTCGTCTGCGTGGCATAGTGGGCGACAAGTTCGTCCGCCGACGGAAAGCCTTCCCAGGGCGTGACGGTGACGGCGGTGGCCTCGCCCTCGGGCCAGGTGGCGAGCAGCCAGCCGAGATCGAGCAGCGGATCGCCGATGGTGGTGAGTTCCCAATCGACGATGGCGGCCAGGCGAGGCGCGTCGAACCGGTACATCACATTGGCGAGGTGATAGTCGCCGTGGATGATGCCTGGCTGGAAGCTCGGCGGCCGGTTATCTTCCAGCCAGCGGCCGACCCGGTCAACATCGGGGAGGTCCTTGCGGCCGTCCCATTCCGGAAATTCGGCATAGGAATCTAGCTGGGCCTTCCAGCGGCTGACCTGACGTTCGAGAAAGTTGTCGACCTTGCCGAGGCCATCGAGGCCGAGCTCAAGATAATCCAGCGCGCCCAGGGCCGCGATACCGTCGACGAGGGAGAAGCCCATCTGGCGGCGCAGGTCCGGCGACGAGGCGAAGGGCTCCGGCAGGCCGGTTGAGGGATTGTAACCCTCGATCGGCTCCATCAGGTAGAAGGCGGCGCCCAGAACCGTTTTATCCGGACAGGCCGCGATCAGGCCGGGATGGGGCACCGGCGTGCCCTTCAGCGCGGCGAGCACGCGCGCTTCGCGGCGCATCGTCTCGTTCGAATTCGCGCGCAGGACCGGCGGCGGACGACGCAGTACATAAGTGCGCCCGGCGCGGTCGAACTTCAGGAGGATGTTCTGTGTACCACCCGCGAGACGTAACGCGGATGTGATTGGACCGGCGCCGAGCCCCTGACCATCCATCCAAGCGGCCAGCGCCTCAAGGTTTACGTGATTGTTCAAGGCCGCTTCCTCTTAGCCAACTGGATAATACGATTGACGCGCGGCGCGGAAGATTGCAAGCTTTCCCCATGGTTCGCCTGCAGGAAAAACCAGAGAGCGATGCGGTTGACGCGCTGAAGCGCGCGGCCCTCAAGCTGTTTGCTGAACGGGGCGTGGACGGGGTGACCGTTCGGGAAATCGCAGCGGCGGCCGGGCAGAAGAACCACGGGGCCGTAGGCTATCATTTCGGGTCGAAAGCCGAACTGATCCGCACACTTGTGGTGGACGGCGCGAAGCTTATCGACGACCGGCGCAATGCCGGGCTGGACGCGCTCGAGAAGACGGGGCGGCGCGTGAAGCTGGAAGAGGTTGTGCGCCTCATCGTCTTCAGTTCAATCGATCTGGCGCCGAAAGGCGAAGAGGAATGCTATAATCGGTTCGTCGTGCTGCTGGCCATGACGCACCGGGAACAATTCCTCGATGCGCTGGCCGACCGGTGGAACCGCGGCTACCAGCGCAGCCTTGTGCACCTGCGCTACTGGATGCGCCGCCTTCCGCGCGCCAAGCAGACCGAGCGCATTGTGTTCTTCGAGGCCATGTTCGGGACCGTGCTGGCTTCGCGCGAAGCCCGGCTGGCGGACTCTTCGCGTGCGCACCCGACCTGGTCGAAAGCCGCGACGCTGGACCATCTGGTCACGTCGCTGATGGCGATCATCACAGCGCCTTAGCCCGCCGTCTCGCGCGCCGCCGCAAACACATCTTCGAACATTTCGGCGGTGAGCCGGCCGGTATTCGTGTTGTAGCGCGAGCAATGATAGGATGATAGCAGCGTGACGGGCCGTCCGTTCACGGACACATCATAACGCGAGCCGTGGCCGAAGGGATGGGCCGAGACTTTCAGCCCGAGCGCGCGCAGCGTGGAATCATGGCTGATCTTTCCGAGGCAGACGATGACTTTCAGTTTCGGCATCGCGGCGATGCGCGCTTCCAGAAATGGCCGGCATTTGTTGATCTCCTCGCCGATGGGCTTGTTCTCCGGCGGCACGCAGCGCACGGCATTGGTGATCATCGCACCGGTGAGCACGAGACCGTCGTTCGGGTCGGCCGCGAACTTGCCTTTCGAGAAGCCGAACTTGTCGAGCGTCGCGTAGAGCAGGTCGCCCGCCCAGTCGCCGGTGAAGGGACGGCCGGTGCGGTTTGCGCCGGTCACGCCGGGCGCGAGGCCGACGATGAGCAGCTTCGCCGCCTCGGCGCCGAAGCTCGGCACGGCGCCATTGAACCAGTCCGGATGCTTCGCCTGAACGCTCTCGCGGTATGCGACGAGACGGGGGCAGAGCGTGCAGCTGGCCGGGGCTTCGGGTGGGAAGCTAATACCCATCCGCAGCGCCGTCTTTCCGCATTTCTGTGGCGGCGATCCAGGCGCCGGTTTCGAAGTCGCGCATGATGGCCTGGTAGCCGCCGGCGTTGGCACGGATGTATTCCACCTTGTGGCCGCGCGCTTCGAGCTCGGCTTTGGTGGCTTCCGGAATGCCGCCTTCGATCTGGACGACGCCCATATTCGCCTCACACGAATCGCCGTCGAGCGCGTTCGTGGGCTCGCAGCCGCCGACATGTTCCCAACGCGCGGCGTCGCCGGCTTCCTGCAGGCCCATGTCATAGTCGACGAGGTTGAGGATGATCTGCACATGGCCTTGCGGCTGCATGGCACCGCCCATCAGGCCGAAGCTCAGCCAGGGTTCGAACGGGCAGGCCTGCTCGATCGGCACAGCGCGCACCTGGCAGGACGGCATGTCCTTCTTGAAGGCAAATGCCGGGATGATCGTGTGGAAAGGCCGTTTGCCGGGCGCCCAGACGTTCGGGTGGGCGGGGTCCAGGCTGAACAGCTGGCCCCGGTCCTGGAACATGAAGCCGAGACCATCCGGCACAAGGCCCGAGCCCATGCCGCGATAGTTCGATTGGATCAGCGAGACCATCATGCCGTCCTTGTCGGTGACGGTAAGGTAGGTCGTGTCGCCGTCTTTCAGCTTGGTATCGGCTTCGGCGCCGTCAAAGGCCGCAAGGTCTTCTGCGCCGAATGGTTCGATCGGGACGGCCTGCATGGCCGTGCCGGTATCAATCAGCGCGCTCTGGCGGGCGGTCCGGGCAGGGTCGATCAGGGCTTTCGGCTCGAACCGCGTGAAGGCTGGGTCGGCATAGAAACGGGCCCGGTCCGTAAAGGCGAGGCGCTTGGCCTCCACCTGCGCCATCAGGCTGTCCGCCGAGCCGAAGCCCATCGAACGCAAGTCGAACTTCTCGAGCATCTGCAGCATCTGGAGCGCGGCGATGCCTTGCGTGTTGGGGCCGAGTTCGCAGACTTTGTAGTCTTCGCGGTACGTGACGCAGTAGGGCTCGGTCCATTCGCCCTCGTGGACGTTGAAGTCGTCATAGTCGAGATGGCCGCCAATGCCTGCGATATAGGCGGCCATGTTCTTCGCCATGATGCCCTTGTAGAATTCATCGCGTCCCTTCTTCGCGATGGTCTCCAGCGTGTTCGCAAGGTCCGGATTGCGAAACAGTGTGCCTTCGCGCGGCGGCGGATCGAAATAGAGCTTCCTCGCGTTCTCGAACTCTTCGAGCATGCCGCTGGCATGCGATTTCGGGAAGGCGACGGCGCTGCGGCCCCAGTAATAAGCGATCACTTCCGGGATCGGGGCGCCGTTGCGGGCATAGTCGATGGCGGGTTGCAGATTGTCCGCCATCGGACGTTTGCCGAATTTCGCGTGCAGCGCGTACCAGGCATCGACCGTGCCCGGCACGGTCAGCGGCGCGGTGCCGTGCGGGGGGATTTCCTTGCCGTCCATGAACTTGTCAGCATAGGCCTGCATATCGGCCAGGGTCGCGTCCATCGGGCTGCGGCCGGAGCCGTTATAACCATAGAGCTTCTGTGTCTTCGGGTCCCAGACGATCGCAAAGAGATCGCCGCCGATGCCGTTCGCAGTAGGCTCTACGAGGCCGAGCATGGCGTTGGCGGCGATCGCGGCGTCCATCGCGCTGCCGCCTGCTTTCAACACGTCGATGGCGGTCTGTGTCGCCAGCGGGTGGGCGGTCGCGGCGGCGCCGTTCGGAGCAACGACCGCCGAGCGTACGCCGAGGTCGCGGCCGGAAGGCATGCGTCCGCCGGGGCCGGGCGCGGCCGGTTCGGTTGATGCGGCGGGCTCAATGGCGGCGGCGGTCAGCGCCGGGGCATCGTCCTCCTCCACATGGACCATCACACAGGCGGAAAGGATCAGGGCGCCAAAGCCCCCCGCGATCAGGTTGCGCATCATTCGAATCCCCTTCCGGTGTGTTCCCGCTTCGGGAAATAATGGGTGGCTAGGCGTGTGGCGATTTCCTGCCCGCGTTCGGCGTAGCGGGCCTCTGCGGCCACCGCCTCTGTATCGCAGACGAGATACTGCCGGCTGACATCCGAAAAGGCGTCGTTGAACTCGCGCACCAGAGATGAACGCAGGTTGCCGGGATCGGGCGCTTCATAGGCCAGCATGTCGGTCATGTAGCGGCGCCAGTACTGGTCGTCGCGGCCATTGCAGCGCACGCGGATGGCATGGGCCGAGCCGAGAATGGCCGCGAGATCGGCGGCATCGCGGAAATAATCAGGCCCCCGCGCAGGCAGGCCGGATTGTGCGGTGCTTGTGCCCGCTACCAAGGCGAGGCTAAGCATCAGGGCATGAAAACCTGTTTTCTTCATGCGCGGACATTCGCCCGCCTTCGCCCGCGGCTCAAGGGGCTGGAAGCCGCTGTCCGTTTCGTAACTCTCGACGATGCCGGCAAGGCGCACGACGCCGGGACCGGCACGACGCTGGATACGCTGCCGCCACTGGACATCGCCTTCGGCAACTCGGACGCGTTCTATTCGCCATCGGTGCGCGAGTTCATGACGGCCATTCTCAAGAGTCCGGAGTTTGACTGGTTCCAGTCCGCCGCCGCAGGCATCGAGAACCCCGGTCTGATGATGATCGGCCAGAAGGCGCGCCGGTACACGACGAATCACACCCAGTCCGAATCGATGGCCGAATGGGCGCTCTGGCAGGCGCTGGACTTCCTGCGCGAAGGTCCTGCCCACCGGGCGTTGCAGGCGCAGAATAAATGGCGACGCGTGAAGGCGCGCGAGATCCGGGGCTCGCGCTGGCTCGTGTTCGGCTATGGCTCGATCGGCCAGTCGGTCGGCCGCAGGGTTTCGGCTCTGGGCGGTGACGTGACCGGCGTGCGCCGCTCGCCGGGTCCCGCTGAAGGCGCGGCCCGCATCGTGGCGCCCGATACGCTGATGGCCGAGCTGCCGCGTGCTGATGTCGTCCTGCTCTGCCCGCCGCACACGCCGGAAACCGAGAACATGGCGAATGCGGATTTCTTTGCCGCGATGGCCCCCGGCGCCCTATTCATGAACCTGGGGCGCGGGGCGCTGGTCGACGAGGCGGCACTGGTTGCTGCGCTGGACGCCGGCCGGCCGGCCTTTGCGGCGCTCGACGTGACCCGCACCGAACCGCTGCCGCCGGACAGTCCGCTCTGGCAACATCCCCGGATCGTGATCACGCCGCATGACAGTTCCGACACGCCCGGCACGGTGGAGGGCGCAGACGACACATTTCTCGCCAACCTTTCGCGCTATGTCGCGGGCGAACCGATGAAGCACCTCGTGGATCCGGCCGCGTTCAAGACCTGAGGCGCACATGATCCGTACCTATGCAAACCAGTCCGGCCGGTTTGTCTTGGCGGGCGCAGACCTCGCCGCACTCGACAGCGCGGTCTGGATCGACCTGATGCGGCCGACGAAGGATGAGGAAACAGCGGTCGAACGCGCCTTCGGCATAGACGTGCCGACGCGCGAGGAGACCAGCGAGATCGAACTGTCGAGCCGGCTCTATGCTGAGGACGGCGCGCATTTCATGACCGCCATGATGCTGTCGCATACCGATGGCGACAATGTGCTGCTGTCGCCTGCAACCTTCGTGCTGGCCGGCGACAGGCTGGTGACCGTGCGGTATGAAGAGCCACGCGCCATCGACACGTTCGTGGCGCGCAGCCAGAAGGCCGGCCCGATGACGGCCGAGGCGCTGTGCGCCGGTCTGCTGGAAGCCCTGATCGAACGTTCCGGCGACGTGCTGGAACGCACCGGACATGAGCTGGACACTGTTTCGCGCGAGATCTTCTCCATCGAGCCGCCGGTGCCGAAGGCGACCGGGGCGGCAGCCCTGCTGCTGCCGAAGCCGAAACCCAAGCCGCGCGATTTCCAGTCCGTGCTCGAACAGATCGGCCGCAAGGGCGACCTCCTGTCGAAAGTCTATGAAAGCCTCATCTCGGTGCAGCGCTTGCTGATCTATGCGACCGCCGCTGCGCAGGCCCGCAAGGCGGACAAGGAAGCTTCCAGCCGGTTTAAGTCGCTCGCCCGGGACGTCCAGTCCCTCGTCGACCACGCCGCCTTCCTGACCCAGAAGATCAACTTCCTGCTCGATGCAACGCTCGGCATGATCAACATCCAGCAGACTGGGATCATCAAGATCTTCTCAGTCGCGGCGGTGGTGTTCCTGCCGCCGACCCTAATCGCGTCGATCTACGGGATGAACTTCAAGGTGCTGCCGGAAATCGGCTGGCCTTACGGCTATCCGTTCGCTCTGGCGCTGATGGTCCTGTCGGCCATCGTGCCCTACCAGTTCTTCAAATGGCGCGGCTGGCTCTGAGGCCGGCGCCGTTCAATTCCGGAGGATGATTTCATGCCCGACCGTCAGGTCGCTTCCGTCAATCCCGCCACCGGCGAGACGATCGAAACCTTCACGCCGCTTGCCAATGCCGCCATCGATTCGGCGTTGGCGCGGGCCGAGGCGCAGTTCGCCAGCTGGCGGCTGACCCCGTTTGCGCAGCGCGCGGACCTGATGCGCAAGGCGGCAGCGGTGCTTGAGGCCCGCCGCGATGTCTATGCGCGCGACATGGTGCTGGAGATGGGCAAACCGCTCGCGCAGGCAGAAGCGGAGATCTACAAGTGCGCCCTCGTCTGCCGGCACTATGCGGATCATGCCGAAGGATACCTGAGCGACGAGGTGATTCGCACCGAGGCGAAGTCCGCCTATGTGCGCCACCTGCCGATGGGGCCGGTGCTGGCAGTGATGCCGTGGAACTTCCCGTTCTGGCAGGTTTTCCGCTTTGCTGCGCCGACCCTGATGGCGGGCAATGTGGGCCTGCTCAAGCACGCCTCGAACGTCTGGCGCTGCGCGCTTCATATCGAAGACGTGTTCCGCGAGGCCGGGTTTCCGGAGGGCTGTTTCCAGACGCTGCTGATCGGGTCGGGCGCCGTGAAAGGCGTAATCGGGGATCGCCGCGTGCGGGCGGTGACGCTGACCGGATCGGGCCCGGCTGGGCGCAGTGTGGCGGCCGCGGCGGGCGATGCCCTGAAGCCCAGCCTGCTCGAACTCGGCGGGGCGGACGCCTTCATCGTGATGCCCTCTGCCGACCTGCCGAAAGCGGTTGAGACGGCGGTGAACGCGCGGGTGCGCAACAACGGCCAGTCCGGCATCGCGGCCAAGCGTTTCCTGGTGCACGCCGATGTGTACGACGAGTTCAGAACGCGGTTCGTCGCCGCGTTCGCGGCCTTGAAGGTCGGCGATCCGATGGACCGCGCCTCTGATGTCGGCCCGCTGGCCACGTCGAAGATCCGCGACAAGCTGGCCCAGCAGGTCGATGCGAGTGTGGCAGCGGGTGCGCGCCGCCTGACGCCGCTGCAGGCGTTGCCGGACAAAGGCTGGTGGTTTGCGCCGCAGATCCTCGAAGCGCCGCCTGCCGGGTCGCCCGCCGCCGAGGAGGAAACCTTCGGGCCGGTCGCCAGCCTCTGGCGGGCGACCAGTCTCGAAGATGCCATCACCGCCGCAAATGACAGCCCCTACGGTCTCGGCTCGGCAATCTTCACGCAGGACCAGGGCGATATCGACCAGGCCGTGCGCGATCTCGATGCTGGATCGACCTTCGTCAACGCGCTGGTCGCCTCTGATCCGCGACTGCCCTTCGGCGGCGTGAAGGAGTCCGGCTTCGGCCGCGAACTGGCCGCAGACGGCATCCGCGCCTTCATGAATCGCAAGACGGTGTCGATCAGCTAGCCAGGGTCAGGCGGGCGTCTTTGCCCGAAGGCCGTTCATGCGGTCGATCGAGGCTTCGGCGTCGCGCATGATGTCGGCCACGATGGCGGCGACCGGTTTCACCTCGCGCACACCGCCGGCTGACTGGCCCATGGCGAAGCAGGACTTGTCCATCGAAAGCTTTGCCTCGTCGGTGATGCCGCCGATGCCGCCGATCACGCCGGTCCGGGTCGAATGGATGGCCTGGTGCGGGAAGGGTTGAATGTCCTGCGGGCGGCTTTCCCAGTCATTGATATAGTCGTTGGTGCGGCAGCGCATTGGCTTGCCCGAATAGCAGCGCGTGCGGGTCGTGTCGGTGTCGCCCGCTTCGACGACGGCGTTCTTGTACATATTCGCAGCGTGGGCTTCGGCCGAGGCGATGAAGCGGGTGCCCATCCAGACGCCTTCGGCGCCCAGCGCGAGGGCGGCGGCCAGGCCGCGCCCGTCATAGATGCCGCCGGCCGCGATCACCGGGATCTTCACAGCTTCGACCGCCTGGGCGACCAGTGGCATGGTGCCGACAAGGCCCGTATGCCCGCCGCCTTCGCCGCCCTGCAGGATCACTGCATCGCAACCGGCCTCCTCGGCCTTGATCGCGTGCTTCACGGCGCCGCCGACGACCATCACCTTTACGCCGGCATCTTTTAGCCGTTTCATGATCGGCAGGGGCACGCCGAGACCGGCAACGAACGAGTCGGCGCCGCCTTTGATGATCACGTCGACTGATTCTTCGAGGCTCTCGGGGCTGGCGGCCAGCAGGTCCACACCGAACGGCTTGCCGGGGGCGAGTTCTTTCACCTTCTTCATCTGCCCGGCGATGAAGTCCGGCCCGGTTCCCGCCATGCCGAGCACGCCGTAGCCGCCAGCATTGCACATCGCGGCGCAGACTTCGGCGTAGGAGACGCCGCCCATCCCCGCGAGCATGATCGGGTGCTGGACTTTCAGCATTTCGGTGAGGCGGGTCTTCAGGGCCATGGGGATCTCCAGTTTGACAGGGTGAAATAGACTGCCCAATCCTTAGGCTGGCGCCGCCACGTCAACGCAAGCATCTTCATCAATCTGCACATTGAGACGCATTTAGAACAGATTTGCCGTGTCTTTGCCGCAATCTGGCCCCGATCAATCGGCTATAGCCGGGCGTCCGCGGAATATCCCGCCGGGCAGGGTGTCAAAAAGAGGGAATCTCTCATGACGAAACTGTTTGCGGGCGCTGCCGCTGCAATCCTTTTCGCGGGTGTCGCTTTCGCAGGTGAACCTGCGACTGAAACCGAAGCCGTTGAAGCTGAAGCCGCTGTTGAAGCGGTCGAAGTGGAAGCAACCGTCGAAGCCGAAGCCGCTGTCGAAGCGGTCGAAGCCGAAGCCGTAGAAGCGGCTGTCGAAGCCGAGGCTGAAGTGGCCCCGGCAGAAGCAGTGGCCGAAGAGGCTGCTACCGAAGAAGCTGCTGCAGAGTAATCTGCCGCAGTTGGACTTACCTCCACTCATGACGGGCGGAGGAATTGTGCAACCAGACCGCGACGGTTCAACAAAACTGAAAAATTAACTTTCGGCAATGTTGAAGAGGTGCTAGAGCCCGACCGTTCGCAAGAACACTCAACAGGGGTACTACCAACATGAAAAAGCTGATCCTCGCTGCTGCCGCCGCTTCGGCACTCGTTCTCGCCGCTTGCGGCGCCACCGAAGAAGCTGCTCCGGCCGCTGAAGAAACCACCGTCGAAGAAGTGGCTCCTGAAGCTGCTCCGGTCGAAGAAGTCGTGACTGAAGAAGTCGTGACCGAAGAAGCTGCTCCGGCTGAAGAAGCTGCTCCGGCAGAAGAAGCTGCTCCGGCAGAAGAAGCTCCGGCCACCGAAGCCGCTCCTGAGTAATTTCAGGACGATCGGATTTCCGATCTAAAGATAAGGCCGCTTCCTTCGGGAAGCGGCCTTTTTCTTTGTCCGTTGTCAGGCAGCTGGCGCCTAGAACTTGGCGTAGCCGCCATCGACGACCAGCGTGTCGCCGGAATGGTATTTCGAGGCGTCCGAGGCCAGGTAGACCGCGATGCCGCCGAAGTCGGCCGGCTCGCCCCAACGGCGAATCGGGACGCGGGTGATGACTTTCGTGGCGAAGGCGTCGTTGCCCTGGGCGCCTTCGGTCATGTCCGTTGCAATCCAGCCGGGCAGGATCGAGTTCGCCCGGATGTTGTAGCGGCCATACTCCACCGCGATGGCGTTCATCATGGCGATCAGGCCGCCCTTGGTGTGGGCATAGGCCTGGTTGCGGCCAGCGCCTTCGATGCCGGCCAGCGAGGCCGTGCCGACCAGGCTGCCGCCCAGATCGCCCGCCTTGGCGCGTGCCACCATCGACTTGGCGGCCTCGCGCAGGGTGAAGAAGGCGCCTTCCGCGTTGATGCGTTCGTTGTAGCGCCAGGTTTCCAGCGTCATCGTCTCGAACGATGCCGCGCCCCGGCCCACGCCGGCATTGGCGATGCAGCAGTCGATGCGCTTGAACTCTTCCTCGGCTTCTTTCATGGCCTTCACCACCTGGTCTTCCTCGCCGACATCGACGACCCAGGCCTTCACCTTGCCGGTGCCGAGGCCGGAGGCTTTCTTCACGGCGGCGTCATTGTCAGCGGCCTTGCGGCCCCAGATCACGACATCAGCGTTCGAGGCGGCCAGCGCCTCCACCATGCCGAGGCCGATACCCTTGTTGCCGCCGGTCACGACGCAGACCTTTCCTGAAAGGTCGAACGGTTTGTAGGTCATGAGCGCTTCTCTCCCTGAATGTTAGCTTTGACGACAGCTTAGTCGGGCTGACGTTAGGGCGGGTCAAGAGGCGGACTTGGAAACCATCTCCCGCGCCGCCGCGATGATCCGTCTCGTCTCGTCCCAGATCGGCAACGCTGCGAGGCGATCCGGCGGGATCCATTCGGCATGGTCGGCATCGTCGCCCGCGACCGGATCGCCGGACATCCAGACCGCGGCATAATCGAACAGCACGTAGTGGCGGGCTACAGCGCCGGTCGTGCGCGAGGTGAAGATGGCATCGACCACGTCCACGATGCCGACGAGACGCGCGTGGACGCCCGTCTCCTCCATCAACTCGCGCAGGGCGGCCGCCTCGGCACGTTCGCCGAATTCGATGCGCCCGCCGGGGATCGACCAGTCGCCGGCCAGCGGCTTGGTTCCACGGCGGATGAGCAGCACGTCCTCGCCCTTGAAACAGACTGTGCCGACGGCCGGTTGCGGTTTGTCGGTCATGAAGGCTTCTCCAGCAGGGCGACCGCCTCGACATGGGCAGACCACAGGAACTGGTCGATCGGATGGATACGGACGATCCGGTAGCCGCCATCGACCAGAGTGCGCAGGTCGCGCGCCAGTGTCGCCGGATCACAGGAGACATACGCCACGCGCAGCACGGTTGAGCGAGCGATCTCGTGGCTTTGCGCAGCAGCGCCGGCGCGCGGCGGATCCAGCACGATACCGCCGAACCGGTTCAGTTCGGACGCGGCCAGCGGATTGCGGAAAAGGTCGCGCACTTCCGCCGTGACCGGCTTCAATCCATGCGCAGCGCGGGCCGAGGTTTTCAGGGCGTCGATGGCCGCTGTGTTGCCTTCGGCGGCATACACGCCGGCCCTTGCCGCAAGGCGCAGCGCAAATGTTCCGGACCCGGAGAAAAGATCAGCCACGAGGGGCGCGTCTCCGAGGTGATCGATCACCAGCTCTGCCATGTGCGCCTCGGCTTCGGCACTGGCCTGCAGGAAGCCGCCCGGCGGCGGCAGGAGCTGGGCGCTACCGGCCGGCAGGCTGGGCCTGCGCTCAGTCAGGACATCGGCGCCTTCGATGGACACGCGGGCAAACCCGGCCCGCAGCGCGGCGCTTGCCGCCTCGGCCCGGGCCAGCGCCTTCACACCCTTGGCAACGCCCGAGATGTGCAGGTCGAGCCCCGCCGCCGTCTCGGTCACCAGGAGGCCGGTCTCGTCCTTCCCGGACAGAAGGAAGCCCGCGATCTCGCGCAATCGTGGCAGGGCGGCCACGATCGCCGGCCGGAGCACGGGACATTCGTTGAGCGCGATCAGCTCGTGGCTCTTGCGGGCATGAAAGCCGAGGACGACCTGCTTGCCGCTTTTCTTCGCCGCAAGGGCGGCGCGCCGGCGTGAGCCTGGCGGCGTAATCCACGCGGCGGGAACCTCGGCCTCCAGTCCCCTAGCCTTCAGTACACGGAGGATCAGATCGCGCTTGTATTCCGCATAAGGCGCCGACGCCATGTGCTGCAGGGTGCAGCCGCCGCAGGCGCCAAAATGCCGGCACGCGGGCGCGATCCGGTCCGGTGACGGCGAGACGACCTCCAGCAGTTTCAGCCGGTCGCCCGCACCTTCGACACGCACGGTCTCGCCGGCCAAGGTGAACGGCACGGAAACCAAAGCGCCGTTCTCCCGCGCCCGGCCGTCGCCCTGCGCGCCGACCGATTCGATGGTTAAGGTGCGCGCGGCCGAGGCAGCAGGGTCTTGCAAGGCTGGCATCCGTTCAGCGGGGGTGGCGGTGGCGGGTTTCCTCCGTTAGCAGGGGCAGGCTGTTCACGGAAGGAGCCTCGCCGCCCCATGGCCAAGCCGAACGGAAAACGACGCAAGATCAGCCTCGCCCTGCAGGGCGGCGGTGCCCACGGTGCCTACACCTGGGGCGTGCTGGACCGGCTGAGCGCAGAAGAGAGCCTGGAGATCACCGCCATCTCCGCCACCTCGGCCGGCGCCCTGAACGCGGTGGCCTATGCCGCAGGCCTCGCCAAGGGCGGTCCGGAAGGCGCCCGCAAGGAGCTTGCCTCGCTCTGGCGGCGCGTATCGGACGCGGGCTCAGCGATGAGTGCCTTCGGCCCGGTTGGCTTCGCCATGGCGACGGCCATGCAGTCGCTGGCGAGCCCCTATGATCTCAACCCGTTCAATTTCAATCCGCTGCGCCGGCTCGTCGAGGGCGAGATCGACTTCGGCGCGGTGCACGCTTCCGGGCTCACGCTGTTCGTCTCGGCGACAAATGTTGAAACCGGCAAGGTACGGGTGTTTGCGCGCGAGGAGATCGACGCGGATGCCGTGCTCGCCTCGGCCTGCCTGCCGCAGGCCTTCCAGGCAGTGGAGATTGATGGCCATCCGTACTGGGATGGTGGCTATATGGGAAACCCCAGCCTCTTCCCGCTGATCTATTCCGGCGCGCCGCAAGATGTGCTGCTGGTTCTGCTCAATCCGCTGGAGCGGTCCGGCACGCCCAAGCGCGCCGCAGAGATCCAGGAGCGCCTCAACGAGATCAGCTTCAACGCTTCCCTGATCGGTGAGCTGCGCGCCATCGCCTTCGTCCAGCGCCTGATCGATGACGGCATGCTGAAAGAGCCAATGATGAAGAAATACCGCCGGCTCAACATCCACGCGATCCGCGGCGGGCAGGACCTGATCAATTATAGCCTCGCCACCAAGTATGACACGCGCTGGCGTCTGCTGACCGAACTGCGCGACAAGGGCCACACTGCAGCTGACAAATGGCTGGAGACCTGTGCCAAGGATGTCGGCACGAAGACTTCGAGCTTCGACATCCGGAGGGAGTTCCTGGAGTCGTGATCGACCCGTTCAGGCCTGTTTCAAGAAGCTAACCTTCGCCGCGCCGTAGTCGCGCGAGTCGATCACCGTCCAGCCGGGGAACATCAGCGCCTCATCGGCGCCTGTTTCCACGATCACCAGTGCGTCCTCGGCCAGCCAGTTGCCGCGGACGAGGCAGGCGAGCGCGGGTTGGACGAGATCCTTATGATAGGGCGGGTCCAGGAAGGCGAGCGTGAACGGGCCGCCCAGGCCGGCGGGCTTCGCGCCAAGATCTGTCGCCGAGCGCCGGTGCAGCCGCGTGTTGCCGAACAGGCCGAGGGCTTCGATATTGTCGCGGATCGCGCCGCGCGCGCCATGGTCCGTTTCCACGAACAGGCAGAAGGCCGCGCCCCTGCTCATCGCTTCCAGGCCGAGCGCCCCGGAGCCTGCGAACAGGTCGATCACCCGCGCGCCGTCGATGGGCGGCGCCCACTCGGCATGGACGATCACGTTGAACAGGCTTTCGCGCGTGCGGTCGCTGGTGGGCCGTGTGCTCATCCCCTTGGGGGCATTGAGGGCGCGGCCCTTGTGCTGTCCGGCAATAATGCGCATGCGAGTGGTTCCGGCGTTGATCGCACGCGCTTTAGCATGGCCGAACGCGTTGCACAGCCTTGCCACGCTGCTTCGCCAGGCGCAGTCTGCCGGAAAAACAGGGAGGTCCGCATGCCGCATGTCACCGTCGAGACCCACGGGGCGACCCGTCTTATCCGGTATGCCAATCCGCCGCGACATTACATGACCGCCGAAGGCTCAGGCCTGATGCGCGCGGCCATCGATACCGCAGTGGCCGACCCGGAGATCCGCGTCCTCGTCCTGACCGGCACCGGAGACGTCTTCGTGCGCCACTATGATGTAGCCGAAATCGTTGCCATCGGCGAAGCGGTCCGGGCCGGTCAGGTGCAGACCGAAGACTTCGAGCGCGGCGGCTTTGCCGACATGATCCGCGCGGTCTTCGACTCGCCGAAGCCCGTCATCGCCGCCATCAACGGCGTCTGCATGGGTGGCGGCTTTGAACTCGCCCTCGCGTGCGATCTGCGCATCGCGCAAAGCCGTGTGCCGTTGATCGGTCTGCCGGAAACGCGCATCGGCATCTTCCCGGGCGGCGGCGGAACGCAACGTCTGCCGCGCATGATCGGCGAAGCGCGGGCGCTGGAGTTCATCCTCCGGGGGCAGACGGTCGATGCCGAAGGCGCGCGGGAGCTGGGCCTCGTCAATGACGTTGCGCCGGATGCCGTGGCGGAAGCCTTGAAGCTCGCCGACGAGCTGGCTGCGCGCGGCGCCGAAGGGCTCGCGCATGCCAAACGCCTTGTGCGCGGCGCGCTGACCTGGGGCCTGGTTGACGGCACGCGCGAGGAACAGCACGGTTTCCACGCGGTCCTGAAGGCTGACAGCGCGATGGCCGCGATGAAGGACTTCCTCGCCAACGGGGAAGACATTACACGGTGACCATGCCCACAGCGCTTTCGCCCATGTCCCGCGCGCTTGAACTGGCCCGCGCCGCTGCGACGGCCGGTGAAGTTCCTGTCGGCGCTGTCATAATCGATCCCGCGACCGGCGAGATCGTGGGCGAGGGCGCCAACGCCCCCGTCACGGCACATGATCCGACCGCTCATGCCGAGATCATCGCCCTGCGCTCGGCAGCGGCGAAGCTCGGCAACTACCGCCTCACCGGCCTCCACCTTTACGTCACGCTTGAACCCTGCGCGATGTGTGCTGGCGCGATCAGCTTCGCCCGCATCAGCAAGGTCATCTTCGGGGCCAGCGATCCGAAGGGCGGCGGGGTTCTGCACGGCCCGAAATTCTTCAGCCAGCCAACCTGCCATTGGCGTCCGGCCGTGGAGCAGGACGAGAGCAACGCCGTCGAAGCCGGCGACATCCTGCGAGATTTCTTCCGCGAGCGGAGGGGTTAGCGCTGACGCGGCGCGAGGCCTTGCTTTACCCGGTGTCACCGCCTCCAGTCTTGCCCGATTACAGGAGCCATCCATGACCGCCACGTTGAAGATCGAGAACGATATCGCCCTCATCACCATGGACGACGGCAAGGCCAATGCCATCAACCCGACCATGGTCGCCTCGCTCAACGCCGCGCTCGACACGGCCGAGAAGGAGGCCAAGGCCGTCGTGCTGATGGGGCGGCCGGACCGGTTTTCCGGCGGGTTCGATCTGAAGATGATGATGGGCGCTTCGCCCGATGAGGTGCGCACGCTGGTCATGTCCGGCGGTGCACTGGCGCTGCGCCTGTTCACGCTGCCGATGCCTGTGATTGCTGCGTGCACCGGCCATGGCATCGCGATGGGCTGCTTCCTCCTGCTCGCCAGCGACAAGCGCTATGGTATTCCGGGACCGTACAAGATCGGAGCCAATGAAACGCAGATCAACATGGTGCTGCCGGTCTTCGCGCTGGAACTGTGCAAGGCGCGCCTAAATCCGCAATACATGACCGAGTCGGTGATCAACGGCACGCTGTTCGATCCGGAGGAAGCGGTAAAGGCGGGCTACCTCGACAAGGTGGTGCCCGCAGATCAGCTGCTCGCCGAAGCGATGGCCGAAGCTGCCCGCCTGGGCGCGCTGCCCTCGGGCGCCTTCGCCGGCAACAAGCGCCTGCTGCGCAAACCCATCGCCGAGATCATAGCGCCCACCGTCCAGCTCTGATCCCCGCCAAGCGAATTCGCTTGTTCGGGCCGCGCGCTTGCGGCTAGCGTCGCCCTACGCTCTTGGGTGGGAGGCGACCTTGTCATTGAATCATGCCTGTCCGGTTTCGCAGATCGCGCCGGCTTTGACGGGGTGTGTTTTGCCGATTGGCTTGTTCTTCCCGGTTCGCCAGCATTTCCGCGTGCCGGCATGATCTTGCGCCGCATCTCGGATGCCTTCCGTCGCCAGGACTGGTTCACCGTCGCGGTGGAAACGTTCATCGTTGTGCTGGGCGTGTTCCTTGGCCTGCAGGTCAACAACTGGAACGCCGCGCGCAGCGACCGGGCGCGCGAGGCGGTCTATCTCGTCAGCCTGGCGGAAGACCTGCGCAGCGACATCAACGACCTCGACGAGATCGACCGCGTGTCGGGCCTGCGCATGTCGGCCATGGCCTTCCTTCTGGAACAGGCGACGGGCGCGCCGTTGCCGAACGGATTCGACTCCGCGCGTGGCCGCATCCTGATCGAGGCTTCCCCTGCTTTCGGCGAAGGCGATCCCAACTCCATCGGCATTGCCATGTTTATCTTCACGCCGCTCGACGGCAACCGGCTGACCTATGACACGCTGATCAATACCGGCGGTATCGGCGTGTTACGCGACACCGCGCTGGTCCGCGAGATCCAGACTTACTATGCCAATGTCGACAAGGTGCTCCACTTTGAAGAATCTCTGGAGGCCAACCGCGTCCAGTTCGTTGGCGCCCAGCAGGCTGCCGGTATTTCGCCGGTGGATCTGACGCCGCCAGCGCAGCTTACCGAACAGTTCAAGGCTAACCCCGAACTCCTCGCCGGCGCGAAGAACTATTGGCTCTACACCAACCGTCACCTGAAGCTGATCCGTGACCTGCGCGCCGAAGCGGACGCGCTCGCAAAAAAGATTGAAGCGGAAATCAAGTCATGATCCTGCGCCGGCTGACAGAGCACGTCAAATCCCAGAACTGGTTTGCCGTCGGGCTCGATTTCCTGATCGTCGTGGCGGGTGTGTTTGTTGCCACACAGGTGGCCAACTGGAATACAGCCCGCGTCGAGCGGGCGCAGGAAAGGCAATACCTGCTGCGTTTGCATGAGGAGGTTTCGGCGCTTGTGGACGAGCAGGAGCGGGACCGCGCGGACGTCATGGCACGCGCCACGCGCATGGAAGAGATCGCCGCCTATCTGAACGTCTTCGGTACGCCGGCGGCCAGTGTGCTCGAACCGGTGGGAGACCATTGCCGCGCCGTGATCACGTCGCACATCTATGCCGGCAACATCACATTGCCGCCGACCATCAATGAACTCATCTCGACCGGTCGTATCCTCCTCGTTTCGAACGAGAAGCTCCGCATGCAGATCGTAAGGTTTGCCCAGGCCATCGATGAGAGCGGCCAGCTGCGCCACGATATCCAGGTCGACCGGATGGTCATGTCCCGGAAGTATCCAGACCTCATCCAGCTTTCCCCGATCAACCGCGATCTGAGTGCTTGCGATTTTCCGGCCATGGCCGGATCGCAGGCTTTCCGGAACGACTATCTCGACAACATGCCCCGCTTCCTGGCTTACGCAGACGCCGTGATCCAGAGCCAGCAGGATCTTCGCCGCGAGCTGCATGCCGCGCTCGATGCGGAGCTGTCCATACAGCATGAGGAAAGCGCCCCATGATCCTGCGCCGCGTTGCGCACTGGCGGGCGATCTTGGGGCATGCCGCCGCAACGCTGCCTGCTCAGCGCGCGGTGCTGCCGGCGGCACGCTGTGTGTGAGGTGGCGGGGCTGACAAGGGACTCTTCGATGGCTTAGGGTAGGCCGCAGCATCAGAAAGGGGGCGCGCGGCATGGAACAGGTCATCGATCACGTCGCCGCCGAAGTGGCCCACGGGCCCAGCCCCACGCTGATCAAGGACCTGCTCGTCTTCCTGATCGCCGCCGGCATCCTCGTGCCCGCCATGCGGTTCATACGGATCCCCACCGTGATTGCCTTCATGGTTGCGGGCCTGGCGCTCGGCCCCTTTGCGCTCGGCCGCCTCGCGCAGGACATGCCGGTGCTGGAATATTTCTCGATCTCGTCTCCGGAAGCGGCGCTGCCCTTTGCCGAGCTCGGCGTGCTATTCCTGCTCTTCCTGCTCGGTGTAGAGTTCTCGTTCGACCGGCTCTGGGCGCTGCGCCGCGTCGTTGTCGGGGCGGGCGGCCTGCAGGCGGGCATCAGCGCCATTGCGATCGCCGGCGTCGGCTTCGCGTTCGGGCTCGACTTGCCGGTCGCGATGATCCTCGGCCTCGCGCTGGCGCTGTCTTCCACCGCCATCGTCATGCAGGTGCTGGTGGAATCCAAACGCGCGGCCAAGCCGGTCGGGCGCGCCACGCTGGGCGTGCTGCTCTTCCAGGATATCCTCGTCGCGCCCATCCTGATCTTCGTCGGCTTCGCCGCGATGAAATCCGAAGCCAACATGGCCGGCGTGCTGATCGACGCGCTGGTGCGCGGCCTGATCGCTATCGGCGTCATCTATGTGATCGGCCGTTTCGCGCTCGGCCGCGTCTTCCACCTCGCTGCGATCAGCGGTGGGCGGGACTTCCTGATGGCGCTGACCCTGCTCACCGTCGTGGGCGCCGCCGCGATCACCTACAGCGCCGGCCTCTCGCTCGCGCTGGGCGCCTTCCTCGCCGGCCTGCTCGTCGGCGAGACCGAGTTCAAGCACCAGACCGAAGTCGACCTTGAGCCCTTCAAGGGTCTGCTGCTGGGCCTGTTCTTCATGACCGTCGGCATGAGCCTCAACCTGCCGGACATTGCCGGCAATATCCTCTGGGTCATGGCGGCGCTGATTGCGCTCGTCGCGGTGAAGGTCGCCATCGCCTATGCGGCTTGCCGCTTTTTCGCCGGCCCGCACACCCTATCCATCGAGGCGGCGCTGCTGCTGGCGCCCGCGGGGGAATTCGCCTTCGTCGTGCTCACCGCCGCGCAGGCCGGCCGCGCTATCCCTACAGACGTCGCCACCTTCGCCTCGGCCGTTGCGGGCCTCTCGATGCTGCTCACGCCGATGCTCGGCCATTATGGAAGGCGCCTCGCGATGCAGAGCAAGACCCAGCCAGGACCGCTGCCGCCGCAGATGGATGCGTCCGAACTGACGGACCATATCATCCTGGCGGGCTATGGCCGTGTGGGCCAATCGATTGCGCGCCTGCTTGCCGAGGAAGAAGCCGCTATCCTCGCGCTTGACCGTGAGCCGGACAAGATCCGCATGGCTCGCGAGGCCGGTATCCACGCCTATGTCGCCGATGCCGCGCGCCCGGAATTTCTCCGCGCCGCCGGCATTCACACCGCCTCCATGCTGATCGTGACGGTGGACGATGCCGCCCGCGCCGAGCAGATGGTGCGCGCTGCGCTGGAACTTCGCCCGGATCTCACCATCCTCGCCCGTGCGCATGACGGCGACCATATGGTGCGCCTCAGCAGTGCAGGCGCTGACTATGTCGTGCCCGAGGCCATCGAGTCCGGTCTCCAGATGGTGCGTATCGCGCTGGAAGTGTTCGGCTACGACACAGAAACCGTCCGGGCACGGATCGCCCAGGCGCGGGACGAGGAATACCGGCGCGCCTAGGCGGGCCGCGTCATTCTTCCGCGCAGAACTTCACCTGCGCCTCGTCCAGCGACAAGCCGATCTCCGCCAGCCCGCCTTCATCGACCACGCTGCAGGTTTCGGTTTCGCCGTCTTCGCCCAGTGTGTTTTCCGCCGTGACGACCGGAGCCACCTTGTTGTCCTCGAAGATGTAATAGGTTGTGCCCCAGGCCGCGGCGCTGGTTCGCGCCGGCGTGACGAACATGCCATCTGCATAGGCCACCACATCGATGCCGGCGACTTCGCCGGCGCGTTCGAATTGCGGCTCGCCATCCTTGCCGCGCCACACCGCGAAGGTCGTGTTCACCGTACCGGTCATCAGCGGCACCAGGATTTCGGCCCGGCCGTCGCTGTCGAGATCCTCGAATAGGGGCAGGTTGTAGGTGAACTCGGTCGTCTCCCGGATGGTCTGGATGATCGTGCCGTTGGCAGATAGCGTCAGGCTCAGCTCGCGCGGACCATCCTTGGCGCCTTCATAATGCACGTCCGCGCTGAGGCCTGTATCGCCGGGCGCCATCAGGCGGCAATCGGCATCGCCTGTAGGTCCGAACGCTTCGGCGCCCGGTCCGTTGCAGTCCGGCAGCTCAGCCACTTCCGGCACCGGCGCGGCGGCGGGTGCATTCGCGGCGTCTGGTTGGCACCCCGCCAGCGCTGCGGCGGGCAACAGGGCAAGGAGGAAAAGGCGGCGCAGCGGTGCGGACATGCAAACTCCCGGTCTGGACTCCACTGACCCTAGGCCCGTTGAGCGCCGGTGGGAATGGGGGCGGCGCTGAGCGACAGCGCGCCGGAAATGTCCACCAGCACGCCGCGCAGCCAAGTCAGCGCCGGGTCTTCGGAATTCTCACGGCGCCAGTAGAGAACGCTCGCCAGGGAGGTCAGGTCGAAGGTCAGCTCCAGCACCGCGATCCCCGCTTCGCCCGCCAGCGGCCGGGGTGCCACCAGCGCCAGCTGGGTCTCGCGCACCACAGCCAGGGCGGGCAGGTGATGCGGCATTCGCAGTACCGGCGTGATGCGCTGGCCGGCCGCGCGGGCGACTTCCTCCACCAGGCTGCGCCCCTCGCGGCGGCTCGACACAGCGATGTGGCGCAGGCTGACGAACCGTTCCAGCGTCAGCGTCTCGCGGGCCAGCGGATGGTTCTGCGCAACCAGGCAGACATAGGGCGTGGCGAACAGGTCCTGGCGCTCCATGTCACCGCCGCGCAGGTCCGGCACGTCTATGGCAAGGTCAAGCCGGCCCGAAGCGAGCTCGGTTGAGATCGCCGCACGCTGCGCCTGGCTCCAGGCGATCCGCACGCCGGGCGCGTCCTTTTCCAGCCGCCGGGCCAATGCCGGGGCCAGCATGTAGGCGCCGGCATCGCGCGCTGCGATGTTGAACACCCGAGTCGAGCGTTCTGGCGCAAAGGCCGAGCGGGGCTCGAGGCCGGCGCGCAGCCGGTCCAGTGCATCACGCACGGCCGGCATCAGCGCCTCGGCCATCGCAGTCGGCTTCACGCCGCGTCCTTCCCGCACGAACAGCGGGTCCTCGAAGTGCGCGCGCAGCCGCGCCAGGGCGTTGCTGACGGCCGGCTGGGTGATGTGCAGGCTCTCGCTCGCCCGTGTCAGGCTGCGCTCGGTATGGATCGCCTCCAGCACGGGCAGGAGGTTCAGATCGAGGGTACGTAGGTTCATGGCCAGCTCTTCTATTATCACCATTGGTGATGAGAAGGCTTCATAGAATAAAGTAGCCGAATAGTCGAGAAGGGCGCATCTAATAGGCGAGACTGGAGCCCCGGCATGTCGGCCGCCCTACATCCAACCCGCCGCTTTCAGCAGCATTACCGCGCCAATCGCGGTGACGATGTAGCGCATCCACTTCTTGAAATCGACATCCGTCATTTTCTCGAGCACGTGTCCACCCAGGGTGGTGCCGAGCATGGACAGTGGAATGGCTGCCGCCATCAACCACCAGGGCGGCAGGTCAGCCGCGCCGGACGCGGCGATGACCGGGTAGCTCCAGAACACAACCTTGACGAAGTGGGCCAGCACCTGGGTGACCGCCTTGGTCGCGACGATCGCCTGCCGCGTCATGTCGGTGCGCACGAAGAACAGATCCAGCAAAGGGCCGGCCACACCCGCGATGGTATTGAGCGCCTGGACGGTGAAGCCCGCCCCCTCAGCCTGGAAGCGGCGCTGGATGTCGAGATCGACAATCCGCTTGGGCAGCCAGACGAGCAGCGTCGTCAGCCCCAGCAGCAGGTAGACCATCTGCTGGTCCGGGCGCCAGGACAAGGCAAACAGCAGGGCCACCGCCGCGCCCGAGCCGAGCGCGTAGCGCCGGAATACCGCCCAGTCGATGTGCGCGCGCCACAGGAAGGCGCGGTATCCGTTGGAGAAGATCTGGATCGAACCGTGGATGATCATCGCGCTCGCCACCGGCACCAGCGTGGCCAGAACGCCCATGAAGATCACGCCGCCCGCCATGCCGAATATGCCCGAGATGAACGTCGTCACAAGGACGGTCACGAGCAGGATGGCAACGGTCGGAAGGCTCATGCCGCCGCCCTTAGCCGAGTCCCCGCACCGGCGCGAGCCAGAAAGAAATTGCGCGCCCCCCAGCGCGTCAGTTACCCTGCTGACCAAGAACAGCAGAAAAGTTGAAACTCCGGAGAGGAACCACGCCGATGCCTGACACCCAAAGAACCGCCGATGCGAGCGCAGACCTGAACGATCTGCGCATGTCGGAAGCCGCCCGCCCGCTTTACGACCATGTGAAGAAATTCATCGCCGAGGTCGTGAACCCGATGAGCGAGGAGTTCCACAGCTACGACGCCAACAAGAAGGACATCTGGTCCTACGCTCCGGGCCAGCTCGAGTGCCTTGAGAAGGCGAAGGACGAAGCCAAGAAGCAAGGCCTCTGGAACTTCTTCCTGCCCGACGCCGAAACCGGCGAAGGCCTGTCGAACCTCGACTATGCCTACATCGCCGCCGAACTCGGTAAGAACCCGATGGCGTCTGAAACCATGAACTGCTCGGCGCCTGATACCGGCAACATGGAAGTGCTCGAGCGCGTCGGCACGCCGGCCCAGAAGGAACAGTGGCTGAAGCCTCTGCTGGAAGGCAAGATCCGCTCGGCCTTCGCAATGACCGAGCCGGGCATGGCCTCCTCGGATGCCAAGAACGTCTCGATGTCTGCCGTACTGGAAGGCGACGAGTGGGTCATCAATGGCGAGAAATACTACATCTCCGGCGCCGGCGATCCGCGTTGCCGCATCATGATCACGATGGTGAAAACCAACAATGGCTCCGACGTGAACCGCCAGCAATCGCAGATCCTGGTGCCGCTGCCGCATCCGGGCGTGGAGATTGTCGGCCCGATGCACGTGTTCGGCGATCCGGATGCCCCGCATGGCCACATGCACCTGCGATTCAAAAACGTCCGTGTGCCGAAGGAAAACATGCTGCTCGGCGAAGGCCGCGGCTTCGAGATCTCGCAGCTGCGCCTCGGCCCCGGCCGTATCCACCACTGCATGCGTTCGCTCGGCGCCGCCGAGAAGGCGCTCGACCTGATGTGCATCCGCGGCCTCAGCCGCGAAGCCTTCGGCCGCCCGCTGGCCAAGCTCGGTGGCAACACCGAAATCATCAGCCGCGCTCGGATCGAGATCGAGGCGATGCGCATGATGGTTCTGAAAGCCGCTAAGGCGATGGACGTGCTCGGTAACAAGGAAGCCCGCGTCTGGATCTCGATGGTGAAGGCCATGGTGCCCGAGCGCGTCTGCCAGATCATCGACCAGGCGATCCAGATCCATGGCGCGACCGGTGTCTCGCAATGGACGCCGCTGGCCCGGATGTACGCCCAGCAGCGCACCCTGCGCCTGGCGGACGGCCCGGACGAAGTGCACCACATGGTCGTCGGCCGCAACGAGCTGCGCAAATATGAAGGCGGCGTAGAAGACCCGGCCCTGGCTGCCATCTGGCGCAAATAAGCGCCTGATTGACAGGCCCCTGAAAGGCGAAGACCCTCCCTGGAAACAGGGAGGGTTTTTTCATGCGGGCAATGCTTCTGGCTTTCGCTTTGACGATGGTGCCGTGCGGGGCGGCTATCGCACAGGATATGGAACGGGTGGTCGTGACCGCCAGCCGGATCGACCAGGACGACCTGCGCAGCGCGCCGGCTATCTACCGGCGGATCCCGGCAGACTTCGTGCTCGTCTCGGTCAGCTACCAAAGCGCCACGCGCGACCCCGGCGAGCGCAAGAAGGAGCTGGAGACCATGTTCATCCGGCTGAAGGAAAAGGCTGCCAAGACGGACGGCTTTGACCTGTCCGGAGGCACGATCGGCGAGAGCACCGCCGATATCGACACGGTGCTGTTCTCCGACATCCACCAGACCGACTATAATGGCACGGGCCGGTTCACGCTGACCCTTAGCGTGGACACCAAGGGCGGCGAGCCCTTCGACCGGCTGATGAAGCGGGCTGAAGACTTCGTGATGACCATCAAGACGGCCGGGCGCGCCGAGGCCTATCTCGGCGACGACCAGTTCATCGGTGCCCGCGATGTCACCAAGCACCGCGCCGACCTGGTCGCCGACATCGCAGCCGAAGTGCGCGGCCTGCAGGCTCTTCTTGCCCCGGCCCGGGTCACGCTGACAGGGCTCGAGAACCGGATCGTCACCCAGCCCTCCGGTCCGCTGGAGCTGGAGATGTTCATTCCGTACACGCTGACCGTCGAGAGCGGTGCTGGTGAGTGAACAAGCTGACCCATTTCCTCCGGCGCACCCATAACCTGCTTGGCCTGATCTTCGGGGCGCAGGTTCTGCTCTGGGTCCTGTCCGGCCTTGTCTTCTCGCTCAAGCCGATCGGCGAGGTGCGGGGCGATCACCTGCGCCGCGAAGTCGCGGTGACCACGCTTCCGGCGGAGCTGGACGGGCTGGCGCCGCCGGGCACGCTGCTCGCCGGATCGGGCGAGCCCGTCTCGGCGCTGCGGCTGAAGGTGTGGATGGGCGAACCGGTCTGGGAGGCAGAGCTTACCGCCGGCAAGGCGCTGTTCGATGCCCGCACCGGCGCTATGCTTTCGCCGCTCACGGAGGAAAATGCGCGCCGCGTCGCCGAGGCAGCCTGGGCGGGCGAGGGCGCGCTGACAGGCATCACGCTCGTCGATCCTGCGCCGCGCGAAGCGGGCCGCGGCGAAGGCCGGGCCATGTGGCGCGCAGAGTTCAACGGCAAGGACAAGGCGACCTTCTGGATCGATCCGCAGACGGGCGACCTTGCCGCAGTACGCACCGGCTGGTGGCGCACCTACGACCTCTTCTGGGGCCTGCACATCATGGACTGGGAAGGCCGCGAAACTTTCTCGAGCTGGTGGTTGAAACTGTTCGCGTTCGGCGCGCTCGTGCTGTCGCTAGCCGGGGTCTGGTTGGTCGTGGACCGTCTGCGCAAGGGCCGGCTGCTGCGTTGAGCGTTCTTGACTTGGGGCGCCCTTTGCGGTGTCGTCAGGGGCGCGACAACGAAGGGACGCCGCCATGCGCTGGCTCGCACTCCTGTTCGTCATCACCAGTCTTGTGCCCGCCGCCCACGGCCAGATTGTCGGGGGGCGCGATGCCCGGATTTCGGACTGGCCCGGCATGGCGTCGCTCCAGACCGTGCAAGGAAATTCCGTGTATCACCAATGCGGTGCGACCATGATCACCCCGCAATGGGCGTTGACGGCGGCACATTGTCTCGATGATGTCGAGATCGATGCGCGTGGCTGGGCGGTGCAACTCGGCGAGGCCGAACCCGGCGCGGCGCGGGCCCGGCTCGGCTCGGTCGCCCTCGTCGTCGGACGGGTGGACCTGCGCGAGTCGGGGGGCGGGTCTGTCCGCCGCGTCACCCGCTTTGTGCAGCATCCGGACTATGTGGCGGGCGCGCCGGAGCGCGGCAATGATGTGGCGCTGGTGCGGATCAGTGGCACGTGGACCGGTGCGCTGATGCGGGTGGACGGGTTGGCGGGCGTGGCCGCCGGGCTTGACGAAGCGGGCGCGACGGCCTCGGCGGCGGGCTATGGCCGCACGTCGGAGGCCGGGCCGAGCCTTCAGGGCAGCAATCCTTCCGGGCGGCGGATCCATGCGCCCAGCATGGTGCTGCAGGCGGCGCAGGTGCCGGTCGTGCCTACAGCCGTCTGCCGCCAGCAGATCAGCACGCTGATCGAAATGCTGGGGCTCGGCGCGGTCTACGGGGATGCGGACGTGGATGCGGCGACGCAGATGTGCGCGGGCGCGCGCGGGGTTGATTCCTGCCAGGGCGACAGCGGCGGGCCGCTGGTGGTCTATTCACCGGACGGCGACCTGGTGCAAGTCGGCGTGGTGAGCTGGGGGCTCGGCTGCGCGCGGGAGAATGCGCCGGGCATCTACATGCGCACAGCGCCGTATGCGAGCTGGATTGCCGACGTCATCCGAGCCGCGGCGGGCCCGCCGGACTAGAAGGGCACGTTGGGATCGTCTTCGCCGGCGGCGCCGAGGGCAAGGCCGGCAAATCCGAACACGGACGGATCGTGAAGATGGCTCGGCCGGACATTGGCGAGGGCGCGGGCCATGACCTGACGCACGCCCGGCTTCTTGCGTTCCCATTCGTCGAGCAGGTGTTTCATCGCCACGCGCTGCAGCCCGTCCTGGCTGCCGCAGAGGTTGCAGGGGATGATCGGGAAATTCATCGCTTCAGCAAACTTTGACAGATCTTCTTCTGCTGCGGTGATCAGGGGACGGAACACCATCACGTCGCCCTCGTCATTGACGAGCTTCGGCGGCATCGCGGCGAGGCGGCCGCCATGGACCAGATTCATCATGAAGGTTTCGAGCGCATCGTCGCGGTGGTGGCCGAGGACGATGGCCTCGCAGCCTTCCTCGCGCGCGACGCGGTAGAGGATGCCCCGGCGCAGGCGCGAACACATGGAGCAGTAGGTGCGGCCGGCTTCGACCTTTTCCGTGACGATGGAATAGGTGTCTTCGGTGATGATCTTGAAGGGTACCCCGACTGAGGACAGCCAATCCGGCAGCACGTGTTTCGGAAAGCCCGGTTGGCCCTGATCGAGATTGCAAGCAATCAGGTCGACCGGCAGGGCGCCTTGCCAGGCAAGGTCCATCAGCACGGCGAGGAGGCCGTAGGAATCTTTGCCGCCGGACAGGCAGACCAGCCATTTCGGGCGCGGACGCTCGCCGCTTTCGATGGCGCGCCGGTCGATTAGGCCGTAGGTGTCGATCACTTCCAGCGCGCCGCGCACGAGGCGTTTGCGCAGCTTCTTGAAGCTTACGGAGCCGGGCGCGTTGGCATAGAGGCTAGGCGTGGTGGGGATCGTGTCGGCCAACGCTAGTCCTCGGCGTCTTCGGCGGCGCGCGCCCAGCCGGTGATCGACTGACGAACTCCGGAAGCGAACGGTGTGACGGGTGTAACCGAATGCGGACGCGGCGTGCGGAACACGTCTAGCGTGTTGAAGCCAGGCGCATATGCGTCGGTCACCTGGCCCTGCATGTCGGTAAATAAAAGTAGCCCGCCCCAATCCGGATGCCAGCGTCGGGTGAGTCCCAGCACATAAGCGGCGCGCCTACGCTCGCCCGGCACGCGGTCCGTATGCGAGGTGAGGTAACAACCTGGCTCATAGCGCGCCGCCTGCGCGTCGGCGCGCGTAACATCGCTACATCCCGTCAGTGTACGAATGAAGTCGAGGAACGGCGCACTGTTGATAAACGCTGTAGCGGCGTGCAGCGTATGTTCCGGGTTCTTGCCAACGAGGTAGTTTCCGTACATCGGGTTGGATTTGTAGAGGAATGAGAAACCGCTACGCCCGCGCTCAACAGCCACGCGGATCGCGGGCGACGCCCAATTGATTTCGCTTCCGGGCAGAATGACCGGCTTGCTGTTGCCGTCGACTGCAGCAATCGAATATTCCGTTTCGGTCTCAAGGCAGCGCGCCAGTGCATCGGCGCTCTCCAGAGTCAGCAGATCTCGAACCCGGATCTTGCCATCAATGGCGAACTCGCGGGCGAGAGCCGCCACGTCGAGTTCGGGATTCAACTTGAGTTCTGGAGTCATGAGCACGCGACCAGGCTGGACGGCACCCTGATACAGCTTTTTTGGAAATCTGGAAGCCTGCGGCCGGCCGCCGATTACAGTAGCAACGACTTGAGCTTCAGTGAGCCGGGTGCTTGCGGCCTAGGCGGAACAGGTTCTTCCACCATTGGCGCCAGAGCCAGGCGCGCCGGAGTTTGCTGTTGGCCGGGGCGTCGAGACCGTTGCGGGGCACGAGCATGTCGTTCATGCGCGGCTGGTAGCGGCGGATCAGGTCTTCCTCGATGCGGGCACGGTCGGTGCCGGTGCGCACGGGCAGGATGTGGCGCTCGGTGGCGCCGCGTTTCCACCAGGCCTCCCACCAGCGCTCATGGCCGAACAGGCGCGAGCGCAGGTCGGTCGCCTTTCCGATATAGAGCGGCTGGAGGAAGAAGCCGAAGCGGCGGCGCACGAAGATATAGATGCCGCCGGCTTCCGGGATGGCCTTGCGGGTCAGCGTGATTCGGAAGCGGTAGCGCTCGCCCGTCTCGCCGGTCCACACGTGCCAGCGGAAGAGAAACCAATCGAAGAGGAACATTGCGACACCCACCCGTTTGGCCCCGATGCGGGGCGAACGGCGGCAAAATCGACGATTTGGGGTTAACGGGGCGTTAACTGCGACGGGGGCGCAACCAGACGGTGCCTCCGGGAAAATCGATCAGCATTTCAAACTTCCGCAGGACCGAGACGCCAGTATTGGCGTCGGTCGCGTTCGGTGAGGGATCAATCGCGGCCTCGATGTTTTGCAGAGTCACGCCGGCGATCTCAAGAGTCTCGAGGATGACCAGTTGGCGTGTGACCGGGCCGCCGATGCCGCCGCCGGACTCGGTTCCCGTGATGCGGGCCGGGTCAAGCAGGCCTGCGCGGCGGGCGAACGCTTCGCTGATGAGGACGCGGTTGCCATTGCCGATGTCGAAATCAGCGAGAATTCCGGCTTGGCCTTCAATGCGAACGGGCACCTGCTTGATGCCGTTAGCGTCCGACAATGGCACGCGGACAGCGCGGACAAGGCTGGTCTTGTCCGTGATCCGGAAGACGGCCGCGTCGATATCTAGATAAAAGCGGGCGGCGTCAAAAATTTCGCGCCCGAGGACGGCGCTGACCGGTTTGCCAATCAGACGTGAAGAGAGCTCAGAAAGATCGAGTACAGCCGCCGTCTGGTTTTCTAACTCCACACCGCCCGCTCGGGTGTGCAGGCCCTCTGCAAATGTCACCTCTTCGCTCGCTGCCCCTGTGCCGCGCGCTTCGGCCGTGCCGCCAGTCATGAGCCCGAGCCGAACCGCTGCGGCGCTGTCGAGCAGCGTCATCTCCGCGCCGGAATCGAGCAGCGCTTCGATCGGCTCGCCATTGATTTCGGCGGCGATGAAGAGCCGGTTGCCCGCGACGCGCAGGTCAGGGGAAGGCTGCGGAGTCGAGACGCAAGCCGTCAATGCGAGGAAAGTAAGTGACAGGACGCCAAGACGTATCATGCAGACACCGATGTTCAGGCCGGCATTACATGCACATAAACTTCGTTGAGGGTGATGCGACCGTTTTTCACGAGGCAGAGGTCGAACCCGCGCAGGGCGCCGTCCTTGCCGTCTTCGCCGATGGCGCAATACCAGCGGCCGCAGAACCCGCCGGGGATCGGCCAGGTCTCGTCCGGCGTGTAGATCATCTTCGGCGTGGCCGCGAAGAGGCCTTCCAGATAGGGGCGCAGCTGGGCATGACCGGTGATGCCGGCGGCGGTGTTGTTGTCCTTGTACACCGTGTCGGCGGCATAGAAGCCGAGCAGGGCGTCGACATCCTTGGCGCTCCAAGCCGCGAGCCAGTCGGCGTTGAATTTGGCGATGTCGAAGCTCATGCGGTCACCTTGCCGAGCACGCGGGCACGGTGGGCCTCGGTGAAGATCTCGGCGGGTGCATTTTCCGGGCCGGCCATGATGGCGACGCCGTGCAGGCCAAGGCTCGGATCGGCCGCCTTGCGCTGATGGTAGAGGCGGCGGCGTTCGCGGGCTTCGGGGCCGAACTCCATGTCGAGCGCGGCCTGTAGCTGGCCCGCAAAACGCAGGCGGCGCATGCGTTCGGCGCGTTCTTCCGCATACGGCGCAAAGTCCGGCGCGGCGCCGGCGGGCGTGTCCTTGAGGATGTCGGAGACGATGCGTACGTCGCGGTAGGTGATCGACAGGCCGAGGCCGTTGATCGGGTCGTTCCAGCCGGCGGCATCGCCGATCAGCACACAGCCTTCTGAAAATGGCTCGTCGGTCCAGCTGTCATTGTTGAAATAGGAGAAGAGCGGTCCGGCGGGCGTGCCTTTCGCAAGCGCCTCGTTCTGCGGGGCGCAGGCGACGCGGAATGCGTCGAGGAAACGCCTCGCGCCTTCTTCGCCATGGAAGCGGCCTTTTTCCTCAAGCGCGTAGCCGCCATAGACGCGGACGCGGCCATTGCCTTGCGGGAAGGTGAGGAAGCCGAAATTGCCTTCGGTGCCGATCGTCTGGCGCTGCGGGTTCACCTCCGGCACGTTCTCGACCAGGAGACCGGCGAACCAGTGGTGCGGCTTGTCCTGGTGCAGCGGGATGCCGGCGGCGGCGCGCACTTCGGACTGGCGGCCTTCAGCGCCGACGATCAGGAGCGCTTGCACGGTTCTTGTTTCGCCGGCGTGGGAGAAGGTGACGGACGGATCGCTGCCCAGCGTGATCTTCTCGACGATCACGGGACGGAGGGTTTCGGCGCCGGCGGCAGCGGCCGCATCGTACAGCGTCTGGCAATGGTGCGGGTGGCCGAGGCAGAGGGGACCTGGCACGTCCGGCGCGAAGATCCCGAGCGGCAGCGCCGCCTGTTCGCATTCGGCGGGCGGCAGGCTTTCGTCATAGGTGACGTGGTCGGTGATGTGGTGCCCGCCCGCGCCCATAAGCAGGTCGTAAAGGCCGAGGCGTTTGGTTTCGGTGACGCCCCAGGGGGCGATCCATTCGCCGCGTACACGGTCTTCATACTGCAAGGATTTTTCGAGCAGCAGGACGCGGCGGCCGGCGCGGGCCATGACGGCGGCGAGCGCGCTGCCGCCGATGCCGCCGCCGACAATGACGAGATCGTAGGTCATGCGCGGTTCCTCCGTCCGGCCTCTGACGGGCCGATGGACGCATACTGAACTTGGCAGACCGGCTTTGCAAACCCTGACGCGGGGTCCAGCAGGTTAACCTGCCGCGAGGGCGGCGCGCACGGGAGCGAAGGTCATCCGGTGGATGGCGCAGGGGCCGAGGCGGGTAAGGGCTTCGGCGTGGGCGGCGGTGCCATAGCCCTTGTGCTGGCTGAAGCCGTAGCCGGGATGCTCGGCGCAGAAGGCTTTCATCTGCGCGTCGCGGTGTGTCTTGGCGAGGATCGAAGCGGCGGAGATCGCCGGCTCGGTGAGGTCGCCCTTGACGATGGCGGTGGCCGGGCAGGGCAGCTTTTTCGGCAGGGCATTGCCGTCGATCAGGATATGCCCCGGCGCGGCGGACAGGCCGGCGACGGCGCGGGTCATGGCGAGGAAGGTCGCCTCGCGGATGTTGATCCGGTCGATCTCATCGGGGCTGGCTTCGGCTACGCACCAGGCGAGGGCGCGGGCGCGGATTTCAGGGGCGAGACGGTCGCGGGCGGCTTCGGAGAGTTTCTTGGAATCGGTAAGGCCGGCGATGGGGCGGGCGGGATCGAGGATCACGGCGGCGGCCGTAACCGGCCCGGCCCAGGGGCCCCGGCCGGCTTCATCGACGCCGCAGGTGAGGAACACCGCCATTTGCTCAACCGGCCGAAGGCACAATGCGGTCTGCGTGGCGCAGCACGAGTTTCCAGCCGTCTTCTTCGCGGCGGAATACCGTGGTTACACGCAGGGCCATGTCGACGATCTCGCCGGTGCCCACGCGCCTGACACGACTACGTTCAAAACCCGTGAGCTGCCCGAGGTCTGCCGTTTCGATACGCGTCACCTCTTCAAAGGCCATCGGCGCAACTTCGCCGTCGAACATGGCTGCGACCCGAGCGGATTCCCGGTTTATATTGTCCCAGCCCTTGACCGGCGCACCGAGCGGATTGGCAAGCACCGCGTCCGGACGACGTGACCAGAGCGCCATCGTCGGCCCGTTATCCCCTCGCGCCATGGCGCCCAGGGCGGCGTGGCTGGCGGCGATGGCGGCATTGAAATCCTTGGCGCTCATGCGGGTTGGCCTCCGGGGCATCGCAATTGACGCTCCTGAATAAGCCGGAGTCGCCGGCGGTGGCCAGAGCAGGGCGGTTGACGCCCGCGCGCGGCGGATTTATCCAGCGCGCATGTTCACGCGAAAGACCCTGCAACAGACCCAACAGACGCTCCCGATTGCGGCGCGTGTGTTTTTGTGTGGCTGGCCCAGGACCTGAAATCCCCGCGCCGAGCAGCTGCAAACCCCGCCCGAGTGGCGGGGTTTTTGTTTGCGCCCCCGCTGCTCCCTAACCTGAGGAGACTGACATGAGTCTTGAAACCGATGACGAGATCGCAGCGACGGCGCATGCGATGATGGCGTGTACCCTGCCGAAGGCGGCCTGGACGCATGCGGCACACTTTGCCGTGGCGCTGTGGCTGCTGCAGGACCGGGAAGCGGCCGCCTATGCCGACATGCCGGGCCTGATCCGGCGCTACAACGAGTCCGTAGGCGGACGGAACACCGATACGGAAGGCTTTCACGAGACGATCACACGGGCCTCGCTGGACGTCGCGGCGGCCGCGTTGGCCGCGCGGGCGGGGGCGCCGTTGCATGCCGTGCTGGCGGACATGATGGCCGGGCCTTACGGGCGGTCAGACTGGATCCTGACGCACTGGACGAGGGACGTGCTGTTCTCGGTTGAGGCCCGGCGCGCCTGGGTGGCGCCGGATCTCGCTCCGCTGCTGGATCAATGCAGGTAGCGATAGAGATTGTAGGCGCTGACCAGACAGATGGCGGCGCCGACCAGGATCGTCAGGGCTTTGCGCGGTACACGTTTGGCCGCAAAAGCAGCGATCGGCGCCGCCACAACACCGCCCACAAGCAGGCCCGCGGCTGCTTTGCCGAAATTCGGGCCAAGCGCTAGGAGGAACGTGATCGACACTGCGAGCGTGACGAAGAATTCGGCGAGATTGACAGTGCCGACCATCTTGCTCGGCTGACCGCCGCGGGCGATCAAGTTTGACGCGACGACGGGTCCCCAACCGCCCCCGCCTATGGCGTCAGCCGCGCCGCCCAGGAAGCCCAGCATCCGTACACGGCCGATCTTGGGAGGGCTGCCGACGGGGCGCAGGCCCTTCCAGATCACGACAACGCCCATCGCAAAGAGGTAAGCTGCAATGAAGGGCCGGATCATGTCTGTGTCTGCCAGGCTGACCAGAACTGCGCCGACGGCTCCGCCCGCCGAGCCGAACAAGGCAAGGCGCCAGAAGATCTGCCAGTCCACGTTGCCGGCGGCGGCATGGGAAATGCCGGACGCCGCCGTGGTGAACACTTCAGCAGAATGCACATTTGCGCTGGCGATAGCCGGAGGAACGCCCATGGCAATCATCGAGGAGGTCGAGACGACACCATAGGCCATGCCCAACGTGCCATCGACCAACTGGGCGAGGAAGCCGATCAGGACAAACCAGATGAAAATGTCGACAACCAATTGCAATTCCTTTGAAGCGGACAAGCGGGCGGTCGCAGGGGTTGGCCGAAGCCGGTCCCGGGACCGTGGCAAGGGGCGCACGTTGTGCAAAGTCGGTTCAGCTTGCTGACATGGGCCCAACCTTGGGCCCGAGTTATCTGATCTGCAGGTTCAGCGGTTCCTGTTTCATCCGTAAGGGAACCATATACCGCTCTACCCGGGCCGGAGGAAGCGGGATTCGTTTTAGCCGCCCTATTTCGTCGGTTGAGGACGATGGCGGGTGTATTTTTTCCGGGACGCCATTGCCGGGAAATGGAAACAGGCAGATAATGCGAGGTGTGCCAGCGCGTGCTGGTGCTTTCCAGGACGACACAAATGGGCCGCCTTCTGAAGGCTCTGATCTCAACTGTTCTCATCATCGAAATCGCAACCATCTTCTCCGAGACGTCCGTCTGGGCGCTGGTGTCGGAACTACACCTTCCGGGTGTGGTGATGATGCCGGCACTGGTGCTGACCGGGCTCGGCATGCTGGTTCTCGGTGCGCAGGTGTTCCGCATGGCCCTGCGCTCCGAGCGCCGGATGGAGGAAGACGCGGCTGCGGCGAAGGACGCCGCGCCGGAGCTGCCCGTGATGGCGGCGCCGGGCCGGCGCAATCCGAATGAAATCGATGGCACAGCGCGGCCGCGTGTGGCGGATTCGCCGCCGGGGCCTGTGCCGCCGCCTTTGACCCGCGACCGCTCCCGCCTCTAGCCGCCGCTTCGCGCTACGTGACGGCTGGCCTTTCGGGGCCGGGCGCGCCAGCATGTGCGAAACGGAGGACAAGCGCATGGATTTCGGACTCAAGGACAAGGTGATCTTCATCGCCGGGGCAAGCCGGGGTATTGGCCACGGGATTGCCGAAAGCCTGCTCGGCGAAGGCGCGAAAGTGGCGCTAACGGCACGCGGAGCCGAAGCGCTGGAGGCGACGAAAGCGGAATTCGCGGCGCGCTTCGGCCAGGATAAGGTGTGGAGCTTTGCCGGGGACCTGACTCAGACCGCGCCCATCGAGGCGGCGTTGGCCGCGTGCGAGGCGGAGTTCGGGCCGATCACGGGCGCGGTGGCAAATGTGGGTCTGTCGCCGTCGCCGCTGGGGCTTGATGTGTCGGATGAGGAATGGCAGGCGGGGCTGGACCAGAACCTCAACTCGGCCTTCCGCCTGGCGCGCGGGGCGATCCCCCGCATGGCCCAGAATGGCGGCGGCAGCTTCCTGTTCATCAGTTCGATTGCCGGCCTTGGCGCACTCGGCACGCCGCTGGATTATGGCGCGACGAAAGCCGCCGTGAACCATCTCTCGACCAGCGTGGCGCGCTTCGCGTTCGATACCAAAGTCCGGGTCAATACAATCGCACCGGGCAACATTATCTTTCCGGGTAACAATTGGGAAAAACAGTCCACCGGTCCGCGCGCCGATGCGTGGTGGCGCTGGATCAAGCGCGAGGTGCCGATGAAACGTTTCGGCACGCCGCGGGAGATCGGCGATACAGCAACCTTCCTGCTGTCGGAGCGAGCGAGCTTCATCAACGGTGCCGTGGTGCCGGTGGATGGGGGGCAGACGCGGTAGGGTCTGGAAGGTCCCTTCGCGCGCGCCTAGGGCCGCCTCTCCCGTGAACGGGAGAGGACGGGACAGATCCGTGAACGGACTATTGTAGGCCGGCGCCGACGACCGGTTTCAGCAGGATCTTTTCCTTCGGAGCGCCGAAACAGTCGCCGCGCTTCAGGGTGATCTTCGAGGGAAAGCCCTTCTTGTGGAAGCGCACTTCCATGATGCCCCAGCGCTGCCAGGCCATGCCGTCCGGCGTGTTGATCGAGACCGGGCAGGTCTTGCCGACATAGGTAGGCTCGACCCAGTAGCCGGTATAGGTGCCGCGATTGTCGAAATTGCCGCCGAGGCCGGGCACGAAGATATAGGACTGCTCGACACCCATGACCGGCGTGTAGCCGAGGATGGCGGTGTTGCCGTCGTCGTTGAGATAGGTGACCTGATTGCCGCTGGGCAGGGTCCAGACTTCGTCGGCAAAAGCGGCCAGCGGTAAGGTGGCCAGCAGGGCAGCGGTGATGAGTGTGCGGAACATGTGGCGTCTCCTCCCAAGAGGCGACCAGCTAAGCAGACGCTGCGAAAATAGATAGCCGGATTTTGCGGCGATCAGACGACCCGGCCTTTGAGGCTGGTGAGCCAGGGCAGGAGGGCGGCGTTGACCTCGGCGGGGCGCTCCTGCTGGGTCCAGTGGCCGCAGCCGGGCAGGACGACCGCCGTTTCAAGGTTCGGCACGGCGGGGCGCATCTTGCCGATGGGGTCGGTGACCATGCCGAAGCCGTTGAAGGCGGGGTCCTTGTCGCCGGCGACGAAACAAGCCGGCTGGGTGATCGTCCTGCCGCGGAAGGGCGAGAGCAACTCGAAGTCGCGCGTGTGGTTGCGGTAACGGCTGATCGGGCCGAACAGGCCGGAGCGGCGGAATTCCGCTTCGTAATAGTCGAGATCGGCCTCGGACATCCAGGCGGGCAGCGTGTCAGGCACGGTGAGGCTGTCCATTAGTGTGGCGCTGGAAGGCAGGCCGAGCTTCCATTCGCCCGGCTTCGCGTCACCCGAGATGGAATAGTAGAACGCGGCAAGGAAGCGGCGCAGATCCGCTTCGAGGTCGGCTTCGGAGCGGCCGGGCGTGCGGAAATAGGACTGATAGAAGAACCGGTCCCGGTCGTCGAAGACGCGCTTGATCACATCGTCGAAGGAGAACTCCGGCGCGCCGTAGAAAGGCACGGACAGCGCGGCGACGGCGGCGATCCGGTCCGGATGGGTGAGTGTGGTGTTCCAGACCTGGGGCGCGCCCCAGTCATGGCCGAGGAGGATGAATTTCTGCTCGGGCGAAAAGGCGGCGCCGACGCCGAGGATGTCGCCGATAAGGGCTTCCATCCGGTAGTCGGCGACCTCGGGCAGGCGCGAGGAGCCGCCATAGCCGCGCACATCCATGGCGGCGGCCGTGAAGCCGGCCGCGGCAATGGGGCCGATCTGGTGGCGCCAGGAATACCAGCTTTCCGGAAACCCATGGACCATTAGAACCAGCGGGCCGCTGCCTTCGAGCGCAACTCGGATCTGCGCGGCGCCTGCATCGATGGTACGGAATTCGGGCATCGGGGCCTCCCTCGTTTTTTCGGAGGCTGCGACAGGCGGAGGCCGGGCGCAAGGCGCGCCGCCGCGTCAGGCCTTGCCGAAGCGCGCGGCGCAGGGTTCACTCACGCCGAGCCGTTGCAGCCCAAGGGATGAGTTTCATGACCGAACTGTTGGCGTCGCCTGCCTTCTGGGGATCGCTTGCGACCCTGACCTTCCTCGAAATCGTGCTGGGCATCGACAACCTGTTGTTCGTGTCGATTGCGACCGGCAAGCTGGAGGGCAAGCAGAAGGTCACTGCAACCCGCGTCGGCGTGTGGGGCGCGATGGTGCTGCGCATCGCCATGCTGGCCGTGATCTTCTGGATCCTGCAGCTGGACAAGAACCCGCTGTTCGAAGTGCCGCACGGAATGGCGGTTTTCCTGGCGGGCGGCAGCGAAGAAGCGCTGCATCATATCGAATATGTGACGCTGAAGGACGTGATCCTGTTTGCGGGCGGCCTGTTCCTGCTGTGGAAGGGCACGCAGGAGATCCATGCCTCGGTGGAAGGCACGCATGAGGCCGACGCCGACGCGAAGAACAGTTTCAGCGGGGTGATCGTGCAGCTGTTCGTGATCAACATCGTCTTCTCGATGGACTCGGTGATCACGGCCGTGGGGATGACGACCATTCTGGAAGTGATGATCGCGGCGGTGGTGCTGTCGACGCTGGTGATGGCGGTTGCGGCTGATCCGCTGGCGAAGTTCATCGCCAACCATCCGACCACCAAGATGCTCGCCCTGTCATTCATCCTGTTGGTGGGTGTGGCGCTTGTGGCCGACGGGCTCGGCTTCCACATTCCCCGCGGGTATCTCTATTTCGCGATCGCGTTCTCGCTGGGCGTCGAACTGCTGAACATCCAGATGCGGAAGAATACGAAAGGGGCGGGCGGGGCGCATTGAGCCTTGCCGGGCCTGCTCCCCATTGAGGGGTTAAAAAAAACAAAGGGAGGAACAACATGACGGCGCATCATATCAAGCTCGAGAAGACCGAGGATGGCATTGCCATCCTGACCATCGACCGCGCGGAAAAGCGCAATGCGATGACCTATGCTATGCTGTTCGCGTTCATCGAGAAGGTGCGGGAAGTCTCCGCAGATGACAGCGTCCGTGTGCTGATCGTGACCGGGGCGGGCGGCACGTTCTGTGCCGGCACGGACCTCGCGGACCTGTCGACGATTCCGGGCGAGACACGCGGCGTGCGCGGCGAGGCGCATGAGGGCGATGTGTGGTGGCCGCTGGTCTCATGTCCGAAGCCGGTGATCGGCGCGATTGACGGCTTTGCCGTGGGCATGGGCGCGGAGTTCTCCAGCCAGTGCGATGTGCGCATCGTCAGCGACCGGGCGCGGTTTGCCTGGAACTTTGCGCACCGGGGGCTGGTGCCGGATACCGGCGCGGGCAGCTGGATCCTGCCGCGCCTGATCGGGCACAGCCGGGCCTTGCGGCTGCTCTATTCCGGCGGCTTCCTCGAAGCGGTCGAGGCAAAAGAGATCGGCTATGCCAACGCTGTGGTGGCGCCGGAAGCACTGATGGAGACAGCGCTCGCCGAGGCGCGGCGGTATCTCGCCTCCTCGCCTTTCTCGATCCGCCACATGAAGGCGCTGGTCTATGAAGGCCTGGCGCGCGACCTGCCGGATCACATGAAAGCGCACGTGACCGCGCTGTCGGCCTGTTTCAAATCGGCGGACCACAAGGAAGGCGTCGCCTCCTTCCTCGAGAAGCGGCCGGCAAAATTCACCGGCCGCTGAGGTGGGCCTCAACCCATGTAGAAGGCGTTGAGCTTGTTGCCGTCGAGGTCGCGGAAATAGCCGGCATAGAAGGTCTCGCTGCGCGGGCCGGGGGCCCCTTCATCAGTGCCGCCAAGGGTAAGGGCGAGGGCGTGCAGCCGGTCGACCTGCGCCTTGTCCTTCGCCTGCAGGGCCACCATGATACCGTTGCCGACGCTCATCGGATTGCCGTCGAACGGCAAGGTGATGCCGATCCCGGCCGGGCCGTCCGGATTTCCCCAGGCGATGGTCTTGTCTGTCGTGAACATGCGCGGCGTGCCGAGTTCGGCGGCGAGCGCATCGTAGAATACGGCGGCCTTTTCGAGGTCGCGCGTGCCGAGCGTAACGTATCCGATCATTGTTTTGTCCTCCTTGCGGAATCGGAACATAACAAGAACAAATTAGACTTGTCGAGTGAAGTTTTTACAACGGCATTTGACCTTGGCGCAGGCCGGGGCTTCAACTGGTGAAAACCCGAGAGGACCAGCCGATGACCCTTCCCAATGCCTATGCGATCCGGATGCACGAGACCGGCGGACCGGACGTCCTGAAGGTGGAAGCGGCGCCGCCGCGCGCGCCGGGGCCCGGCGAAGTGCTGGTGCGCCAGACGGCTGTGGGGGTCAATTTCATCGACACCTATCACCGCACCGGCCTTTACAAGATGCCGCTGCCCTTTGTTCCGGGTTCGGAAGGTGCCGGCGTGATCGAGGAAGTCGGTGAGGGCGTGACGCATCTGGAGCCGGGCGAGCGCGTCGCCTATCTTGGGCGCGGCACCTACGCGACCCATTATACCGGGCCGGCCGCCACGATGCTGCCCCTGCCGGCGGGCGTGAGCGATGAGGAAGCGGCCGCCGTGCTGCTGAAAGGCATGACCGTCTGGATGCTGCTGGAGGAGATCCGCCCGCTGCAAAAGGGTGAAACGGCGCTCGTCTGGGCGCCGGTCGGCGGGGTCGGCTCGCTGCTGACGCCCTGGGCGAAACATCTCGGCGCGCGGGTGATTGCGGTCACGTCCAGCGAGTCGAAAGCGGAGAAGGCCCGGGCGCTCGGCGCCGACGAGGTGGTCGTCGGCTATGACGATGTGGCGAAAAAGGTCCGTGAGCTGACGGGTGGTAAGGGTGTCGATGTCGTCTATGATAGCGTCGGCAAAATCTCGATGGAGGCCTCGCTGTCGAGCCTGCGTCCGCGCGGCTGGTTCATCACCTATGGCAACGCCTCCGGCGCGGCAGACCCGATCCCGCCGGGCCGGCTGGCAGCAGGCGGCTCGCTGGTGATGACGCGCCCGACGCTGTTCAACTTCACCGACACGCCGGAATCGCTGGCGCGGGCGTCCCGGCGCCTGTTCAGCTTGATCGAGTCTGGCGTGCTGACGCCGGACATCGGCCAGCGCTTTGCCCTGAGCGATGCGGCCGGCGCCCACCGGGCCCTGGAGAGCGGCAAGACGTCCGGCGCGACGCTGCTGATGCCCTGAGCGGCTTTCCTTGATTGCGCCGCAATCAGGGAGAATTCTCGCACGGCAATGGGGAGAGACAGATGAGAACGGTTTGGCTTGCACTGCTGGTCGCCGGGCTGGGCGCGTGTGCGCATGGCAACCCGAAACCACAGACAATCCTTGAGATGCACCAGACGAATGACTGGGCCTATGATCGCGGCGAGCGGCTTTATGCGGCGCTGGCCAATGATGTCAGCCGGATTGCCCGCAAGAATGGCCGGGCCGCAACGCTGGAGCAGCTCGCGGAGGCCGGGTACACCTGTGAATACGGCGAAGCGCATGAGGATTATCCGGAGCCGGCCGTCGTCTGCACCCGCAGTTTCGCCACGCGCGCCTGCCAGTTCGACTGGGAGGTGACCGTGACAAGCGCCCCGAAGCGGGCCGACAGCATCTACACCACGGACGTGGATTTCCGCCGCGACTGCGTCAACACGGGGCTGGACTGGCCGGAGCCCGTCCGGTCGGCCATCGATGACGGGCTGGCGCCCGCAGAGCCGCCGCTCTAGGTGCGCAACTCGGCTGGACGGCAACACACGGGCCGCTAGTCTGGCGCGCGAGACCTGAAAGGAATTCGACATGTTGCGATGGATGGCAGCGGCCCTGCTCGTGGCGGCCTTCGTGCCCGCCGCCGGCGCAGACACGAAACCGACCGCGACGGCGCTGGAAGAGGCCATGAGCGGCCTGTTTGTCGTGGTGCCGACCAATCCGGAGACCGGCGCCGCGATGATGGCGAAACTGCCCGCCGCCGACGGCAAGCCGGAGCGCGAGGTGGTCGTGGCTTTCCTCGACGCTGCCGATGCCGCCCGCGAAGTGAAGAAGGCCGGGATGCAAGACAAGGTGGAAGGCCGGCTGTTCAACGGGGCCGCGCTCATGGCGATTGCGAAGGGCGATATTCTCTGGCGCACCAGTGCGGACAACGCCGTGCTGGTGAACGGCACCGAAACGCGCCCGCCGGCCTTCTACATCACCGGGCCAGATGATGAACCGATGACCCAGCCCGTGGAAGGCAAGGCGCGGGTCGTGTTCTATGTCGATGCAGTGGCCGCAGATTCGGCCCGCGTGGCGGCGCAGAACGAACTGTCCGCCGCCGGAAAGCCGACCGACCTGTCGGTGGTCGCCGCGGACCTGGTCAGCCTGATTGACGGGGTGAAGAAAGGCGAGGCGAAAGACGTCTACATCGCCTCCTCGCCCACCGTCATCATCTGGGCGGCGCAATGGGAACAAGGCAAGCGGCTGATCCGGGATTACAGTCCGAACTAGGACGAACCTGCCGGCGTGAGGGGGCATGGCGCTGAAGATTTCCAACCGGGATGCGCGCCGACTGTGGCTGGGGGCGCAGGGCCTGTCGGCGGCGCCGACCGGACCCGTCGATCTGCCCGGAACGATCCGCAGGCTCGGCTTCGTCCAGCTTGACACGATCCGCGTCGTGGCGCGCGCGCACGACCATATCCTGTGGAGCCGCAACCAGAACTACCGCGAACCTATGCTGGAAAAATGCCTCGGGCAGGACCGGCACGTGTTCGAACATTTCACGCATGATGCTTCGGTGATCCCGATAGAGTTCTATCCAATGTGGCGGCGCCAGTTCCGCCGCCTGGAGGAAAAGGTGCGCGGATGGGAATGGCACCGGGGCATGCTGGATGAGGAGGGGCGCGCCGAAATCCGCAGGCGGATCGAAGCGGAAGGGCCGCTCAGCACCAAGGCTTTCGATACGAAGATCGAAGGCAAGCGCGAGATGTGGCGGCGACCGCCGCATAAGCTGGCGCTGGATTACATGTGGTATGCCGGCGAGTTGTCCACCTCGCACCGCGAGGGCTTCACCAAATTCTATGATCTCACGCACCGTGTCATCCCGGACCACCACCGGGAGACCGAACATGACGACGAGGTGCAGGTGGACTGGCTGTGCCGCGAGGCGCTGGACCGGCTCGCTTTCGGCACGCCGGGCGACATCCAGCGTTTCTGGGCGGCAGCCGACCTCGGCGAGGTGAAGGACTGGACCGAGGCGAATGCCGAAGAACTGGTGCCCGTGGAGATCGAATCCGTAGGCGGACAATGGACGGCGGCGCTGGCGCCAGCCGATATCGAGGTGCAGCTCGAGGCGGTGCCCGCGCCCGTCTCGCGCCTGCGTATCCTCAATCCGTTCGATCCTGTGATCCGCGACCGCAATCGTCTGACCCGCCTGTTCGGCTTCGACTACCGAATCGAGATCTTCGTACCCGCCGCCAAGCGCCAATGGGGCTATTACGTGTATCCGCTGCTGGAAGGCGACCGGTTCGTGGGCCGTATCGAAGTCAAGGCCGACCGTGAGAAGGGCGAACTCAGCGTGCACAATCTCTGGCATGAGCCCGGCGTGAAATGGACCGATGCGCGCGCCGCGCGGCTGGACGCAGAACTTGCCCGGATGGCGCGCTTCGTCGGCGCTGACGAGGTCGTGTGGCGGACGGACTGAACCCGTCAGCCTTCGAGCGCGGCCGCCATCCCGGCCAGCTTGGCGACCGTGTTCATGTTGCGCGCAGTTCCCGCTTTGGCGGCGGGGATGACCAGTCTTGAGTCGGCCATCCCGTCGTCATAGAGGACATAGATTTCCCGCGAGCCAAGCGCGAGCACTTCCGATTTCCGGTGTTTCAGATCGTCCAGCGCGCCGGGCGGCGGCGCGCCATCAAGGAAAATGGCGACCGTTCGATTGCCCGGCCCATCCGGAAAGGGATTGGTGGCCAGCACAGCAGCCATTTCAGTCGGTGTGCGGATGATGACGCCTACCGGCTTTCCGGCATAGTCCGCAAGGCGCGCCTCGAGGGCCGCCTTGACCTTGATGGCATCGACGGCGGCGCGGAACACGACATTGCCGCTCGCGATATAGGTTTTCACATCCGTAAAGCCCGACGCTTCGCACATCGCCTTGAGCTCGATCATCGGCAACTTGCCGGTGCCACCGACATTGACGGCGCGAAGCAGGGCGACAAACACACTCATACGTAAAGGGCTATCTTCACCCGGGGTGTCTACTTGCAACGGAAGGTCAGCGTGGACTTGATCGATGCGGTGTGATTGTCACCGGAGCGGATCTTGAAGCTGTCCTGTTCTAGGAATTGCTGGGTGATCTGCCTGCCCTGGCCGGCGCAGAAGTCGGCCGCGTCGCGGCGCGCTGCCTCTTCGGCCCGGTCAGCCTCAGCGTCCGTTGCTTCGGATGCGAGCTCGATCCTGTATTTATTGGGGCCGATCTGCTCGATTCCCCCGGCGCATCCCGTCAGGAAAAAGGCAAGGGCGAGACTGGCAAAGGCGTGTCGGCTGGTCATTTCGGTTCCCCTAAACAGGTATCGGTGAAACGCTAGGCCAATCAGTCAGGCGCGACAAGATGGACTTCGGCCTTGTTCCTGCGGGCGTGCCCGCGTCTCATCCGCCTGCTGATAAACTCAACACCTGCCGCGCGGCGTCGATATGGATCTCGGTGCCCGGCCGCCGGCCGCCTGCAATCATCCGGCGCGTGAGGCGCTCGTAATGCTCGATGAAGCCCGCTACCCAGGCGCGCCGCTCCGGCGGTACGGCTTCGCCCCGCGCCGCCCACAGCGCGGCCTCCTGCTGCATCCGCCAGTCCAGCACGCAGTCGAAAGCGGGCGGTACGATGTGGAGGAAGCCGTCCGCTGCATCCCAGAGCGGCGCATAGGACCGCGCGAGCACGGTTTCCTGATGCAGCCGCCAGGTTTTGTCCGCATCAGCGGCTTCGACGCGGTTGATTGGCGGCGAGTTTGGCGCGTCAGGATCCGGGCAAACGCCCATCAGCCAGCCCTCCACCACGATCGCCGCCGGGCGGCCCAAGACGGCGCGCCAGGCTTCGCGCGGCGCACGGTCGTCGGCGAGCTTGTCGAAGACGGGCAGGGCGGTCACGCTCTGGGCGCTTGCCTCGCGCAGCTCTGCGATGAGGCTTCGCAGCAAGCCAAGGTCATGTGTACCCGGAGGGCCCCGCACACGGAACAGCGCGCTGACCTCCAGCGCGAGACGTTCGCGCTCCGCCTTCTTGAGGTAGACGTCGTCCAGACCGAACCCGGCAACCGGCACCGGCAAAGCCGAGACGGCTTCGGCCAGGGCCGTCGACTTGCCGCAGCCTTGCGGACCGGAGAGGAAAAGCAGCGGGATATGGCCACTCGGCGCCGCCTCGACCGCGCGCGTGATCCAGCGCCCCACATGCGGCGTGATCTGGTTGGCGGTCATGCCGGTTCAGTCCGTAGACGGAAGGGTTAGCAGGAGCGCGGGGTCAAGATAGGTGTCCCCGTCGCGGTCGCTGCTCGCCGGGTTGCGCCATTTGACGCCCCAGTGAAGGTGCGGCCCGGACGAGCGCCCGGTATCCCCGGAACGCGCGATCAGCTGGCCGGCCGCCACCGTGTCGCCCGCCGACACATCGATTTCCGACAGGTGCATAAACACCGAGAGGAGCCCCTGGCCGTGATCGATGAACACTGCGCCGCCTTCATAATAGAGATCCGGATCGGCCAGCGTGACGCGACCGGCCGCCGGGGCGGTGACCGGCGAGCCGATGGGGGCAGCAAAGTCCAGCCCCAGATGGACCAAGGTCGAGTCGCAGGGCTTGCCGCTCGTCTTCGAGACACCGGTATAGCGCCGCTCCGGGCCGAAGGGCGAAGACGTCGGCCGGGCCGAGGGCGCGGCAAACCCGTCCAGCGCGCCGCGGCCGGGCGCAAACGTGGCGAAGGCGGCCGCCTTCTTCTCCCAGCTCTCGGCGGCGTGCGCTTTCTGGGCCGGCGTGCGGGCGTCGACCTTGTCGCAGTCGAGCCCTGGCACGACGCGGCTCTCGTGGCTGCGCGCCGTCACGGAAAGAGTCAGCGTTTCGCTCCCGGCCTCGACGGTGAGCGTTTCCGGCGCCGCGCGGGAAAGCCCGAACTGCACGGCGCCGGTCTCATCGGCGGTCAGCACGGTTTGATCGAAGCGGACAGCTTCGCCGGGTGGGGCGCGGCAGATCACGAGGCCGCCTTGCTGGAAAAGGCCGGTGCAGGCGTCTGACAGGGCGGGGCGGGGCTCGGCCTCCGGCGCAGGCGGGGCAGGTTCCGGAACCGGGTCCGGCAATCCGATGTCGGTGGTTTCATCCGTCGCGGGCGCCGGCATCGCAGCGGGCGGGGCGGCCGAGCAGGCGGCCAGCAGGCTCATGGCAACCGCGGCCAGCCCATGGTGCATCACTGCGCGGGTGAGAGGCGATGGGCAGCGGCTTCGGCGTCCCAATAGGCTTCCTGCAGGTCAACGCTCCAATAGCGTAGGGCGCCGAGGGGAATCGGCCTACCGGTCACGGCACAGGTGACGAAACTGCCGGGCGACAGGATGTCATAATCATTGTCGCCATAGCGAAGACGGGCTTCCCCGCCGGAATTTCCGGATCGTGTGAGCATGCTGGCAGTATGACTCAGCGGCCGCGGAAAGGAAAGCGGAGCTGTCAAAAGTTTCCGCTTTGTTCTCCGGAACAAATAGTGTACATGCAGATCCAGCATGGCAATCGGGGGCCTTGCCAAATCGGCCCCCATGGTAGACCAAAGGAGATCACTGATGAGCAAACCGACGCTTGCGATCGTGCAGAAGGAAACCGGTGTGGATAAGCAAAAGGCCCTCGAAACCGCGCTTGGAAACATCGAACGGTCGTTCGGCAAGGGCTCGGTCATGCGCCTTGGCGACAAGAAATCGATGGATATCGAGGCGATTTCCACCGGTTCGCTCGGTCTCGACATCGCGCTCGGCATCGGCGGCCTCCCGAAAGGCCGGATCATCGAGATTTTCGGCCCGGAAAGCTCGGGCAAGACCACCCTGTCGCTGCACTGCGTGGCGGAAGCCCAGCGCAATGGCGGCGTGTGCGCCTTCATCGACGCCGAGCATGCGCTCGATCCGGTCTATGCCGGCAAGCTGGGCATCGATCTGGACGACCTTCTGATCTCGCAGCCCGATTCGGGCGAGCAGGCGCTGGAAATCGCCGATACGCTGGTGCGTTCGGGCGCGGTGGACCTGCTCGTGATCGACTCGGTGGCCGCGCTGACCCCGCGCGCTGAACTGGAAGGCGAAATGGGCGACTCGCTGCCCGGCCTTCAGGCCCGCCTGATGAGCCAGGCGCTGCGCAAGCTGACCGGCTCGATCTCCAAGTCGAAATGCATGGTCATCTTCATCAACCAGATCCGCATGAAGATCGGTGTGATGTTCGGCAACCCGGAGACCACGACGGGCGGTAACGCCTTGAAATTCTATGCATCTGTCCGCCTTGATATCCGCCGTATCGGTCAGATCAAGGAACGTGAGGACGTGATCGGCAACCAGACCCGCGTCAAGGTCGTCAAAAACAAGGTCGCACCGCCGTTCCGGCAGGTCGAGTTCGACATCCTCTATGGCGAGGGCATTTCCAAGACCGGCGAGCTGATCGACCTTGGCGTCAAGGCCAATGTGGTCGAGAAATCGGGCTCCTGGTACTCCTACAATGGCGAGCGCATCGGTCAGGGCCGTGAAAAGGCCCGCCAGTTCCTCAAGGACAATGTCGCCGTCGCCAATGAGATCGAGGATGCCATCCGCCGCAATGCAGGCCTGCTCGCCGAAGAGCTGCTGGCGGCCGGCATGAACTCGTCCGAAGATGAAGATGACACGCCAGATGCGGCAGAAGGCTGAACCCGGCCTGTCATACGGACATGATTTCGCGGTGATCCACGTCTAAGGTGGTCTCCGCTGGCCAGGTCAGGGCGCCGGGAAACCGGTGCACGACAGGCCTGGCAAGCTTCCGGCCTATCGATCTCCAGGCTGGATGAGTCCCCTTTGCGGCGCGCCTTGTCTTGGCGGGCTGCAAAGGGGCCTTTATATCGCCTCTGTAATCCTGCGCGCGCCTCGGCTAAGGCGGGCAGGGATTCCCTTCATGATTGGCAAGGACCAGAAGCGACAGATGCAAGGCGTAAACGAGATCCGGGAAGCGTTCCTCAGCTTTTTCGAGAAGAACGGCCACGCGCGCCGGGCTTCGGCGCCTCTGGTGCCGCAGAACGACCCGACCCTGTTGTTCGTCAATGCCGGTATGGTTCCCTTCAAGAACATCTTCACCGGCGTCGAGACCCCGTTCGCCCCGCGCGCGACGACCTCGCAGAAATGCGTGCGCGCCGGCGGCAAGCACAATGACCTCGACAATGTCGGCTACACCGCGCGCCACCACACCTTCTTCGAAATGCTGGGGAATTTCTCCTTCGGCGACTATTTCAAGGATGATGCGATCCGCCTTGCCTGGGAACTGATCACTAAGCATTACGGGCTCGACCCGAAGCGCCTTCTGGTCACGGTCTATGCCGAAGACGATGAAGCCGCTGCCATCTGGAAGAAGGTCGCGGGCTTCAGCGATTCGAAGATCATCCGCATTCCGACCAGCGACAATTTCTGGTCGATGGGCGATACGGGCCCCTGCGGGCCCTGTTCGGAAATCTTCTTCGACCATGGCGACAAGGTCGCCGGCGGCCCGCCGGGCAGCGCCGACCAGGATGGCGACCGGTTCATCGAGATTTGGAACCTCGTCTTCATGCAGTTCGAGCAGCACGAAGGCGGAAACCGCACAAGCCTGCCGAAGCCATCGATCGACACCGGCATGGGCCTGGAGCGCATCGCGGCAGTACTTCAGGGCAAGCACAACAATTACGAGATCGATCTGTTCCGTACGCTGATCGATGCGGAAGAGACCGTGTATGGCCAGAAGGCGGCCGGCGACAAGCTCGCCTCGTTCCGTGTGATCGCCGACCACCTGCGCACCTCCGCCTTCCTCGTGGCTGACGGCGTGCTGCCGTCGAATGAAGGGCGCGGCTATGTGCTGCGCCGGATCATGCGCCGCGCCATGCGCCACGGCCACATGCTCGGCGCGCGCGAGCCGCTGATGCACCGGCTGGTGCCGGCGCTGATCGCGGAAATGGGCAAGGCCTATCCGGAACTCGGCCGCGCGAAGGTCGCCATCGAGACGGCCATCGAGCAGGAAGAGGCCCGCTTCCAGCGCACGCTGGGCAACGGTCTCGCGCTGCTCGACAAGGCGGTCGCCGATCTGAAGCCGGGCGCCGCGCTGCCGGGCGATGTGGCGTTCCGCCTGTCGGACACGTTCGGCTTTCCGCTGGACCTGACGCAGGACATCCTGCGCGGGCGCAATCTCGAAGTCGATGTGTCCGGCTTTGAAGCGGCGCTGGATGCCCAGCGCGAGAACAGCCGCGCCTCGGGCTTCTCGTCCGGCGACCAGGCGACCGAAGATATCTGGTTCGATGTGCGCGCCAAGCAGGGCGCCACAAAGTTTACCGGCTATGGCGCAACCTCCGGAGACGGAAAGCTTGTGGCCATCGCCGCGGGCGGCGCGCTGTCCGATACGCTGCAGCCGGGCGCCGCCGAACTCGTTTTCGACGCGACGCCCTTCTACGCCGAATCCGGCGGGCAGGCGGGCGATCATGGCGAGATCATCCTTGAAGGCGGCGCGCGCTTCATCGTACGCGACGTGCAGAAGCGGGCCGGCGACGTGCACGTGCATGTCGGCGAACTCGTGTCGGGCTCGGCCAGGCTCGGCGCCAAGGCGCAGATGAGTGTCGACGCCGTGCGCCGCCGCCAGGTCATGGCGAACCATTCGGCGACCCATTTGATGCATGCCGCGCTGCGCAAGGTGCTCGGCGAACATGTGACGCAGAAGGGGTCGCTGGTCGAAGCCGACCGCCTGCGGTTCGACTTTGCCCACGGCGCGCCGATGACGCCTGCGCAGATCGAAGCGGTAGAAGACGAAGTCAACGCCCAGATCCGCGCCAATATCGAGACCGGCATCAAGGTGACGAGCCCGGAAAAGGCCATCGAGGCCGGCGCGCTGGCGCTGTTCGGCGAAAAGTATGGCGATGAAGTCCGTGTGCTGTCGATGGGAGAGCCCGGCGAAGGTGGCCGTTCCTATTCGGTGGAGCTGTGCGGCGGCACGCATGTCGCGCGCTCGGGCGACATCGCGGTCTTCGCGGTGCTTTCGGAAGGCGGCGTCTCGGCCGGCGTGCGCCGCATCGAGGCTGCCACCGGCGCCGAAGCGCTGAACTATCTCAAGGGCCGGGCGCAGATCGCGGCCGATGTCGCCGAAAGCCTGAAAGTTCCGCTCAAGGACTTGCCGCGCAAGGTCGCCGCGCTGACCGAGGAGCGCCGCACGCTGGAGCGCGAGCTCAACGATGCCAAGCGCAAGCTGGCGATGGGCGGTGGCGGCAGCGCCCCGTCGGGCCCGGAAGTGATCAATGGTGTGAACCTGATCGCGCGCGTCGCCGAAGGCGTCACCGGCAAGGACCTGCGCGCGCTGGTCGATGAGGCAAAAGCCAGGATCGGCTCGGGCGTCGTCGTGTTCGTCGGCACCGAAGGCGGCAAGGCCGGCGTGGCCGTCGGCGTCACCAAAGAGCTGACGGACAAGTTCTCCGCGGTCGAGCTCGTAAAAGTCGCTGCCGCTGCAGTCGGCGGTCAGGGCGGCGGCGGCCGGCCGGACATGGCCATGGCCGGCGGCCCGGATGCCGGCAAGGCCGAGGCCGCGCTCGAGGCCGTTCGCGCGGCGCTCAAGGGCTGACGCCGGCCGGCGGGAGGTCGAACATGCCCGCCGGATATTCAGGTACGCCGCTCGCCCGCAAGCTCGGCTTCACGGACGCCCTGCCGGTCTGGGCACCTGGCCTGCCAGACAGCGTGCGCGCCGAAATCGAGACGACGGCCCGCCCGCGCTTCCTCGCCCGGTCCGCAATGGGGCTCGCGGCGGCGCATGTTTTCCACACGTCGGCGGCCGGTCTCGAGGCCGATCTCACGCGCCTGCGCCCGATGATCGCGCCGAACGGCATGGTCTGGGTCTCCTGGCCGAAAAAGGCCGCGAAAGTCGCGACCGGCATCACCGAAGACACGATCCGCCAGCTCGCGCTGCCCATGGGCTTCGTGGACGTGAAAGTCTGCGCGGTGGATGCGGTCTGGTCCGGCCTGAAGCTGGTCATCCGGAAGGAATTGCGGTGAGAGATGGTCGGAGTGAGAGGATTCGAACCTCCGACCCCTAGCTCCCGAAGCTAGTGCTCTACCAGGCTGAGCCACACTCCGATGCCATCAAATTGTCTCGGCCGCCGTCGGGCGCCCGAGCCGGGAAGCCGGGGTTTTACGCCCCATGACGGATTTTGCAAGGGGCAAAAGACGCCTCCTCAGACCCGCCCGCCGGTGGTCGGAACGCGCCCTCAGGCGAGCAGCGGCTCGGGCGCGCCCGCCTGCCATCGGGGCAGTTTCGCCATGATGGCGGCAAAGCGCGCGCTGGCCGTATGCCCGGTCAGCCAGGCTTGCATCGGCGCAGGTGCGTCGCGGGACCAGACGTCCGGATCGGTCGCCGCGAATTGGCGCACGAAGGGGAAGATCGCGATGTCGGCCAGCGTCGGCGCGGGGCCGAAGAACTGGCCGCCCTGTTCCGCAATGCGCGCGGCAAGACGGTCGAGAATCTCGAGGCCCGCAGCGCGGTGGGCGCCCGCATCGACGCCTCCGGCGGCGTAGCGCCCGGGATATTTGTAGCGGTCGACCGCGCGTTTGAACGGGCCATCATTCTGCGCGATGAGGCGGGCCGTGTCTTCCGCGTCTGCGCCGAGCCAGTCTTCCGGATCGTTCTGCGCCAGCGCCCAGTGCATGATGTCGAGGCTCTCGTCGATCACCCGTCCGTCGGCCAGAACAAGAACCGGCACGGTGCCCTTCGGGCTCGCGTCCAGCATTTCCGCCGGTTTGTCGCGCAGCACGATTTCGCGCACACGCACCTTCAGGCCTGAGGCCGAGAGGGCCATACGCGCGCGCATGGCATAGGGGCACCGGCGGAAGGAATAGAGGATCGGCGCGGGCGCGCTCACGCGTCCTGTTCCCGCCGGGCCATATGCTTTTCGCCGCGCGCGCGGGCAAGCTCGATCTGGCGCTGGCGCTCGGCAAAGCGGGCGCGCTGTTCATCGCTCATCTCGCCGGCGCAGGCGGCGCAGGAAATGCCTTCGGCATAGTCCTTATACTGACGGCCTTCCGGAGAGACCGGGCGCCCGCAGGCATGGCACAGAACATGCTCGCCGGGGGTAAGATCGTGGCGCACGGACACGCGCTCATCGAACACGTAGCATTCTCCGCGCCAGCGCGTTTCGGTTTCAGGCACGGTTTCGAGATATTTCAGGATGCCGCCTTCGAGGTGGTAGACATCGTCGAGGCCTTCGGCCTTGACGAAGCTGGTGGCCTTTTCGCAGCGGATGCCGCCGGTGCAGAACATGGCAATCTTCGGCTTGCGCCCCTCCGCCTCCAGCTGGTCGCGGAACGCCCGGAACCAGGCCGGGAACCCGCGGAAACTGTCCGTCTGCGGATCGATGGCGCCTTCGAACGTGCCGATCGCCACTTCGTAATCATTGCGCGTATCGATCAACACGGTATCGGGATCGGTGATCAGGGCGTTCCAGTCCTGCGGCTTCACGTACGTTCCCACCAGCGCATTCGGGTCCGTACCCGGCACGCCCATGGTGACGATCTCGCGCTTCAGGCGCACCTTCAGACGCAGGAACGGCATCGCGTCTGCTTCGGAAAATTTCGCCTCCAGCTTTTCGGCGCCCGGCAGCGCGCGCAGCGTCGCCAGCGCGGCGTCGATCGCCTCCGGGCTGCCGGCGATCGTGCCGTTGACGCCTTCCTCGGCCAGCAACACCGAACCCTTGATACCGAGGCCGCAGAACGTGGCGGCGAGCGCCTGGCGGCGATGCTGATAGTCCGGGAACCGGAAGAATTTGTAGAAGGCAGCAATGCGAACGGTCATGAGACGGGCTTATGGCAGAGTACCGTCCGGCAATAAACCGGTCAGCTGAACTGCGTGAGGCTGAGATTATTGCCATCGGGATCGAGGAACCAAGCGATCTTCGGGCCGCCGCCAGGGGCGGTCCAGTAGCCGTCGGCATCCATGCCCATGCCGGGATACGCTTCGAACTGCACGCCTTTGGCTTTCAGCGCGGACATCGCGGCGGGCAGATCCGGCACGATCCAGCCGAGCACGGTGTGGCGGCTGGGGTTGTGGCCCGCGCCGAGGCTTGTGAGGCGGAGCATGGTTCCGGCCAGATCGAAAACCGCGGCGAAGTCGTCCTCGGAGACGAGCGTGAGGCCGAGCGTATCAGTGTAGAAGGCTTTGGCTTTCCGGTGGTCCGGGGTGCCGATGAAGGTGACGGGCGGCGCAGATGATAGGGTCATGGGGGCGTTCCTGAGCTTGGGGCACCTTATCCCAACGGACACGAAAGGGGGAGGGGCCCGGCACGCGCGCCAGCTTTCATGTCGCTTGACCTTGAACCGGGGTTGCAGGTTTAGGTCACGCAGAAGCTAGATCAACGGAGCCGATTCGATGAACACGTCTGCCCTTTTCGAACCACTGACCCTGCCGAATGGCGCCGTTTTGCCGAACCGTCTGTGCAAGGCGGCGATGGAAGAGAATCTTTCTGCGCCGGGCCAGGTTCCGGGGCAGGACCTGTTCCGCCTCTACAAGGCCTGGGCGGAGGGTGGCGTTGGCCTTGTGTTGACCGGCAACGTGATGATCTCGCCTGCCGCGATGACTGGGCCGGGCGGTGTGGTGCTTCAGGCGGGCACCGATCTGGCGCCTTTCGGTGAGTGGGCGCGTATTGCAAAGCCGCCGGGCGGGCATCTGTGGATGCAGATCAACCATCCGGGCCGCCAGACAATGGAGGCGCTGGGCGAGCAGGCGGTGGCACCTTCGGCGATCCGTGTCGATATCGGCGAGCATTCGAAACTGATGGCAGAGCCCAAAGCGCTCGACGAGGCCGAAATCCGTGAGCTGATCAAGCGCTACGCCGACACGGCCCAGCAGGCCGAGGCGGCCGGGTTCACCGGCGTGCAGATCCACGCTGCCCACGGCTACCTGATCAGCCAGTTCCTGTCGCCGCTGGTCAACAAGCGGACGGACCAATGGGGCGGCAGCCTTGAGAACCGTGCGCGGTTCCTGCTGGAAACGGTGAAAGCGGTCCGGGCCCGGGTCAGCCAGGGCTTCTGCGTTTCGGTGAAACTCAATTCGGCGGACTTCCAGAAGGGCGGCTTCGATGTCGAGGATGCCAAATGGGTGGCCGGGCAGTTGAATGGCCTCGGTATCGATCTTCTGGAACTTTCCGGAGGCAGCTATGAAAGCCCCGCAATGCAGGGGCATACGGACGATAGTTCGACCTCGAAGCGGGAGGTCTATTTCATCGACTTCGCGCGCGACATTGCGTCAGTTGCGAGCATGCCGATCATGGTGACCGGCGGTGTTCACCGTCTGAAAACGGCGGAGGCCGCGATCGGCAACGGGGTCGATGTGCTCGGCATTGGCCGGGCGATGGCTTTCGTGCCGGACCTGCCGGCGCAGTGGAAGGCCGGCCGGATAGCGGACGTCACGCTACCGGAGATCACCTGGAAGAACCGCACGTTGGCGGGACTTGCGACGATGGCGCTGGTCAAGCGGCAGCTGAACCGTCTGGCGAGCGGCAAACGCCCGAAGGCGGGATTGTCGCCGGCGATCAGCCTGGTCACCGACCAGATGAAAGCGAAGAAACTCACCAAGCGCTATCGCGCCTGGCGCGCGGGCGCCTAGGGGCGCGGATGGGCCGGCAGCTGCTGATCGTCTGGCATTCGCGGACCGGGGGGACGGAGGCTATGGCGCGGGCGGCGTTTGAGGGCGCGCGGGGCGAGGGCGAGGCGCGGCTGATGCGGGCGGGCGAAGCGGGAGCGGAGGATGTGCTGGGCACGGACGGGTACCTGTTTGCGGCGCCCGAAAATCTCGCAGGTCTCAGCGGCGAAATGAAGGAATTCTTCGACCGGTGTTATTACCCCGTGCTCGGGAAGATCGAGGGGCGGCCTTATGCGCAGATGATCTGCGCGGGATCGGACGGATCGGGCGCGGCGCGGCAGCTTGCCAGGATTGCGACGGGCTGGCGGCTCAGGGAAGTGCAGCCGCCGATGATCGTGAATACGGCGGCGCAGACTCCGTCGCAGATCCTGGCGCCGAAGGTGCTTGAGACAGCGGTACTGGAAAAATGCCGCGAGCTAGGCGCCGGTCTGATGGCGGGCCTTGCGGGCGGCATCTGGTAAAAAGGCGCAGGGTCATCCCTGTCTGCTTACCCCGCCAACACCCTCGGCAGTTTGAAGGTCACGGTTTCGTCGGCGGTCTTGACGGTTTCGAGGGTGACGTCGAAGCGGGCGCGGCAGGCGGTGATGACGCCTTGGACGAGGTCTTCGGGGGCGGAGGCGCCGGCGGTGAGGCCGAGGGTGGTGACGCCGTCGAACCAGGACCAGTCGATATCGTCGGCCGAGGCGATGAGTTCGGCGCGGGCGGCGCCGGCGCGCAGCGCCACCTCGACGAGGCGGACGGAGTTCGAGCTCGTCCGTGCACCGATCACCAGAACGAGACCCGCGTCCGGGGCGAGGACCTTGACGGCTTCCTGCCGGTTGGTGGTGGCGTAGCAGATGTCTTCCTTGTGCGGCGTTGCGATGCCGGGAAAGCGCGCCTGAAGGGCGGCGACGATGCCGGCCGTGTCGTCCACGCTGAGGGTGGTCTGCGTCAGGAAGGCGAGGTTGGCGGGGTTTTTCGGCGTGAAGCAGGCGACATCGTCTACGGTCTCGATCAGGGTGACGGTGCCTTCGGGCAGCTGGCCCATGGTGCCGATGACTTCGGGGTGGCCGGCATGGCCGATGAGGACGATCTCGCGGGCGTTGTTGTGGTGGCGCTCGGCCTCGACATGGACCTTGGAGACGAGCGGGCAGGTGGCGTCGACATAGATCATGTTGCGGCGGCTGGCCTCGGCGGGCACGGATTTGGGCACGCCGTGGGCCGAGAAGATGACCGGGCGATCGTCTGGGCAGTCTGACAATTCCTCCACGAAGACGGCGCCAAGGGCCTCCAGGCGCTCGACCACGTGGCGGTTGTGCACGATCTCGTGGCGAACGTAGACGGGGGCGCCCCATTTGGTGAGAGCCTCCTCGACGATCTGGATGGCGCGGTCCACCCCGGCGCAGAAGCCGCGCGGGGCGGCCAGGCGCAGGGTCAGGGGGCGTACAGGCGGGGGGGCGGACGTCATGGGGGCGAATTCTCCTGCGCCTGATGCGTTGCGTGCGGGCGCCAAGGCCTTTAACACGAGCAAGCTATCAAATGGGCACGCCTTATATAAGGCCAATACGGACACGCCGACGCATGCTGAAATTTGCCTCCATTCTTCTGGCGCTGACCCTGGCCGGCTGCAGCACCGGCGGCCGGCTTGCCGACCAGCTCAACACCAACAAGAATGCCGGGCCGTGCCCGGTGGTCGGCTCAGTGTACGATGCGTCCCGGTATGTGAAATTTGCCGATGAGAGCGCGCCAAAGCTCTATACCAACATCGCCTATACGGGCGAGATCACCGATGTGCGTCTGTTCTGCCGCTATACCGGCGACATGCCGCTGGAAGCCGAGATCGAGGTGGATTTTGCCTTCGGCAAGGGCCCGGAAGGTACGGCCAACAAGAAGAACTATCCGTATTTCGTGGCGGTCACCCGGCGCAACGGCAAGGTACTGGCCAAGGAATACTTCAACACCGAGGCCGATTTCGGCCGGGGCAAAGTGTCCAGCAAGACCGAGCTTGTGAACAAGATCCGCATCCCCCGCGCCGACGAATCGATTTCGGGCGTGAACTTCGAGATCGTGGTTGGCTTCGACCTGACGCCGGAACAGCTGGAATTCAACCGCGGGGGTAACCGCTTCCGTCTGGACGCGGCGGAGTAGGCCATGACGAGCCTGGCGAAGGCGTTGTCGGCGGCCGCTGGCGCCGCGTTCGACGCCATGGGGCTGGAGGCGCGCTTCGGTGAGGTGCGCCGGAGCGACAAGCCCGAACTTGCGGATTTCCAGTGCAACGGCGCGATGGCAGCGGCGAAGGCGGCCGGGCGCAATCCGCGCGAGATTGCCGGAGAGATTGCCGCCACGCTGAAGGCGCACCCGATGGTGCTGTCGGCGGAAGTGGCGGGGCCTGGCTTCATCAACCTGCGGGTCTCGGACGCGGCGCTGTCGGCGCGGGCGCAGGCGGTGCGCGGCGATGCGATGGCGGGCGCCGAGAAGGCGGCGGACGGCCAGGTGACGGTGATCGATTACGGCGGGGCGAATGTGGCTAAGCCCATGCATGTGGGGCACCTCCGCTCGGCGGTGATCGGCGACACGCTGCAGCGGATGCTGCGCTTCCTCGGCGATACGGTGATCTCGGACGTGCACCTCGGCGACTGGGGCCTGCAGATGGGCCACCTCGTCACCGAGCTTGAGGACGAGCAGCCAGGGCTGATCTATTTCGATGCGGGCTATTCGGGGCCCTATCCGAAAGAGCCGCCGGTCACGATCGACGATCTGGGCCGGCTCTATCCGCAGGCGTCTAACAAGGCGAAAGCGGATGAGGCGCGCAACGAGCGCTCGCAGAGGGCGGTCGCGGAGATGCAGGCGGGCCGGGCCGGCTACCGCGCGCTGCTGCGCCATTTCATCGACGTGTCGGTGGAGGCGCTGAAGAAGGATTATGGCTTCCTCAACGTGTCGTTCGACCTGTGGAAGGGCGAGAGCGATGTGGATCACCTGATCCCGGGCCTTGTGGAGCGGTTCAAGCAGGCGGGCCTTGCCGAGCTTAGCGATGGGGCGTGGATCGTGCCGGTGGCGCGCGAGAGCGACAAGAAAGAGATGCCGCCGGTGATGCTGGTCAACAGCCGCGGCGGCACGGGCTATCACACGACCGACCTCGCCACGATCGAGGACCGGATGGAGAGCCTGAAGCCGACGCCGGAGCGGATGCTCTACGTGGTCGACCAGCGCCAGGCGCTGCACTTCGAACAGGTTTACCGAGCGGCGGGCCTTCTGGGCCTGATCGACGAGTCGAAGCTGGAACATATCGGCTTCGGCACAGTCAACGGCACGGACGGCAAGCCGTTCAAGACGCGCGAAGGCGGCGTGTTGCGGCTGGCCGACCTCCAGGCGATGGCGATGGATGAAGCGGAGAAGAAACTCTCCGCCGCAAACTTGCCGGCCGACATGGGCGCAGAAGAGCGCTTGGATGTGGCGAAGAAGGTGGCGGTGGCGGCGCTGCGCTTCTCCGACCTGATGAATACGCGAACCACGAACTATGTGTTCGATCTCGACCGCTTCACGAGCTTCGAGGGCAAGACCGGGCCCTACCTGATGTACGCGGCGGTGCGGGTGAAGTCCGTACTGCGCCGGGCCGCCGAAGCCGGGCATGAGCCAGGCCGATTGGCAGTGACCGAGGATAGTGAGCGCGCGCTGGTGCTGCAGCTCGACGGGTTCGGCGCGGCGCTGCTAGGGTCGCGGGAGAAGCGGATGCCGCATATCCTGTGCGAACATCTCTACAGCCTCGCTCAGGCGTTCAGCGCATTCTACGCGGCGCTGCCCATTGCAGCGGAAGCGGATGCGGCGAGGCGCGCGAGCCGCCTCGCCTTGGCGGACGCCGTGAGGCACCAGCTGGAAACGGGGCTGGGCCTGCTTGGTATCGAAGTGCCAGAGCGGATGTAGCCGATGGCGCGATTGGGCTATGCCACGGTTGGGTCTAACCGTTTAGATGAGGCTAAGGCGTTCTATGATGCGTGGTTCGCCGTCGCGGGAATTGCGCCGGCTTTTGATCATCCGTCCGGCGGCCGGGTGTATGCGCGCGATGGCAGCATAGCGTTTGGCGTGCTCAGTCCGTTCAATGGCGAGGCGGCGACTGCGGGCAACGGCATTATGATCTCGTTTCTTTGCGGCACGCCAGAGGAAGTCGACGCGCTTTATACAAAGGCGCTTTCGCTCGGCGCAACGGACGAGGGCGCGCCCGGCTATCGCGGCGGCTCACCTTTCTATATGAGCTATTTTCGCGACCTCGACGGAAACAAGCTCTGCGCCTATTTCGTGCGCGCCTAAGGGCAGGGCCAAGCCGATGCTGGTGCCGATCGACGCGGGCCCATCGGGGAAGGATTGCATCGACCCAGGTTAGAATTAGCCCTACTGTAGTGATCCGTAACACACAGGTGTCTTGTGCCCTTTTCCTCGACCGCCAGTCTGGTCGTGTTTCTTGTCTTGAGCTTCACCGCCGCGTCGTCAGGTGCTATTTTCCGCCCGGGGGCCTGGTACAGGAATTTGCGCAAGCCGAAGTGGACACCGCCGAACTGGGCGTTCCCCCTCGTGTGGTCGGTGTTGTTCTGCGCAATGGCTGTTTCGGCATGGCTGGTTTGGGAAGCGGCCGGATTGGAGGCTTGGCCCCATTTGGCACTTTATGCGCTGCACCTGCTTGTGAACGCTGCCTGGTCATTTCTGTTCTTCGGCTTGAAACGACTGGACTGGGCGATGGCGGAGGTCATCTGCCTCTGGATCATGATCCTAAGCGTTATCATAGCCTTTGCCCGGATCAGTGTGCCAGCAGCCCTGTTGCTCACGCCGTATCTCGCATGGGTCACGGTTGCTGCGGCGCTGAACTTTCGTTTGTTGCAGTTGAATGGCCCACGTGGCGAGGGATTGGCTTGATCGGCGCGACACCAGCTGGAATCGGGGCTTGGCCTCGCGGGCGTTGCTGTGCCGGCACGGATGCAGCGCGCTGCAAAACCGTGCAGTTCATGTTCCGGCGCATTCGGTGACATCTGACCCGCTTGCCGCGCCGGAGAATCCGGGATAGCTGACAGTCAAGTAGTCTCTTCCGGGAGAGAGCGGCATTCGGTAGCCGCCGCCGAAGGCGCAACCGCCCCGGAAACGCTCAGGCAAAAGGGCCGGAAGAGACCCAACACGCTGGAAAGAGGCTGAAACAGGCCTCGCCGAAGGAGCAAGCCGGGCGTTCACCGGCGGAATCTCTCAGGCGCCAAGGACAGCGGGGGCGATGATCGCGCGGCTACGGCTGCAGACCATCTGCTTTCCGGGATGCACCATGGCCGATACGACGACCCAACCGTTGAAGAAGACCGCGCTGCATGCGCTGCACGTCGAATATGGCGGCAAGATTGTGGAATTCGCCGGCTATGACATGCCGGTGCAGTTTCCCACCGGCGTGAAGGAGGAACACCTCTGGACGCGCAGCGAGGCGGGGCTGTTCGATGTCAGCCATATGGGCCCGTGTTTCCTGACGCTGAACTCCGGCACGCGCGCAGAACCGGCGGCGCATGAAGAGATCGCCGCGCTGGTCGAGACACTTGTGCCGTCCGACATCAAGGGACTGAAGCCCGGCCAGTCGCGCCTGACGGTGCTGCTGAACGCGGACGGCGGCATCCTGGACGACCTGATCATCACCCGTCCGTATGCTGAAGACCGGCAGGGCATGCTTTATATCGTCGTGAACGGCGCGATGAAGGAACAGGACTGGGGCCTCTTTGAGGCGGCGCTGGCTGGGCAAGCCACGCTGACGCGGGCGGATGACCGCGTGCTGTTCGCGCTGCAGGGGCCGAAGGCGGAAAAGGTTCTCGCGGCGTATTTCCCCGAATGTGCGGGCCTGAAGTTCATGGAAAGCCGCCGGATGTACCTCGACGGCGCGCGCTGCATGGTGTCGCGTTGCGGATATACCGGCGAGGACGGTTTCGAAGTGCTGATCCCGGCCGAGGCAGGCGCGGAGTTCGTGCGGCTGCTGCTGGATGACCCTTGCGTGCGGCCGATCGGGCTGGGTGCGCGGGATTCGCTGCGCCTGGAGGCTGGGCTTTGCCTCTACGGGCACGACTTGTCTCCCGAGATTTCGCCGGTGGAGGCAGACCTCTCCTGGGTGATCCAGAAGCGCCGCCGCGAGGCGGGCGATTTCCCGGGCGCTGAGCGCATTCTCCGTGAGCTGAAGGAAGGCCCAGCCCGCAAGCGCGTCGGCATACGGCCGCTGGAGCGCGCGCCGGCCCGCGAGGGCACGGAGATATATGTCGATGGCGTCCCGGCCGGCATCGTCACGTCAGGAGGTTTCGGGCCGAGCCTCGATGCGCCGGTGGCGATGGGCTATATCGATGCTGCCTTTGCTGCGGCGGGCACCAAGATCGAGCTCATGGTGCGCGGCAAGGCCCGCCCCGCCGCGATCGCAAGCCTGCCCTTCATTCCTGCCCGTTACAAACGTTAATCCGTTCAAGGAGATTCCGAAATGACCATCTATTTTACTAAAGACCATGAATGGATCCGCGTTGAAGGCGACACCGGCACGGTGGGCATCACGGCCTATGCGGCCGGTCAGCTGGGCGATGTCGTTTATGTGGAGCTGCCAGAAACCGGCGCGAAATTCAGCAAGGGCGACGACTTCGCGGTTGTCGAAAGTGTGAAGGCGGCGTCGGATGTCTATGCGCCGGTATCCGGCTCTGTGGTGGAAGTGAATGGCGCGCTGGCCGATGCACCGGAGACCGTGAACGCCGCGGCCGAAGGCGATGCCTGGTTCGTCCGCGTAAAGCTCGCCGACAGGGCCGAACTGTCGGGCCTGATGGATCAGGCCGCCTATGAAGCGTTCTGCGAAGGGCTCTGAGACACATGCGCTATCTCCCGCTGACCCCCGAAGACCGCGCGAATATGCTGGCGGTAATTGGCGCGAAATCCGCCGAAGATTTCTACACGGACGTGCCTGCCGCTGCCCGGCTGAAGACCAAGATTGCCGGCCTGCCGGACCATCAGGGCGAACTGGCGGTCGAGCGCTACATGATAAAGCTGGCCGCGAGGAATCGCTCCGCGTCGTCCGGCCCGTTCTTCGTGGGCGCGGGCGCCTACAAGCATCACGTGCCGGCCTCGGTCGACATGATCCTCCAGCGGTCGGAATTCCTGACGACCTACACGCCTTACCAGCCGGAGATCGCGCAAGGCACGTTGCAGACGCTGTTCGAGTTCCAGACACAGGTCGCCGCGCTCACCGCGATGGATGTGGCCAATGCCTCGATGTATGATGGCTCGACCGCCTGCGCCGAGGCCGCCGTGATGGCGGCGCGCGTGACGAAACGAAAGAAGATCATTCTTTCGGGCGGCCTGCATCCGCACTACGCCGCCGCCACGCGGCTCCTGTGCGAGGCTCAGGGGCTGACGGTCGTGCAGCTGCCCATCGCCATCGACGGCGAAGGCGCGCTGGCGGAGGCTGCCGATGGTGAGACTGCCTGCGTGATCGGCCAGAGCCCGAACGTGTTCGGCACGGTGACGGATCTCTCAGATGTCGCGAAGAGCGCGCATGACAAGGGCGCACTGCTCGTCTCGGTGTTCACCGAAGCAGTCAGCCTTGGCCTCGTGACGCCGCCCGGCGAAATGGGCGCCGACATCACCGCGGGCGAAGGCCAGTCGATCGGCAATGGCCTCAATTTCGGCGGACCGTATGTCGGCCTCTTTGCGTGCAAGGACAAACTGGTGCGCCAGATGCCGGGCCGCTTGTGCGGCGAAACCGTGGACGCCGATGGCAACCGCGGCTTCGTGCTGACCCTGTCGACGCGTGAGCAGCATATCCGGCGCGACAAGGCGACCTCGAACATCTGCACGAACTCCGGCCTCTGCGCGCTGGCGTTCACGTCCCACATGACCCTGCTCGGCGGCAAAGGCCTGAAGCAGCTGGCGGAACTGAACCACGAAGCGGCCTGCGAACTTGCCGACGCGCTCGGCGCGATGAAGGGGGTCGAGATCCTGACGCCGCGCTTCTTCAACGAGTTCGCCTTCCGCACACCGGTCGATGCCGAAGCGGTTCTGGCGATGCTGGATGAAGCCGGCGTGGTCGGCGGCGTGCGCGCCAGCCGGTTGTTCCCGGATGGCCATATGGGCGACGTAATCATCGCGGCCGCCACAGAATGTACGACGGCGGACGATATTGCTGCCTATGTGACGGCGTTGAAGGAGATCATCTGATGAGCATGAACACTCAAGGCCGCCCCACGGCGCCGGCCGCGATCTCCACACCGACCATTGAAACTGTGTCCGGTTCGCGTGGGCTTTTGCAGCACGAAGACCTGCTGTTCGAGATCGGCACGAGCGAGACGACCGGCGTCGACTTGCCGAAGCCGAAGGGCCTGAAGAGCCGTCTCGGCGGCGTGACGCGCAAGGTGGATACCGGCCTGCCAGGCCTGTCCGAGCCGCAGGCGGTTCGCCATTACATGCGTCTGTCGCAGAAGAACTATGCGATCGATCTTGGCCTGTTCCCGCTTGGCAGCTGCACGATGAAGCACAATCCGCGCCTCAATGAGAAGATGGCGCGCCTGCCGGGCTTTGCGGATATCCACCCGCTGCAACCGCAGGCGACGGTGCAGGGCGCGCTGCAACTGATCGACGAACTCGCGACCTGGCTGAAGACGCTGACCGGCATGCCGTCAGTCGCGATGAGCCCGAAGGCGGGCGCACATGGCGAGCTGTGCGGGATGCTGGCGATCCGTCAGGCGTTGATCGCACGCGGCGAGAGCGAGACACGCAAACGCGTGCTGGTGCCGGAATCCGCCCACGGAACAAACCCGGCCACCGCGGTCCAATGCGGTTTCATCGTCGACGAGATCAAGGCGAACAAGCGCGGCCGGGTCGACATGGACGACCTGAAATCCAAGCTGGTCCGCACCGACGACATCGCCGGCATCATGCTCACCAACCCGAACACGTGCGGCCTGTTCGAGACCGACATCAAGGCGATTGCCGACCTGATCCATGCGGCGGGCGGCTATTTCTATTGCGACGGCGCGAACTTCAACGCCATTGTCGGCCGCGTGCGGCCGGGCGACCTGGGTGTCGACGCGATGCACATCAACCTGCACAAGACCTTCTCGACGCCGCATGGCGGCGGCGGTCCGGGTTCAGGCCCGACCGTGTTTTCCGAAGCGCTGGCGCCGTTTGCGCCGGTGCCCTTCGTGGTGAAGGATGAAGACGGGTTCTACCGTCTCGTCGAGCAGACCGAAGGCGCGGCCAAGGACTCATTCGGGCGCATGGTGGCCTTCCATGGCCAAATGGGTATGTTCGTCCGTGCACTGACATATATGCTCAGCCACGGCGCCGACGGCCTGAAACAGGTGGCGGAAGATGCGGTGCTGAACGCCAACTATATCCAGGCGCGCCTGAAACATGTGATGACCCCGGCGTTCGAGGGGTTCTGCATGCACGAGGCGCTGTTCTCGGATGCATTCACGGCGGACGGGATCGAGACGATCGACATCGCGAAGGCTCTGATCGACGAGGGTTATCACCCGATGACGATGTACTTCCCTCTGGTCGTGCATGGCGCCATGCTGATTGAGCCGACCGAGACCGAGTCCAAAGCCGAACTCGACCGGTTCTGCGATGCGCTGGAGTCGATCGCGCGGCGTGCAGCGCAAGGCGATGACACGCTCAGGGGCGCGCCATATCTGGCGCCGGCCAAGCGTTTGGACGAAACGAGGGCGGCTCGCAAACCGGTGCTGAAATGGACCGCGCCGTCCTCCGAGCGGGTCGCCGCCGAATAGCACTCAACCGGCCGGGCTCCGCCGGCGCCGGAACAGGCGCCGGCGGAGCCAGCCGAACACGAACTGCGCCGGGCGTTCGATGATCATGTAGCCGAGCCAGCCTGCGGCGAGCGCGGAAAGCAGCCCGCCGATCAGGAAAACGAGATTGTCCGCGCCACCGGGCGCGCCGAGCCTGAGCCAGGGGGCGAGCGCGCTGTCGGCCTCGGTGCGCGCCATCAGCCGCTGCACGATGCCGAGCGCGAAGAGGTGGAAGAGGTAGATCGAGTAAGACCAGTCGCCTGTGTGCGAGGCGGCATTGAGCAGACCGCGCCAGGCGGGCGCCATTGCCATCAGCCAGCCGGGGCGGGCCTGGCCAAGCAGCCAGCCCACCCACAGCACAATCAGCATCACCAGCCCGCCGACGAGCACGGCGAGGATGACGGCGTCCCGCCGCGCATCAAGGGGCGCCTGGGGCATGAGGCCGAACATCTGGAAGACCAGCGTTGCGGTCAGTCCTCCCAGAAAGGCCGGCACCAGCCAGGCAAGCCGGCCCTGAAGGTCTAGCCCGGCGAGGCCATAGATCAGCGCGGCGCTCGGCAGGCCTATCTCCAGCACGCGGCCCCATTGCAAAGTGTAACGTGTCGGTTCGCCCTGCAGACCGAGCGCGGCGACAAGCGCCAGAGTCGCCAGCAGGGTGACGAGGCCGGTGCGCCAGACCAGGCCCGAGGTCAGCATCAGGCCCACGACCGCGCCGAAGATGAACTCCATCGTCATGGGATGCACGATGAGCGTGAGCAAGTCTCGCGCCGTGTGAAACGACAGGCCGAGTAACGAGGCCGCCGCGATGCCGATGCCCCAGGTCAACAGGGCGAAAGGAAGCCAGCCGCGGGGCAGAAGCAGGATCAGCGCAAAGATGAAATAGAAGTAGATCTCGTGGATCAGCGACCAGCCGATCAGCAGAACCGGGAAGTCCTGTTGCGGGATCAGCAGAAAGGATTTTAGGACGTACTGGTACTGGGGAGAATCCGGCGTGACGGGGGCGCCGCTGGAATCGATCAGGGCCACGCCGCCGCTCAGCACCATATAGGCCAGGCCGAGCGCGGCGGCGGCCCACCAGACCGGGTAGATCCGCGTCAGGCGGCTGAACAGGAATTCAGCGCTGGTTGCCGGGCCGGAACGGGCGTTACGCGTGACCCAGACCATGATGAACCCGGAAATCACGAAAAAGAGGTCGACCCCGGCAAATCCGCTGGCGAACAGGCCGCGGATCAAGCCCGGTTCGGCGCTCGAGGCCCGGGCGATGCCGGCAAGTTCCAGCGCGTGCGCGTGGTAGGCGACCACGATGAGGGCCGCAATGCCGCGCAGGGCCTGGATGGACTGGAGCTTCATTCCCTGACTCTCCGGCCCCCCGGTTGCGTAATATAAACCTTATCGGGTGTAGCAACGGGGCAACGGTGTTGCCAGACTTTCGACACATGTTGTTGGATAGTCTGGTGGAACCTCAAAAAGTGCCCATATCCACGCCCATGCCCGACGATCAGATCCCGCCGCCCCCTGAAGCCACTTTCGCGCCGCCTATGCGCATCCATGTCTTACGGCAGGGCGTCAACGTCGCCGTGCGCCAGGTGCTGGCCCTGCTCGGGCTGGGCATGATCGCGCTGGCGGTGCCTGTCGCGTTTGCAACGCCGTTCATTCCGGTCGGCCTTCCGATGGCGATCGTCGGTGTGGTGCTGCTAGGCCGCAATGCCGTTTGGGGGCGCCGCTGGATGGAGGGCATGCTTGCCCGCCACCCGCGTCTGGAGCGCATGGCGCCGAACTGGCTGATGAACCGCGTGTTCGGCCGCGACAAGCGGGTCCATTCCGAATAGTTCGCCCGGCGCTTGGTGCCCGGAGGCGGACAAGGCATTGCCCCGGCAAGGGGGCGGCCGCAGTCCGTCGGAGGGGTAGTCTTGACCGATCAGCACGCAGGCCTGCCATCCTGGCACAGCCGTATCGTGCCGCCCGTCGAACTCCGCGCGGACGACATCGCGGCCTGGAACCATCTGCGCGACGCCCATCCGGAGTATGATACGCCGCTGCTGTCGCCAGCATTCGCGCAGACGATCGGTCGCGCGCGGCGCGATGTACGTGTTGCGTTGATCGAAGATGCGAACGGATTGGCCGTGGCGTTTGCCTTCCATGCGCGCCCGTGCGGCCTCGGCCGTCCGATCGGCCCACCCCGCTGTGATTTTTCCGGGCCGGTTGTCCGTGAAGGGCTGAGCCTCAGCCTGCGCGAGATTGTCGCCATGGCTGGATTGGGCGGATACCGGACGAACAGCCTGCTCGATCCCTGGAACTGTTTTGAAGCCGAACGTACCGGGGGCACGGCGTCGCGCCTCGTGCGGATGGAGGGATTGGCGCCGGCCGACTAATTGGAACAGCGCCGGGCCGAGTTTCCGAAGCGGTTCAAGAATTTCTGCCGGCTCGAAAGCCAGATGGGCCGGGACGGCCACGAGCTTAAACTCACCTGGGGTCCGCTCGACGAACGCCTCAAGGCGGCGCTCTACGATTTCAAGTCACAGCAAAACCGGCTCAGCGGATTTGTTGACGGTGCTGCGCAAACGCGGCGTCTCCGCCTCACCTTCGACCGGTCATACGACCGAGACGGTTTGAAGTGGCAGCAGGGCTTGCCATCTGGAAAAAAGATCGCACACATGCAGCGCACAACATTGAAGCGGGGCTGCAATGCGACTCAGAAATCTGTGGCTGGCGGCGGCGGCCGTGTTGGCGCTTGCTGCGTGTGATGCGCCGGGTAAAGGCAGCGCCAAGACGCCTGCGTTCGAGGCGTCGGCGGATCCCTTTCCCTCGACCTACAAGGCGTATCCATCCGGGACGCTGCTGATCTGGAACGCCACGGTGCTCGACGGGATCGGCGGGCGGATCGAGAACGGCTCGGTGCTGATCCAGGACGGAAAGATCGCTGCCGTGGGCGCTGATCTCAAAGCACCTGAAGGCGCCGCCACGCTCGATGCGCGCGGCAAATGGATCACGCCTGGCATCATCGACAATCACAGCCACCTTGGCGCGTACCCATCGCCGGGTGTCGACTCGCATGGTGACGGCAACGAGATATCCGGGCCGGTGACGGCGGAAGTCTGGGTCGAACACTCGGTCTGGCCGCAGGATGCCGGCTTCACCCGTGCGCTGGCCGGCGGCATCACCTCGCTGCAGATCCTGCCGGGCAGCGCCAACCTGTTCGGCGGGCGCGGCGTGACGCTCAAGAACGTTCCCGCACGCACGATGCAGGGGATGAAGTTTCCCGGCGCGCCCTACACGCTGAAAATGGCGTGCGGCGAAAACCCCAAGCGCGTTTACGGCTACGGCCGCGGCTCGACGCCGGGCGGTGCGCCATATTCGCGCATGGGCAACGTCGCAGGCTACCGAGACGCCTGGATCAAGGCGACCGATTACAAGAAGCAACTCGACAAGGCGAAAGCCGGCAATGGCGAGCCGCCGAAGCGCGATCTTGAACTGGAAACGCTGGCGGGCGTGCTGAACGGAGACATCCTCGTTCATATGCACTGCTACCGCGCGGACGAGATGGCCGTGATCATGGATTTGTCGAAGGAGTTCGACTACAAGGTCACCGCGTTCCACCATGCGGTCGAATCCTACAAGATCGCCGACAAGCTGGCGGAATACGGCGCTTGTTCGTCGATGTGGGCGGATTGGTGGGGCTTCAAGATGGAAGCCTATGACGGCATCGCCGAGAACATCCCGCTGGTCCACAACGCGGGCGCGTGCGCGATCGTGCACTCGGACAGTGATGTCGGCATCCAGCACCTCAACCAGGAAGCGGCAAAGGCCTGGGCCGATGGCAAGCGTATCGGCATCGACATACCGATGGAGGAGGCCTGGGAATGGCTGTCCATCAACCCGGCCAAGACGCTCGGCATCGATGACAAGACCGGCAGCCTCGAACCCGGCAAGATGGCGGACGTGGTGGTCTGGACCGGCAATCCGTTCAGCACCTATAGCAAGGCCGAGAAGGTCTATATCGACGGGGCGCTGATGTTTGATCGCGACGATCCGGCAAACAATCCCGTGATGGATTTCGAACTTGGCCAGCCCGGAGAAGGAGACCGCAAATGATCCGCCGCATCCTTCTGAGCCTCACGATCCTGACCGCCGCGCCGGTCGCTCTCGCCGAACCGGTGGCCGTGTATGGCAAGTCCGTCTGGACCGGCACCAGCCAGGGCACGATCACCGATGGTGTGGTCGTGATCGACAATGGCCGCGTTGTGGCCGTCGGGCCCGCCTCCACACCCGTGCCGGCCGGCGCGAAGGAAGTGCGCGCCGAATGGGTCACGCCGGGTCTCATCTCGGCATTCTCGCGCACGGGTATTACCGAAGTCAGCGGCGTCGATGACACGAACGATGCCGGCGCCGGCGGATCGCACTTCTCTGCGGCGCTCGATGCGGCGGACGGGTTCAACCCCGACGCCACGGCGATCGGCGTGACGCGTCTGGCCGGGTTCACCCGCCTGGCAGTAGCGCCGCAAGCCCGATCCAACCTGTTCGGGGGCCAGGGCTTTCTGGCGAACACAAGCGGCGCGGTCGACAGCGTGTTCCGCGACCGTGCGTTCGCCTTTATCATGCTTGGTGAGAATGGCGCGTCACTCTCGGGCGGCTCGCGGCCGGCCAGCTGGACAACGCTGCGGGGGGCCTTTGATGACGTTCGCTTCTTCGGCGCCCGCTACATGAGCCACAACGAGGGCAACGTGCTGACGCGCATGGATGCGCAGGCCCTGATGCCGGCGGTGAAGGGCGATCAGCTCATCCTGTTCCAAGCCCGCCGGGCCAGCGACCTCAATGCGGTCATGGATTTCGCAGAGGCCAATCCGTCTCTGCGGATCGCCATTGTCGGGGCCGATGAAGGCTGGCGCGTGGCGGAACGTCTCGCAAAGCTCGACATCCCCGTGATGGTGGATTCCTTCTCGAACCTGCCGGCGTCGTTCTCGCAGCTGGCTGCGACGGGCGAGAATGCCAAACGTCTTGCCGAGGCGGGCGTGACCGTCGCCATTGTCAATCTCGACAATGACGACCACCTTGCCCATCTCGCTTCACAGATCGCAGGCAATGCCGTGGCCAATGGCATGGCGTTCGACGATGCGATGCGCGCGCTGACGACCGCGCCGGCGGAAATCTACGGCATGCCCGGGCTGGGCGTCCTGGCGCCGGGCGCGCGGGCGGATGTTGTGGCCTGGGACGGCGATCCGCTGGAAGTTACTTCGGCGCCGACGGCGGTCTATATCGACGGCGAGGCCCAATCGATGGTCTCCCGCCAGACGGAGTTGCGCGACCGGTACCGCACGCTTGACGAGAGCCAGCGTCCGCTCGCCTACAAGCATTAGAGCCAACGCCCTGCGGTCAATCAACCTGCATGGCGCCAGCCGCGCCCTGCAGGGTTGGGCGCTGAACGCGCCAGTCGTCCGGGTCGGCAACATTACGAAAATTTCAAGCGCCGTGCAGGCCGGGGCCAGGAAGTTGTTCAACTCCGGTAAATCTTTCGAAAAGCAGGTTAGATCGACCTTTGTCTTCGACCTCGATTCCGAGAACTCTGTGCGGGACCTGGCTGCCGCATAGCTGCCGCAATCGCGGGCGATGACTCGTCGCCGCTCGGGATGGGTAGAGTTATGCTGATTGCGTTCCTGATATCGCTCGCCATGGCTACGGGCTCGGGCCCGATGCATGCAGCACTTGAAGCCACAGAAGCGCCGGAGACTTTCCGGGCCGCCTTTACCGTCGAGCTGATCTCCAACACCGCGCACCAGACCTATACCTTCGATCCGCGCCTGCCGGCGGGGTCACGCTGGATCACGCTCGAGCGGACCGGCAACGATCCCGAGCTGGACCAGGTCGCGGCTAGCTGGGCCGCCGAGGCCGCCCCCGATGGCCGCTTGTTCCCGGACGACCTGCGCGCCAGCCTTGGCCCCTCGGTTGATGTGAACACCGATGGCGGGTTCTGGCGCCTCAGTTTCCGTCACCATCCCAATTACAACGACACCGAATTCGACGTCTGGGCCGCTGAGCGCCTGCGCGCAACTGCCTGGCTCGATCCCGTGGGCGAGCGCTTCCAGCGCATCGACTACACGCTGCCCAAGCCGGTCAAAGGCCCCTCGGGCGGCAAACTGACCCGTTACGAGCAAAGCTACCTGCTGAAGACCGAGCCGCGCTGGGGCTTTTCCTACGTGTCCGGCTTCACCATCGACCTGGAAGCCAAGGCCGCGTTCAAGCGCATCAATCGCCGCTTCGAAGCGCGGGTCATCGATGCGCAGTTCTTCTTCGCTAGCGCGGCTGCCGAGGCTGAATATGACAGCCGCCGCGCGGCACAGTTACATATGGCCTCTAGCTTCGGGACGACAGGGCGCTAGTCTTTGCGCCATGACGATTCACATGGTGAAACTCTGCGTCGGCGCCGAAGACGTTGACGATCTGGCGGATTGGCAGAAACGCCTGATGAAGACGCTGCCCAGCCCGGTTCACCACACGCGGATGGCGCCCAAACGCGCCGAGGAAATGCTCGATGGCGGCTCGATCTACTGGGTCATCAAACGGGCCATCCGGGTGCGCCAGCGCATCATCGACATTCGCTCGATCAAGGATGAGGAAGGCCGCGACATGTGCGAGCTGGTCTTCGATCCGGTTCTTGTGCGCACCTATGCCCAGCCGAAACGGCCCTTCCAGGGCTGGCGTTACCTGAAACCGGGCGAGGCGCCACGCGATCTCAAATCGGGCGAGGCGGCGGTCGATCTGCCGCCAAGTCTCGACGCCGCCTTGAAGAATGCGGGCGTCTGGTGAACAAGGGCGGGCGATTCTGACACTGCGTTCCTGAAAGGCCCCGTCCATGCCCCAGTTCGATATGATCCTCCTTACGCCCCAACAAGCGGAAGGTGCCAATGTGATTGAGCACACTGCGGGCAAGCCCGTGCGCGAGGGCGGCGGCGACGAGACCTATCGCTGCGGCGGCTGCAAGACGAAGCTGCTGAACAACGTGGCGCACCATGATGCGCACGGCGTGGTCGTGAAGTGCGGCAAGTGCGGGAAGATCAACACCGAACCCCATCACCACCATTGAGGCGGCCCCCTGCCGCTGCGCAACCGGTGCCGCAGCGGCGGCGCCTTGAGGCCGGGCCATGACCGAGTTCTTCAGCCAGTATGGCGTCATGATTGTCTCGCTGGTTGCGGCGGGCCTGTTTGCGGGCCTTGTGGCCGGGATGTTCGGCATCGGCGGCGGCGCGGTGATCGTGCCGGTGCTGTTCTTCTTGCTCGACGGGATGGGCTTTGCCGAAACAGCGATGCACGTGGCGGTGGCGACCTCGCTGGCGACGATCATCCTCACCTCGGCGCGCAGCGTGATGGCCCACCACAAGCATGGCGCGGTCGACTGGAACATCATCCGCGGCTGGGCGCCGTGGATCATGCTGGGCGCGGTCTGCGGCATGGGCCTTTCCGGCTACATGTCGAAACGGATGTTGCTGGGCGTTTTCGGCACGCTCCTGTTCCTGCTGGCGGCTCAGATCGCGTTCGGCCGGCCGAACTGGCGCCTGGCTGACCAGATGCCGGGCGGTATCGGCCGGGCCGGCGCGGGCGCGGCTGTGGGCACCTTGTCTGCGATCATGGGCATCGGCGGAGGAACTTTCGGCGTCAGCCTGATGACGCTGTTCGGCGTGCCGATCCACCGGGCTGTCGCCACGGCGGCGGGTTGGGGCGTTGCCATCGGCCTCCCAGGCGCCATTGCGGCCATCTTTGTCGGCTGGGGCCGGGAGGGATTGCCGCCTCTGTCGGCGGGGTTCGTGAACCTGCCGGCCTTCCTGTTGATCTCGACGTTCACGGTCCTGATGGCGCCGGTTGGGGCCGGGCTGGCGCACAAGCTGAACGCGGCGCTGCTGCGCAAGCTGTTCGGGGCCCTGCTCGTGCTCGTGGCGATCCGGATGGTCTGGCAGGCGTCGGGGCTGTGACGCCTCAGCCGCGCCAGAAGCGGGGTGTCAGCACCACGAACACCACGAGGAACTCGAGCCGTCCCAGCAGCATGGTGACGGTACAGACCCATTTCGCGAAATCGCCGAGCGAGCCGTAATTGCTCGAGGGGCCGACAACTGGGCCGAGGCCCGGGCCGACGTTTGAGACACACGCTGCTGCGCCGGTGATCGCGGACATCGTGTCCAGGCCACCGAAGGACAGCAGCGCCGCTGAGACCATGAAGGTCATCAGGTAGAGGAACAGGAACACCATCACCGACTGGAGCGTGTCGGCGTCCACGACGCGCCCGCCATAGCGGATCGGGGCCTTGCGGTGGGGCTGGACCATTCGCTGCGACCAGGCGATCAGAGCCTTCCAGGTGATCTCCAAACGGAACATCTTGATCCCGCCGGCCGCCGAGCCGGCGCAGCCGCCAAGGAAGGTGACCAGCAGCAGGAGCGCTGCAATCGGCTCGCCCCAGGTGTCATAGGGCGCGGTGGCGAATCCGGTGCCCGAGAGCACGGAGAAAACGTTGAACACCGCAGCGACGCCCTCATTCCAGCGGTCGCTGAAGCCGGCCGTGTAGAACTCGCGTTCGCGCAGCAGGATGACGATGGCCGAGACGATGACGCCGATGGCAATGAACAGGCGTGGCTGCGGATCGCGCAACAGGGGGCCGGGCCGCGCGTTGAGGAAGAGGATGGCGAACAGGCTGAAGGGCATGGCCGCCACCGCCATGAACACGATCCCCACATAAAGCGCGCCTGTGCCGTTGAACTGGCCGAACGAGGCGTCATAGGTCGAGAAGCCACCGGCCGAGAGCGTCGACATGGCGTGGTTGATGGCGTCGAACCAGTTCATGCCGGTGAGGCCATAGAGCAGGGCGCAGAGCGCCGTCAGCGTGACATAGGCAAAACCGATATAGGCCGCGATGTCGGAGACCTTGGGCAGGAACTTGCCGGTCCGGTCAGAGCTTTCGAGATTGAACAATTGCATGCCGCCGACCCGCAGCTGCGGAAGGATGGCGACGGCTGTGACGATGATGCCGACGCCGCCGATCCAGTGGAGGATCGAGCGCCAGAGCAGAAGACCGCGCGGCATCGTGTCGAGGCCGCTCAGGACGGTCGCCCCGGTGGTGGTCATGCCCGACACGCTTTCGAAGAAGGCGTCAGTGATCGAATAGCCCGAAACCAGGAAAGGCAGGGCGCCGACGGCGTTGATCACCACCCAGATACTGACGGTCAGCAGGAAGGCCTCGCGCTGGCCGATATGCAGATCCTTGCTGCGGGCCATGACCCAGAGCAGGCTGCCAACCAGCAGCGAAATGGCGCCCGACATCACGAAAACGTGCTGCTTGTCGGTTCCGTCGGCAATGTCGATCAGGGCACAGGGCACCATGGCCGCTGTCACCAGCAGGATCATCATTCCCAAGGCGTAGATGACAGGGCGGAGCTGCATGCGCGCGCACCTTACGCCGCAAACCCTGCAAAGGTGTCAATGCCGGGCACCTGGCCGGCGGGCCGCAGTTGACGTTCCGGCAAGGGGGCGGGTAGAGCGGCGCAACAGTTTCAAATGTAACGCTCCGGGCCGCAGAGATGTTCGACCACCCCTCCTATGATGCCCATGAGGGCGTTCACGCCTTCCACGACGCGGCCACGGGCCTGAAAAGCGTGATTGCGGTCCATTCCACGGCCCTGGGGCCGGCTGCCGGAGGCTGCCGGATGTGGAATTATCCCACAGGCGACGCGATGATGACCGATGTGCTGCGTTTGTCGCAGGGCATGAGCTACAAGAACGCCATGGCCGGAATTCCGCTGGGCGGTGGCAAGGCCGTCATCTGGGGCGACCCGAAATCCGACAAGTCGCCGGAGCTGTTCCGCGCCTTCGGCCGGGCGGTGGAGAGCCTGCAAGGCACCTACTACACCGCTGAGGATGTCGGCGTGGACGTGTCCGACATGTCGGTCGTGCGCCAAGAGACGCGGTTTGTGGCCGGGTTGGACGAGGGCGCAGCCGCAAGCGGCGATCCTTCGCCGGTTACCGCGCGGGGCGTCTATCTCGGCATCCGAGAGGTGGCGAAGCGCCTTTTCGGCACCGATGACCTGACCGGCCGCACCATCGCCGTGCAGGGTGTCGGTTCAGTCGGCGGCTATACCTGCAAGCACCTGGCGGCGGCGGGCGCAAACCTTATCATCACCGACATCGACCAGGAGGCCCTGGCCGCCGTGTCGAAAAGCACCGGCGCGCGCGTCGTTGCGCCCGGGGACATCTACGATGTCGAGGCAGACATCTTCTCGCCGAACGCCCTGGGCGCCGTCGTCAACGAAAAGACGCTTGCGCGGTTCAAGGTGAAGGGCATCGCGGGCGGCGCGAACAACCAGCTGGTCGTTCCCGAGATGGGCGAGTTCCTGCGCCGCAAGGGCATCCTCTATGCGCCCGACTACGTGATCAATGGCGGCGGCATCATCAACGTGGCGGCGGAGATTTCGGGCAGCTATTCGCGCGAGTGGGTGGATGCGACACTGGCGAAACTGATCGTCACGCTCGGCGATGTTCTGGATGAAGCGCGCAGAACCGATCAGCCTACAAACTATGTGGCAGACCGCATTGCCCGCGCCCGTATTGCCGCCGCAAGGGCAATTAGGTAAGACTCCTTAGTCCCGCCTCAGCCGCGTGATGGTAGAGGCCTGTTAGTGGCTGCATCAGGCTGCAAGGAGGATCGCCGTGTCTATCATCGCCATGCTCGAAGGCTCGACGGACGTCGACATCTCGACGACCCAGTCTGCACTCGCCATCGCCCAACGCATGAACCTTCCGCTCATCGGCCTGTGTGCGCTGCCCGACCCGCAATCCGCACTCATGGTTGTCTCGACGCCGGAGTCGGCAGGCATGTCCGCCGCCGCTGTCCAGAACGTGATGGAGCTTCAGAAGGACATCCTCGCCAAATCCGAAAACGCCTTCCGCGATACGGTCACGGCAGGCGCACACGGGCTGGAATGCACCTTCCTGCATCAAGTGGGTACGTCCGAACATGCAGCCGCCAGCGCGGCCACGCTGGCCGAAGCCATCGTGTTTCCGCGCAGCGCCGCCAAGACGGGCGAGCCCCTGTCGATGGCCTTTGACTATGTGCTGATGGATGCGCGCCTGCCCGTCGTTCTGGCGGGCACCGAGCGTTTCAAGCCGGGCCCGGTGATCGTGGGGTGGGACGGCTCGAACGCGGCCTCGCGCGCCGTGCGTTTTCATCTGCCGTTGATCCGCGCCGCCGGCGAGGTGATCATCGCGCAGAATCGCAAGGATGCCGAGCGCGATGGCGCGCGGCCCGGTATCGCAACCGATTCCCTCGAAGACTGGCTGAAGCGCAAGGGCGTGACGGTACGGTCCGAAAGCCTCGAAGGCCAAGTGGCCGGCGCACTGCTCAATCTCGCGGCAAAGACCGGCGCGACGATGATCATCGCTGGCGCCTATGGACACTCGCGCCTGGGCGAGCGTCTGTTCGGTGGAACCAGCCGCAGGCTGCTCGAGGCCGAAAACGCGCCCGCCCTGGCACTTGCCCGTTGAACCCTTCCGGAGGCCGATCATGACGCTACGACGCATAACCCTTCAGCTTGCCCGAAATCCGGGCCTTCCCGCCGGCGACCCGTCGCAAGGCTATATGATCATTGCGCCGATCGATGCGGAGGGGCATCTCGACGTCGGAGCCTGGCGCACACAGCGCAAGGCTTGCCGCGTGTACCGGTTCCATCCCGATCCCGCCGAAAAGGCAGACGGCTGGCTCACCCATCGCGGCGACAAGTGGTTCTTCCATTATGACGAGGAGTCGGAAGGCGATGACGAAGCGGTATTCCGCTTCGGGGCCCACGTGTTCCGCGAGGGCGAATACATCACGATCGACCATCCGGGCAGTGACGCGCAAACCTACAAGGTCACGGACATTTCGCCCGTCTGATCCTTGCTGCAGGATTAATTGGCCGGTGTCGATTCAATCGCTTGCCGACACAGCGTGTTAGCCATAACCCGCTAGAGTGCCGGGTATGGACAAGATTGCCACACCCGTTGTGCTCGTCGTCAGTGCGTTTCTTTATTTCACGCACGATGCAGGCTTCAACTTCGATCGCGCGAGCCCGGAGAAGCGCGTCGCGTTCACTGAGCGTCAGGCGCAGGAAGCGGTGCGCCGAGCGCAGCTGGTCGTTCGCGACGAGCCGCGTGCGGTGATCGTTACCGGCGATGCCAAGCAGGCCCGGGTCAAGGTGCGCAGCGACGGCGCGCTCATGGAGAGCCGCCGCCGGCAAGATACGTTCCGTCAGGCATGCGCCGGTTATCTAGCCTCTTACCTCGACGGTCACGACATCGCGCTGCGGCTCGAATTCTACGACGACCGGTCGCGCATGACCGGCGTCATGAGCCTGACGCCCAAGGTGTGCGAGCGCACCGCTGCGATGGCTAAAGCGACCTAGAAGTCCCAGCGCAGCTGAACGCCGTAGGTTCTCGGCTCATTGACGAAACCTGTGAGGTTGTTGAAGTCGATGGCACCTTCGAGTGCCTCTTCGTCCAGTATGTTCCGCACAAAGATCGAAGCGTCATATCCGCGATCCGACTTGTAGCCGAACTTCAAGCCGCCTTCCCAATAGCCCTCTTGACCGAACTCGACGCTGTCATACAGGAAGAAGTTCGTCTCGCCCTTGTAGGCCCAGTCGGTGAAGCCGTAATACTCGCCGCCCATGACGGGGATTGCATAGCGCGCGGTCATGTTAGCGATCCATTCCGGCGCATTCGGGAATGAGTTGCCGGAAATATTGTAGCCGATCAGCGTAATGCCATCACTGGCATAGACAGCCGGGTCGAGGATCGTGCAGGGCGCGCCGCAGCCCGGTGCAATGATCACCGCATCCTTGAATTCGGTCTTGTTGGAGGACAATCCGCCAGTCAGCAGGAGGTTCGGCAGCGGCGCCGCTTCGATATCCGCTTCGAAGCCATAACCGCTGCTCTCGTCAGCATTGAACAGCGAGACATCATTCGTCAGTCCACCCACGATTGTCAGCTGCTGGCCTTCCATATCGAAGGCGTAGACGCTGACGTTCGCGCGCAGGCGGTCGTCGAAGAGCTGGGTCTTGGTGCCGAGCTCGTAGGAAAGAACCGTTTCGCTGTTGGCCTGTGACGGCGCGCCGAAGCGCTGCTGCACGGTCGGGCCGCGGAAGCCCTTGGCGACCCGTCCGTAGACGTTCATCTGGTCATTGGCCGTGTAGGTGGCCGAGACGTCCCAGCTGACTTGCTCGTCGCCGAGCTCGCGCTGGTCACCGGCCGCACGGAACTGCTTGTCGTCCTCGGTCCAGCGGGCGCCGCCTGCGACAACCAACCGGTCGGTCACGTCATAACTGAGTGAGGCGAACACCGCCTTGCTGTCGGTATCGAGTGCGCGCCGGGCGACCGAGGTCTGCGGCTGGCCCGGCGTAAGGGTCGCAAAGCTACGCGATGTGATGGCGACATCTTCCTGGAACAGGAAGACGCCCGCCTGCGCGCGCAGGCGCCCGCCATTGTCGAACATGAAGCGTACTTCGTGGGTCGTCTGGTTCAACGAGTCGACTGCGCCGCTGGTTTCGACCGGGAACGGAATGTTGCCGGGTCCGAAATTGCCGGCGCCAAGGAAAGCAGCACCGAAGCCGCCATCAATGTCGCCGCGGCTTTCGATCGAGGCGGATTCCAAGCCGATTATATAGGTCACATCTATGGAATCGGTCAGCGACTTGTCGAGGCGCAGTGTCACGCCTGACGTATCCTGTGTCAGGAAGTTCTGTCCGTCGAAATACACCGTGTCGCGGTCGAAGCCGGCGCCGAGGCCTTTCTTGCCGGCATCGATGATGTTGGCACGGAAAAGGCGCGCGTCGCCATCGTTGGAGCGGGCGTGCAGGTTCAGAAGCGCCGAGAAATCAGAGCCCTCGGGCGTGAACAAGACCTGCGCGCGCCCGGCCAGCTCCTTGAAGCCTTCGTAGCGGTCCTTCTGGCCGGTATAGGCGTTGTCCACATAGGGATCGCGCTCCTGGTAGAGACCGGAAACACGTACGGCGAGGACATCGTCGACAACCGGCAGGTTTACCGCGCCTTCGACATCACGGGTGTTGTAGTTGCCGTACGATGCACGAACATAACCCTCGAACTCGTTCTGCGGCGTGCGCGAGTCGAACTTGATGATGCCGCCCGGCGTATTGCGACCGAACAGGGTGCCTTGCGGGCCGCGCAGCACTTCGATCTGCTCAAGGTCGAAGACCGGGAAACCCTTCAGGATCGGGCTTTCATACGGCACATCGTCATAGACCAGGCTGACCGGCTGTGAGGCATTGAGGTCGAAATCAGTGTTGCCGATGCCGCGGATGTAGAAGCGCGGGAACGCGCGGCCGAAAGAGCTTTCGGCAATTACGCTCGGCACGCGGGCCGAAAGGAACCTTACGTCGGCGCCGGAAGCCTTCAGCGTATCGAGTTTCTCGTCCGACAAAGTCGTGATCGAGATGGGGACTTCCTGCAGGTCTTCTTCGACGCGCTGGGCCGTCACCGTCACCGTGCCCAGCCGGGCAACGGTCTCGTCCTCTGTGGACTGGGCAAGGGCGGGCCCGCCGAACACGGCCAGGGCCACAAGGCTGATGCCCGCGGAGCGCCGGCGGAGAGCGGAGGATGACAGCATGGAAGAGACCTTCGGCAGGGGGCGATTGGACAAGAGGCCAAACGGACAGGTTTGCAGGGGATGTGTCACAGCCGCGTGCGAAGACAAACGCCGCTCGCCCGACTGGGGAGTCGATTTGGACCGTTCTGACGGACTGAGTGCTTTCAGCGCAACAGTTGCGGCGGTTCGCGCTAGTTCCAGGGGTTGAACCGGCGCGGCGCGCCGGGCTCTGCCGGGCGAGCCGGCGCCTCGTCCTTCAGGTCAGCAGGACTCGCTTGCGGCGTCGGCGGCGGATAGGGCTCGGCGGAGGCCGCATCGGCGAAGTCCTCCGGCAGGATCTCGGGCAGATCCAGCGTGCCGTCGATCACCAGGCGCTTCGGCGGCTCGGCTGCGGCGGCCGGTTCAGGTTCGACGGGCGGTTTGGGTTCAGGCGCCGGTGCGCTCGTGCGCTGGGCGGCGCCGAGGCCGAAGCCGAAGGGTATCGACGAGAGCGAGATCGGCTGGGGCAGCGTCGGCACCGCCGGTGCGGCCACAGCGGCGGCAGGTTCCGGCTCGGGCTCTGGTTTCGATTCCGGTGCCGGCGGCGGGGCTTCGGTTGCGGCGACCGGCTGAGGCTCCGGCTCGGGGACAATCTCCGCGGTGACGGGTTCGGGTTTGGGCTCAGGCTGCGCCGCCGGCTCGGGCGCCGGAGGGGCGATCTCGGCCGGATCAGATGGGTCCGTTTCGGTCGCAGTTTCAGCCGGCGCAGGGCTGCCCAGGAACGCACCGAATGTGCCGAAGGAGCCTGGCTCGTCCGCCAGCGGCGCAACTTCGACCGAGGCCGCCGGTTCTTCGACGATCAATTCGGGCGCGGCGGCGGTCTCGATCAGCAAGGCCGGTTCCGACTCCGCCTCCGGTTCGACTTCAGGTTCCGGTTCCGGCTCTGGTGCGGCCAATTCCACTACAGGCTCGGGTTCCGGTTCGGGCTCAGCCGCGACCGCTTCGGCCTCGGGCTCTGCAACAACGGCCGGCGGCGCGGCGTTGATCTGGTCCGCCAGGGTGGCGACGGCGGCTGTGATTTCCGTTTCACTTTCAAGCGGGGCGGTCTCGTCGGTCGTGGCGTCGGGCTGGTCGAGCGCGGTGGCAGCGGGCGCCGCGATCTCGGGTTCGGCTTCCACCGCTTCGAGACCGGCCAGCAGGGTGCGGATCGCCTTCTCTGTGCCGCGCGCGTGGCGGCTGGCTTCGCGGTAGAGTTCTGCCACGAACTTCGAATAGGGCCGCCCGTGCGAGTCGACGTCGTCGGCGAATTCCTCGGGCAGGCAGGTTTCGATCTCCCGGCCCAGCGCATCGGTCAGCAGCACGGCATGCGGCTCGGGCGTCAGGACGACCCGGTAGCCTTCGGTGTCATGGACGACCGTCGCGTTCTCCCCTTCGGTCCAGGTCACGCGCTGCTTGCGCGTCATGTCGCTCAGCTTGTCGATAAGGCGCTTGGTAGAGGGATGCAGCATCGCGGTGAGCTTTCCTGTCTTCATCCGATCGTGAATTCCACGACAGGTTAGACCGCCCGGCGCGAAGATTCAAACCTCTCGGCCAGTTTCGTCGCAGGCGGCTGAAACGGAGTGCCGTTCCGGATCCAGGCCGGGCGGCCGAACGCCGGAATCGGGGCGGATCAGGGCGTCGGCGCGAGGTAGCGCAGCTCTGCCAGCTTGGCGGAAGCCTCGTTCTCGCCCGCGGCGCCTGTGTCGTAGATCCGGACGAAGGAAGCCGGTGCGGACGGATCCGGACAGACCAGAAGGCCGGGCGCGCCGGCGTCCTGCGAGCAGGCCGCCCGGGCCGCTTCGGAAAGCTCGCCCAGCGTGGTCTGGCCGATGGTTTCGCCGTCGGGGCCGCGCACGGCCGGGTCGCTTGTGCTGACACGGGCGATATACCCCCGCGTCCAGTCCGGTTCGATCCGATAGCGCGCCGCTTCGCTGCCCTTGGGGCGCACTTCGAACGTCGCCACATCGGACCCCGCGCCGGTAACCGGGATGACATCATAGCCGGTGAACACGCTTTCAACCACGCTGACCGTGAACGGCGTTGCCTTGTTGAGGTCGCCGACCCCGTTGGGGCCGATCACCAGAAGCGCGGCCTGGCGCACTTCGCCTTTCACGCGCGCAACATCGCGCAGGAAGTCCTTCACCGGTTCGTTGCCCGCCACCGACAGGTCGCTCCGGAAGCCGCGTACGATGCCGTCCGGCGAGACCAGCAGGTAGGTAGGCGTCCAGCTGATCTTCAGCTGGTCGCGCAGGCTGCCATCGAGATCTAGCGCGGTAGGCAGGCGGTAACCGGCCGATTCGAAATAGGCGTCGAGCGAACCGTACTTGCCCCACATTTCGGCAGGCGTTGCGCGGGCCGCGCTGGCCGGCACGTGGATGGACATGAAGTCGAGGTCCGGATCCTGCGCGATCGCGCGCTCAAGCGCGGCCACATAGGGGCCATCCGCGACGCAGTCGCTGCACCATGCACCCCACACATCGATCACGGTCCACTGGGTAATGGCGGCGGAATCAAAGACGCTGCCATTGGCGCGCGGCGCCTTGAATTCGGGGAGCTTCTGGCCGAGCAGGGCATAGTTGAACGGGCGGCCTTCAGCATCGCGGTAGATGCCGTCGCCCTTGGTGTCCGTTGCGCCTTCCGGTGCGGGTGCGTTTTCGGTCAGGAATGCGGTCGCCTCAACGACGGGCGCGGAGTCCTCGACCGGCGCTTCCTCGGGCTGGCTGGCCTGCAGCGCGCCGCAAGCGGCCAGAATGGCGAGGGCCGACAGTCCGGAAGAAATGCGCATGATCATGGGAACGGCTCCTGTTTCAGCCGTTTCATGACACGGTCTGGTGGCGCAAAGAAGGGAGCGTGCCTTCAACCACCCATAAGAAAAGGGCGACCCTCGGGCCGCCCTTTCCGGTCTTGTCAGTTTGTCAAAGCGATCAGCTGTAGATTTCGAACAGGCCGGCTGCGCCCTGGCCGCCACCGATGCACATCGTGACGACGCCCCATTTCGCCTTGCGGCGCTGGCCTTCCATCAGGATCGAGCCGGTGCAACGTGCGCCGGTCATGCCGAACGGGTGGCCGATGGAGATCGAGCCGCCGTTGACGTTGTACTTCGCCGGGTCGATGCCCAGACGGTCGCGCGAATAGAGGCACTGCGATGCGAAGGCTTCGTTCAGTTCCCAGAGGTCGATGTCGTCAACCTTCAGGCCATGACGCTCGAGCAGACGCGGCACAGCGAAGACCGGGCCGATGCCCATTTCGTCCGGATCGCAACCCGCAACGTTGAAGCCGACGAAACGGCCAAGCGGCTTGAGGCCACGTTTCGCAGCTTCTTTCGCTTCCATAACGACGACCGCAGCGGCGCCATCCGACAGCTGCGAGGCGTTGCCAGCGGTGATGTACTTGCCTTCCTTCACGACCATGCCGCCCGAGAAGACAGGCTTCAGGCCGGCGAGGGATTCGGCAGTGGTGCCGGGGCGGTTGCAATCGTCACGGTCGACGAGGACTTCCTGGAAAGTTTCTTCCTTGGTTTCCTTGTTGACGAGCTTCATCTTCGTTTTCAGCGGAACGATTTCCTGCGCCATGTAGCCCTTCTCCTGGAAGGCGGCCGTACGCGCCTGGCTTTCCGCCGAGTACTCGTCCTGGTATTCGCGGCTGACCTTGTAGCGTTCGGCGACGATTTCGGCTGTTTCGATCATCGACATCCAGACCGCCGGCCATTTCTTGAACAGGCCTTCTTCGACGATGCGGTGACGATTCGTCTGACCGGAGTGGGCGACGAGCGACAGGCTTTCAACGCCGCCACCGACAGCTACCGGCGCGCCTTCATGGATGACCGTGTGGGCTGCGTTCGCGATGGCCTGCAGGCCCGACGAGCAGAAACGGTTGATCGTGGCGCCCGCGGTCGAGGAGGGGCAGCCGGCGGCGAGCGCGATATTGCGCGCGACGTTCATGCCGGTTGCGCCTTCCGGCTGGGCCGAACCGAAGAACACGTCTTCGACGGCAGCTGCTTCGACTCCAGCGCGCTCAAGCGCGGAGCTCATCACGTGGCCGCCCATGACGATCGGGTGGGTGTCGTTCAGACCCCCACGGTGGGTCTTGGTCATGCCCGTGCGGGCATAGGATACGATTACGGCTTCACGCATGGCTTCCTCCGGAAGGGTTGGGGTCTATGTGCGGCGCACCCTAACGACCGCGCCCCGCCAGCGCCAGACTTCCCTTAACGTCAACGGAGCCTTTCCCATGAAAAAACCCGCCCGGGGACGACCGGGCGGGTTCAATTTCACGTGTCAGCGGCTGATCAGGCCGTGATTTTGGCTTTCGGTGCTGCGGCTTTCACCGCGTCATCGACATAGGCTTCGAACTTTTTGAAGTTCTCGACGAACATGTCGGCGAGTTTCGCAGCCTGGGCGTCGTAAGCGGCGCTGTCAGCCCAGGTCGAGCGCGGGTCGAGGATCCGGGAGTCGACGCCGGCCACAGCGGTCGGCACCATGAAGCCGAACGTGTCGTCCTTGCGGAACTGGACCGAATTCAGCGAGCCATCCAGGGCTGCGTTGAGCAGCGCGCGGGTCGCCTTGATCGGCATGCGGTTGCCCTGACCGTACGGACCACCGGTCCAACCGGTGGATACCAGCCAGCAATCAACATCATACTTGGCGATCAGGCGGCGCAGCAGGTTGCCATACTCGGAGGGGTGGCGCGGCATGAATGGGCCGCCAAAGCAGGTGGAGAAGGTGGCCGAAGGCTCGGTCACGCCTTTTTCTGTACCCGCGACGCGCGCGGTGTAGCCCGACAGGAAGTGGTACATGGCCTGCGCTGGGGTGAGCTTCGCGATCGGCGGCATGATGCCATAGGCGTCAGCCGTCAGCATGATAAGGTTTTTCGGCTGGCCGCATCGGCCGGTGAGCGAGGCGTTCGGGATCGCTTCAATCGGATAGGCGCCGCGCGAGTTTTCAGCCAGCGCCGCCGAGTCGAGGTCGAGTTCGCGGGTGGCAGCGTCCATCACCACGTTCTCGAGCACCGTGCCCCATTGTTTAGTGGTGGCGTAGATTTCCGGCTCGGCTTCGGCCGACAGCTTGATCATTTTGGCGTAGCAGCCGCCTTCGAAGTTGAAGAGTCCGTTCTCGGACCAGCCGTGCTCGTCATCGCCGATCAGCGTGCGCGACGCATCGGCCGACAGCGTCGTCTTTCCGGTGCCGGACAGGCCGAAGAAGATGGCCGCATCGTCCTTGTCGCTGGTGTTAACCGAGCAGTGCATGGGCATGACACCCTGTGACGGCAGCAGGTAGTTGAGGATGGTGAAGACCGATTTCTTCGTCTCACCGGCATAGGACGTGCCGCCGATCAGGACGAGGCGCTTGGTGAAGTTGACGGCGATCACGGTTTCCGAGCGCGTGCCATGCTTGACCGGATCCGCGCGGAAGCTCGGGCAGTTGATGATGGTGAATTCGGTCTTGAAATTCGCCAGTTCGTCGATCGTCGGAAGGCGCAGCAGGTGGCGGATGAAAAGCGAGTGCCAGGCAAATTCGGTGACCACGGTCACGGGCAGACGGTAGTCGAGATCTGCGCCGCCGAACAGGTCCTGTGAATACATATCCTGCTTGGCGATATGGGCTTTGAAGTCCGCCCACAGAGCATCAAAATTGGCGGGCGTCATCGGGGCGTTGTTGTCCCACCAGACGGTGTCTTCGGTCAGTGCATCGCGCACCGTGAACTTGTCTTTCGCCGAGCGGCCCGTGTGTTGGCCGGTCTCGACCACAAGCGCGCCGCCTTTGGCAACGCGTGCTTCGCCCGCGGCAACAGCCGTCTCGTATAGCCGTGCTTCGTTCCAGTTCTTGCGGATCGATTTCGGGCTGACGCCCAGCTCGGCAAGGATTGCTACGGTCTCGCTCATGTCACCCTCGGTTCTTGCGATTCTGATTGGCCGCCCCGGCCTCGTCACCATGCGCCCATTAGCGCTTCAGGGGTCAATTTTGCAACATCCGTGCCGCCATTCATGGCGCTGTTTCGCCTTAAACTTGTGCGATGAAATTTGCAGAATTGTGATGTCCTACGTTGTCACAAGCTCGCGTTAATCATTGTGCGGTGCACTCTGTGCCGAGAGCGGACAGATAGCTCTTTACGGGCGTCGTGAGATTCGCCGGAAGTGCGTGCGGGTCGAACCAGCCCCATCCGCCATGTTTCTCCGGCTCCGCGTTGCGGGGCTCGCCGGACGTGATCCGCGCTTCGTAAACCGGTGCGATCCAATGGCGTCCGTCGCCGGCATCGATGGTTTCCGCGATACAGGCGAGGTACAGAATCTCTATCTCGATGCCCAGTTCCTCGGCAATCTCGCGCCGTGCTGTTTCAGCGGCGCGCTCACCGAAATCGATCTTGCCGCCGGGCAGCCCCCACGCGCCCGCTTCGGGTTCGCGCAGTCGCTGAATCAGCAGCAATCGGCCCATGCTATCGCGGATGGCGGCGCCGCAGCCGGCTTCGGGCTTCTGCATCACCTGTCCCCTGCGATCCAGCGCGCCACGTCCACATAGTCGAAGGCTAGCGAGATCATCAGCACACAAATCGCTGCCACGATCCACTTGCCGGCCCATGTCTCCTTGACGCGCCAATGACGCCGCCGCGCCAGAAGATAGGCGAGGAGCGGCGTCCAGAAGACGACATGACCGAGGCCGAGCAGACGCGAGTAGCCGAACTGACTGTACAGGCCGAGCACGGCGGCGGCCCCGAGTACGAACCCGAGCAGGGTCCAGCGTGCTTCGACGCGGACGAGGCTGAAGGGAAGCGACAGGACGAGGACTCCGACCAGCACGTTGAGCCAGATCTGGACCCATTGCGGCTGGTTCGCCACGTCTGCGGAGAAGGCGGAATAGATGTCGGCCATCGGTCAAGTTCCTCCGAAATGCGCGAGCGCGGCGCGCGCGATGGGTTCGCCCCATTCCTGGACGAAGTGCCCAGCCTCCGGCAGCACCAGCGGCTCCGGGCATCCCTTGATGCCTGCGCGCAGCGCCGCCATCACCGGCGGGCCGAGTACGGGGTCAGACGCTCCAACGGCCATGAAGCTGGGACCGTTCCAATCGGAAGCCCACCAGGCTGCAGCGCGTTTCGAAATGTCTACGCCCGCCATGTCGGGCGCCACCATTACCAATTTGGGAAACTGGCGCACGCCTGCCTTGAAAGAAATATCCGGAAAAGGCGCGCCATAGGCCGCCGCCTCCGCATCACTCAGGATCGGCGTGCCCCGTTTCATCAGGGCGGCGACTTCCATGTCGGGCTGGCTGCCTGCAAAGGCTTTCCAGTTGTCGAAGCCCTCACTGGGCGACTGGCCCACGGCGAGGGTCGTATTCATCACGATCAGGCGTTCGAAGCGGTCTGGCATCTCCATCGGCACGGTGAGGCCAAGCAGGCCGCCCCAGTCCTGCACGACCAGTGTGACGTGTTTCAGATCCAGATGCCGGATCAGCGCGATCATCATGTTGCGGTGGAATTCGAACGTATACGTACTGTCTTCCACCGGCTTGTCCGATCGTCCGAACCCGAGCCAGTCCGGCGCCACCACGCGTGCACCCGATTGTAGGAAGACCGGGATCATCTTGCGATAGAGATAGCTCCATGACGGCTGGCCGTGCAGACACAGGAATGTATGCGGCGCGTCGCGTGGGCCTTCATCGACAAAGTGCACCCGAAGACCTTCATAGCCGTGCAGGGTGTCAACATAGTGCGGCGCGTAGTCGAAGCCCGGAAGATCCGTGAAGCGTTCGTCAGGCGTGCGTTTGGCTGCCAGCGGCATGGTGGTCTTCCTTGTGCGGACCCGGTGCATCATGCGCGCCGCCGGGCTGGCTGCCAACACTCAAGTACGGGGCGACCGAATCACAAAGACGCGCGCGGAACATCCGGCGCGCCGCCGGTCGCGCGATCAAAAAAAGCCGCCAGGTTGCCCTGGCGGCCCGAGGAGAGGCTTGGAGAGATCGAGATTACTTCTTCGCAGCCGCGTTGCATTCGGCGAGCTGTTCAGCCGTGAGTTCCGACTTCGTGTTGCGCAGAGCGGTCAGCTCGCCAACTTCCTTCGCGATCTTCTTGCAGATGCGAACGGTCGGGGCCTTGCGGTCGAGTTCAGCGGTGCAGGTCGTGCCTTCGCAGGACCAAACGACGCTTTCAGCGACGACGCGCTTTTCGGAAACCGGGTTCACGGTTTCGAACGTGTAGGAATTGCTGGCAAACGCCGGAGCAGCGATGGCCACAAAAGCGGCGGCGGTAAGAGTAGAACGGAGCATGGGAGGGTGCCTTGTCGTTCGGGGTTGATGATGCATTCGGTGGTCAGGCTGGGTGCCTTACGTATTGACTATCGAACGCTGAACAATTCGTCAAGCGTTCAGGATCCTGAATTCATGATTATTGGAGAACGATTCGTACCATTCGTGAGGCGCGACCGCCGCTTGCCCCGGCGGCACAAATTGCCGCGTACACTGGCAGGCGTATGGTGAGCGCCAGCAAGGGCACAACCGGGAGACACGCCATGGACTTCAATATTCCGCAGGATATCGCCGACTATCTGGTCGTGCTGGACAAGTTCATCGAGGACGAAATCAAGCCCCTGCAGGCGCAGGACGATAACGAACGCTTCTTTGACCATCGCCGCGAATGGGCGCGCACCGACTTTGACAATGACGGCCTGCCGCGCCCGGAATGGGAAGCGCTGCTGCGTGAGGCCAAGAAGCGCGCCGACAAGGCGGGTCACCTGCGTTACGCCTTGCCCAAGGAATTCGGAGGGCAGGACGGCACCAACCTCGGCATGGCGATCATCCGCGAGCATTTCGCGAAGAAGGGCCTCGGCCTGCACAACGACCTGCAGAACGAACACTCGATCGTCGGCAACTTCCCGCAGATCCTGATGCTGCGCGACTTTGCGCGCCCGGATCAGAAACACCTTGCGACCGCCGCACTGGAAGGAAAGTTCATCGCCTGTTTCGGTCTCACCGAGCCGCACCACGGCTCGGACGCGACCCACATGGAAACCCGCGCCGTGCGCCACAAGAAGGACGGCAAGGACGGCTGGCTGATCAATGGCGAGAAGATGTGGATCACCGGCATGCACGTCGCCACGCACATCATGCTGTTCTGCCGAACAAGCGGAAAGGACGGCGACGCAAAAGGCATCACTTGCCTGATCATTCCGGCGCACGACCCCGGTGTGATCATTGAAGAGTATATGTGGACCTTCAACATGCCGACGGACCACCCGCGCCTCACCATCAAGGACGTCTGGGTGCCGGAAGACGCCGTGTTCGGTCCGCCGGAAGGTGGCCTCGCGCTCGCGCAGCACTTCGTCCACGAGAACCGTATCCGCCAGGCGGCCTCTTCCTGCGGCGCGGCAATCTACTGCATCAATGAGAGCGTGAAATACGCGCTGGAGCGCAAGCCCTTCGGCAAGCCGCTGGCCACCAACCAGGCCATCCAGTTCCCCCTGGTCGAGCTGGCCACGCAGGCCGAGATGCTCCGACTGCTGATCTTCAAGACGGCCTGGGAAATGGATCAGATGTCGAAGCCGGAAGTGGCGATCAAACTCTCCGACAAGGTCTCGATGTGTAACTACTATGCCAACCGGCTCGTCTGCGAGGCGGCCGACCGCGCCATGCAGGTGCATGGCGGCATCGGCTATTCCCGCCACAAGCCGTTCGAGCACATCTACCGCCACCACCGCCGCTACCGGATCACGGAGGGCTCCGAAGAGATCCAGATCCGGAAAGTGGCCGGCCACCTGTTCGGCTTCATGGGCCCGAACAAGCACGGCCAGCCGAAGGGCGAGACCGGCAAGGACGGCAAGAGCGTCGAGCCGACGGATTTTGCAGTCCGCTAGGGAACCAGTGAATTGAAATGAAAAGCCTCCGTGTGCGCACGGAGGCTTTTTTCTGCGCAGTCAGTCGATGCGGTAGCGCACCGGCAGGCTCTTCAGGCCGGAGACGAAGTTCGCGCGCGTATTCTTCGGCTCGCCTGTCAGCTCGATCGATTTGAGCCGGGGCAGGAGTTCGTTGAACAGCGCCTTGATCTCCATCCGCGCCATGTGCATGCCAAGGCAGAGGTGCACGCCGTGCCCGAACGCCACCTGCTTCTTCACGTCCCGGTCCACTCGGAACTCGAACGGAGCATCGAACACGTCCTCGTCGCGGTTGCCCGACCAGTAGAACAATGTGAGCCCGTCGCCCGCGCGAATGGTCTTGCCGCGCATCTCGTAGTCCTGCGTCGCCGTGCGCATGAAATGCTTCACCGGCGTCACCCAGCGGATCATTTCCTCGACTGCGTTGGGCAGCAGCGATAGATCGCTTTTCAGCTTCATCATCTGGTCCGGCCGGCGGATCAGCTCGAGGAGGCCGCCCGATGCGGTCGAACTCGTCGTATCGTGCCCTGCCGTCGCGACGATGATGTAATAGCTCATCGCCTCGCGCTCGCCGATCGGCGCGCCGTCGATCTTACCGTTGGCGATCACGCTGGCGAGGTCATCGGTCGGGTTTGCACGGCGGGCTTCGGTGATTGCGCCAAAATAAGCAAACAGTTCCTGCGCCGTCTGCAACAGGTTCACGCCGGTTTCGCTGGTCATCGACGGTCCATCCGTCGAAACGTTTTCGCTCTCCGCCGCCACATCCGGATCGCCCGGGCCGAAGATCTCTTGCGTCATCTTCATGATGAATTTTTCGTCCGACCTCGGAATGCCGAGGATCGAATTGATCACGCGCAGGGGATACCAGAGCGCGACCTCTTTCACGAAGTCGCATTCGCTGCCGAGGCTCGCCATATGGTCGACGTGCTCCTTGGCCAGCCCGGCAATCCGCTCCTCCAGCTTGCGCAGATTGGGCGGCATGAACCAGCCCTGCGTCAGCGCGCGCAGTTTCATGTGCACGGGGTCATCAAGGTCCACCAGCGTGCGGAAGAGGTGCGTGTCGCCCGTCATCGACTTGATCCACTCCTCGCCCGCAATCGGGCTCAGATAGGTCCGGGCGCTGTTGATGAAGAGAGCGTGCTGGCGCTCGATCTCCAGGATGTCGGCCTGCTTGGTCACCGACCAGAAGGGCCGGAAGCCCTCCGGCTCCGTCCAGTGCAACGGATCTTCGTGGCGAAGCTTGCGATAAACCTCGTGGATCTCCTCGCTGGCATAGAGCTCCGGATTGACGATCTCGTCATCCAGCCGCCCGCGCTTGAAGCCGGGAAAAGGTGTAAACGCGCCGTCGTCTGCCATGTGTTCCTCCTGCGTCTTTTGAGGCACACTGGAAGGCTTGTCCGGGAGGGCGTCAAGCGCCTGGCCGCGACGTCAGGCTAAAGCTTCGCAAACTCCGCCGTGAAGTGGCGCATCATGGGCGGTTCTTTCGTGATCCGCAGGCCGCGCAGGTGGTCCTTACGGGCAGCGACCTCTTCCAGCACTTCGACGACATAGTCGGCATGGCTTTGCGTGTAGACGCGCCGGGGCATGGCGAGGCGGACGAGATCCATCGCGCCGGGCGCTTCGGTGCCGTCTGGCTTCCGGCCGAACATCACTGTGCCGATCTCGCAGGCGCGGATGCCGCCGGCCTCGTACATCGCGCAGGTCAGCGCCTGGCCGGGGTATTGCAGCGGCGGAATATGAGGCAGGAACGCGCGTGCATCGATGAACACGGCGTGCCCGCCGGCCGGCTTGACCACCGGTATGCCCATCGCATCAAGACGCTCGGCAATGTAGGCATTCGTCCGGACACGGTAGCGCAGGTAATCCTCGTCGATGATCTCCTTCAGGCCCTGCGCAATCGCATCGAGGTCGCGGCCTGCAAGCCCGCCATAAGTCGGAAAGCCCTCAGTCTGGATCAGCAGGGTGCGGGCGCGTTCGGCCAGCGCGTCATCGTTCAGCGCCAGCCAGCCGCCGATATTGGCAAAGGCATCCTTCTTGGCGCTCATCGTCATGCCGTCGGCCACGGCAAACGTGTCGCGCACAATGTCCTTGATCGGACGATCCATCTGACCTTCTTCGCGCAGCTTGATGAACCATGCATTCTCCGCAAACCGGCAGCCGTCGATATAGAAGGGCTTGCCATGGGCCTTGGCCAGGGCCGCCGCGCCGCGGATGTTGGCAAGGCTCACAGGCTGGCCGCCGCCGGCATTGTTGGTGATCGTCATCATCACCGCTGGAACCTGCCCGTCATTCTCCTTCAGGACCCGCTCCAGCGCGGCGAGGTCCATGTTGCCCTTGAACGGGTGATCGAGCGACGGCACCCGGCCTTCCGCAATCGGAAGATCCAGCGCCTCGGCGCCCATCGCCTCGATATTGCCGCGCGTGGTGTCGAAATGGGTGTTGGAGGGGATCAGGTCGCCCTCTTTGGCGATCAGCGAGAACAGGAGGTGTTCCGCCGCCCGGCCCTGGTGGGCGGGGATGATGTGGGCAAAGTCCATCAGGTCCTTCACCGCCGCTTCGAAGCGATAGAAGCTCGGCGCCCCGGCATAGCTTTCGTCGCCGGTCATCACGGCGCCCCATTGCGCCGCGCTCATGGCGGACGTGCCGCTGTCGGTCAGAAGGTCGATGATCACATCGTCCGAATGCAGCTTGAACAAATTGTAACCTGCCGACTTCAGCAGCGCTTCGCGCTCTTCGCGCGTGGTCATCCGGATCGGCTCGACAGATTTGATGCGGAACGGTTCGATAATGGTCTTCATGGGTCACTCCCGGGCTGAAATGTCCCTGAGTGAGAAGCGATTTTGTCGCTCCGCGCACAGGAACCTCCTGCGCCGCGGTTGCCTCTCCGGATGTGCCGGAAGACGGCCGCGCTCAGCGCCTGTTGCGATGACTGGGCCTTATCATGCGCCGCCCCGTCCTGCCAAGCCGCGCGCCCGGGGTTAACAGCGCATTCACCATCTTCGCGGACTTTCGCCCCCACAGAATCGCTTGCCGCCCGAAGGACCCGGCCATGACCCTGCTTGAACGCGTGATCCGCAATCACCGCTGCCGCTCGACGCACCATTTCATCGCGTTCGATGCGCTCTCGCTGATCGGCGGTGACGACGGCGACGCCTGGAAGTCGCTGTTCCTGGTCCACCACGAACACCTCCTGAAAGGCGCCAAGGCGCCGGACGTCGAGTTCAAAGACTTCAAGAACCACGTCCTGCACGTCTCGGAAGGTGAATGGGGCGGCGCCCGCGCCAAGGCCATGGAATGGTATGCGCGCGGCGTCGAACTCCTGACGAAGAAGCGTTGGAGCGAGGCGGCCTACGCGTTCGGTGTGCTGAGCCATTATTACGCCGATCCGATCCAGCCGTTCCACACGGGCCAGACCGAGGCCGAAGGCGTCATCCACCGCGCCGTGGAATGGAGCATTGCCAAATCGCGCGCCGAAACGGACGCGCGTATTGCCGTCACCGGCTATCCCGAGATCGATGTGCCGGACAGCATGGGCTTCGTCTCGGACATGGTCCTCGCCGGCGCCGAGCGCAGCCACCCGTATTATGATGTCTTCATCGACCATTACGATCTCGAGGCCGGCGTCGCCAACCCGCCCGCCGGGCTTGATGAAACGATGCAGGCCGCGATTGCGGACCTCGTGGCCTACGCGACCGCCGGTTTTGCCGCGATCCTGTCGCGCGCCGTCGAAGAGGCTGCCGTGGCGCCGCCCAAGGTGAACCTGACGCTGCAGGGCTATATCGAGGCGCTTGACATCCCGCTGCGCTGGATCACCGCCAAACTGGACGATGCCGGCGACCGCCGCACGGTCGAGAAGATGTATGCCGAATTCCAGAAGACAGGGAAGGTGATCAAGGCCCTGCCGGCCGACGACAAGAAAATCCGCGCCCTGCACGCGAAGGAAGTGCGCCGTATCCCGTTGAAACAGCTCGACGCCGAAGAGATTCCGCCCATCGGTACGCTGAACGAAAACCGTCTGGCTGCGGCGCCGGCCGAACTGGTGCTCACCGATGACGCGGCGGTGCCGGTTGATGATGTGCCTCCGACCGAACTGGCCGAACTGGTTCGCCGCGATTCGGTCAGCGTGCCTGCACGCGGCCTGCTCGGGACCCGCAAGCGCATCGCCGATGTCCATGTGGAGCCGATTGGGGAAGACGTGGCCGACGACGCCCCGTTCGTTCTGGAAGTTCCGGTCGAGCCGGACCTGTCCGCCGCACCGGTCGCGGCCGCCGAGCCCCCTGCGGCAGAGCAGGCGCCTTCGGCCCCGCGTCGCATGGCCTCGATCACGCGCGAAGACGATGTTGTTGAAGCGCCGTCCATCGGCCGCAAGACCGCCAAGGCGCTCGCCCGTGCGGGTATCACCACAATCGGCGACCTGCTGGACTGTGATCCCGACATGGTCGAACTCGAGTTGAACATCCGCTACATCACGTCCGAAGCGCTGCGCACCTGGCAGGCCCAGACCCGGCTGATGATGGATGTGCCCGGCCTGCGCGTTCACGATGCCCAGCTGCTCGTTGGGGCCGGCATCACCTCCCGCGAGGACCTCGCGAACGCGTCTGCCCGCACCATTTTCGAGCTGACCATGGAGTTCCTGTCGACGCCAGAAGGCGAGCGCGTTCTGCGCGACGATCAGGTGCTCCACGAGGGGGAAGTGGAAGAATGGATCGAGATGGCGCAGGACGCCGCCTGATCAGACCAGCCGGTTCACTCCGGCCGCGGCATAGACCGCATCAATCAGCGCCATATTCGCCACCGCATCAGCCCCGCCCGTCAAGGGCGGGGTTTTTCCGTTCATCACGTCGATCATGTGCGCCAGCTGGTGGTCGTAGGTGGATTGGCCGGAGACATGGTAGCGTTTGACCGACAAACCCCTGCGGATGTGGATCTGGTTGCCCCGGTGCGGATGCAGCGGGTTGGTCGCCACGAGCACGCCTGCTGTCCCTTGCAGCGCTAGCAAGGCCTTGAAGCTCTGGCCGGGCGCCATCGATGTCCGGATACGGGCCGAAACACCGCCGTCGAACGCGAGCCGGGCGGTCGTTGTCAGATCGGCGCCGTATTCGCTGAGCTTTGCGGTGGCCTCCAAGACGTCCGGCTCGGAGCCGGCCACCGTCCGCGCCCAGTGCAATGCGTAGCAGCCAAGGTCCATCAGAGCTCCGCCGCCGAGAGCTGGGTCGTGTCGCAGCTCGCCCGGGCGGTACTTGATGGCCACCGAGAATTCGGACCGGATCGCACACAGCTTGCCGATGGCGCCGCCGCGCAGCTGCGCGAGGATCTCCGCGAACATTGGATGGAACCGGTAATGGAAAGCCTCCACCAGCGGCCGACCGTTCCGCGTCGCCGCTTCCACCATCCGGCGGGCTTCGCCTGCGTTCATCGCGAACGGCTTTTCGCACAGCACAGCCTTGCCGGCGTCGAGGGCGGCGATGGTCAGGTCAGCGTGCCGGTGCGGGGGCAGGGCATTGTAGATGAGGTCAATGTCCGGCCGCGCGATCAGCGCCTCGTAGCCTTCGGCGATCTCCGGAATGGCGTGCTCGTCCGCGTAAGCCCGCGCCCGCCCTGCGTCCCGCGCAGCGACGCAGACGACTTCGCAATCCGCCCGCTTCTTCACGGGCTCGATCAGCGCAGGTGGCGCGATTTTCGCTGCGCCGAGAATTCCGATGCGTATCATCTCTCTTTACCGCTTCCACGCGCGGATCCGCGCCACATTACGATGAGCGTAAACAAAACCGCTGCGTCTGTTTACCCCGGACTAACGCGCCTTAATCGCTTTCTTCATCCGGGGTGAAAAAAAGTTCACGCCGGTAAGGAACTGGAAACCACGGGACGCGAAGTTGGGGCTGTCCCGAGGCCATTGATCCTAGGAGTGCCTTTGCCAATGATGATTGATCTGATAGCGCACATCGCTACAAGCAATGGCCTCGCGGACACTGTTTCCAAGCAAGCGTTGGGTATCGTTCTCAATGGCGCCGAGCGCCAGGGTAGCCCGCTTGCTGAAGTCATGTTCAAGAAGATTCCCGGCGCGCGCGTTCTCGCAGCGCGGACCGGTGTTGAGATCGGCGCCCCGACGGGCGAGATCGCGCGTCTGATCGAACGGACTCCCGGCGGCCGCCGCCGCGTCGCCCTTTCCATGATTTCCGCACTCCAGGATGCCGGCCTTGACCACAAGGCTATCGGCAATCTCCTGCCGTCCATCGGCAGCTGGATGCAATCCGTACACGGCATGAGTGACTTTGGCCATCTGGGCGACCTGATGAGCCACGCGGATTCGCCGGTCCGCGGGGAGGAGGTGCGCGCCGCGTAACGCACTGGCCCTGCGAAGCGAAACAGATGCTGCCTTATCAAGACCCTAGTTGGTCATCGCGTCGTTTCAGAATATCAGGGCCGCCTTTCGGGGCGGCCCTTTTCTTTTGGCGCGCGGCCCGCTACAGGCAGGGCGGTTGAAGGAGAGCCTGATGAGCGACACTCAGCTGACCCGCCCGGACGAAGCCATCGCCCTTCGCCTGATCCAGGCTATCCGGGCCGATGCCGAAGTCCGGTGTGCGCCAGACCAGGTCGATCTGGTATCCGTCACCTTCGATGTGGCCGCTGCGGGCGCCGAGCCGTCAGCCCTGAGTTACAAACCCCGCGTTGACCGCAAGACCCGCACGATCCTTTTCACCGGCGGGTCGGCCGAAGGCACCCGGGGCATCGTGATGACGGCCACGGCGGTTTACCGCATCACGCCGCAGGCCTAAGACATCTAGGGTCCGGACCCATAAACAGGATTCCCGGCCATCGCGGATGATGATTCACTGCCTCTGTTTCAGGAGGCAAGTGGCAATGTCTGACTTCTTTTGGTTTTCTGATGAGCAATGGGCGCGGATCGAACCGCTTTTGCCGA
>NZ_WGLO01000011.1 GCF_016125515.1 Hyphomonas sp.
ACAATCTCGGCTCGACTATGCGGTGTGGTGCGGGCATTCTCGTGGATGTCCATTCGGTGTCCTTTCCTGGAGTTGAAGTCTCGCAACCTCAATCTCCTCGGTCAGGCCCGAATGGACAACCTATTGAAAGATCACACCTAGGCGACGCCCCGCCTCTTGCGAGACGGGGCGGGCCGGACGGGCTTAATCGGTTTCGAGCAGCTTCTGCTTGAAAAGGTAGCCGGCGAGCGCCGCGCCGATGAGCGGGGCGATCAGGAACAGCCAGAGCTGGCTGATGGCCGTTCCGCCGACAATGACGGCCGGTCCGAAGCTGCGCGCGGGGTTGACCGAGACGCCGGTGACCTGGATGCCGACGATGTGGATGACCGTCAGGGTGAGGCCGATGGCGAGACCGGCGACCATTCCGGGGGCCGATTTCTGAGTGGAGCCGAGGATCACCACGAGGAACAGGAAGGTGGCCACGATCTCGAACACGAAGGCGGCCGTGAGATTGTACTCCCCGAGATAGCCGGGGCCCCATCCGTTCTGGCCGAGGCCGTTTGCGGCGAGGTCATAGCCGGCCTTGCCGGTGGCGATCAGGTAGAGCACGCCGGCGCCGAGCAGCGCCCCCAGGAACTGGGCGGCCCAGTATTGGAACATGGCGTTCATCGACAGGCGGCCAGCGACAAAAGCGCCGAAGCTGACGGCTGGATTGACGTGGCAACCAGAGATCGGCCCGATTCCGTAGGCCATGGCGACGATGGCAAGCCCGAAGGCGAAGGCGATGCCGAGCTGGCCGACTTCGCCGCCCGCCAGCACGGCCGAGCCGCAGCCCAAAAGGACCAGTGTGAATGTGCCGATGAGTTCGGCGATGAATATTTTCATGGTCTTCCCCTATTTGCGGCCATTTGAGCCGGAGCGCCCCTCTCGGTACGCGCGCGGAAGTTGCCGGGCTTCGGGGCCTGCGGCAAGCCGCTCAGGCGGTCTTGCCTTCGGCGGCCGATGCGGCAACACAGGAAGTCTGGAAACGACACGGGAGACCGACCGCATGAAGACGGCACGCGCCTTGACGCTCTCAGCACTTGCCGCCGCGCTGGCAGGCTGCGGCACCACCGAAACGCCCGCGCCCGAGCGCACCGAAACCGCCGGAGCCGCCACACCGGCCCCGACCAGCCCGGCTGCCCCGGAAGCGCATGTCGCGAAGATCGTCTCCCTGCCCTTCCGGGTGGACATCACGTTCAGCCCCGACGCGCTGGAAAAGATGCAGGAAACGCATGCCGAACTCGGCGTCTCGGCAGACTATTACGGCGTGCCGAAGGACCCTGCAGCGCCTGGACTTGATCCGGACCTCGGCGTCTGGCTCGGCGGCGAGATGGAGACGGTGTCGGCCGGCAACCGGTCGGTCACCATGAAGGGCAAGATTGATGCGGCGCGGGTGGCGCGTGAAGTGGCCGGCGATGCGCGCGTGCGCGTCATGGTCTTCCCCGTTCGCGCCTATGCCGCCCAGTCCTTGATTACCTGTTCGGAATTCGACGAAGTGCTGCCGATCGCCGTGGAGACGGGCGGAATGGTTCACTGCACGCTGACGGGCAAGTAGCCGGGTTCAGACCGCGACAGCCGCCTTGATGTGCGGGTGCGGATTGTAATTGTCGATCCGGAAGTCCTCATAGGTCCAGCCGAAGAGATCGGTCTTGTCCGGATTCATCCAGAGCGTCGGCAGCGGGCGCGGCTCGCGCGTCAGCTGCAGGCGAGCCTGGTCCAGATGGTTCAGGTAGAGGTGCGTGTCGCCGAACGTGTGCACGAACTCCCCCGGCTGAAGGCCGGTGGCGCGCGCCATCATGTGCGTCAGCAGTGCGTAGGAGGCGATGTTGAACGGCACGCCCAGGAACACATCCGCCGAGCGCTGGTAGAGCTGGCAGTTCAAGCGGCCGTTGGCGACATTGAACTGAAACAGGCAGTGGCACGGCGGCAGCGCCATGTCGTTGACGTCAGCCGGGTTCCAGGCCGAGACGATGAGGCGGCGGGAATTCGGATTGGTGCGGATCTCGTCGAGCACCCACTGGATCTGGTCGATGGTGCGCCCGTCCGGCGCGGCCCAGCTGCGCCACTGCTTACCGTAGACGGGGCCGAGGTCGCCATTCTCGTCGGCCCATTCATCCCAGATCGAGACACCGTTTTCCTTCAACCAGGCGATGTTCGTTTCACCGCGCAGGAACCAGAGAAGTTCGATGATGATCGAGCGGATGTGCAGGCGCTTCGTGGTCAGCAGCGGGAAGCCGTCGGCAAGGTCGAAACGCATCTGCCGGCCGAACACACCGATCGTGCCCACGCCCGTGCGGTCGCCGCGTTCATGGCCGTTCTGCAGGATGTCCTGCATGAGCGCGTGATACTGCTTCATCCCGGGGTCCTCTCGAATCGGGACATTGTAAGTTAACCGGTCCGCGGTGCGCCAGTAACTTTTAATCGCGATTTGGAAACCGTAACTCAAGATTACCCCTGCATACACCCTTGTACGCTCGCTCAAAAGGATACCGACCGCACAAGGACACCGGTTATGGACTACGCACGAACCACTCGCCGGGAGTCCCGGTTTGCCCGCGATGAGCGGGGCAATGTTGCGATGTTGTTCGCGTTGGCCTGTCTGGTGATCTTCCCCCTGGTCGGGTTCGCCATCGACTTTTCCCGTGTCGTGGTCGACGAGCACAAGCTGCAGATGGCCACCGACGCCGCCGCGCTGGCCGCCGCGCACGATTCCTTCATGGAGGCCGACGAGCGGCGCGCGATCATCGACGCCCACCTCGCGCATCTCGAAGAGGAGCTCGGCCGCAAGATCACCTACGAACTGAGCCAGGATTCCAACGGCAAGATCCTTCTCGTCACCCACCTGACGACCCAGACCACGATCGCGAAGGTTATGGGACGCGACACTGTCGAGGTTACGGCACGGTCTGCAGCGGTCGAAGGCGGCTCGGACATCGAAGTGGCAATGATCCTCGACATCACGGGCTCGATGGCCGGCAGCCGGATCTCTGCGCTACGCACGGCCGCGCAGGATCTGGTCGATATCGTCGTGCGCGACGAACAGGACCCATATTATTCGAAAGTCGCCATGGTACCCTATGCGGTTGCCGTGAACGTTGGGCCGTATGCGGAAGCCGCACGGGGAGCGATCAAGCCGGGGATCGAGATCTCGGACGCGCAATGGCGCGGGGCCGGGACAAAGAAAATCACCGACATCACGCAATCGAACCCTGCCGTCGTGACGTCCAAGAATCACGGCTTCGCGGACGGGGAGGAGGTCTATATCAGCGGCGTCAAAGGCATGACAGAGTTGAACAAGAAGACGTTCACAGTCATCAATGCGACCAACGACACATTCGAGCTGAAAGGCATCAACAGCTCATCCTACAAGAAATACAAGAAAAAGGGCACCGCAGAACAGCCCTGTTTGACGGAGTCCTGCGAAGTCGTTGTGACCGCCGAAGAACATGGACTTTCGGAAGGTGACCATGTGGTGATTTCCGGTGTCAAAGGCATGACCCAGATCAACACGGCCACCAATGTCACCTGGCAGATCTCCAACGTTACGGACGACACGTTCAGCCTCAAGGGCTCGGACGGGAAGAACTACGGCGACTACACATCAGGCGGCACGGTCTATTGCACGAAGACGGGCTGCGAATATTACCGGTTCGACAACGCGTACAGCGACTCCCAGCGCGTCTTCCAAGTTCGTCAATGCGCAACCGAGCGCACCGGCGCCGAAGCCTTTACCGACGCTTCGCCTACGGATTATCCCGTTGGCCTGCATTATTCCCGCAATTCCGGCGATTGCCCGGCCAATCAGCTCATTCCTCTGACCAACGACAAAAAGCTGTTGTCGGACAGTATCAAGGCGCTGAACACGGCCGGCTCGACAGCAGGACACATGGGTGCGGCTTGGGGTCTCTATACGCTTTCGCCGACGTTCAGCGACATCTTCCCTGCCGAAAGCCGCGCGGCAGCCTATGGCCGGCCGAAGCTGCACAAGTTTGCGGTGTTCATGACCGACGGCGAGTTCAACTCGTCCTTCTGCAAGAACGTTCTGGCGCGGGGCAGCAACGGGTCGTCCTCCGACCAGATCAATTGCTATGCAGAGAACGGCGACTCCTTCTCCCAGGCGCAGAAGTACTGCTCGGCCATGAAAAAGGAAGGCATCGTGGTCTATACGGTCGGCCTGCAGGTCTCTTCCAGCAGCCTAAGGACGGCGCTGACCAACTGCGCTACCAGCTCGCAGTACGCCTATTTCCCCAAAGCCCCGGCAGAGCTTGTCGACGTGTTCCAGCAGATCGGGCGCGCGATCAACGAAGTCCGGCTCGTCCACTGATGCCGTCTGGGTACGGAAATGTGAGGTTCACCATGAACACAGCTTTGACTCACGAAAAGACCAGAGTCGGAACAACGGTGGATCCTCCCGCTCAACGGGCGCTCGTCCGCCGCCGCGCGCCCTGACCGGTTGACGGTCCTGCCGCCCGGATTGCGTATGGGCGGCTCAGGTACAGTTAACAAAAACCTCTCAGAACAGTTACACTTCTGCGTGGACCGGAAACCGTCCCGCAATGCTGTTCTGTCATAAGCGTCCTCTGGTGAGTGCGGATTTCCGCCTTGAGGACGCTTGGCCATGGCCGATCAGATTGAAACGAAGCGCCGGAACACCCGGCTTGTCCGCGATGATCGCGGTAACGTCGCGATGTTGTTCGCGCTGGCGTGTATGGTGATCTTCCCGCTCGTCGGGTTCGCGATCGATTTCTCGCGCGTGATCGTCGACGAACACAAGCTGCAGATGGCGACGGACGCTGCGGCGCTGGCCGCCGCGCACGATTCCTTCATGGAGGCCGATGAGCGCCGCTCGATCATCGAGGCCCACCTCAATCACCTTGAGGAAGAGCTCGGCCGCGACATCACCTACGAGCTGAGCCAAGATGCCAACGGCAAGATCCTTCTGGTCACCCACCTGACCGTCGAGACAACCATCGCCAAGATGATGGGGCGCAATGATGTTGCCGTCACGGTGCGCTCGGGCGCGATCGAAGGCGGCTCGGACATCGAAGTGGCGATGATCCTCGACATCACGGGCTCGATGTCCGGAACGCGGATTACGGCGCTGCGCACCGCTGCGAAGGATCTCGTCGATATCGTCGTGCGCGACGAACAGGACCCCTATTATTCCAAGATCGCCATGGTGCCCTATTCCGTAGCCGTCAATACAGGCACCTATGCGGAAGCCGTGCGTGGCCCGATCGAGCCCGGCAAGTCGATATCGAATGCGGCCTGGAAATCCGGCTCCAAAAGCATCACGGGCATCACCAAGGCGAACCCGGCGGTTGTGACGTCAAGCAACCACGGATTCAGCAACGGGGACCGTGTCTATATCAGCGGCGTCAGCGGCATGACGCAGGTCAACGGCAACGTCTACACCGTCGCAGGCGCCACCACGAACACGTTCCAGCTCTCGGGGGTGAAAAGCTCCTCCTACTCGACCTACAAGAAGAACGGCACGGCCGAGAAGTGCATAAGCGACGATTGCGAAGTCCAGGTAACGGCGGCCGGACACGGACTGACCGACAACGACCGTATCGTGATTTCCGGCGTGAAAGGCATGACGCAGATCAACACCGCCACCAACGCCACATGGCAGGTGTCCGATGTGACCGCCAATACGTTCGTATTGAGTGGTTCGTATGGCCCGGACTACAGCACGTACACGAGCGGCGGCACATCTTATTGCACCGTGTCGGGCTGCGAATACTTCCGGTTCAACAACGCCTACAATGGCGCGCAACGCGTTCACCAGATCAGCAATTGCGCGACCGAGCGCACCGGCACAGATGCCTTTACCGACATTTCGCCCACCGGCAATCCGGTCGGTCTTGGTTATCTGTCTACGAACAACCCCTGCCCGGACAATGCGCTCATTCCGCTGACGAGCGACAAGACCACATTGAGCGATGCGATCGACGACCTTTCTGTCGGCGGTTCGACGGCTGGTCACCTCGGGGCGGCCTGGGGCCTCTACACGCTGTCACCGAATTTCGGATCGGTCTTTCCGACTGAGAGTCAGCCGGCCGCTTTTGGCCGCCCCAAGCTGCACAAGTTCGCTGTATTCATGACGGACGGCGACTTCAACTCATCGTTCTGCAAAGGTGTACTGTCGCAAACTTCGACCTCGGGTTCGGGCTCCACGCAGGACCAGATCAACTGCAATTCCGAAAACGGCAACTCCTTCTCGCAGGCGGAAGAATATTGCACGGCGATGAAGGATCAAGGCATCGTCGTCTACACAATCGGGTTTGAAGTCACCAACACGACGCTGAAGAACGCATTGAAGAGCTGCGCAACCAGCTCGCAATACGCCTACTTCCCCAGCGGTTCGTCGGAACTGATCGAAGTGTTCCAGCAGATCGGCCGGGCCATCAACGAGGTCCGCCTCGTCCACTAGACTGTTCGCATACGGAGTCAGAAGGCCCGTCATGGACATGACCAGGAAACGGCCGCTGCGCGGCTTCGGCAGATCCGAATCGGGCAACGTGGCGATGCTCGCCGCATTCGTTGTTCCTGCCGTGCTGGCGCTCGCCGGCATCGCGATCGATCTCCAGAACACGGTGCGCCAGAAATCCAAGGTCCAGGCGGCTGTCGATTCGGCCGTGCTGGCCGGCGCGCTGCAGCGCCAGCGCGGGATGAGCGAAGAAGCGGTCATCGCCGATGTGAAGCAATACGCCAACTCGATGATCAGCCAGCAGGGCGGCGGCCTGCTCTGTGACGCGATGTCGGTCGTGTTCAACACCGAGAACCAGGATATCGCCGGCTCGATCCATTGCCGCCAGCCCACTTACCTCACCCAGATCATCGGACACGACGAACTGGAATTCAACGTCGACGCCATCTCGACCTATGGCATCGGCGTGGTCGATATCGCCTTCATCTTCGACGTTTCCGGCTCGATGAACAGCTACAACCGCCTGTCACAGCTGAAGACCGCAGCGAAGGCCGCCTTTGACGAGCTGCTGCCGGACGATGCGGTGCTGGACGGCTCGGTTCGCATCGCGATCACCAGCTACAACAATTCGCTCAATGCCGGGCCGTACATCAACGCCGTGACCGATACCTCCACGCTGAACGGGGATTCGTCGAACTCGGCGGCGCAGTCGAACTACAATTCGTACAATGACGAACGCATGATCGATGCGGCGACCGGCAAACGCTTTTTCTATTATCAGAAGGGCACCTGCACGAGCAGCAGTCCCTGCGGGCGCAGCTCAAGCTATACTTGGAACACGGCGCGCTACTTCTTCGAGGATACAGGCCTGTCCGACAGCTGCATCTATGAGCGCACCGGCGCCGATGCGGCCACCGACGCCGCGCCGGGATACGGCCGCTGGCTGGGCGCCGGCAATCCGCGCTGGAACTTCTCGGCCGGGTCGACCTCGAAATACGATGGCTGGAAGAATGTCGAAAACAGCGGCGCGACCGGCTATGGCGTCGGCGCCCATGAGGGCCGCCACGGACTTTGCCAGCCGTCGGGGCCGGTTCCGCTGACCGAGGACAAGGCCGCGCTGAAGGCACACGTCAACAGCCTCGTCGCTTCGGGCGGTACGGCCGGCCATCTTGGCCTGGCCTGGGGCTGGTACCTGATCTCGCCCAACTGGGCCGGCATCTGGCCTGCGGAATCCGAACCGCGCCCCTATGGCGGCCAGCGCACCACCAAGTTCCTCATCCTGATGACGGACGGCGATTTCAACATCCAGCACCCGACCGCAACGCGCAGCTCGTTCCGGCAATCGATGGACCTGTGCGACCAGATGAAGTCGCTGCCCAGCAATATCCAGATTTTCACCGTGGGCTTCCAGGTGCCGTCCAGCGTGCAGCGTACCGGCGACGGCCGGACCATCCTCGAATACTGCGCCACTTCGCCCGGCCATGCCTTCAGCGCCGACAATGGCGACGAGCTGATCGAGGTCTATCGCACGATTGCGCGCTCGATCTCCGACTTGCGCCTGAAACACTGAGCCCCGGTCCTTGCAGGGTCTGCCCTCCCCTCGCTATGGCTGGTCCACGATGCTGGCCTGGATTCCCAATGCCCTGACGATTTCGCGCTGCGTATTCGCGGCGCTGGTCCTGTTCGCCGCCCTGAACGCGGCGGCGTCTGGCGATGCGTTCAAGACCGCCGAGGGCGACGAAGCGCTGCGGCTGGCAACCATGGAGCAGCTTTGGCACCAGTTTGCGCTTCTGGCTTTCCTGTCCGGCGCGCTGACAGATTTCCTGGACGGGTGGGCGGCGCGGACCTTCAAGGCGGAAAGCCGGTTCGGCGTCTGGCTGGACCCGATTGCGGACAAGCTGCTGGTCAGCTTTGCGCTGCTGGGCCTGGCGCTGACGCTCAGGTCCTGGCTGATTTACCTGCCGGCGGCGCTGATCATCGCCCGAGACGTGTTCATGACCTGGCTGCGCACACGGCCGGAGGCATCGGGCGTGGTCGCGCCGAGCCATCTGGCCAAGGTGAAGACGGCGGTGGAGATGCTGGCGATTGCCGGACTGATGATGCCCTTTGCGCTGGCGCCGGCATCGACCGAAAAGCTCGCGCTGGAGGCGAGCCTGCCGGCGCAGCTGGCCGCGGCCGCTCTGGTGGTGCTGCTCTGGGCGGCCGCTGCCCTGTCGCTCTACACGGCGTCGCAATACGTGCGGGCCATCCGCAAGGCCTGATGCCTTCCCGAATGCCGGCCCTGAAAGCGGGGACGCCGGCTTCCCGGGGACTGGGAAGCCGGCGCAAGGCAAAGCGGCTGGGATGCTTGGAGGGAGAAGCCCGCTTCGCCCATGTCTAAACGTGACGCAGGGGGGAAACGTCACGGGGCCGAGATTAGCGGGCTGCGCTCAACAAATCGTAAAATTGGTCTACGGAAATTTTAGGATCATCGCCGCGCGCGCGGCGCAGTCCTGCCCGACTGCTGCCATGATTGCCCCGAAGTTTCGCAGGCATGAGACACAAGGCTGGGCCCCGACCGAATCTCGTCGCGCTGTTGCTCGCCGCGCTGGCGTTCCTCTGCCTGCCCGCCCTGCTCGCCTTCGCCCAGGCCGGTACGATTCCGTCCTCCCGCGTGTCCGACCAGGCCTATGAATCCGCAATGCCCGGACTGGCACGCGACCTGGAAGCCCAAGGCCTGTCGCTGGGCAGTCCGGTCTTCCTGCGCATCACCAAGGCACCGGCCGAACTGACCGCTTACGTCCAGGATGCGAGTGGTGTGTACATACCGTTCCGTACTTGGCCGGTCTGCTCCGTATCCGGAACGCTGGGCCCGAAGAAAGCGGAAGGCGACGGACAGGCGCCGGAGGGCTTCTACATGATCAAGCCGGCGCAGATGAACCCGTCGTCCAGCTATCACCTCTCGTTCAATCTGGGCTACCCGAACGCCTTCGACCGCGCCAATGGCCGCACAGGCAGCTTCCTGATGGTGCACGGCAATTGTGTGTCGATCGGCTGTTTCGCCATGACGGATCCGGTGATCGAACAGATCTGGACCCTGATGCAGGCCGCCTTTGCGAACGGGCAGAGCGAAGTGCCGGTCCATATCTTCCCTTTCCCGATGACCGAGGCGAACCTGAAGGTGCATGCCGGCGAAGCGGATGCGGCGTTCTGGAACCAGATCGCCCCGGCCTGGACCACCTTCGAGCAGACCGGACAGGTGCCGAAAGTGACCGTGTCGGGAAAGCGTTACGTGATCGCCGCCAAAAGGTGAGCCGGCTTCAGGCGAGCACTTTCCAGCTTTCGTGAACCGTCTCGCGCGCGATCAGGCCGGCGCGCATCTCGAACACATGCAGCAGGCGCACTTCGACCCGCGTGCCGAGCGGCACGGGCGCGCCGGCAAAGCCGGCTCCGGTCAGCGTGAAGCGGACGCGGCAATCGTCAAAGACCCGGTCGGCGGTGGCGAACCGGTCGAGCGGGTACATTTCGAGCTCGGACATCGAACCGAACATCGCGATATAGTTCGCCTCGATCGCGGCCTTGTCGTCGAAGCGCAGACCGCGCCCCGGGACCTCAAGCACAATATCATCCGTGTAGAGCGACATGACGCTGGCGGGGTCTCGCCCCTCGCCTTCCAGGTGGGCCTGAACGACTTCGAGGTTGCGGGCGATCAGGTCGGGTTCAATCATCTGACCATCAGCCATGAGAGGAAATCCTTTTAGTCAGGTTGTCTGTCTATTATTGACAGACTGTCTGACTATCGTCAAGTAGCCTCCATGATACAAAACGAGCGAACGGCATCCCCTGCCGCCCCGACCCGCATCATCCGACTGGCCCGCCTGATCTATGAGGCGGCGCAGGCGCGCGTGTATGCCGGGCTCGCCGGCGAAGGCTTTGCCGAAATCCGGCCTGCGCATTCGGTGATCTTCCGCAACATCGCGCCGGAGGGGTCGCGCGCGTCCGACCTCGCCCAACGGGCCGGGATCACCAAACAATCGGTGTCCTACCTGATCGAAACACTCGAGGCGGACGGGTTTGCAGAAACCATTCCCGACCCCACGGATGGGCGGGCCCGGCTGGTGCGGCTGACCCGGCGGGGCAACGCGGCGCTGGCGACCCTGAACCGGCTGAGCGATGCGGTCGAAGCGGAATGCATCGAGGGCTTGCCCGAAAGCCGCATCCGGGCGCTGCGGGCCGATCTGGAACAGATCATGGTGGCAATGCAGCGCTAGGTTTTGGCCGCCCACCAGGGTGACAGCGGCGCGCCGCGATACAGTTCGTCGAAGCGTTGCTGCGTGCCGCGCGTGATGCCGTCGATGGGCGCGTGCGGATCGACCCAGGTCGTTTCGGCAATCTCACCCACGCTGGTCGCGGTCTCCTGCGCCCAGGTGCCCCACGGCACACGGTAGAGGATCACATGGTCATTCCGGAAATTGTGATGGTTCGAATAGACGCCGACGACCGGCGGATCGGCGATCAGGCGCACGCCGGCCTCTTCATGCAGCTCGCGGCGCAGGGCTTCGATCACCGGTTCACCGCGCTCGACGCCGCCGCCGGGCATGAACCAGCCATTGATATAGGTATGGCGCACCATGAAGACGTGACCGTTTGCATTCTCCACCGCCGCGCGCACGCCGAGCGTCATCGGGCGGCTGACCCTGAACCAGGCCTGGAAGGCAAGTGTGCGCAACGAAGGCATAAGGGAATTATCCGTGGACGAAGTTTGAGGCGGTGTAGCCCTGGAAGAACAATGCGGCGGTCAGGTCCGTGTGACGGACCGCGCCGTGGGCTTCGGCGGCGACCACGGGCTTGGCCTGATAGGCCACACCAAGACCGGCCGCCTTGATCATGTCGAGATCGTTCGCGCCGTCGCCAAGCGCGAGGGCTTCGGACGGTGCAAAACCGCCCGCCGATGCGAAGGTTTCGAGCGCTTCGCGCTTGGCCGCGCGCCCGAGGATGGGCAGTCCGACCTCGCCGGTCAGCGCGGCGCCGTCATCCAGCAGCGTGTTGCCCTGCTGGGCCTCGAACCCGGCGAGCGCCGCGATGCGGGACGTGAAGAACGTAAAGCCGCCAGACACGAGAACCGTCCTGGCGCCGTGCGCCTTCATTGTCGCGACGAGGGTGCGCGCGCCGGCATTGAGCGTGAGGCGCTGTTCGAGGGTGCGCTGCAATTCGCCCAGCGGCAGGCCTTTCAGCATGGCGACCCGTTCAGTGAGTGCGGACTCGAAGTTCAGCTCCCCGCGCATGGCGCGTTCGGTGATGCCGGAGATCTCGGCTTTCAGGCCGACCGCGTCGGCAAGCTCGTCGATGCATTCCTGGCCGATGATAGTGGAGTCCATGTCGGAGATCAGCAGGCGTTTCCGGCCGAACCGGGTGCGCGGCATCACCGCGATATCGGCTTCCAGTTCGGCTTCAAGCCGGGCGCGCAAGCCAGCGGGCGCTGTGCCTTCGGGCATCGTGAAGGTAAAGCCGCCGGCATGGATCGGATCGGCATCCGACAGGGACAGGCCCTCCCCCGTGAGGCCGCCTTCCGCCGCGATGGCGGCCTGCAGGGCATGGGCCCCGGCTGGTCCACCCTGGCGCGACGCTGCGATCACCACCCACTCATTTGTCATCGGACGCTCCGCTTTGAGGCAGGGTGTCTGTAGGAGCCTTTCCTCAAGGCGGGCAAGCCCCTAGACTCCCGTTCATGCATCCTGTGATCCTGATCCACGGCCCGACCGCCAGCGGCAAGTCCGCCCTCGCCATTGAAGTCGCCCGGCGGCTCGGCGGCGAGGTGATCAATGCCGATTCCATGCAGGTCTACAAAGACGTGCAGGTGATCTCGGCCCGGCCGACCGAAGAGGAAATGGCGGGCGTGCCCCACCATCTGTTCGGCTATGTCGACCCGGGAACACGCTATTCCACCGGCGAGTGGCTGGAAGCCGCGCGCGCTGTCATCAAGAAGCTGCAGCGGCAGAACAAGCGCGCAATCTTTGTGGGCGGCACCGGGCTTTACCTGCTGGCGCTGACGCAGGGCCTGTCCGACATCCCGCCAGTGCCGGACGAGATCCGCGCCGAAGTGCGCACGATCAGCGATACCGAGGGCGCCGATGGCCTCCGGGCGCGGCTGATGCCGCACGATCCCGAACTGGCCGAACGGCTCGGCACCGGCGACAAGCAGCGCCTCGCCCGCGCCTACGAAGTGTGGCTGGCCACCGGCCGGTCGCTGAGCGATTTCCAGACCGAGCGCCAGCCGCCCGTGCTGCAGCCGGCCGAATGGACCGGCTTTGCCCTGACCCCGCCGCGCGCGGCGCTCTACAAGAAGATCGACCGCCGGTTCGAGGGCATGCTGATGCAGGGCGCCATGAACGAGGCGCGTGAGCTGGTGGCGCGCGGGCTGGACCCGGAACTGCCGGTGATGAAGGCCTGCGGCATGCCTTGGCTGACGGCCTTTGCCCGGGGCGAAATGAGCCCGGAAGAGGCCGCCGAGAACGCCAAGCGCGATACGCGCCGCTATGCAAAAAGGCAGTTCACATGGATCGGGCGCCAGTTTCCGTTCTGGACGCGCATACCTTCCCCGGAGATGGGCGACCGTTTGAGGGTCATTTTTGCCCTTTACAGGGAGATTGACACGGCCCAAGCGGAAGATTATGCCTGAGCCCACTAATTCGAGGAAACGCCCCTTGCGCAAAATGACCGTAGTAATCCTTCGGCGCCCGTAGCTGCCTGATCTTTCAGGCGGTTGCGGGTGCGCACATAAAAGGGCTTCCTCCGGAGGCCCTTTTTTGTTTGGCCGATACCCCGACTGACACCCCGTCCCTCCCAAACCTCCGAGCCCCGACATGACCACCAAGACCAAGGCCAAGCCCGCCGCCTCCCAGACCGATGCCCCGCGCATGATGACCGGCGCCCAGATTGTCGTGGAAGCGCTTCGCGAGCAGGGCGTATCGGTGATGTTCGGCTATCCCGGCGGGGCGGTCCTGCCGATCTATGATGCGCTCTACGGGCAGGACGCGATCCGCCACGTCCTGGTGCGCCATGAACAGGGCGCCGGCCACGCCGCCGAAGGCTATGCGCGCTCGACGGGCAAATGCGGCGTGGCACTGGTGACGTCCGGTCCCGGCGCGACCAACATGGTCACCCCGATCACGGACGCGCTGATGGACTCGATCCCGATGATTGTGATCACCGGCCAGGTGCCGACCCACCTGATCGGCACCGACGCGTTCCAGGAATGCGACACGACCGGCATTACGCGCAGCTGCGCCAAGCACAACTATCTCGTGACCGATGTGAACCAGCTCGCACGGATCATGCACGAGGCCTTCTATGTCGCGACCAGCGGACGGCCGGGCCCGGTGGTCATCGACATTCCGAAGGACATCCAGTTCGCGACCGGGCCCTATGTCGGCAAGGACGGCATCTTCAAGCCGACCTATGTGCCCCAGCGCGAGCCGAACCGGGACGCCATCAAGATGGCTGCGGACCTGATGACGAAAGCCTGGCGGCCGGTGTTCTATACCGGCGGCGGCGTCATCAATTCCGGACCGCAGGCCGCCGCGAAGCTGCGCGAGCTGCAGGAGCTGACCGGCTTTCCCGTGACCTCCACGCTGATGGGTCTCGGTGCCTTCCCGGCCTCGCACCCGGACTGGCTGGGCATGCTGGGCATGCATGGCAGCTACGAAGCCAACAATGCGATGCACGACTGCGACCTGATGATCTGCGTCGGCGCGCGGTTCGACGACCGGGTCACCGGCCGCATCGATGCCTTCTCGCCGAAGTCGAAGAAGATCCACATCGATATCGATGCGTCCTCGATCAACAAGATCGTGCGCGTGGATGTGCCGGTGCTGGCGGACTGCGCCGAAGCGCTGGACGCGCTGATTACAGAGATCAAAGCGCTGAAGCGAAAGATGCCGGACCTGACCGCATGGCGCGCGCAGATCGATGGCTGGCGGGCGCTCAAGTGCTTTGCCTACAAGAACTCAAGCGATGTGATCAAACCGCAATACGCGGTCGAGCGACTGTACGCGCTAACGAAGGACCGCAACACCTACATCACCACCGAAGTCGGCCAGCACCAGATGTGGGCCGCGCAGTTCTACCATTTCAACGAACCGAACCGGTGGATGACCTCCGGCGGCCTTGGCACCATGGGCTATGGCCTGCCCGCCGCGGTCGGCGTCCAGGCGGCGCATCCGGACGCGCTGGTCATCGACATCGCGGGCGAAGCCTCGATCCAGATGATGACGCAGGAACTGTCCACCGCCGTCCAGCACAGGCTGCCGGTGAAGGTGTTCATCCTCAACAATGAGTGGATGGGCATGGTGCGCCAGTGGCAGGAATTGCTGCACGGCGAGCGTTATTCGCACTCCTATTCCGAAAGCCTGCCCGACTTCGTGATGCTGGCGAACGCCATGGGCGGGCACGGCATCCGCTGTGACAAGCCCGAGGAGCTGGACGCGAAGATCCTCGAGATGATTGACGATCCCGGCCCGGTTCTGTTCGACTGCCGCGTGGAACGGGCGGAAAACTGCCTGCCGATGATCCCGTCGGGCTCTGCGCACAACCAGATGATCCTGGGCGAGATAACTGGTAACGAAATCGGCGAGGCGGGCCGCAAGCTCGTTTGAGATAACAAGGCGTTGAAACGTTAGCGGAGGGGATGGTGATGGACGTGGCCAGCGTTCTGGAACTTTTGCAGAGCAACACGGACCTGATCCTGACGATCGGTTCGGCGTTCGTCGCCGTGATGAGCGCCGTGATTGCGCGCGGTGAGACCCGCCGTCAGCGCAAGCTGCAGACCGAACGCCTGCGCCAGAGCATCGACGCGGCCAGCCTCGACTGGGGCAATGCGGCCATCGACTCCCTCGCCCGCTGCGCCATGTTTGCCCGCACCCGCCACCTGCAGGCGAATGACGGCGCCTTTCTCGCCAACAAGGCGAACATGCTTGTCGTATTGTCGACCCTGGTCGACCGGGGCCGGATGTTCTTTCCGAACCTTAATCCCGACAAGAAGGGCGCCGAAAAGGAAGGCGCCTATCGCGGCCACCGCCCGCCGATCCTCGACGCGCTGATGTGGACCTATCACGAGATGGAAGCGATCACCCGCGAGGGCGGGCCGGGTTCGGAAGACTCCGCCGCCTATATCGATGAATGCCGCCGCCTGCTCGTCTCCGAACTGCAGGCCTATCTCGACCCGCGCCGCAAGGATGAAGTGGTCGAACGCTATGACGACCAGACCGGTGAAAACCGCAGCGACGCCATTGCCAAGTCGCAAGCGTTGAAATCAAAACTCGAAACCCGGCGGCCCGGGTTCAAATTCGGCGCCGAGGCGCCGGCCGCGTCCACGAGGCTGCAATGAACGACACGTCCACCCCGACAAACGGCAACGGCCCGAAATCTGCCTATTTCCTCGCCCATTCGGACGAGGGGATCGAGCGGCGCACCCTGGCCGTGCTCGTCGACAACGAACCGGGCGTGCTCGCCCGCGTCGTCGGCCTTTTTTCGGGGCGGGGCTACAACATCGACTCCCTGACGGTCGCAGAGGTTGACGCCAGCCAACATCGCTCGCGCATCACCATCGTCACGCAGGGCACGCCGCACATCCTCGAACAGATCGAGGCCCAGCTGCTGCGCATCGTGCCGGTCGCCGAAGTCATCGACATCACCAATTCCAAAACGGGCATCGAACGCGAACTTGCGCTCGTGAAAGTGGCTGGAACGGGCGAAAAGCGCGTCGAAGCGCTCCGCATCGCTGAGATTTTCCGCGCACATGTGATAGATACGACAAATGAGAGCTTTATTTTTGAGGTCACGGGCGCCTCGGAAAAGCTGACCCAGTTCGTCGACCTGATGCGTCCACTCGGTCTGGTCGAAGTCAGCCGGACCGGCGTCCTGTCGATCAAACGGGGAAAGGAGAAGGGATGAAAGCCTCTCTCTGGCGCGCCGTTCTGGTGAGCCTGGCCGCCTGCCTTGTACCGCTTGCGGCGCATGCGCAGATGGACGGCTGCAATACGACGCTTTCGACCGCGGCCTATTCGGGTCCGGCCGATCCGGATGCGGCCAAGATGAATTGCGACCTGTTGCGGGCGAGCCTGATCCGCGACCGGGCCACCCGCTATTACGGCAGCGAAGCCAACTCACTGGTCCAGATCATCGACACGGCATCGCCGAGCGGCGCCGCCTATGTCTACGACGTGCTGGACCAGGACGGAAAGCTGCGCCTTGATGCGCGTTCCGTGCCGGACGGCAAGGGGATGCGCTGCCGCCTGCGCGCGACCCTGCCTGACGATACCGCGAAATCCCTGAGCGCCCTGCTGTCGACCGCCGCCGATCCTGCACTGCCCGCCTATGGCCCCCGCGAGGAAGTGACGGTCAATCCCGATGGCTCGCGCAATGTGCGCCTGGTGATCGACAGCCATGATGTAATCACGCGGGCCGAAACCCCGATTGGCACGCGACAATTTTCCCGGCATGCCGGATCGGACGATCCGGTAAACCGTCTCAACAATCTCGTCATCGGCTTTGCCAATGTCAGCCCGGCCTGGGACTGCAAAGCCTCCTGACGGATCCCTTCCACAACCAACCTTCCCTTCCCCCTCCAGCGGAGCATCCGAACGCACATGAAAGTCTATTACGAGCAAGACGCCGACATCAGCCTGATCCAGAAGAAGAAGGTCGCAGTCGTCGGGTATGGCAGCCAGGGCCACGCGCACGCCCTGAACCTTCGCGATTCCGGCGTGAAGCAGATCAAGGTTGCGCTTCAGGAAGGCTCCAGCAGCCGCAAGAAATGCGAAGCCGAGAAGCTGGAAGTCGTCACCCCGGCTGAAGCAGCCAAATGGGCCGATGTACTGATGATCCTCGTGCCCGACGAGAAGCAGGCTGTGCTGTTCGCCAACGAGATCGAACCGCACCTGCGCGCTGGCCAGCACATCATGTTCGGCCACGGCTTCAACATCCACTACAACCTGATCCGTCCGCGGGCGGACATTGACGTGTCTCTGTCGGCGCCGAAAGGCCCCGGCCATACGCTGCGCGCGCAGTACCAGATGGGCTTCGGCCTGCCGGGCCTGATCGCCGTCCACCAGGATGCCACCGGCACGGCGCAGGCCGTGGCCCTCTCCTATTCGAAAGCCATTGGCAACACGCGCGCCGGCGTCATCCAGACCAGCTTCCGCGAAGAGACCGAAACCGACCTCTTCGGCGAGCAGGCCGTGCTGTGCGGCGGAATCGTGGAACTGATCAAGGCCGGCTACGAAACCCTCGTCGAGGCAGGCTACGCGCCGGAAATGGCCTATTTCGAATGCCTCCACGAGACTAAGCTGATCGTCGACCTGATCTATGAAGGCGGCATCGCCAACATGAACTACTCGATCTCGAACACGGCCGAGTACGGAGAATACGTCACCGGGCCGCGCGTCGTGAACAGCGCGACGAAAGCGGAAATGAAAAAGGTCCTGGAAGACATCCAGAACGGCACGTTCGCCCGCAACTGGGTTCTGGAAAACCAGGCCGGCGCGCCGGGCTTCCACGCCATGCGCCAGCGTATGGCCTCGCATGACATCGAAGCTGTGGGCGAAAAGCTGCGAGGCATGATGCACTGGGCGAAGAATGATCGCCTGGTCGACAAGACCCGCAACTAACAATGCCGGAGCCCTTGCTTGAGGGCTTCGCGTATCGCCTCGCTACCGAGGCGGATACAGACGAAATCGCCGCGCTGATGGACACCGCAATCGGTGAACTTCAGCGCGGTTTTTTGTCGGAGGCGCAGATCGCGGTTGCCCGCAGCATCATGGGACTCGACCGTCAGCTGATCGCGGATGCCACGTATTTTGTCGTGCACGACACCGGAAGCGGCCGCCTCGCCGCCTGCGGCGGCTGGAGCCGGCGCACGACGCTCTATGGCGGCGATCACTCGACCGCCCAGCGCAATGCTGCGCTGCTCAGGATAGGCGAAGATGCTGCCCGCATCCGCGCAATGTACACCCATCCGGATTTCGTCCGCCGCGGTCTGGGGCGCTACGTTCTGGCAATCTGCGAGGGCGCAGCGAGGGACGCAGGTTTCACACGTGTCGAATTGATGGCCACGCTTGCCGGCCAGCCGCTCTACCGCGCCTGCGGCTACCAGCTGATCGAGGTCATCATCAGCGCATCGATCGACGGGATCGACGTGCCGGGCGCGCGGATGGGCAAGGCGATCTAGTCTGCGGCGCGGTTGAGATCGACCGGGCCTTCAACGCCAGCGGCCTTGCCCTTCATCGAATACTGCCAGATCGCGTAGTCGCCTTGCGGCGGCCCGTCGAGCGAGCGGATCCAGAGCGGATGGCGCTCGAAGCCCTCCCCCGCAATCCACTCGGCATGAAACGCCGGCGTGGTGTAGATCACCGGCACGGCGCCGTATTCGACTTCGACCGCTTCGAGGAAGACGCGGATTTCGTCCAGGGTGGCCTCGCGGCCGCCGCGCGGTTTGCAATTGTGGGCCTGCTCCAGGTCAACGGCGGGCGGAAGCGTGCCGGGCCGCACCTCGACCTGCCGGATAAAGTTCTCGGCCTGCGAGGCGCCCTCCCGGCACAGGAGGAAGAAATGGTAGGCGCCGACGCGCCAGCCGAGCCGGGTCGCCGCGCGCCAGTTCGCCTGGAATTCCTGATCGATGTGGTCGCTGCCCTCGGTCGCCTTGAGATAGGCAAACGAAAACGGCTCTGTGCCGAGACGGGCCCAGTCGACCAGGCCATTATGGTGCGAGAGGTCGATCCCTTCCGCGCCGGGCGGCAGCAATCCATGCGGCCCTGAAGGCGCCGCCGGCCCGTCGGGCTCGGGGCTGCACGCGGCCAGTACAAGCGCGCCGAAGGCTGCCGCCACGGGCCAACGCAAAGTCCGCACAATTCTTGCAAGCATCCAGGAGGTCCCCTTCTTCTTTCGTTAACAATAGGTTAACCTGTGGAAAAGGGCGCAAAGAAGGACACGGGCGATGGCAACCACACCGAACCGGACTGAACCCCCAGCCAAGCCTGCCAAGGCGGGCGCCGGCAACTCGATTGCGCCAGGTGGGCGCCTGGAAGGCAAGTTCCGCTTTACCGGGCCGCTGATCCTCGGCGCCGAACTTCGCGGCGAGATCGAAAGCGACGACCTGATCGTGGTGGAAGCCACGGGCCGGATCGAAGGCCGCATCCGGGCCGCCACGCTGATCGTTCACGGCGTTGTGGCCGGAGATATCGAAGCCAGCCGCAGCCTCGAAGTCTGCACTGGCGGACGCCTTGAAGGCGTGGCTTTCTCGCCGTCTATGCGGGTGGAAGAACGCACCATCGTCAGCGCTGACCTGCTGATCGCGCCGGAACGCACGGTCGCGCATATCAACAAGGCCGCGTCTGTGCCCGACCTGTCGAACGTCGCGCCGCTCGCTTCGCCGCGTGCCGAAGCACCGGTCGATGCAGCGGCAGTGAAAACCGCCGCAGGCTGATCAATCCCGGAGGCGCCCTAACCGCGGATGTCCTTGAGACGTTCGAACGAATTGTCGTCCGGATCAAACACACCGAGATCGCGCATCCGCGTGCAGGCCCAAGTATAGCCCCGGTCGCAGGCATTGGTCAGCGCCTGGGTGCCGGCCACCGTATCCTTGCGCCCGCCCGAGCCGGTGAAGGCCATGTTGCCATAGGCCGCGCAGCCACTGACATCGCCATAATCACAGGCTTTCTTGTAAAGGGCGCGCCCTTCTGTCTGGTTCTTGGTCACGCCGCGCCCCTGCACAGTGAGATAGGCAAGCCCGGCGCAGCCGCGCCCGTCCTTGGCATCGCAAACGATCTTGTACGTCTTCGCCGCCGCCGCCAGGTCCTGCGCGCCGCCCGCGCCGGTGCGCTGCATGTCGGCCAGCTTGAAGCAGCCATCGACCTGTTTGGCCGCGCAGGCTTCGGTCGCGGCTGCACGCGCCGCTTTCTGCTTGGCCTGACGGTCCTGCGCCTGTTCCAGCGCGATTTCTGCCTCTGAGCGTTCCACGCGGCCGAACTGGGCCGCGGCCGGAAGCGCAAGTGCGCCGCTCAAAAGAACGGCTCCGAGCATCAGATGCAGTTTCATGGGTCCGGTCTCCTTTCAGTTGGGCGGTCTAGCGGCAAATTGGGGCAACGCGGGGGCAAGTCGCCCGGGAGTTTGCAGTAGCCGCTGCAGCTTCATCCCGCTAACCTCATTCGCAAGAAGAGACCAGAGGAAGGAAACACGTCATGGCCGCACAGGATCAGAACCCCGTCGGATCGGGCTTTCCCGCAAAGAGCACGGCCGCAGAAGTCGTTCGCGGAATCGACCTCTCCGGCAAGAATGCCATCGTGACCGGCGGCTATTCCGGCATCGGCCTCGAGACCGTCCGCGCCCTCGCCTCAGCCGGCGCCCGCGTCACCGTTCCGGCCCGCCGGCCGGATGTCGCCGCCGAGGCGCTCGCCGCTGTCGCCGGTGAAATCGAGATTGCCGCAATGGATCTTGGCGACGTCGCCAGCGTGCGCAAGTTCGGCGACGAGTATGCCGAAACCGGCCGTCCGCTGCACATCCTGATCAACAATGCCGGCGTGATGGCCACGCCCTTCGGCCGCGTCGGCAATGGCTGGGAAACCCAGTTCGGCACCAACCATCTCGGTCACATGGCCCTCGCCATGAAGCTCGCCCCGGCGCTGCAGGAAGCCGAGGGCGCGCGCGTGGTGGCCCTGTCGTCCACCGGCCATGTCCGCTCGGACGTGATCTGGGATGACCCGAACTACACCACCCGCTCCTATGACAAATGGGAAGCCTACGGACAGGCGAAATCCGCCAACGCGCTGTTCGCGCTCGGCGTCGATCTGCTCGGCCGCGATATCGGCGTGCGGGCCTTTTCGGTTCACCCCGGCGGCATCTTCACGCCGCTGCAGCGCCACCTCACTGACGAGGAAATGGCAGCGCTCGGCTGGAAGAATCCGGACGGCACCATCCCCGACATGGTGAAGGCCATGTTCAAGACACCCGAACAGGGCGCCTCCACCACCGTCTGGGCGGCCACCTCGCCGCAGCTCAACGGCAAGGGCGGCGTCTATTGCGAGGATTGCGACATCGCCAAGCTGGCCGGACCGGACAGCCAGCGCTGGGAACACGCCCGTGAGTGGATCGTCGACGATGCCCGGGCCGAGCGGCTCTGGGCGATGAGCGAAAAACTGCTGGCAGACGCCTGACAGCCTGCCTGCCTTCGCCAGATTGACGCGCCGCTTCTTCGGGCGCACGTGAGGCCGCGATGACGCACGAAACCGCCGTTCCCGCCCCGGTTCCACGCCGCGCCCTCTATCTGGGGCTCAGTCTGCTGGCGGCTGTGCTCGGCGTGTTCGCGCTTGGAAAGCTCGGCTACCTGCCCGGACTGGAAGAGGCCGAAACCTGGCTGCGCAATCTGGCGGGCAGCCCCTGGGGTCTGCCGGCGGTGATCCTCGTCTTTTGTGTCGCCGCCTTCATCGGCGTGCCGCAGTTTGCACTGATCGCGGCCTCGGTCGCCGTGTTCGGCCCCCTGATGGGCGCGGTCTATGGCTGGGTCGCCAACATGCTGTCCGGCGCGCTGACCTTCTGGATCGGGCGCACCGGCGGCGAAGCGGTCGTGCGCCGCTATGCCGGCCCGCGCGCCCAGAAACTCTCGCGCCTGATCGGCCAGAACGCCCTGATCGCCAGCGCCGTCGTGCGCAGCGTGCCGGCCGGCCCCTTCCTGATCGTGAACATGGTCTTCGGCGCCAGCGCCGCCAAATTCCGCGACTACTGGATCGGCATGGGCCTCGGCATCGTTCCCAAGATCGCGCTGGTCGCGGTCGGCTGGAAATCGCTGGATTCCGCGTTCGACGGCAACCCGGTGGTTGCCGGCCTGTTCGCCGCCGCAGGCCTCGTGCTCTACGCGGCCGTCGCCTGGTTCGTGGTGCGTCAGGCCCGCAAGACCTGGCAAGATATTCCCGAAACGCCCGCCGCAACAATTGACAGCGGCCAAAATCACGGCGAATAGTCCCTCTATGCGCAAAGTCTTGCCCCTTCTTCTGCTGCTTACCGGCCCCTGGCCGGAGCCGGTCGCCTCGATCTGAGAGGCGGACGCGCGGCCAGGGGATGCCCAGACTGAATTGAGCCCAATCCCTCGAATTGACCGCTGAGCCCGCTTTCCATGACCTCGAAATCCAACGCGAAACCCGCGAAGAAACCCCACGTATTCATCTTTGACACGACCCTGCGCGACGGCGAGCAATCGCCCGGCGCATCGATGACCCACAATGAAAAGCTCGAAATGGCGAGCCTCATGGAAGAGATGGGCGTCGACATCATCGAGGCCGGCTTCCCGGCCGCATCGGACGGGGACTTCGCCGCCGTCAGCGCCATCGCCGCCCAGTCGAAGAATGCCGTCATCTGCGGCCTCGCCCGCTCCACACCGGCAGACATCGACCGTTGCGGCGAAGCCGTGCGCAACGCGGCCCGCCCGCGCATCCACACCTTCATCTCGACCAGCGAAGTGCACATGAAGCACAAGCTCAAGATGGGCCCGAACGCCGTTCTGGAAGCCATCGGCCGCTCCGTAACGCAGGCCCGCGGCCTCGTCGACGATGTGGAATGGAGCGCCGAAGATGCGACGCGCACCGATTTCGACTTCCTGTGCAAGTGTATAGACATTGCCATTTCGTCCGGTGCGCGCACGATCAACGTGCCCGATACGGTTGGCTATTCGCACCCGCATGAGTATGGCGAGCTGATCCGCCGTCTGATCGAGAACATTCCGAACTCGGACAAGGTGATCTGGTCGGCGCACTGCCACAACGATCTCGGCCTGGCCGTCGCCAACTCGCTGTCGGCCGTTGCCAATGGCGCCCGCCAGGTGGAATGCGCCATCAACGGCCTTGGCGAGCGCGCCGGCAATGCGGCGCTGGAAGAAATCGTGATGGCGATGAAGGTGCGCGGCGACACCCTGCCCTACGAAACCAAGATCGACACGACCTACCTCGCCCGCGCGTCGGCGATGGTCAGCCGCATCACGGGTTTCCCGGTTCAGTACAACAAGGCCATCGTCGGCAAGAACGCCTTCGCGCATGAAAGCGGCATCCACCAGGATGGCATGCTGAAGAATTCCGAAACCTACGAGATCATGAAGCCGGAAGATGTCGGCGTCGCGAAAACCTCGTTGGTGATGGGCAAGCTCTCGGGCCGCAATGCCTTCCGCGACAAGCTGGAATCAATGGGCTATTTCATCGAAGGCGATGCCCTGAACGATGCCTTCAAGCGCTTTAAGGACCTCGCCGACCGCAAGAAGCACGTGTTCGATGACGACATCATCGCGCTGGTGGACGAGCAGCTCGCCGCCGAAGGCGAGCGGATCGGCTTCAAGCGCCTGCGCGTTGTGGCGGGTACGGATGGTCCGCAGACGGCCGAAATCGATCTCATCGTGGATGGTGAGGAGAAGTTCGCGATCGCGCGCGGCAATGGCCCGGTGGACGCGGTGTTCAATGCCATCCGCCAGATCGTGCCGCATCAGGCCGTGCTGGAACTTTACCAGGTGCACGCGGTGACCGGCGGGACGGACGCGCAGGCGACTGTGTCGGTTCGCCTCAACGGTGATGGCATCATGGCAACGGGCCGGTCGTCGGATCCGGACACGCTGGTCGCCAGCGCGAAGGCCTATCTCCACGCACTGAACAAGTTCGAAGTGCGCAAATCGAAGCGCAAGGCGGCCTGACGCTTAGCTGTCGGTTTCTCCGAAACCGTCATCGATCAGGCGGACGATGGCCTCCACGGCTTCGTCTGCCTGAGCGCCCCTTCCCTTGATCTCGACGACGCAGCCTGTGTGTGCCACCAGCATCAGCAGGTCCATGATCGAGCGCGCATCGGCGGTTTCGCTTTCGTGGGAGACGAAGACCTGCGCATCATACTCGCCGGCGAGTTTGGCCACCTTGGCCGACGCCCGCGCGTGCAGGCCCTTGCGGTTCACGATGGTGGTGCGGCGGATGGCCGGGAATGCATCAGACATCAGTAGGAAGGCAGCTTCGCAAGGATGTCCGAGGCGATGGTGATGTACTTTCGCCCGCCTTCGGCGGCATCCTGGGCGCTTTCCTCGAGGCTCAGCACGTCGCGCGTCTGGGCCAGTTTGATCAGCATCGGAAGGTTAGCGCCGGAGACGATCTCCATCTTGGCCCGGCTGCGGAGGGAAAGAACGAGGTTTGAAGGGGTGCCCCCGAACATGTCGGTCAGGACGATCACGCCGCGCCCGGCATCGCAGGCCTTGATCGCTTCGAGGATGGCCTCGCGCTTCAGGTCGAGGTCTTCGTCGGCATCGATGGAAACGGCACGCGTGCGCCACAACCGTCCAACCACGTGCTCCGCGGCGGCGACGAGTTCGTGTGCAAGCTTGCCATGGCTGACGACGACGATGCCGATCATTTGCCTTCGGGACAGTGAAATCAAACGTAACAGGACTGTCACGTTGTCACGATGCTGCGGCGCGTCAAGCGTCAATCAGCGGGAACCTGGTTGGTTTCCCTAGCCGGTGTGGCCGAGACCCAACACATCATCCATGCCGTAGAGTCCGGGGGGCTGGCTGGCCGCCCAGACCGCCGCATGCAAAGCGCCTTCGGCAAATACAGCCCGGTCGAGCGCCATGTGCGAGAAGCGCAGCACCTCGCGGGCGGCGCCGAACAGCACTTCATGTTCCCCATAAATACCCCCGGCGCGGCGCACGGACATGCCGATCTGGCCTTCCTTGCGCGGCGCGTCCGGCCCCAGGTAAGGCGGCGCGACGAGGTCCTCCCGCGTGCCGCCCCGGCCTTGCGCGGCGGCGTCTGCCAACATCAGCGCCGTGCCCGAAGGCGCATCGATTTTCATCCGGTGGTGGGACTCGAGGATCTCGATATCCCAGTCCTTGCCGAGGCGCGACGCAGCGAGCCGCGTGAAGGCCTGCAGCAGGTTCACGCCCAGCGAGAAATTGCCCGACTTGACGATGGCGAACCGCACCGCCGCCGCATGGATCGCCGCTGCATGCTCCGCGCCGAGCCCGGTCGTGCCGATCACAACGGCGCGCACGGACGTTCCCTTCAAGGCGTCCAGCGCCGCGATTGTCGCCTCGGGCCGCGTGAAATCGATCCAGATGTCGGCCCCGGCCGCCGCTTCGGCGACGTTGGGCGTGGGCCAGATGCCGACCGGGCGATGCCCCGCCAGCACGCCGATGTCCTCATCGAACACTCCGGCCGCTGCCACTTCGCTGGCGCCCGACAGGGTCAGCCCCTGGCTGATCGCCATGCCTGCGAGCTGTCGCCCCATGCGCCCGGCCACACCGGCCACGGCCACCTTCAATGCAGTTCCTGCAGTCGTCATGGGTTCGGTCCCCGCTCGCGGCGTTCCCTGAGTTCATCCGAAAAGGCGCTGGCGAACACACCGGCCGGCAACGCCACCACCCCGATACCCGCAATCGCGATGATCGCCGAGAAGAAACGCCCGAGCGGCGTGACCGGATACACATCGCCGTAGCCGACCGTGGTCAGCGTGGCGACCGCCCACCAGATGGCGCGCGGAATGGAAGCGAACTGTTCCTGGTGCTCCCCGCCGACGCCTTCGACGAAATACAGCAGCACCGCCGCGACATACACTAGCGTCAGCGCCACCGCGAGGCTGGTGAGAAGCTGCGAACTCGACCGGCGCAGCGCCGCGCCAAGCGCATCGAACGCCGGCACGAAGCGCGCAATCTTCACCAGGCGCGCCAGACGCAGCACGCGCAGCACCAGCAGCGATCCCCCACCGCCGAGCGCCATCACCACCAGCTCGGGCGCAAAGGCCAGAAGGTCCGCAATCGAATAGAACCGCGTGACATATTTCACCCGCCCGCCAATGCCCTTGAATTGCGGGTCCAACCCCGCCACCCAGAGCCGCGCGACATATTCCACCGCGAAGATCCCGAGCACCGTGATGTTGAACACATCGAACGCACGCATCCAGCGCGGATCGGTGTTCAGCGTCGGCTCGGTCTCCAGCGCCAGGAACAGGAACGACGCCAGCACGATGGCGACGATGAACAGGTTCAACCGGGAAATGCCCGACGCGCGTGCCTCCGGCACGAGCTGGACATAGAGCCATTGCTTGACGCTCATCCGGACCCCTTCGCGCTAGCCGCGCAACACACCACCCGTCCCTTTTGACACGGAAGCGATCACGCGGTCCATGATCGCCTGGATCTGGTCATCCTTCAGCGCTTCGCGCGGCTGGAGCGTGATTTCGAAGGCGACGGACTTCTTGCCCTCGGCAACGCCCTGCCCCTGATAGACGTCGAATACGTCCACCTTGGAGATCAGCTGCTTGTCGGCGCCGAGCGCATGGCGCGCCAGTTCGCCCGCCGGCACGTCGGCATCCACCACAAAGGCAAAGTCGCGCCGGATCGGCGTCAGGTCGGCGCGTTCAAGCACCGGCTTGGTCTTGGTCGACTTCGCCTTCATCACCGGCAGCGCGTTGAGGTTCAGCTCGAACGCATAGACCGGGCCGTCGACGTCCAGCGCCTTCAGAACGGCGGGATGCAGCGCGCCGAAATTGGCGACCGTCATCTTGGGGCCCAGCTTCAGGCTCGCCGATTGGCCGGGATGCCAGTGCGGCTGGGTCGCCGCGCCGATCTGGAACTTGTCGCCCGGCTGGCCAAGCGCGGCGAGCAGCGCGAACAGATCCGCCTTCGCGGCGAACGCGTCATAGGGCTGCGGTGTGCCTTGCCAATGGCGCTGGGGCGAAGGCTGCACCAGACCGGCAATGACCGTACGCTGATCTTTCGGGCCATCGCCCAGATAGATCGGGCCGGCTTCGAACAGACGGATGCTGCGCTCGCCCCGATTGGCCGCGCGCTGCGCCGCCTGGGCAAGGTTTCCGAGCGCCGTCGGGCGCATGTAGTTGAGCTCGCTGGCCACAGGGTTGGCAACCGTCAGTGCATCCTCGACCTTCCCGAACAGCGCCGCGTGCTCGCGCGCCATGAAGCTCCAGGTAACCGCCTCGAGGAAGCCCCGGGCCGCCATCGCGCGCCGCGCAATCGACACGCGCGACTGGCGCGCCGCCGCCACGCTCTGCTTCAGGCCTTCCGGCATCGGCAACGAGGTCGTTGGCAACTGGTCATATCCCACGAGACGGGCGATCTCTTCCACAATGTCCGCAGACCGATCAATGTCGAACCGGTGCGACGGCGGCATCAGGTACCAGGCATCGCCGGCATCCTCGATGTCGAACTCGAGATCCTTGAGGATCCGCTTCATCTCGGCCGGTTTGACCACGAGCCCCGTCAGGCGCTCGACATCGCCGTGATAGAAGGTGACCTTGTTCAGGCGCGCAGGGATGCTGCCCACAATCCGCCCCTTGGTCGCAGCGCCGCCACCGTATTCGAGGATCAGTGCAATCGCGAGGTTCAGGCCATCGACGCAGCTTTGCGGATCGACGCCGCGCTCGAACCGGTAGCGCGCATCCGAATGGATGCCGGTCGTGCGGCCCGTGCGCGCCGTGCGCAGCGGATCGAACCAGGCGCTCTCGATGAACACATCCGTCGTGTCGGCCGAAACGGCAGTCGACTGGCCACCCATCACGCCGCCAAGACCGATCACGCCGGATCCGTCGGCGATCACGCACATGTCTTCGCTGACCTTGTAGGTCTTGCCGTCCAGGGCCTCGAGCGATTCGCCCGTCTTGCCGAGACGCGCCACAACCGCGCCGGTGAGCTTGGCCGCATCATAGACGTGCAGCGGACGGGCGCGATCGAGGGAGATATAGTTCGTCACATCGACCAGCAGCGAACGGGGCTGAAGCCCGGCCGCGATCAGGCGCGCCTGCATCCAGTCCGGGGACGGACCATTGGTGACGCCGCGGATCAGTGCGCCTGCGAACATCGGACAGGCCTCGGGTGCTTCCAGTTTGATCTCGACCGGGCACTCGCCGCTGCCGGGCGCTTTCTTGACGTCATTGCGCAGGAACCGGCCCGCACCGGCGGCCGCCAGATCGCGCGCAATGCCCTGCACGCCCAGCCAGTCCGGCCGGTTGGGCGTCACTTCGAAATCGATCACCGCATCGGTGAAGCCCATCGCTTCTGCAGCCGGCATGCCGACCATGTACTCGCCATCGAGATCGATGATGCCGTCATGGTCATCACCAAGTTCCAGCTCGCGCGAGGAACACATCATGCCATGGCTGTCGATGCCGCGAATGGCACGCGGCTTCTTGTCTAGCGCCATGCCAAGGCCCGGGATCCATGTGCCGAGCGGTGCATAGATAGCGGTCATGCCGGCGCGCGCGTTCGGTGCGCCGCAGACGATCTGCTTGACGCCGTCGATGGTCTCGACCTTGCAGACGCGCAGCTTGTCCGCCTGCGGATGAGGCTCGGCTTCCAGCACCTTGCACACCGTGAAGGCGGCCAGCGCCTTCCTCGGATCGATCACGTGTTCGACTTCAAGGCCTGCCTTGCCCATGTATCCGAGGATGTCGTCGAGCGAGGCCTTGGTCACAAGGTGATCATTCAACCAGGAGAGCGTGAATTTCATGGGTTCGTCCCTTGAAGGGGTTGTTCGGGCGGAGCGCCTTCGGAGCCAGTGGTCTGGAGGGCTTCAAAAATGTCGGAAGTACCGCGTTCGCAGGCTGGCACGCGCATAGCGCGCTCGCGATCAAGGTCGCGGGCGAGCCAGCACCGGTCGAACACGGAGCAATAGCAGACTTCCATCTCCAGCTCGCCCCACTCGGCCGCAATCTGGTATAGCTGGTCGTCGGTGATGCTTTCGCGCGGCCACGAAATCTCCAGCGCGGTGACTTGCGCGCCCGGCGCCAACGCCCGGCCGGTCAGGCTCGTCCAGGAAATATCATAGCCCGCCGGCAAGCGGTCCCGGTACGCCGTCAAACCGGCGAGCGGCTTTTTGTCCTTCAGCATCGTAACGGATTCGATCAGGGCCGGCCCAACACCGCTATTGCTGATATGCAGGCCCATCGACACATGATCCGGCACGCGCGAGACAAATCCGTCCATCTGCACGACCGGATAAACCGAACCGTGCTGCTGCGCGCGCATCACCCGGCCCTGGTCCCAGGCAACAAACAACGCAATCACGCTCGTCAACACGGCGCAGATCGCGATCAGCATTTCAGCTTTGTTGCCAGTACCCATAACTCTGCTGCCTCAGCTCAGCCCGCCGCTGACCGACGGTGTCAGCCAGGGTGAGAAGCCGTAATGGCGGGTCCATTGCGGGTCCGCTTCGAAGTACGGGCGCAGGTCAGGCATGCCGTATTTCAGCATGGCGAGACGGTCGACGCCCATGCCGAAGGCAAAGCCCTGGTGGACGGCCGGGTCCAGGCCGCAATTGCGCAGCACGTTCGGATGCACCATGCCGCAACCGAGCACTTCCAGCCAGTCCGTGCCTTTGCCGACTTCGACGACGCCGCCGGAGCGCTGGCACTGCACATCCATCTCGGCCGAAGGCTCCGTGAACGGAAAGAAGTGCGGCCGGAACCGTGCGGTGACATTGTCGACCTCGAAGAAGGCTTTCACGAAATCGACGAGACAGCCTTTCAGGTGGCCCATATGGATGCCCTCCTCGATGACGAGGCCCTCGACCTGATGGAACATAGGCGTGTGGGTCGCGTCCCAGTCGTTGCGGAACACACGGCCCGGCACAAGAATCCGGATCGGCGGCTTCTCGGTCATCATCGTGCGCACCTGAACCGGGCTCGTATGTGTACGGAGCACCTTGGGAAGGTTGCCCTGCCCCTGCTTCAGGAAGAACGTATCGTGCGTCTCGCGGGCCGGGTGGCCCTCGGGGAAGTTCAGCGCGGTGAAATTGTGCCAGTCATCCTCAATGTCCGGGCCTTCCGCCACACGGAAGCCCATGTCGCCGAAAATGGCGGCGATTTCCTCGAACACCTGCATCACCGGGTGCAGCGCCCCTTCCCCGGCCGATGGCGCCGCCGGCAGGGTCAGGTCGATCTTCTCGCGTGCCAGCTGGGCTTCAAGCGCCTTGGCCTCCAGCGCACCCTTGCGGGCACGCACAGCGTCCTCGATACGGCCCTTCAGCGCGTTCAGCGCCGGGCCCTTTTCCTTGCGCTCCTCGGGCGACATTGCGCCGAGTGTGCCCATCAGGCCCGAGACCCGGCCTTTCTTTCCGAGCTCGGAAACCCGGACCGCGTCCAGCGCCTCAAGGCTCGCCGCGCCGTGAATGGCGGCCAGCGCTTCCTGCTCGATAGATGTAATGTCGGACACGGAATGCCCCTTCCAGAAAACCAAGCCGGGTGTTTAGCGGCGTCCGCGGCCCACGCCAACCCGCTTGCATGCGGGTCAGACCGGTTCGTAGTGGCGCAGACTCGCAAAGAAGGCGTCAAAATCGGTCCACCAGATCACCGGGTCCGGCTCGCCATCAACATCGAACCGGTCGAAATCGGTAAAGCCGACCCTGGGCGCGCCGGGCTGGTTATAGTCCAGGAACAGGGTTTCGCGGTACCATTGCGCCAGCACGATCATCGCCTTGCTGCCTTCCGGGAACTGGTCCGCCTCGTCCGGATCGTCCGGGTCGGCATAGTCGCAGACCGTGTCCCAGAGGGTGCGCAGGCTTTCGGCGGGTACGAGGTCGTTATAGGCGCCGAACGGCGTCATCACGTGTTCGTAGCGGTCCGGATGGGTGATGCCGCGCTTCGGGATGCACAGGCCCGCCACATTGCCCCCGTTCTGGCGCCGGTAGAGCTCGATCAGCGTGTCCGGCAGCGCGCGGCCGAGCCGGGCCTCGACGCGGGTGATGTCGTCCTCACTGAGGCCGCCCTCGCCCGCCGCCTCGCCCGAGAAGAACGTGTCGAGCGTCACCGGATCTGCCGAGACGATGAGGTCGGACTGCCGTTCGGCCGGGGTGTCGTCGTCCGGCAGCATCCAGAGCGGCAGGAAGCTGGCGGGCTTGCCCTCCAGCCGGTCGATATAAAGCCCCATGATCGCGCCGACCACGCCCACCGCGATCGGCCAGATGGCATCCGCGGGGCCGAAGGGTGCCACGTTCACCGCGCCGCTGAACAGCGCGCTGAGGCCGAACCCGATGAGGTAAAGCGCCGACACGAGCAGCAATTGCAGGGCAAAGTCAGCCGGCAGCTGCAACCAATAACGTTTCAGCGTCCCGGAATTGCGCGCGACGCGCCAGAGCCGCAGCTGGCCGAACAGGTAGGCCAGCGTGAACCCCGCCCCCAGGAATGGGAGGATCCAGGGCGAGCGCTGCACGAGCCCGGCCGCCAGCGCAAAGCCCACCAGGCCAAGGCCCAGTGGAATCCGCAACGCTGCGCTGAGTTTCGTGACGCCCATGCAAAAAGCCTCCCGTGACGACGGTCACGGGAGGCTTAATTCAGCCACGCGGCCTCGGCCAGCGGGCGTATCAGCTCAGGCGCGCGCCGCCTTCTTTCGGGCGTTGCGGGCCTTCTTGGTATTGCCAAAAATGCCTATGTTGGCGCGTTTGGAGAGGTTGGCGGTCCATTTCGAGTTCCGGCGTTTGACGCGCGGCTTCTTGCTCGGGTGGAGAACGCTGTTCGGGGACTTGCTCATCGGTCGATCTCCTTAGGCGAGGGCTGATTTGGCTTGGGCGACGAGAGCGCCGAAAGCCTCGGGCTCGCGCACGGCGAGGTCGGCCATGACCTTGCGGTCAACTTCGATGCCGGCCTTGGTCAAGCCGTTGATGAAGCTGGAATAGGTCAGGTCCTGGTCGTGGATACGGACCGCAGCGTTGATGCGCTGAATCCAAAGCGAGCGGAACTGGCGTTTCTTCACCTTGCGGCCGACATAGGCATACTCGCCGGCTTTCCAGACGGCAGCGGCGGCGTTGGTGAAGGTATTCTTGCGACGGCCGCGGAAGCCTTTGGCTTGCTTCAGGATCTTCTTGTGGCGGGCGTGGGCGGGCACTTTGGCGCGTGAACGGGGCATGGGGGCCTCCTGTCAATTCGTGTTCAAGATCAAAAAAATGAGAAGTTACAGGCCGTAAGGCAGGTACTTCTTGACGCGGGCTTCATCTGCTTTCGCGCCGACGGACGTGCCGCGGTTCTGGCGGATGTACTTGGAATTGTGGCTGATCAGGCGGTGGCGTTTGCCGGCCACACCATGCTTCAGCTTTCCTGTCGCGGTGATCTTGAACCGCTTTGCAGCGGCTTTCTTGGTCTTCATCTTCGGCATGTTTTTCTCCTCAAACTATAGAGCTCACACCCGATCGGGCGGCCCTGGATACACGGACTGGGGGCAATGCCGTCGCCCTGGAGTCCGGCAAGAGGCGGCTTATGGCGGAGCCGCACGCAGGAATCAAGAGGGTTCCTCACGCCGCATCCTTTGATTGAAAGCCGCGCCCTCTAAACCGCCCAAAAGCTGTCCAGACGGGCGGCGGTGCGCCCTGGCGGGCCTGGCGCAACCCTGCAAAGCCGTTCCCGCCCGGCCCATAACGCAAAAAGCCCCCGCTTGGGCGAGGGCTTTCGTGAGGCGTTAGCCAGAGCTGGAAATCAGCGCGGAGCCAGGACCATGGTCATCTGCTTGCCTTCAAGCTTGGGCTCGAGTTCGACTTTCGCCGCTTCCTCGAAATCCTTCTTCATCTTCTCCAGCAGCTGCATGCCGAGATGCTGGTGGGCCATCTCGCGGCCACGGAAGCGGAGCGTGATCTTCACCTTGTCGCCGTCCTCGAAGAAACGGGTGATGGCGCGCGCTTTCACTTCATAATCGTGGGTGTCGATGTTCGGCCGGATCTTGATCTCTTTGAGCTCGGAAGATTTCTGCTTCTTCCGGGCAGCGGCCTTCTTCTTGCGCTCCTCGAAGCGGACCTTGCCATAATCGAGGATTTTCACGACCGGGACTTCCTGGTCGCCGGAAACTTCCACAAGGTCGAGAGCGGCTTCGCGCGCAGCGTCCAGCGCGGCGGCCAGGGGCATGACGCCCTGCTTCTCACCCTTTTCGTCGATCAGCAGCACGCGGGCGGCGCGGATCTCTTCGTTGATACGGGGGCCGACCTGCTTTTTGGCGGGCGCTTCGGCTTCTGGTCTGCGAGCTATTGGGGAACTCCTTCCGGGGATGTTGATAACGCCGTGAATATGCCTGTGTTTGCAGGCATCTTCAAGGCGCGATGCTTTGGCCTGCGCCGCGCCCGAGCGCAATTGGTAAACTTGGGGGAACTGCGTTGCCCTCGGGCGGGGGATCGGCTTTGCTGGGCCGGAACAACCGATCCGGGGCCTGACCATGAGACTTTTCGCCTTGCTTGCCGCCGCCTGCCTGATGGTGGCCGCGCCCGCCTTTGCCAAGGATGAGGCGGCGAAACCGAAAACCCTGACCGAACGGGTGGCGGGGATGACGGCGGCGCCAGGCTTCCTGGACCTTTATACCGATGCGGCGACCGGGCATGTGTTTGTCGCCCTCCCCGCGTCGGGCGAAGACGGGGTGGCGGTACGGTTCATCTATGCGACGGGGCTGACGGCGGGGCTCGGCTCCAACCCGATCGGGCTGGACCGGGGCAATGGCTCGTCGGGTGATATCGTGCGCTTCCGCCGGATCGGCGACAAGGTGATCGCCGAGCAGGAGAACTGGCGCTACCGGGCAACCTCTGGCCGGGAAGCGGAAGAACGCGCCGTGCAGCAGAGCTTTGCGACCTCGTTCCTGTGGTCGACCGGCGTGGAGGCGACGGACGAGGGCGGTCGGATGCTGATTGACCTCACGGGATTCCTGGTGCGCGATGCGGCCGATTTCGGCGCTGCGATGAAATTCGGCAAGGAGGCCGGCGATTACCGGCTGGCGGCGGACCGGTCCCTGCCCGACCCGGCGGGCGTGCTGTCCTTTCCTGACAATTCCGAGATCGACGCCTTCCTGACCTTCGAGACGTCGAAGCCGAACGCGCAGACGACTGCGACGGCGGCGGACGGGCGGGCCGTGACGCTGGTGTTGCACCATTCCTTCGTGCGCCTGCCCGACGAAGGCTACAAACCGCGCGCATTCGATCAGCGTACGGCCAATATCGGCATGGGCTTCTATGACTTTTCTGCGCCGCTGGGCGCGCCCATCGTGACGCGCCTGTCGCGCCGATTCCGGCTGGCGCGGATGGACTCTGGCGCGGCGTCCGGCCCGGTGAAAGAGCCGATCGTGTTCTATGTGGACAACGGCGCCCCGCCGGAAATCCGCGATGCGCTGATCGAAGGCGCGAGCTGGTGGGCGGACGGCTTTGCCGCGGCAGGCTTCGAGGACGCGTTCCGCGTGGAGGTGTTGCCGGAGGGCGTCCACCCGCTGGACGTGCGCTATAATGTGATCAACTGGGTGCACCGGCAGACGCGCGGCTGGTCTTACGGGGGCAGCATCTCCGATCCGCGCACCGGGGAAATCCTGAAGGCAAACGTGATCCTCGGCTCGCAGCGCGTGCGCCAGGACCGGATGATCTTTGAAGGCCTCGCCGGGGCGGACAAGACCGGCACGGGCAGCACGGACGATCCGGTGCAGATCTCGCTGGCGCGCATCCGCCAGCTGGCGGCGCATGAAGTGGGCCATACGCTGGGCTTTGCGCACAATTTTGCGGCGAGCACCAATGGGCGCGCCTCGGTGATGGATTATCCCGCGCCCTGGGTGCACCCGAAAGCGGACGGGACGCTCGACTTCTCCGAAGCCTATGCGACCGGCATGGGGGCGTGGGACCTGTTCACGGTAAAATGGCTGTACACGGAATTTCCCGGGGGCGGCGACGACCGGGGGGCGCTGGACGCGATGGTAAGCGAGACCTATGGCGCCGGGCTGCGCTTCGTGTCCGACGCGCATGCGCGCACGGTGGACACGGGCCATCCGTTCGGATCGGTCTGGGACAATGGAGCCGATCCGGTGGCGGCGCTGGACGAGACGATGCAGGTGCGCGCGATTGCGCTGAAGAATTTCGGGCCGGACGCGCTGGCGAGCGGTCGTCCGACGTCGGATCTCAATGCGGTGATTGTGCCGATCTATCTCTACCATCGCTACCAGGTGGACGCGGCGGCGAAGTTCATCGGCGGGCTGGACTTCCGCTATGCGGTGACCGGTGACGGCGCGGCGGAGGCGAAGCCGGTGGCGGCGAGCGAGCAGCGCCGCGCGCTGGCGGCCCTGATCCGGACGCTGGACCCGGCGGCGCTGGACCTGCCGGACAGCCTGCTGAACCAGCTGACGCCGGGCGATGTCGGCTATGCAGGCGGCGGCGCGCAGGAGGAAGTGTTCGAGGGCAGGACGGGGCCGGTGTTCGACCTGTCGGCAGCGGCGGATACGGCGGCGCGCCTGACGCTGGGCGCGGTGCTGGAGCCGTCGCGCGCCAACCGGCTGGTGGCGTATGCGCAGCGCGGGGCGGACGCGATGACGCTGGGCGAGACGCTGGATACGCTGGACGCGGCCGTGTTCGCCGCGCAGGCGGACGCGCGGCGGGCGGCGCTGAACCAGGTGGTGCAGGCCCGCTTCATCTCGGAACTGATCGGCCTGTCGCGCCAGGGCGAAGCGGCGCCGGGTGTGCGCGCGGCGGTGGATGCAAAGCTCGCGGCGGTCAAGACGCGGCTGGAGAAGAAGAGCCGTGCACGGACGGCGGTTGAGCAGGCGCATGTCGCGCAGCTGGCGGCCGAGATCGGCCGGCACCTGTCAGGCGCAGAGATAGCGCTGCTCCCTGCCCCTGAGACGCCGCCGGGCAGCCCGATCGGTGCGATGGGTCAGGCCGAGGAATGCTGGCACTGCGTGCCGTGAGGCGCTAGCGGACCTGCACGCCGTGGAGGAATAGCTGCACGACGGTGCGCACGGAGGCCTTGATCTCGTCCGGACCCGGACGGAACGAAGGATTCAGCAGCGCCCGGGTGACCAGACCGGCGCGGGCGAGCGCGATGAAGAGGAAAGCGGCCTCCACGGGGTCCTCGACTGCGATTTCGCCGGCTTCGGCGCGGTCCATCAGATAGGCGGCGAGCGCTTCGCTGACGCGGTCCGGCCCGTTCGCCTGGAAGGCGGCGGCGACTTCCGGATGCTTGGCGCCGAGGCTCAGCAACAGTCGGTACATTTCCAGCGATTGCGGCTCCAGCAGCATGGTCAGCGACTGTTCGGCGATGCGCGTGAGGCCGGTTTCGATGGGCGTGTGGGCGGAGAGTTCCACGAACATCGAGGCTGACAGCAGCTGCGCCCGCTCGCGGATCATGGCGAGGAACAGGCCCTGCTTGTCGCCGAACTGGTTGTAGAGCGTCGTCAGGGACCCGCCGGCTCGCCGGACGATCTCGGCCATGCTGGCGGCGTCATACCCCTGCTCCAGGAACACTTCGCGCGCCGCCGTGAGGAAGGCTTCACGGCGCAGGTCGCCCCGGCTCTTGGTGGCAGGGGGGCTGGGTTCGAGTTCGTGAACGGGCGGTTTAGACATCCGGCTCCACCGGTAATTGACATTACACTTTTCATAGCTAAGTGTAACCGGAATTACAAGCCACTCCGACGTAGCGGAGCCTCCCGGTGAAACACGCCTTGAACATCAAACCGCTTCTGCGCCAGCCCATGGAGGCGCCGGCAGACGGGGCCGAAATGCCTGGCCCGGCCGATTCCTCCCCGGCCGGGTCAGCCATCGGGCGATTCCGGCTTGAACGCCGGACCGTCCTGACGGGGCTTGGCGCCGTCCTGGCACTGCTGGCACTGTTCAAGATCGCCGACTGGTGGACGACCGGGCGGTTCGAAGTGCGCACCGACAACGCCTATGTCCGCGCCGAGATCACCTCGATCTCTCCGCGTATCCAGGGCTATGTTTCGCGGATCGCGGTCACCGATAACCAGGTCGTCGCGCCGGGCGACCTGCTGCTGGTGCTGGAGAATGCTGACGGTACCGCGCTGCTGGCCGAGGCGCAGGCCGCGCTGGCGCAGGCGAAATCCGACGCCGCCCAGGCCCGCGCGCAGCTGGCCGCCCAGCGCAACCTGCTGCTCTCGGCAAAAACCCAGCTGCAGGCGCAGACAAACAAGCTGAACGAATTCAGCGCCGGCAGGGAAGCCGCGGCCGCCGAAGCGAAGCTGGCCAAGGACGAACTGGACCGCGACCGTGACCTTGCCGCCAAGGGCCATTACCCGGAGGCGCGCGTTACCACCGCTGAAACGCAGGCCGAAGCTGCTGCCGCCGCGCTGGATCAGGCCAGCGCCGCCGTCGTGTCGCAGCGCAGTCAGATCTCCCTCGCCCGCGCCGGCATCAGCCGCGCCGAAAGCGACGTGGCCGCCGCCGAAGCCGCCGTCGCCAGCGCCGATGCCCGCGTTGCTGCGGCGCAGGCCCGTGTCGAGTCGGCGCAAGTGAACAATGGCCGTGCCGAAATCCGGGCGCCGGTGGCCGGCATCGTCGCCAACAAGACCGTTTCGGAAGGCCAGATGCTGAGCCCGGGCCAGCAGGCCATGTCGATCGTGCCGGTCGAGAAGGCCTATGTCGTCGCGAACTTCAAGGAAACGCAGGTCGAGCGCATGCAGGCCGGCCAGCCCGTGGAGCTGCGCTTTGATGCCTATCCGGACCTGAAGGTCACAGGCGTAGTCGAGTCGCTGGCCCCGGCTTCGGGCGCGCAGTTCAGCCTGATCCCGCAGGACACCGCGACCGGCAACTTCACCAAGATCGTGCAACGTATTCCCGTGCGCATCGCCCTCTCGCCTGAAGCGCTGGCAACCGGCCTGATGCGGCCCGGCCTGTCGGTTGAGGCGACCGTGACGGTCAAGCCGGTCCACAGCTGACATGAGCGCCGCGACGACCGGTCCAGGCGCCGCGCCGGCCACCGGTGCGGACGAGAAGGTGCCGATCACCCTGCATATCGGCTTCTTCGCGATGGTGATCGGCATGTTCATGTCGATCCTCGACGTGCAGATCGTCGCCAGTTCCATCCATGAGATCCAGGCCGGCGTCTCCGCCAGCAGCGACGAGATTGCCTGGGTGCAGACCGCTTACCTGATTGCCGAAGTCGTCGGCATTCCCCTCTCCGGATTCCTCAACCGCGTGTTCGGCATGCGGCGCCTGTTCCTGATGTCAGCGGCCGGTTTCACGATAGCCAGCGTGCTTTGCGCGCTGTCCTGGGACCTGCAATCGCTGATCGTGTTCCGCTGCCTGCAGGGCTTCATCGGCGCGGCCATGGTGCCGACGACGATGGCAGCCGCGTTCACATTGTTCCCGGGCGGACGATCGATGACCCAGCAGGTGATGATCGGCATGGTAGCGACGCTGGCGCCGTCCATCGGCCCGACCTTGGGCGGCTCGGTGACCGAGCATTCGAGCTGGCACTGGCTGTTCCTCCTCAATGTGCTGCCGGGTATCGCCGCCGTGGTGCTGGTCTACCTCTATGTGCCCCGGAAGAATGGCGACCTGTCGCTGCTGAAGCGCATCGACCTGATGAGCCTGGCCGGCATGGCATTGATGCTGGGCACGCTGGAATGGGTCGTCGAAGAAGGCCCGAAACAGAACTGGTTCGAGAGCCGCGAGATCGTCGCCGGATCGCTGGTCTGCCTGTTTTCGGCGACCATCTTCTTCCACCGCTCGCTGACCAGTGACACACCCGTCGTGGACCTCAGCGTATTCCGTGACCGGAACTTTGCCTCCGGTGCACTGGTGGGCGCCGTGATGGGCGTGGGCCTTTACGGATCGGTCTATATCCTTCCGCTGTTCCTCGGGCAGGCGCGCGGCCTGTCCTCGCTGCAGATCGGCCAGATCATGAGCGTGTCGGGTGTGGCGATGTTCATCGGCGGTCCGATTGCCGGCGCGCTGACGCGGAAATTCGATCCCCGCATCGTGCTGACCCTCGGCCTCGTGCTGATTGGCGCCGGAACGATGGGCAATGCGCACATGACATCCGAGACCGGGTTCGAACAATTGTTCTGGCCGCAATTCCTGCGCGGCATCGGCCTGATCATGACGATGGTGCCGACGACCACGCTGGCCATCGGCCTGCTGAAGCCGGAACAGGTGGCCAATGCCTCGGGCATCTTCACCTCGATCCGCAACCTGGGCGGGGCGATCGGCATCGCCCTTCTCAATACGATGATGCTGCACTTCCGCTCGCTGCACGAACAGGAATTGGCGGCCGGCATGGACCCGGCCCGGCCCGAGGTGCAGGACTATATCGCCCGCACAACCGCCGCGATGCAGCTGAACGGCGCCGCCGACCCGCACGCGATGGCGGTGGCGCAACTGGCGATGCGGATGAAGCAGGAAGCGTTGATCATGACGTTCAACAACCTGTTCTTCTGGATGGCCGTCTCGTTCATCGTGGTGCTCGGGGCAGTCATGGTGCTGCGCAAGCCGGTGAACATGGCCAGCGGGCCAGCGCACTGAAACCGCAGTGTCAGGGCAACACGCCGAGGGCGCGCACGGACTGCCACACATCGTCCACGGACAATTCCTTCAAGGTGGGCGCGGCATTGACGATGACCGGCTTCGGACCGCGCGGCGCGGAATGGTCCGGATTGCTTTCGGTGAGCGCGAAGAGCGCAATGCCCGGCGCGCCGGCGAGCGTGGCCATGTGCATGGGGCCGGTATCGTTGCCGACGACGAACAGCGCGGTTTCGGCGAGGGTCACGATCTGGAAAAGATCCGTACGCGTCACAAGGCTCTTGGCCCGCGGCTCACGCTTGACGATGTCCTGCGCGATCTGGCCTTCGGCCTTGCCGCCGATGATGGCCGGCTGGATGCCGGCATCGGCGATTCGCTTGGCGAGTTCGGCATAATTCTCGACCGGCCAGCGCTTGGCTTCGCGGTGTTCCGAAGCGCCGGGGATCAGCAGCATGTAAGGCGGGGTGAGCCCGAAATAGGCGGGGTTCAGGCGCGGCGTGTTGCCGAGTTTCGGGCGCACCCAGCCGAGATCCGGGAACGGCGCATTGCGGCCAAGCCAGCGGCCGGACGGCGCAACGCCCGCGACCTCGAGCTGCTCGGCCAGCCGGTCGATCGAATGCATGCTGCCGCGCGCCGGATTGTCGTGGAAGAAGGCCGCCTTCGCATGGTGGCCTGACCAGAGCGGCGTCTTGCCGCCGCGCGAGAGGACCGCAAAGTAGTTGCGCGTGCGGTCGCTGGTCTGGAAGTCGTAGATGATATCGTACTTCGCCTTCTTGATGCGCTGCACCAGGGCGGCCGTGGCCTTCATGCCTTCCGGGCGGCCGTCGGTTTCGACCGCATCGACATAGGGGCAGACCTTGGCGAATTCCTCGAAGGGCGGCGTGGTCAGCAGCGTGATCCGGGCGGAGGGGTGAAACTCGCGCACAGCCCGCATGGCGCCGAGTGACAGCACGAAGTCACCCAGCGCGCTGAGCTTGATGATCAGCACTTCCTTTGCCTTCGCTCCCGGATTCTCCGGGCTGGCGGTTTTCGTCCGCGCGCTGCTCAATGCCTAGATTTCCCCTACTCCAACAAGCGCTTATAGACGTTCAGTGTCGCCGCCTGAAGCCCTCTTTTCGAGAAGTTCCGGATAACGTGGGCGCGGCCCTCGCGGCCCATGGAGGCGCGCGAGGCAGCGCCGAGCGACAGCATGGCCCGGATCGCCCCGGCAAGCGCGGGGGCGCTGCCGGGTTCGGCGCGGGTGCCAGTGACGTACTCGATGACGGTTTCGCGCCCGCCGCCATGGTCGGACACAATCACCGGGCGGGTCATGGCGGAGGCCTCGGCCGCGACACGGCCGAAGGCTTCGGGGCGGATGGAGGGCGCCAGCACGATCCCAGCCGCGAGATAGGCGGCCGGCATGGCGGCGGCGCTGATGTGCGGTGAGAGGAACGCCGAGCCGGTGAGGCCGCTGGCGGTGATCTGCTGTTCGAGCTCCGACACGTAATCGTCGCGGCCCTGGGCGTCGCCGGCCAGCACGAGAACAAGGCCTGCGCGTTCTTCCGGGGCGAGCAGCGCCAACGCGTCGAGGGCGAGGCCCTGCCCTTTCCAGCGCGTCAGGCGGCCCGGCAGCAGGAGTACAAGGCGCGGATCGCCCGCGAGGCCCCAGAGGGCGCGGATACGCTCAACGTCGGCGACCGGCACCTTTGCGGGATCGAAGACATCAAGGTCCACGCCGCGCGGGATGGTGACGATCTTCGCGGGGTCGAGTCCGTGGACGTTGCAGATGTGCGCGGCAATCCATTCGGAATTGGCGATCACGAGGTCGCCCTTCGCCATGACGGAATTGTAAGCCCGCTTGAGGCCCGAGGTGCCGGAATAGGCGCCGTGATAGGTGGTCACGAAAGGCACGCCTTCGGCTTTGGCAGCGGCCCAGGCGCTCCAGGCGGGCGCGCGGGAGCGGGCGTGGACGAGATCCACCTTCTCCTCGCGGATGATCTGGCGCAGCTTGCCTTCGTTGAGCTTGATCTTGAGCGGGTTGCGGCTCTTGGCGTCCATACGGAAAAGCTCGCCGCCGAGGCGCGCCAGTTCGGGCTCCTGACGACCGCCTTTGCTGGCGAGCAGCGCGCGCCCGCCAGCGGCCACGATGGCCTCGGTGACTTCGAGGACCGTGCGCTCCACACCGCCTGCCGACAGTTCCGGCGCGACCTGGAGAATGGTCCGGCCTTTCAGTTCTGGTAATTCGACCAATACGCGGCCCGCCCTACTCGCTTGACAGGCGAGAGAGATGGCGGAAGGCAACCTCTATGACAATGGAATCTTTCACCTCACCCGAGGGACGCCGCCTGGCGTTCCGCCGGACCGATCCCGCCCCGGGCAAGCCGACTTTCGTGTGGCTGTCGGGATTCAAGTCCGACATGAGCGGCGGCAAGGCGATGGCCGTGGAGGCCTGGGCCAAGGCGCAGGGCTGCGGCGCAATGCTGTTCGACTATTCCGGGCATGGCCAGTCGGGCGGGCGATTCGAGGAGGGCACGATCAGCGTCTGGCGCGAGGATGCGCTGGCGGCGATCGATGCGCAGACGGAGGGGGCATTGGTGCTGGTCGGTTCCAGCATGGGCGGTTGGATGGCCTTGCTGGCGGCGTTGGCGCGGCCGGGGCGCGTGAAAGGGCTGGTGCTGATCGCCCCCGCGCCGGACTTTACCGAAAAGCTGATGTGGCCGGAGTTCACGCCGGCGCAGCAGGCCGAGATCATGGACGAAGGCTTCACGCTAAGACCCTCCGACTACGGAGAACCCTATCCGATCACGCGGGAGTTGATCGTGGACGGCGCGCGCTGGTCGCTGATGGATGGCGACATCGCGTTCGACGGGCCCGTGCGGATCTTGCAGGGCATGCAAGACCCCGAAGTGCCCTGGGGCCATGCGCTGGCGCTGGCATCTGCAATGACCGCAGACGATCTGGTGCTCACCTTGATCAAGGACGGCGACCACCGGCTGTCGCGGCACGAGGATATCGCGCGGCTGCTGGCGGTGTGCGGGGAAGTGGCGGAACGGGTCAGCTAGACCTGAAGCAGGACAGCAGCGGAATCGTCGCGGGCTTTGATGCGGACGCCGTGGGGCCTGGCTTCGTGCTGGCGCAGGGCGTTGATGGCGGCCGGAAGGCCATGCTCCAGCACCCGGGCCAGCAGGCTCGCTGGCGTGTCGAGGCCGTAGGGTTCGACAAAACGGAAGAAGCCGTCGGTCATCAGCAGCACGTGCGCGCCGGAAGGCAGCACAACCCGCTCGGTGTTCAGGTGCGCCGCCGCTGCGGGATTGAGGGTGATGAGGCCGCGCGCGGGCGCATTGGCGCCGAGGCGCTGCGCCTGAAGGATGGCGAGACGCTCCGCATCCGGCAGCGCAAGCATGCGGGCCGCTTCGCGCGTTTCCGCATCGGCCTTTTCCTGCGTGCCGATGAGGCGGGCGCCGCCCGGGGCTTCCGCAATCGCGAAACAATCCCCTGCCCAGACAAATTCGCTGGCCTCCCCATCGCGGCGCATCCAGATGGCCGAGGCCACAGGGCTCGCTTCGCCGGGCAGCGTGTCGAGGGGCAGCCGGGTGCAGCGCCGGGCTTCAGCCGCGACATCCGTCAGCACACGGCCGAAATAGGGCTTCGCCCCCTCCCCGGCCTGCGGACCGGACAGGAGACGCGATGACACGGTTTCTGCGAGCCAGGCCGCGCCGCTTTCGTCCGGAAAGGGCTTGAGATCGGTCACGTCGGTTGCCCCGTCGATGACCCAGGCGCAGCCGGCAGCCGCATCGAACCCGTACCGGTCATCGCCCGTCTTGCCCGGCGTGCCGGGATCGTTGACGGTGTCCAGAACCTTGATGATCATCGGACCTCTAACCGGCCTCTCAGCCTTTGTCGGCAGATTTGCAATGCGCGACGATGGCGTTGGCGTGCCCATGGCCGAGGCCATGCTCTTTCTTGAGCCAGGCTACGGTCTCGGCATGCTTGGCACCCTTGCGGGTGGCAACGAGGGCGAACCAGTGGCTCATCTTCTTGCCGTAGGTCTTCTCGATCGAGGGAAAGTAGGACGCCGGTCCCTTGATCGGTTCGGTTCCCATGCTGTCGTCGGCCATTGTGTGTCCCTTCGGGAGGTGCAGCGACGGCCTTGAACGGCGCTGGGGTTTTCAGTTCTGCGATCGGATCAGGGCTTAGTCCCGCAGCAGTTCGTTGACGCCGGTTTTCGAGCGCGTCTGCGCATCGACCGTCTTGACGATCACGGCGCAGGCGAGCGACGGGCCGCCCTTGGGATCCGGCAATGTGCCGGGCACGATCACGGAGTAAGGCGGCACCTTGCCGTAGATGATCTCGCCGGTCTGGCGGTTCACGATCTTGGTGGACTGGGTGATGAACACGCCCATCGCGAGCACGGAGCCCTCGCCGACGACAACGCCTTCAACGACTTCCGAGCGCGCACCGATGAAGCAATTGTCTTCGATGATGGTGGGATTGGCCTGCAACGGCTCGAGCACGCCGCCGATGCCGGTGCCGGCCGAGATATGGCAGTTGGCGCCGACCTGGGCGCAGGAGCCGACCGAGGCCCAGGTGTCGACCATGGTACCCTCGCCGACATAGGCGCCGATATTCACATAGGACGGCATCAGCACCGCGTTCTTCGCAATGTAGGCGCCGCGGCGCACAGCGGCCGGCGGCACGGCGCGAAAGCCGGCTTCCCTGAATTCGGTGGCGCCCCAGCCTTCGAACTTGGAAGGCACCTTGTCCCACCAGTTGCCGCCGCCAGGCGTGCCGGCGATGACGCCATTGGCGTTGAGACGGAAGGACAGAAGCACGGCCTTCTTCAGCCACTGGTGCACTTTCCAGCTGCCGTCCGCCTCCTTCGTGGCAACGCGCGCTTCGCCGCTGTCGAGCAGGCTGATGGCGGCATCGACACTGTCGCGCACTTCACCGCGGGTTTCTGTGGACAGCGATTCGCGTGCCTCCCAGGCAGCATCGATCACGCGGGCAAGGGCATCCGTCATCTTGTCAGTCTTTCCGTTTCTCAACCGGGCGAACCAGGGCCGAATCCAGAAATCCGGCAAGGTCGCCGGTGATGTAGTCGATGTGTCCAGCCCCGTCACCCCCGAACACGTCCCCTGCCCCGGCGGGACGCGCTTCGATGGGCTCATGGCTCCAGTCCTTGGCGGAATGGACCAGCACGGTGGTGAAGCCGAGCGACTTGGCGGGCAACAGGTTGCGCGCGAGATCCTCGAAAAAGATCGCGCCTTGCGGCTCCACTTTGTGCAACCGGCAGAAGCCTTCGTAGGCGGCAAGATGCGGCTTCGGGGTGAACCGGCTCTCCTCGATGCCGAAACTGTCGTTGAACAGGTGAGCGAGGCCCATCTTCTCAATCACCCGCTCCGCGTGACGGCGGGGGCCGTTGGTGTAAATGAACTTTCGGCCCGGCAGGGCGGCGATGGCGCGGCGCAGATGCGGCAGGTCCGGCAGGGGCGACAGGTCGATCTCGTGGACATAGTGCAGGAACTCGGCCGGATCGAGGCCGTGCTCGGTCATCAGGCCGGACAGGGTGGTGCCATAGGTTGCGTAATAATGCTTCTGCAGCTTGCGGGCTTCGTCCCGCTCCAGACCAGTCAGGCGGGCGACGAAATCCGTCATGCGTGTGTCGATCTCGGCAAAGAGATCGCATTCGGCCGGGTAGAGCGTGTTGTCGAGGTCGAACACCCAGTTCGAGATGTGCGCAAGATCCGGCGCGGGCGGCGGCTTACTCGTCATCCTGATTGGCCTGGGTAAAGTCCCGTTCGAAGAATTCATAGACCAGCTTGCGCTCGGTGGGGGCGGGCGTGCGGGCGAACAACGCCGTGCGGTAGGAGCCCTCCTCGCACTTGTCGCGGCCGGAAATTGCGAACTTCGCCCGGCCGACGCAGAACGCTTCGGACGCCCGCGACAGGGTGCGCAGGCCGGTCGGCTCTTCCATCTCGGCATAGACGAAGTGTTCTGAGCCGCGCAGCGGGCGGTCGATCACACGGGCGCAGCCGCCGGCCTCGATGCGCCACCAACCGCGGCTTTCCCAGCCTTCGGTGCTGCGCCGGGCAATTGCGCTCCAGATGCGGTTCTTGGTGCGGTTGCACAGCGTGAATCCGACACTGCGGCCGCGCTCTTCGGCGGCCTGTTCGAGATAGTCGATCAGGTCTGCGTCCGACGTGTCGGCTGGCAGGCCCTTCAGCTTCAGGAAGTCGTTGATGGCGGACCGTGTGCGATTGCCGATGTACCCATCGACGGCGCCGGAGACGATGCCCGCCTCGTCGAGCAGGCGCTGCAGGCCCGCATTGCGGGCGTCGTTCAGCGACCAGTCCTCGATTTCGGTGAAATTGTTGGTCCAATTGTCGGAGCGCTTGATGTCGACCGGGCGGAAACCCTGCGCATCGAGGCCCATGGCGGCGCAGTCGGGCGGGCTTTCCAGCGAGAAGCCACCGGTCGGGTCGACGCAGAGCTCCTTCTGGCCGCCCCATTCGCGCCCGCCGCCCTGGTGGGCGCTCGATCCGCGGCCGTAGAGATAGTGGATACCGGGCGTCAGGGGCCCAGGTAGCGCGATCTTGCAGGTGCCCGGCGGCAGTTTCGTCCAGCCGTCGACCGTGATGCCGGTGCCTTGGGCGTGGCCGACCGCCGTTTCGATGATGTAACTGGTGCGATTGCAGAGCTTCCAGCCTGTGCCGTCAGCCTCCTGCGCGCGCGTCGGCAGGACCAGTGCCGTAACGGTCACCAGCGCCAGGGCGGCAATTCTAAGAAACAAGCGTTCCAGCGCCATGTTCGGTAAACAGCTCCATGAGCAGGGCGTGCGGCGCACGCCCATCGAGGATAACCGCCGCCCCGACCCCTTGGACCACGGATTGTGCTGCTGTTTCAAGTTTCGGAATCATACCGCCTGCAGCTGTGCCGTCCGCGATGAGGCCGGCCACCTCGCTGACGCGGATTTCCCGGATCAGGTTTTTCGACTTGTCGAGCACGCCGGCCACATCGGTCAGCAGCAGCAAGCGGCTGGCGCCGAGTGCGGCGGCGACGGCGCCGGCGGCGGTGTCGGCGTTGATATTGTAGCGCGCGCCGTCTTCGCCCACGCCCACGGGTGCGACAACCGGGATCAGGTCGGCATCCGAATCGCGCAGCGCCTTCAGCACGGCAACATCGACGAATTCAGGCTCGCCGACATAGCCGAGATCGACGATCTTCTCGATATTGCTGTCGGGATCCTTCTGGGTCTTGGTGGCCTTGCGGGCCCGGATCAGGTTGCCATCAGCGCCCGAGAGGCCCACGGCCTTGCCGCCGGCGGAGTTGATGGCGCGGACGATGGATTTGTTGATCGGACCGGACAGGACCATTTCGACCACTTCCATGGTCGCGTCATCGGTGACGCGCAGGCCGTCCTTGAACTCGGACTTGATCGCCAGCTTGTCCAGCATCGCACCGATCTGGGGCCCGCCGCCGTGGACCACGACCGGGTGTATGCCGAGCAGTTTCAGCAGGACGACATCGCGCGCGAAGGCCTTGGCCAGTTCAGGGTCAACCATGGCGTGGCCGCCATATTTGATCACGATGGTCTGGTTGTCGTAGCGCTGCAGGTAGGGCAGCGCTTCGGACAGGGTGCGGGCCGTCAGGAGGGCCTGGGTCATGGCGTCGGTCATGGGCCGGGTGTGTAATGCGTTTCGCGGGGCCCGCGCAATGCCCGTTCAGTCGAGCGCGAGGCGCATGAACAGGCTGTTCGGGTCGTCGGTATAGTCCCCGAAGGGTCCGCACAGCGTGAAGCCGTAGGCCTCATAGAGCCGCCGTGCGGGAATGAAGGCATCCATCGAGCCGGTTTCCAGTAGAAGCGCCGTGTAGCCCCTCCGGCGGGCCTCAGCGAGGATGTGTTCGAGCATACGCCGGCCGAGGCCCCGGCCCCGCTGCACCTCGCGGGTGTGCATGGATTTGATTTCGCCCGTACCGTCGCCGAGATCCTTGAGGGCGCCGCAGCCGAGGAGGGTGCCGGCTTCCCAAAGGCTCCACACGCTGACGGAGGGCTGTTTCAGACCTTCGAGCGGCAAGAAATGGCAGCTTTCCGGCGGCGAGGCGGCCAGCATGGTGCGCGCGTGGACGGCGATCAGGTCGGCCATTTCTGGGCCGGAGAGATCATCAGGACGGATTTCGAGCATCGAAGGCGGCCTTGAACGGAGCGCACATCGCTAATCCACGCGCCCTTGCGGCTCAAGCCTTGCCGAAGCGTGCAGGCGACAAGGCCAGCGCGACCCGGTAGGGTCCCGCCGCAAACAAGACACAAGGGGCGAGGGCATGAAGCGGATTCTGGCAGGTTTGGGCGGGCTCATTGTGCTCGGCATGTTGGGAACGGGGATCTGGCTGTGGCACCCGGTGGGCAGCCAACCGCCGGCGTCAGAGCTCGCCGCCGCCGCAGCGAATTATGACGCTGAAATCATCCGCGATTCCTTCGGCGTGCCGCATGTCTACGGCGCGCGGGATGCGGACACCGCCTTCGGCCTCGCCTATGCGCATGCGGAGGATGATTTTGAGACCATCCAGGAGACCGTCGCAGCGGCGCGCGGCGTGCTGGCGCGCTATCGCGGCAAGGATGCCGCCGCGATCGACTACATCGCCTCGCTGCTGCGCGTTTGGGGCACGATCGAGGAACGCTACGACGCCGACGTGCCCGCCGATGTGAAGGCCATGGCCGAGGGCTATGTCGCCGGCCTGAACCTCTACGCTTCCGAACATCCCGAAGAGACCTGGGCAGGACTTGCTCCGTTCACACCGGAAGACGTGGTGGCAGGGTTCATGTTCAAGACCCCGTTCTTCTACGGGCTCGACGATACGCTGCTGAAATTGTTCGGCGCGGACTATACCCAGTCCATCGCGCTCGACCCGGCCGGACCCAAGAAGGCGTACCTGTTGGGACCGCGCCCCGCGAGCGAACTCGGCTCGAATGCGTTTGCCGTTGCCCCCGCCCGGTCCGGCGACGGGTTCACGCGCCTTTTGATCAATTCCCACCAGCCGCTGACCGGGCCCGTCGCCTGGTATGAAGCGCAGGTGACCTCCGGCGAGGGCCTCGACATCACGGGCGGGCTTTTCCCCGGTACGCCGGTCATCCTGCACGGGTTCAACAAGCATCTCGGCTGGGCCAACACGGTCAGCGCGCAGGACCTGGTCGACATATATGTTCTGACAATCAACCCGGACAACAAGAACCAGTACTGGTTGGACGGCGCCTGGGCGGACTTTGACGTGACGACGGCGCACATCAATGTGAAACTGGCAGGCCCGTTTGCCTTTCCGGCGACCCGGCCTGTGAAGCGGTCCGTCCACGGACCGGTGATCGAAGGGCCGACTGGCACCTATGCCATCCGCTTTGCCGGAATGGGCGAGATCCGCCAGCTGGAACAGTATTACCGGCTGAACAAGTCCGAGGACCTCGACCAGTTCATGGGGGCGATGGCGATGAACGCCCTGCCCTCGATCAATTACATCTATGGCGACAAGGCGGGCAACATCGCGTTCATCCACAATGCCCAATACCCGAACCGCAATGATGCGTGGGACTGGTCAGGTGACCTGCCGGGCGACCGATCGGATCTCGTCTGGCAGGGCTATCATCCTTGGAAGGACGTACCCAAACTGGTCAATCCGGCCTCCGGATTCATCTTCAATTCCAACAACGCCCCCTATTCCGCAACGGACGGACCGGACAATTTGAAACCGGAGGACTTTCCGCAATCGATGGGGCTGCAGACGAACCAGTCCAACCGCTCGCTCCGCACGATCGAACTGACGGGCGACAGGGACCCTATCGACCGGTCGCGCCTCCTGGCGATCAAGTTCGACAACAAATACGCGCAAGGCTCCGAGGCAGACGAGGTCGTGAAGGCGGTGCTGGCCAAGGATTGGTCGGCTGAGCCGGAGATGGCCGAGGCGGCCGAGCTGCTCGCGAGTTGGGATTACGGTACCGATGCCGCGAGCCGCACCGCAGCGCTCGGCAGCCTGACTACCAGCCGGACCATTACCGAGAAGTACACCCGTCTCAAGGCCCCCGCGCCGGAGACGGCGTTCCGCGAGGCCGTCGCCTGGCTGAAGTTGCACCACGGGCGTATCGATCCGGAATGGGGCGAGGTGAACCGGCTCTTGCGCGGAACCGTCAACCTGCCGATCAGCGGCGCGCCCGATACTTTGCGGGCCGTGTATCCGAAGGAAATCGGAGACGACGGCGAACTGCACATGTCGGCCGGCGACACCTGGATTGCGCTGGTGGAATGGGATCCGGAAGGCCGGCAGACCGCACAGGTGATCAGCCCGTTCGGCAGCGCCACGCTGGATGAGACCTCGCCGCACTATGCAGATCAGGCGCCGCTGTTCGCAAAGGAAGAATGGCGCACGGCCCTGCTGATCAAGGCGGAAGTCGAAGCGGATGCCAAACGCCGCTATCGTCCGGGCAAGGATTAAGCCCGGACGGGGGGATCAGAGAAAGGCGACAATCTCGGCGCGCAGATCGGCGATGCCCCAGCCCTTTTCGGACGAGGTCTGCATCACGACCGGATGGGCTGCGCCGCGCTTGCGAAGCTTGGCGGCCACATCGGCGGCGGTCTTTTCGACTTCCGCCTTTGGAACCTTGTCGACCTTGGTCAGGACGATCTGGTAGGTGACCGCTGCGCCGTCCAGCAGGTCCATGATCTCGTGATCGGTGTCCATCAGGCCCCGGCGCGCGTCGACCAGAAGGAACACGCGGCGCAGGCTGGGCCGGCCGCGCAGGTAGGACTTGATCAGCTTGGTCCAGGCGGCGACCTGCGTTTTCGAAACCTGCGCATAGCCAAAGCCCGGAAGGTCGACGAGGTAGAGCTGGCCGCCTCCGATATCGAAATAGTTCAGCTCACGCGTGCGCCCGGGCTCGGCCGAAGAGCGGGCGAGTTTGGCGTGGCCGGTCAGGGCATTGATCAGGCTGGACTTGCCGACATTCGAACGGCCGGCAAAGCAGACTTCGACGCGGTCGGCGACAGGAAGGCCCTTGAGGTCCACGACGCCCATGACGAATTCGGCCGGGCCGCTGAAGAGCAGCCGGCCGGCTTCGATCTGATCATCGGGGTATGAGGGCGCGTCCAATTATTCCGCCGGTGCCTTGCGTCGGCCGAGCAGGCCCGACACGAACTTGCCGACCTCGGTCTCGGCGCCATTGAGGCGCATGATGGTGTACTGCTGGATGAAGGTGAGAACGTTCGACCAGACCCAGTACAGAACCAGACCAGCGGCAAATCCTCCGAACACGAACATGAATACCAGCGGCATCGCCATGATGATGCGCGCCTGCATCTTGTCCGGCGGCGGCGGCGAAAGCGACTGCAGGACCGCCATGGTGCCACCATACAGAAGCGGCAGGATGCCGATCCCTATGATCACGCCGATGATCGGAACGGCTTTGATGTCGGCCGCCGCCCAAGGCAGCAGGCCGAACAGGTTGCCGATGGCGGTCGGATCGGGCGCCGACAGGTCCTTCATGTACCAGAAGGGCTCGTGGCGCATGTCGAGCGTCACATAGAGCGTCTTGTAGAGCGCGTAGAAGATCGGAATGGTGACGAGGATCGGCAGGCAGCCGCCGATGGGGTTCGCACCTTCCTGCTTGTAGAGCTTCATGATCTCCTGCTGCTTGCGCTGGGGATCAGAGGCGAAGCGCTCGTTGATCTCTTTCATCGGCTCCTGAAGCTTCTTGAGCTTCGCCATCGACTTGAAGCTGGCATTGTAGAGCGGCACCAGCGGCAGCTTGATCAGGACGGTGAAGGCCAGGATCGCCCAGCCGAAAGAACCGACATGGCCGTGCAGCCAATGCAGGATGTAAAAGAACGGCTTGGTCAGGAAGTAGGCCCAGCCCCAGTCGATCGCGTCGATCATCATGGGGATGTCCTGATTGTTCTCGTAGTCGCGCAGGACTTCGAACTTCTTGGCGCCGGCGAAGATGCGGTTCTGGACGGTCACGCTCGCGCCCGGCGCGAGGCTGACATCGGCGCCCTCGGTGCGCACTTCGAGCGGGCCGCCGCGCGCGAGGCTGGCGCGGTTGACGGAAGCGGCGAACGGCGTCGCCTGGTCCGGGACGAGCGCGCTCATCCAGTACATGTCGGTGAGGCCCCACCAACCACCTTTCGTGGACGGGAAAACACCATCGGCCGCTTCGCCCTTGGCTTTCTTCGAAGCCATCAGCGGCTTGTACTTCTGCAGGCGGAGGGTTTCCTCGGTGACCCCCATCAGGCCCATATGGGCAAGTCCGCTGGAGGCTGCAGAGGCCGGGTCGGTCGCCTTCAGAAAGCTCTGCCAGTCACCCTCGCGCTCGATCGAGCCAATGGGGCGGAGCGTCTTGGCGGCGCCGGACGTGTTGGTCACCGTGTCAGTGAAGGTGAAGAGGTAGTTCTCGTCGACCGAGACAATCCGGTCGATGGTGACGCCTTCGGTTTCCAGACGGAGCGTGACAGGCGTCGTGGCCGTCAGCGTGCCCTCCCCCACCTGGGTCCAGGCCGAATTGCGGCCCGCGACGAGCGTATTGCCGTCCGCCCAGTAGTACGTGGTGAAATAGCCGAACTCGGTTTCTTCAGGGCGAAGCAGGCGGATCTCTTCCTCGTCATCGACGGTCAGGAAGTATTTCTTGAGCTGCAGGTCATCGAGGCGGGCGCCGGCGAGGCGGAGCGAGCCGTCAAGCGACGCAGCATCGATCGGCACGCGCGGCGAGGCGGCAAGCGCCTCGGGCAAAGGCTTCGGACCTGCCGCTTCGGCGGCGGCGGTGTCGACCGTCGCGGTCTGCTCCTGCGCAGCGACGATGGCCTGCTGGGCCTGATAGCGCTTCTGCGCCGGCTCCATCACGAATGTCTGGTACAGGAAGACGAACGCGATCATCGCCACCATGGCGAGCAGGAAATTGCGCTGATCTTCTTTTTCCATCGGGAGCGTTCCGCAAGATTGTAGGCTGGGCGCCAGGAAGCGGCGCAAGGGGCATCAAATGCGCGCGAGGCTTATCAGCGCGCTTTCCATATCGTCAAGCAATCGGGACCAGCCCACTTCGAGTGTCGCCTCCCGGGCGATGAACACATAATCCCAGCCCGGGCGGCCATACCGGGCCAGAAGGCGCCGGGACGCCTCGCGGAGGCGGCGTTTCGCGCGGTTGCGCTGCACGGCGCCGCCGATCTTCTTTGTCGCCGTAAAGCCCTCGCCCACATGGGTTCCGGGCTCGTCACCCGCCCGGGCGCGGGCCTGGATGACCACCGATTTTCGTCGTTCGGTGACGCCGTCACGTGCAAATGTGAATTCGCGCCGCTTCTTGAGGCGGCGCGTTTCGGGAAGGATAGGATTTTCGGGGCCGGGCATCTTCGGCCTCCCGGTTTACCGGGCCCGAAGCGCCCGAAAAGGGAGAATCAGGCCGAAAGGGTCTTGCGGCCCTTGGCGCGGCGGCGCGCGAGCACCTTGCGGCCATTCTTGGTGGCCATACGCAGGCGGAAGCCATGGGTGCGCTTGCGGCGGAGGTTGCTCGGCTGGAAAGTGCGTTTCATGGGACTGCTCTGGGCTTGGAAACTGGGAAGCGCGGCTGATACAGGCGGGCGGCGGCGCGGTCAAGCCGGGCGAGATGCAAAAATGCGCGTCGCGCGCAGGCCGGCCTCACCGCCTCGTGAGATGCATGCCGGCGCTTTGATCTATATGGGGGCTCTGAACCGATCAACGGAGTTTCCCATGCGCCTGGCCGCCCTATGCCTTGTTACCCTTGCGGGCAGCCTTTTCCCGGCCCCCGGATCGGCCGATACAGCGCAGACACCCCGACAGGAGACAACCGTGCCCGCCAAACATGCCGACTGGACCCGTCTCCTGAAAGCCTATGTCAAAATGGGCAGCGACGGCATCACGCGGTTTGATTATGGCCGCCTCGCCGCATCCGAAAAGGACCGGGCCGCCCTGGACGCCTACATCGCCCGTTTCGCGGCGATGGACCTTTCGGCGAAGACCGACGCCAATTTTGCGACCTGGGCGAACCTCTACAACGCGGTGACCGTCCGCTACATCGTCGAGCGTTATCCGGTCAAATCGATCAAGGACGGTTATTTCACCGGCGGCCCGTGGAAGGATGTGAAGGTGGACGCGGGCGGCCAATTGGTCTCGCTGGATGACATCGAGCACAAGATCCTGCGCAAGACCTGGGGCACGCCGCAAGTGCACTATTCGATCAACTGCGCCTCCTATTCCTGCCCGAACCTGCCCCCCAGGGCCTGGGAGGCCGCCACGCTGGACAAGGACCTCGCCGCAGCCGCACGCGCTTACATCAGTCAGGCCCGCGGCGTGACGGTGACGTCGAAAGGGCTTGTCCTGTCCTCCATCTATGACTGGTTCCAGGCCGATTTCGGCGGATCCAAAGACGCCGTGATTGCGCATCTCCTGAAATATGCAGAACCGGAACTCGCCGAGAAAATCCGCGCCAACCCGAAAATCGTGCGCTACCGGTATGACTGGTCGCTGAACGATGCGGCGAAGCTGAAGAAGGGCTGAGACGATGGCCGACACCCCCGCCCCGCTCTGGCGCCGCCTCTGGCCGCTTGCCCTCATAATCGTCGCGCTGGCGGCGGCCTGGGCCGGCGGCGTGCAAAACTATCTCTCGCTGGAGACCCTGCGCGAACAGCGCGGCGTCCTGCAAGCCTTCGTTTCGGATCACCTTGTGCTCGCCGTCGCCGCCTATATCGCCATCTATGCCGCCGCCACGATGCTGATGCTGCCGGGCGCATTGTGGATCACCATTTCGGGCGGGTTCCTGTTCGGGCTCTGGGGCGGCACGCCGGCCACAATTGCCGGCGCCACGCTGGGCGCGAGCGCGCTGTTCCTGGCTGCAAAATCCTCCGTAGGCGCCGCATTGCGCGAACGCGCCGGCCCCTTCGTGCAGAAGATGGAGAAAGGGTTCCAGGAGGACGCGGTCTCCTACATGTTCGCGCTGCGCTTCCTGCCGGTCGTTCCCTTTCCGGTCGCCAATATCGCGCCTGCGATCTTCGGCGCCAAATTCCGGGACTATGTGATCACCACGGCGCTCGGCATCGTGCCGGGCGTGCTGGCCTATACCTGGATCGGCGCTGGGCTGAGCGCGACGTTCGCGGCCGGGGGTGATCCCGACCTTGCCAGCGTGGCGCGCAACCTCATCCCGGCCTTTGCCGCACTGGGCGTCGTCTCCTTGCTGCCAGTCGCCTACAAGAAACTGTTCCCGAAAAAGGTGCCTGCCTGATGGCTGACGTGAAAACCCTCAAGGCGGACCTCTGCGTCATCGGCGCGGGTTCCGGCGGCCTCTCGGCGGCGGCCGGCGCGGCGATGCTGGGCCTCAAGGTCGTCTTGTTTGAAAAGCACAAGATGGGCGGCGACTGCCTCAACTATGGCTGCGTGCCTTCAAAGGCGCTGCTGTCTGCTGCCAAGGCGGCGCATGCGCCGAGAGAAGCGGCGAGGTACGGCGTCGATGCACCGCCTGCCCGCGCCGACTGGAACAAGGTGAAGGCCTATGTTGCCGGCGTGATCGAGACGATTGCACCGGTCGACAGCCAGGAGCGGTTCGAGGGGTTGGGCTGCACCGTCATCCGCGAAGCCGCCCGCTTCGCCGACAAGGATACCGTCGTGTCCAACAGTGTGCGCGTGAAGGCGCGGCGGATCATCGTGGCAACCGGAAGCCAGGCGGTCATTCCGCCGATCCCGGGCCTCGCCGATGTGCCCTACCTCACCAACGAGACGATCTTCTCGATGCCGGAATTTCCCGAGCACCTGACCGTCCTTGGCGGCGGTCCGATCGGCATGGAGCTGGCGCAAGCCTTCTGCCGCCTTGGCGGGAAGGTCACCGTGCTCGAGATGGGCCGCGCGCTCGCCCGCGCAGACGAATCCCATGCAGCCCTTGCGGTGGATGCGATCCGCAAGGAAGGCGTCACGATCCTAGAAGGCCACAAGGCGGCCCGTGTTTCGGGCGGGCCGGGCAATGTCACGGTTCACGCCGTAGGGCCGAGCGGCGAAACCGCCATTCAGGGAAGCCATCTACTGGTCGCACTTGGCCGCCGCGCGGTTCTGGACGGGCTCGACCTCGGCAAAGGCGGGGTCGACCACACTGCGACGGGCGTGACGGTCGGCGACACGCTCCGTTCGAAAAGCAATCCGCGCGTCTGGGCGCTGGGCGACTCTGCCGGGCGTGAACAGTTCACCCATGTCGCAGGCTGGCATGCCTCGGTGTTCATCCGCCGCGCGTTCTTCAAGCAAGGCAGCACCGCGGCGAGCCTGCCCGTGCCGGCGGTGACTTACACGTCGCCGGAAATCGCGCAGATCGGCTTGACCGAAGCGGAAGCGCGCAAGCAATTCGGGGATGCGGTGACGACGTCCGCCTTCCCGTTCCACGACAACGACCGCGCGATTGCAGAGGGCAAGACTTTGGGCGAAGCCAAGCTGGTTCTGCGCAAAGGCAAGCTGATCGGTGCCTCGATTGCAGGCGACGGTGCGGGCGATATCCTGCAGGTCGTCTCGCTCGCCATGTCGAATGGCCTGAAACTGACCGCGCTGACGAACTTCATCTCGCCTTATCCGACGCGCGCCGAGGTGGTGAAACGGGCAGCGTCTGCGCATTTCACGCCCAGCGTGTTCGGCAAACCCGCGCGGACGCTGGTCGGCTTGTTGCAGCGCATTCCCTGAGAGGCAACGGGACCCCCGTTCCCCTTCCGGCAGATTTCGCTTAAGCGTCAGCGGGTGAGCCCGCCTGTGCCTGCCCCTGAACCGACGCCGCCGCCGGGCTTGAGGCGCCTGACGGACAGCCTGGCTGCGCGCCTGTTCGCCCTGACGCTCGGCGCCATCCTGTTCACCGAATTCCTGATCTTCATCCCTTCGGTCAGCGGCGTGCGCACGCAATGGCTGAACGAACGGGTCTCAGCGGCCCGCATCGCGTCCCTGGCGCTGGAGGCCGCCCCGATGCGGGAAGTGTCGGACGAGCTGGCCGAAAGCCTCCTGATGAAAGCCGAAGTGCTGGCGGTTGCCGAAATCGAAGACGACATGCGCTTCCAGCTGCTCGCCCCCAAGACAGTGATTGAAGGACCGACCCGGCCGGTCGACCTGCGCAGCTCCACGATGGCGGGGCGATCTGCCGCCGCGCTCACGGAATATTTCGCGCCGAAGGACCAGATCCTGATCCTTACCGCCGATGGGGCAGAGGCCGGCCGTGTTCTGGAAATCGTCCTGCCACAGGCTCCCCTGAAGGCCACCCTGGTATCCTTCGCCTGGCGGATCGCCGGCCTGTCGCTGATCATTGCGCTGGTGGCCGCCGTCCTTATCTACGCCGTCCTCGACGCCTTGGTCGTGCGGCCGATGAAGCGCGTGACGATAAGCGTCGAGCAGTTCAGCAGGGATCCGGGCAGCTGGTCGCGGCGGCTGTCTCCCACGGCGCGGCGTGACGAGATCGGCCGTGCACAGAATGCCTTGTCAGGTATGGAAGAGGCCGTGGCCGACGCCTTCCGGCAACGTGCCCACCTTGCCGATCTTGGCAGCGCAGTCGCCAAGATCAACCACGACCTGCGCAATTCACTCGCTTCGGCGCAGCTGGTCTCGGACGTCCTGTCGAAATCCGAGGACCCGCGTGTGATGCGCGCCGCGCCGCGTCTGGAACGGGCGCTGGAGCGCGCCATCGAGCTGGCAACCGCCACACTGGACTATGGCAAGGCAGCGCCCCGCCCGCCGCGTTTACAGCCCGTCAGCTTGCGGACGGTCCTGATTGAAGCGGCAGACGAAGCCCTCAATGGCGACGGGGTTCGCGTGGACGCCGACATTCCGCCAGACCTGATCCTGCAGACCGATCCGGACCACCTGCACCGGATCGCGTCGAACCTCCTGCGCAATGCGGCCGACGCCATGACGCAGGCTGGTACGCCAGCCGCGTGCGTGCGCATTTCCATCGAAGGCGGCGCGCTGATCTTCCGCGACAATGGGCCCGGCCTGCCCGAAAAGGCGCAGGCGAACCTTTTCCGGGCGTTTGCAGGATCCTCCCGAACCAATGGTACGGGGCTCGGCCTGGTAATCGCCCACGAACTGGCAGGCGCGCTGGGCGGGGAACTCACCTTGCAGGAAACCAGCGATGCCGGAACCGCTTTCCGGTTGGCCCTTCCCGGATTGCCGGCATGACGGCTTATATACCGCCGCCCACGCGGCCGGGAATTGTCTTCGCCGATGAGACGCTTCTGGCTATCGACAAGCCCTCGGGCCTTCTCTCCGTACCCGGACGAGGCGAGGACAAGGCCGACTGCGCCCTCTCCCGCGTGCAGGCCGACTTTCCGGACGCGCTGACAGTGCACCGGCTCGACATGGCCACCAGCGGCTTGTTGCTGTTCGCCCGCAACAAGGAGATGCAACGCGCGCTGTCCGGCTTGTTTGCACGGGGCGAAATGGCGAAGCGTTACATCGCAGACGTCTGGGGTGTGCCGAACCCGGCTTCGGGCGAGATCAGCCTGCCGCTGATCACCGACTGGCCGCGCCGGCCCTTGCAGAAGGTCGACTGGGAGGTCGGCAAACCCAGCACGACCCGCTACGAGACGCTGCGCGCGCAAGCCGGCATCGCCCGGCTGGCGCTGACGCCGCTGACCGGCCGGTCGCACCAGCTGCGGGTTCACCTTGCCGAGATCGGCCATCCGATCCTCGGCGACGAATTCTATGCGCACGACAAAGCCCGCGCCGCCGCGCCGCGCCTCGCCCTGCATGCAGTCTCCTTGCGCTTCACGCATCCGGCGACCGGGCAGACTGTATCGCTCGAAGCGCCGGTGCCGTTCTGAACAGCATTGACGCATCCGGACGGTCGATATATTGAGAAACGATAAAATCAATTTTCACGGGAGCCTGTCATGCGCGCCGAGCTTGTCCGCGTTGCCCTTCACGAGATCGACATCAAGATTGTCTCCGAAGACCGCATGCATGTGCTGCAATGGCGCCGCAACCTGCTCTGGGACGAGGTCCTGCTCGACGGCAAACGCCAGGCATCCAGCCACGGCCTGTTCGGGCGCGAGAAGGTCTACGGTCTCGTGTTCGGGCGCGATGCCGAAGGCCGGGGCGGACAGCAGGTGATGCTGATCCTCGATCCCGGCTATGGCAGCTATGACTATTCCCACAACGGACAGCGGATCAGAGGCGTGCGTCTCGAAGGCGTTGACGGCACGCTGGTTTCGTTCGGTTCGCTGGATGCGAAAGCCCTCGAAAAACCAGCAACGTTTGCCGACTGGATGAAGAAATCCATGGGCATGGATTGGGGTCAGGATCGTCGTCCGAACTGAACGCGCCTCAATTCGCGGCGGCAATATCCAGAAGCAACCTGTCGATGACAGGGATGACCGAGTCTGCATCTGCCGGGCGCTCATTGGCGATCACGGAGAAGACGAGTGTCTGTCCGCTCGACGCTTCCATGAACCCGGATAGCGCATTGACGCCCTGCACCGCGCCGGTCTTGGCAAAGATGCGGCCTTCAAGCGGCGTGCCACGAAACCGACGTTTGAGCGAACCGTCGCGGCCGCCCACCGGCAAGGTGGCGCGGAACATGTCGGCCCAGGGTTGGTTGGCCGTCCAGCGGAGAAACGTCACGGTCGCGGCCGGGGTGATGCGGTTGTAGGGCGAGAGGCCTGAGCCGTCGAAAAGTTCGACTTCGGCCCGTCCGATTCCCAACGGGTCGAGCATCGCATGGACCGCGTCCAGCCCGTCTTCGGCCCCGTCACCGCCCATCGTCCGCGCCAGAAGACGCAGCAGGGTCTCGGCGTAGAGGTTGTCGCTGTCCTTCATCAGATAGGCGACGCCATCGATCAGGGGTGGCGGCGTCAGGCGGGCGATCTCGATGCCGACCATCGGCGCATCGCTCCGTGCCCGGACCTTGATTACACCTTCGACAACGACGCCGCGTGCAGCCAGAAGGCGGGCGAAGCGTTCTGCGGCGCTGGCTGCAGGATCTTCCACGCTCAGGAAGAAGTTCCGGCCCGCGGCATCGACTGCAAGGTTTCCAGACAGGCGCACCGTTCGCGTTCCGGGCAGGCGCAGGACGCTCAGGGTCTGCTCGCTGCCCGGCGGCCCTGTCACGGCGTCGTTCACGACGTCCAACAGATCGTCGCCTTCAGCCCAGACTGCAAGGATCGGCTCACCCTCTTCCGGTCCGGGGCGAACTACCAGCGCAGCCGCGTTGCCATTGACCGTCAGCGCAGACACCGGAGCACCGAAATAGAAAGGCAGGTTGTTCCAGCTCCAGCCCATGCCCCAGGGCTCATGCGGGAAGGCCGCATCGTCCGCATAAAGATCGGCGATGCGGGTGATGCCCTGCGCGACCACGGCGTCCGCCAGTTCATGGAGACAATTGGTTTCGCAATCCGCCCCATCGCGCAGGGCGGGGTCACCGGCGCCCACCAACACCAGCGATGGCGGCGCATCGCCCTCCCCTTTGAGACGTTGCAAGGACGTGCCGAGCGCCGGATCGGACTGCTCAAGGCCGGGAACGTAGCGAAACATCGCGGCCGCCGTGAACAGTTTGGTGTTCGACGCGGGCATGAACCGCTCGGCTGCGCGATCAGAGAAGACAATTTCACCGTCAAGCGTGGTGATGTGAACGCCGAGGCGTACGCCTTCAGGTGGCGACGCTTTGATTGGCGCGGCCGGCGCAGAGACACAGGCCGATACGATCAGGCCAAGTCCCAGAAGCGCGCCTTGCCAGACCGGGTTGCGGATCATCTTAGCCATCCTTTGCCTCGGATCATGTCAGGCGTTTCTTCGTGCGGCCTTCATGGGCGCGCGCATTGGCGGGGTCGTCCGGCCAGTCATGTTTGGGATACCGACCGCGCATGTCCTTGGCCATGTCCTTGTAGCCGGCACCCCAGAAGCGGGCGAGGTCTTGCGTGGTCGCGGCCGGCTTCATGCCCGGCGAGAGCAGTTCCACAGTCACCGGCACGCGCCCCGCCGCGATTTTCGGATGTTCGGTCAGCCCGTAGAAGGCCTGTGCCCGCGCTGAAACCAGCGGGGCTCGCGGATCGAGCCAGTCGACGCGCGCTGTCTGGCCGGAGGGCAGGTCGAGGTGAAGCGGCGCATGCTGGCGCAGCGCTTCCTGCGCCGGCCAGTCGAAGGACTGGATCAGCGCATCGCGCACCTCCTGCGGCGACGGAACTGACGCGCCCTTCCGCCGCAACATCGGCAATAACCAATCAGCAGCGGACGCGATCAGCGGCGCGGCATCCTTCACAGGCGCTTCGATGAGGCCGGCCGCCGCTAGCACGCGCAGGCGGCCGAGTGTTTCCTCCACGGCGTCGGCCGCGCCGAGGGCAGCGAAGCCGCCCGTCTCCACGCCGGCCAGCATGGCATCGGCCGCAGCCTGGGCCGAAGGTTTCGGAAGCGGCGATTCCGAAAGCACGATAGCGCCAAGCGCCTTCACCCGCCGCGCCGTGAACTTGCCGGTCTTGGGATCAAAAGCCGCGCGATCTTCTGTGACCACGTTCTGGCTCGCCAGTGCCTCCGCCTCCGAGACCGGCAGCGCCAGAGAAATGCGCGGTTCCCGTGAAGCGCCCCCGAGATCGGCAATCACGAGCCATTCGGACTTTGCCAGACCATCCGTTCCCGGAAGGGTTGCCGCACGTCCGGTCGCCATCAGGTACGCTCCGTCCGATCCCGGCCGGCGGCGCGCGACCTGATCCGGCCAGGCGGATGCGAGCAGGCGCGCGAGGTCACCGCCCGGCCTGGCACCGCCGCCCCAACTGGCGGCCTGCGCCTTCAGGCTGCGGGCACGCGGGCCGTTATCGGCACGAAACCGTTGCAACCGGTCCCGCAAATCGCTGGAATCGCCGCCAATCCCGCGCTCGCCCGCCAGCGCCGCCACTTCTGCGGCCAGCGCCTTCTCCGGCGCGCCCGGCGCGGACGCGATCAGCGCCGCAAGGCGCGGCGCCATCGGCAGGCGCGCCATCTCGCGCCCCTTCGGCGTCAAAGCGCCGGCTGCGTCCAACGCGCCAAGTGTCAGAAGCTGGGCTTCAGCGGCGCGGTATTTTCCGGGTGGCGGCGCATCGAGCCAGACGAGTTTCGACGGATCGCGTTCCCCCCATTCTGCAAGCGCCAGAACAAGGCCTGAAAGATCGGTAGCGAGGATCTCCGGCACGGGCGCGGCATTTAGGCCGCGCGTGGCCTCTTCATCCCACAAGCGGTAACAGATCCCCGGCGCGGTTCGCCCCGCCCGGCCGCGTCGCTGATCGACCGAGGCGCGCGAGGCCCGCACCGTGCTGAGACGTGTGCCAAGGCCGCCTGCGTCCTCTTCCGCGACCCGCGCAAGACCGGAGTCGATGACGATCCGCACGCCTTCGATAGTGAGCGCGCTTTCCGCCAGATCGGTGGCCAGCACGACCTTGCGCTTGCCGGCCGGTGCGGGCGAAACGGCTGCATCCTGCTCGGCCGGCGACAAGGCGCCGAACAGCGGCGCGACCAGTACATCCGGCCCGAGATCAGATAGAGCATCGGCCGTACGGTGGATCTCCCGCGCACCGGGAAGGAAAGCAAGGATGGACCCTTCCTGCTCACGCAACGCCTGACGGATGGCTTTCGGCATCCGGTCTTCGATCCGATCACCGGAGCGTCCGAGATAGCGCGTTTCGACCGGAAACTGCCGGCCTTCGCTTTCGATGACCGGCGCGCCGATGACACGGGCCACCGCGCCCGTATCCAGCGTTGCCGACATGATCAGCAGGCGGAGATCCTCCCGCAAGGCGCCCTGAGCGTCGAGCGCCAGGGCCAACCCCAGCTCGGAATTGAGACGCCGTTCGTGGAACTCGTCGAACAGGACTGCGCCGACGTCCTTCAGTTCGGGGTCGTTGAGTATGCGCCGCGTGAACAGGCCGTCCGTGATCACCTCGATACGCGTGGCCGCCGAGACCTTGCGGTCTACCCGCGTCGTCAAGCCCACCGTCTGGCCGAGCCGCTCGCCGAGGCCCGACGCCATCCGCTCTGCCGCCATCCGGGCCGCGATCCGGCGCGGCTCGAGCATCAGGATACGCCCGGCAATCACCCCCTTCCCGCCGAGCAGGCCGGCCAGCGCAAGGGGCACCCGGGTGGTCTTGCCCGCCCCCGGCGGCGCCGCCAGCACGAGCCGGTTGCCGGCGCCCAGCGCGTCGAGGATCGCCGGCAGGACATCGTCAATCGGAAGGGGTGCGGACGCAGATATCATCGACGCTGGCATAGGGCGCCTCGGACCCGGCTGGCAAGGATCGCCCCGCCCAAGGTTGCCTTGAGCCGATCACCCCCCTACGGTTCGCGCCTCTAATCTGCGGGAGTGATGGATGAAGTTCTGGTTCGGGATCGACTTGTGGAAGCGGGTGCTGATGGGCCTGGTGCTGGGCGCCGCGCTGGGCCTGGTGCTTCGCCAAACGCTCGGCACAGACGCCGCCGCGGCCAACGTCAATGCTTGGGCCAAGCCGATCGGCGATGCCTTCATCAGCCTCATCAAGATGCTCGTGGTGCCGCTGATCTTCACCACGCTGGTCTCCGGCGTGCTCGCCATGGGCGATCCCAAGAAGCTCGGCAGCCTCGGCGGCCGGGCGCTCGCTATGTACATGGGCACGACAGTGATCGCGATCAGCTTCGGCCTTCTGATCGGCACGTTGATCCAACCGGGCGCCGGCTTCGACACGACAATGGCCAGCCCGGCAGACCTTGAATCGACGCGCGCCAAGCTGGCCGCCAATCCGCCGGCCGGCAGCGTTGGCGAACAGCTCATGCGCACGCTGCTCTCGATCATTCCCGACAACCCGGTCGCAGCGCTCGCCAAGGGCGATGTGTTGCAGATCATCTTCTTCGCCATCCTGCTCGGCATCGGCATCCTTTTGTCCGGCGAAGTGGGCAAACCGCTGGAGAACATCTTCAACAGCGCCTCCGAGGCGGTCATGAAGATGACGCTGATCGTCATGGAAACGGCGCCCATCGGCGTGTTCGCGCTCATGGCCTGGGTGCTCGGCCAGTATGGTCTCGGCGTGCTGACCGTGCTCGGCAAGATGACAGCGTCGCTCTACATCGCCTGCGCTTTGCACATGTTGATCACCTACGGTCTCATCATCAAGGGCATCATCCGGCTGCCGGTCCTGCCCTTCTTCCGGGGCGCGGTGGATGCGCAGGCGCTGGCCTTTTCAACCTCCTCATCGAACGCCACACTGCCGATGACGATCTCCTGCGCCACCAAGAACCTCGGCATCGGCAAGCCAGTCGCGTCGTCCGTGCTGCCGCTCGGCGCGACGATCAACATGGACGGCACGGCGCTCTATCAAGGCCTCATCGCCCTGTTCGCGGTTCAGGCCCTCGGCATACCGGTCACAGCGAGCATGTATGTGACGATCATCCTTATGGCGACGCTGGTCTCGATCGGCACGGCGGGCGTGCCGTCAGTGAGCTTGCTGCTCGCGACCACCACGCTCGGCATCGTGGGCGCGACGCCCGAACAGACCGTGCTGATCATCGCCCTGCTTTTCCCGTTCGACCGGATCCTGGACATGATGCGCACGGTGACAAACGTCACCGGCGACCTCGCGGTCGCTACGGCCGTTGCGAAATGGGAAGGCGAGCTGGACGAGGATGTGTTCCGTGCGCCCGACCGGGTCTGATCCGCACGCTGCTCCTAGAGCGAGGCGCCTTCAGGGTGGTGGGCGCTGTGTGACAACGTGGCGGGCACCTGAGCCGGCAGCCAGCAGGTCACCTCGAGCCCGCCGCCATCGACCGGCTTCATGCCGACCGTGCCGCCGTGCAGGTGGATGAAATGTTTCACCAGCGCCAGGCCGAGACCGGCGCCGCGCTGATCGCCGGAGACGAAACTGTCGAAGCTCGTGGCCCGCTTGTCGGCTTCGAGGCCGACACCATTGTCCCGTACACTGAGGGTTACCATGTCGCCCACACGCTGGGCCGACACGACAACTTCGCCGCCCGCTTCAGTGAAGCGCAGCGAGTTGGACACGAGATTGAACAGCACCTGTTTGATCCGGCGCGCGTCGGCACGGATCGTGCCCAGCTTGCCATGGATCTCCGACCGCACGGACACTTCGGTATCCTCGGCCTTGGAGACGACCATCTCGATGCCTTCGGTGATGAGGTCATCCAGATTGACCGTATCGAGATCGAGATCCATCCGTCCTGCCTCGATGAGGGCGAGGTCGAGAATGTTCTCGATGAGCTTGTTGAGGTGATCGGACGCCGACAGAATTGCGCGGACGTGATCGGCCTGGCGCTCGGTAAGCGATCCGTTGCGCTGCGTTTCAAGAAGCTCGGCATAGCCGAAGATCGTCGTCAGCGGCGAACGCAGCTGATAGCTGACATTGCGCACGAACTCGGTCTTCAGCCGGTCGGCCGCCTCGAACGCTTCGGCGCGGTCGCGCAAGGCCGACTCCACGCGCCGCGTTGCGGTGACATCGGCAAAGGCGATCAGCGTGTTGCCATCCGGCAGCGGGTTGGTGATGTAGGTCAGTAGCGAACCATCGGAGCGGCGCATCTCGCCCGTCGTGGCCTGACGCGCCGGTGCCGACGGATCCGTGATGTGCACCTTCATCGCTTCCCAGATTTCCGCATCGTGGAACAGCGGAACACAGGCCTTGACGACATCGTCATAGTCCGGCGTGTCCTTCAGGACATCCGGCGGAATGTCCCAAACGCGCTCGAAGGCGCGGTTGTGCAGGCGCAGCCGGCCATCGCTGCCGAACACGGCCACAGCTTCGTGCAGGTTGTCGAGCGTCGAACGCTGCGTCTTGATCAGCGCATTGAAGCGCGTCTGCAGGTCGAGCTGGACTGTAATGTCCTTGAACAGAAGAAGCAGGCCGCCCATCGGGTGGCGCTGGCGCGTCACTGAAAGCGTGCGCCCATCCGGCAGCGGCCACTTGTCTTCCTTGGTACCATCGAGGTCGAGATAGTAGGATATCTCCTCGGCGCGCCACTCGGCATAGTTCGGCCGGCCCGGCAGCTTGCGGCGCTCGCGCAAGCGGTCCAGCAGCTGGCCGTGCGTCGGGCGGTCCAGAAGGAAGGCTTCTTCAAGGTCCCACATGTCGCGGAACGCCTTGTTGTAGAAGGTCAGCTTGCGGTCTGCGCTGAAGATCGCAACTGCATCGGCCACATGGTTCAGCGTTTCATCATGGGCTTTGACGTGGCGGTTCAGCTCTTCGCGCGCATTCTCCTGCGCGGTGACGTCGAACGCCATCGCCCCTGCCCCGCCCGATAGCGGGAATGTCAGCACACGCATTGCGCGGCGATCGCTCTTGATGACGATATGGCGTGTCTCGTCGTGCTCCTGCCCGTCGGAAATCGTCTTGCGGGCCTGTTCGGCAACGGCCTGGTCAAGCATCGCCTGCTCTTCCAGCAGGCGGTCGAGGCTGGAGACATCGACGGCAGCCAGATAGGCCGGGTTGGCCCATTGCAGACGGCCCATGCCCGACACGCGCCAGGCAGGGAACGGCGCCTTGCGCAGCATGTCGAGAAACGCGGTCGGGTCGCGGGCGATGACCTGGCGGGCTTCTTCGAACTTTCCGCGCGCGGAGCTTTCTTCGAGTCCCTTGATGGTCGAGTCGGTGACCCAGACGACGGCGCGGGCGCCGGCCGTGCGCCCGTCGGCCTCGAGGAAGCGGCCGGACGGCCCGATGATGGTCAGCGAGAACGGATGGCCCTGCTCGCGCAACTCGCGCAGCCGGATGCGCAGCGTCGTATCCTGGCCCGCTGAATCGCGCGCCTCCAGATCGGCGATGCCTTCGACGATACGAACGGTCGGATTCTCGGAAATGGCCGCATCGGTAAAGCTGAGCAGGCCGGCCAAAGCGACCGACGATCCGAAGACGTCCGGCGGCGTGATTTCGTCGCCTTCAACTTCCAGCGCTTCGCCCTGCCAGACCAGGATCACGCCCGGATGGGCCCCGAGTACGGATTTCAGCGCCGCATTCTCGGTCTCGCGTTCGCCCGCGAGGTCCCGGTAACGTTTGGCGGCGCCGCGCGCACCGTCCGAAACCCGCAAAGCCCAGAGCAGCGCTCCGAGCGCCAACATGGCGGTGCCGACCGCCATGATCACCGGCACTTGTTCAGGATTCATCGGACCGTCGCCTTTCCATGCCCGCGCCCCGCGCCGCACGCGCACGACTCGGACAAGTTTATACTGGTTAACGATTGACGTCGCGACCGTTAAGGCAGGGTTAATTCTCGGCCTGCGAGGCTGTGTTCAACCCGGTTCCGGCGCTGCTGCAGAGTGTTGCAAATGCGCCACACCCGCTTAGGGTAACCATTGGCAAGCCTCAGGAGTCCCCGTTCCATGCGTCGCAATTTGCTGCCAATCCTTGCTGCTGCTGCCCTGTTTGCAGCGCTCCCCGTCAATGCACAGGCCGAAGACGGCACCGATGATCTGGTGCGCCTGCCGGGCCAGGGACTGGTGAAGCCTGATACCGCCGCTGCCCACCGCAAGCTGGACCGGCTGGTGCCCGGGGGCGGCCTGTTTGCCAGCTTCGACGCCAATTCGGACGGCCGCATTTCAGCCGAAGAGCTGGCGGCGGGGACCCGCGCGGCCTTTCTGGATGCTGACGCGAACGGCGACGGCCAGCTTGGCGCGCTCGAGCAACAGGATTGGGCGGCAAAGCTACCCACCCGTGACGATACGCTGACCAATCCGGTCCGGTTTGACCCCAACCTGGACCGGGTCGTGACCTTCGAGGAGTTCGAAGGCGTGATCGTGCAGCTGGCTGCCAACTATCAGGACAATGATGGCGTCATTGAAATGGCCCGCCTGTCCGCGCCCGAGCCCCGGCCCGAACGCGGCGAGGACCGCCGTCCGCCTGGACCGCCCCCAGGCAATCCCGGTAGCCGTGTCGCGGCCGACTGGAACTGAGTGGCGCTTGACAGGGCGGGCCAGTCAGGCGACCCCGCTGGCGGCATGACCCTCCCCTCCTATCCGACACCGCGTGGCAAGCTCATCCCCGGCGCAGCGCTGGCGCCTTACACATGGTTTCGCGTCGGCGGACCGGCAGATGTGCTCTTCCTGCCGGAAGATGCGGGCGATCTGTCCGCCTTCGTCGCCGCGCTGGATCCGTCGGTGCCCATCACGGTGCTGGGTGTGGGATCGAACCTGATCGTCCGCGACGGCGGCATCCCGGGCGTCGTGATCCGCCTGATGGGACGCGCCTGGGGCGAAGTGATGAAGACCGGCGAGCTGGAATTGACCGCCGGTGCGGGCGCACTCGACCTCGCGGTCGCCAAGGCCGCTGGCAAGCATGGCATGACCGGCCTCGAATTCCTCTCCGGCATTCCCGGTTCACTTGGCGGCGCAACCCGCACGAATGCGGGCTGCTATGGCCGGGAACTGAAAGACGTGCTGGTGCGCCTCGAAGGCATCACGCGCAGCGGTGAACGCCGGATCTATGGCGAAGGCCATACGCCGGTCGAATTCAGCTATCGTCATTCGGACCTGCCGGACGACTTCATCGTGACACGGCTTGTGCTCCGCGCCGCCGGGCTTGCTGACCCGGCATCCATCGCCGTCGAAATCGAAGCGCTCCAGACCCGCCGCGCCGAGACCCAGCCGATCCGGGAAAAGACGTCCGGATCAACCTTCGCCAATCCCGACCCTCCGGGCACGCCCGATCAGCGTTCAGCCTGGAAACTGATCGACGCCGCCGGATGCAGGGGCCTGAAGGTCGGCGGCGCGCAGGTCTCACCGCTGCACTGCAACTTCCTGATCAACACAGGCGATGCCACCGCCGCCGATCTTGAAGCGCTGGGCGAACTCGTACGCGCCCGCGTGCTCGATCATTCCGGTGTCAGCCTGCGCTGGGAAGTACGCCGCATCGGGCGCCTCCAGCCCGCCTAGAACGTGCCCTTCAGTTCGAAAGTCACGATCGGCCCGAAGGCCCGCGCAAACTTTTCGCTGCGCACAACCGTGCCATTGCGATCCGGCGCATAGACCGCGCGCCAGGTCTTGTCGCGCTGGTTGAAGAGGTTGCCGAGTGTAAACGTCGCCGTCATTCCCGCCACATCCTTGTTCTGGATATAGGCGAGCGCAAAGGCCGGCTCATTGCTGTTGAGTGAGACCTGGTTCAGCTGATAGCCCGGCTCGGACTTGTAACCTTCGACTGATCCGCCCCAGGCCCAATCCGTACCCGGAATATCCTGACGAAGCGAAGCACTGTATTCATAGATGAGATGGGAATTGATTGCGCGCTGGGCACCGGTCAGCGGATCCTCGACTTCGGTGTCATAATAGCTGCCATTGAAGGTAAATTCGGCGCCTTTGAACCCCAACCGCGACAGTTTCAGCGTGGATTGCGTCTCGATGCCGAACAGGCTGCCGGTATCGATATTCCCGGGTCCAGAACCGGTGCCGATCGGCACCTGATCCACCACGTCTTCAAGATCGACAAAGATCAGGCGGGTCGTTGTGGCGCCCCAGTCCTTGAAATCCTTCTGGGCTTCCAGATACAACCGCCAGGACTGGCTGGGAACGATCTCGGGGTTGCCGTCCGAGCCGTTTTCCTGCTCCAGGTTCACAGATGAGATGAAGTCGAAGAAGTCGAGCTGGCCGACACGGCGCTCCACCCGGGTCACCAGTTTCAACGTCTCGCTCTGCTGCCAGGACAGGCTCGCCTGACCTTTCGGCCGCGTGAAGGCCCGCTTGTTTTCGGCATCGCCGGTCTGGGACAGTTCGGAATATTCCGCGCCAGCTGAAACCTGCAGGTTCAGCTTCGGTGTCAGCTGCCGGCCATGCGTGAAGATCATCTCGGCCCGGCGTTCCTCGACACGGGAATTGGACAGGTCGAGCGGAATCTCCGTGAGCGGATCACCACCTGCCGCCTCGAGAAGGCGGCTCTCGGCCTCAAGGAAATTGAACGCGCCCTCAAGCGAGACTTGCCAGTCGCGCCCCTTGCCGGTCGAAAACCCGTATTCGCTGCGCAGGATCTGTTCGCCTTCATCCACCGTCTGCAGGAAGCGCTGTTCGAACGCGCTCGTCCCGTCGAGATTGCCGGACGAAAAATAGTCAACGAACGGGCTGTGTTCGAACCGGCTGAGTCCGATGAACTTCAGGCGGCCGGGGCCGGCACCGAATTCGATGTCGCCGCCGAGCTCACCGTTCCATTCGTCTTCCGAACTGTAGAAGAAGCGGCGTCCTTCCGGCCCACCGACCGGGAAGGTCTTCGAGATCTGCTTCTGGTCAGACTCTTCGCTGGCGAGGTTGGCATTCAGGTTCGCAACGAGACCACTGGCCGGCTTCCAGGCAAGGGAGCCAGAAAGCGAAACATTGTCTTCGATCACGGTCATGTCTTCGTCGCGCCGTTCGATGACCGTGCCGGTGCCGTCCCAGATATCGCGCCAGCCCGCATTGGCGCCGCGCCCCGGGCTGCTGTCAGCCTCGAAGGTCCAGCTCAGCGCGCCGTTGGCGCCGGACAATGTCAGGTTCAGGTCGTTAAAGGACGGTGGCAGGTTTTCCCGAATGCGGGTCTTCCAGCTCCAGCTGCCGTCCAGCGCGCCTTTTCCGTCCGTCACCACATTGACGACCTTGCCGGACAGGCCCGGAATGTCGGTCTGGTTCCCGTCGAGCACTTCGATGCGCACCACGCGCGCCGGCGAAATCCGGCCGAGCGCGGCCTCCGCGCCATTGGACTTGGCCGAAACCCTCTGGCCGTCGATCAGCACGTTGCCGCGCGCCTGGCCGAAGCCGCGATTGCCGCTGTCATCACTCTGGATCGCAAAGCCGGGCAGGCGTTGCACCATGTCCAGTGCGCTGACAGGCGAGTACTGGATGAAGTCTTCCGGGAAATACTCGGTACGGGTCGTCTCGTTTGGAGACGCCGGGAGCTCGGTCTCGGCCCAGGCGCCGCTCTGGCCCGCCATCACAAGGGCGGCGAAACTTGCGGATGCGATACGTGGCAGCGGCATTCAATGCTCTCCTCGGGCACCACCGCAAGCTTCAACCAAGCCCCGTCTTATGCCGTTTTTCATTATCGATTTTCCGCTTATCAATAATGACTACTCATGTAGTCAATCCTAATTCGTGCGCCAGAAGATATTTTTTCTGTAATCCGGCGGAATTCCGCCAGACAGCCGCCGCAGCCTGCCCTTTAAGCTCGTGTTCACCGCAGCGTTCCATCACAGGCGATGACGCGCGGAACGGGTCTCAGAAGGAGTTCGCATGAAACGGGTGGCGGTAATCTATGGCGGCTGGTCGTCCGAGCGGCCGGTTTCTCTCTCGTCCGGACGCCAGATGGCCGAAGCGGCGCGTCAGGCGGGCTATGATGTCGTCGAGATCGATGCGACGCGGGAGCTGGCCCGCCAGCTCGCCGAGGCCAGGCCGGACGCCGTGCTGAACGGCCTGCACGGTCCCTGGGGCGAGGATGGCTCCGTCCAGGGCCTGCTTGAGATCATGGGTCTGCCCTACTCCCATTCTGGCGTGCTTGCCTCCGCGCTCGCAATGGACAAGCTGAAATCGAAAGCCGTTTACCGTCAGGCTGGCCTTGATGTGGCGGAAGATCGCCGTGTTACCCGCGCCGAAGCCGCGGCCGCACACGCTCTGAAACCGCCCTACGTGATCAAGCCGGTCAATGAAGGCTCCAGCTTCGGTGTGCTGATCGTGCGTGAGGGCACCAACAGCCCGCCCCAGGAATTGATGGGCGAGGGTTGGCGTTATGGCGATTATCTGATGGCCGAAGAATACATTCCCGGTCGCGAACTGACCGTCGCCGTGCTGGGCGACCGCGCCCTGGCCGTCACCGAAATCACGACCTTAAGGGACTATTACGATTTCGATGCAAAATACGCGGCTGGTGGATCGCAGCACGTGATCCCCGCAGACTTGCCGGCGCACGTGACCAAGGCAGCGATGGACGCATCGCTCAAGGCTCATCTGGCGCTTGGCTGCCGCGGGGCGACACGATCTGACTTCCGCTACGACGAAAAGAAGGACCGGCTCGTGATCCTCGAAACGAACACCCAACCCGGCATGACGCCGACCTCGCTCGTCCCCGAGCAGGCCGCGCATGTGGGCATGAGTTTCGTGGACCTCGTCGCCTGGATGATCGAGGACGCCTCATGCCAAAGATAGCGCGAAACCAGACAGTCCCTTCCGGCCGCCGCCGTCCGGCGACGATCATCGACGAAGCCACGGGCGAAGAAGTCCGCGTCTCTTCGGTGATCTTCGGCATCGTGATGCTGGTCGCCATTCTCGTAGCCACCGCCGCCTGGATGGGCGGATCGATGTCGCAGATCGGCACGCGTTTTGGCGGTTTCGTCGATGACACCGCCCGTGTGGTCGGCATCGACGTCAAGGACGTCTCGGTCCTTGGTCTCGAAGACAATCCGGCCCTTGCCGACGAAGTCCGCGCCGCGGCGATGATCGAGCCTGGCGAAAACATGTTCCGCGCTGACCCGCACCTGATCCGGCGCCGCGTCGAGGCGACGAGCAAGGTGCTGAACGTGCGCGTTCACCGTCTATGGCCAGGCCAAATCGTGATCCTCGCCGACGCGGCCGACCCCGTGGCGCTGTGGCATGACGGCCGCCAATGGCAGGTCGTCGACGGCCTCGGGCGCATTCTGCCCGGCGCGCATGCTGAAGATCATCCCGACCTGCTGCGTCTCGCCGGACTCGGCGCTCCGGAAGCGGCCCCGAAACTGGCGGCGGCCCTCGCCGCTGCCCCCGACATCAGCGGCCGCGTCGCTGTCGCCACGCGCATCGGCGACCGCCGCTGGGACATGCGTTTCATCAACGGCGTCACGGTTCGCCTGCCGGAAGATCCGGCGCTTGAGCCGGCCATCCAGCGCCTCGCCAAGCTGCAGGTTCGCACCGCGCTCACCCAGCGTCCGCTGGAAATGATCGACCTGCGCAGCCGCGGCCGCGTCTATCTCCGCCTCGCCGACGCCCCTGCCGCCGAACCCGCCCCCGAAGATCACCGCGAGGGCAATGAGACCATCTGATGTCCGAACTCTCGTCCAAGCGCCTTGCCCGTCTTAACGGCCGCCCCACCGGCACCGTCGCTGCGCTGGACATCGGGTGTTCGAAAACCACATGTCTCATCGCCCGTCCGGATACGGACAATCCGCGCCGGATGACAATCCTGGGCGCCGGACGCCAGCAGACGCGTGGCTTTGCCGGCGGCACGATCACCGACATGGAAGGCCTCGAGCGCTCGATCCGCCTTGCGGTCGAGGATGCCGAGCGCGAAGCCGGTGAACCCATCACCGAGGTTATTCTCGGGATCACCGGACCCAAGCTGTCCTCGCGCCTCGTCTCGGCCACGGTCGACATCAGCGGCCGCGTCGTCACCGCGAAAGACGTGCGCCGCCTGCATACGCAGGCCTTGTCGCGCGCTGCGCAGACTTCCGGTGGACGCCAGGAAGAGATCCTGTCGGCCTGGCCCGTCGTCTACACGATCGACAAGGCCGCCGGCCGCGTGCGCCAACCGGTCGGCATGATCGCCGGGTCGCTCAGCGTGAAAATGTCCATTGTGTCCGCGCCGCGCGCCGTGGTGAACAATCTCGTCGAATGCGTCGGCCGCGCACATCTGGGCGTTCGCCAGCTTGTGCCCTCCGCAATTGCCAGCGGGGCCGGCACACTCATCGAAGACGAGATCGAGAACGGCGCTGTCTGCATCGATCTCGGCTCCGGCGTCACGGCCGTCTCGGTCTACCTTCACGGCTCACCCGCCTGGCTTGGCCTGGTGCCGGCCGGGGGCGCACACGTCACCGCAGACATCGCGCAAGGCATCGGCACCACGTTCGCCGCCGCCGAGCGCCTGAAGAACGTCTTCGGCACCGCCGATCTTGAAGGCCCCGGCCTGGCGGAACGCATCGAGGCCCCTCGCCTCGGCGACGATGGCCGCCTGCATGCCTCGCGCCTGGAGCGCGGAGAGATCGCCCGCATCATTGCGCCGCGCATTGAGGAAATCTTCGAGCTCGCCGCAAACCTTCTCGCCCAGAGCGATGTGCGCACGGTTCTGCCCCAGCGCGTGGTGCTGACCGGCGGCGCGAGCCAACTGCCCGGCGTTCGCGAAGTTGCCAGCCGCATACTCAAGACGCCAATCCGCCTCGGACGACCGGTCCTTGCTGAATCTTTAGGCGAACAACTGGCAACACCAGCTTTTTCAACGGCTTCCGGGCTGCTATTGTATCCTGAGTTGGGGTTCACAGACGCCGCGCGGGCTGGTGCGTCGTCGTTGGAAACAGAGGCCGGCGTAAGCCCGGGATGGACAAACGCGGTCCTGCATTGGCTCAAGGAAAATTTCTGACGCCTATTTGCGGCCACTTAAGCGTTTTTTAGCGGCGAGCGCGCATGTTCGGCGCTCAGCCAGCCCGGCAGACGCAGACGAAAAAAGAGGCGCGCCATGACCCAGGAACTTAAACCGCGAATTCTTGTCTTCGGCGTGGGCGGTGCGGGCGGCAATGCCATCAACAACATGATTGAGGCAAACCTCCAGGGCGTCGAATTCATCGTCGCCAATACCGATGCTCAGGCCCTCTCGCGTTCGCGCGCCGAGAACCGCCTCCAGCTCGGCGCCGGTACGACATCCGGCCTCGGCGCCGGCGCGCGTCCGGAAATCGGCGCCAAGGCCGCCGAAGAGTCCATCGACGAGATCCGTGCCTGTCTGGAAGGCGCCCACATGGTGTTCATCGCAGCCGGCATGGGCGGCGGCACGGGCACGGGCGCAGCGCCGATCATCGCACGCGCCGCGCAGGAAATGGGCATCCTGACAATTGCCGTGATCACCAAGCCATTCGGCTTCGAAGGCGCGCACCGCATGCGCCTCGCCGAAGACGGCCTTGCGAAGATCCGCAGCCATGTCGACACCATGATCGTGGTGCCGAACCAGAACCTGTTCCGCATTGCCAATGACAAGACGACCTTCGCCGAAGCCTTCCGCATGGCCGACGATGTGCTCTATTCCGGCGTGCGCGGCATCACCGACCTGATCGTGATGCCCGGCCTGATCAACCTGGACTTTGCCGACGTCAGCGCGATTATGCGCGGCATGGGCACGGCCCTGATGGGCATGGGCGAGGCAACCGGCGAAGGCCGCGCGCTCGAAGCCGCCCGCCGCGCCATCGACAATCCGCTGCTGGACGACATCACCATCAAGGGCGCACGCGGCGTGCTGGTGAACATCACCGGCGGCTATGACATGACCCTGTTCGAGCTGGACGAGGCGGCCAACGAAATCCGCCGCGAAGTCGATGCCAATGCCAACATCATCCTCGGCTCCGCGTTCGATCCCGAACTGGAAGGCCGAATCCGCGTCTCGGTCGTGGCGGCCGGGCTCGACGCCGCTGCCCGCCGCCTGCCGGCTGCTCAACCGATCGTGCAGCGCCCGGTCGAAGCCGAGCCTGTGATCGAGGAAATCGCCGCCGAAGAGGCCGCGCCTGCGGAAGCGCAGGAAGACGAAACCGCGGACATGGCTAACGAAGCCGTGGCCAGCGAAGCCTATGAGCAGGATTTCGACGCCGACGAGCGCCCCCGCGTAGTGACCCCGCCGCGCCACACCGCCGCGACGCCGGCGCCCGCGCCGACGGCAGGCATCTTCACCGAGCGCACCGATGCCCCTGCCCCGGACGCCGCGCGTGAAGGCGCGCCGGTCTCCTCCGGCTTCGCCAACCTGTTCGGCTGGCGCCGCCCGGCGCCGCAGGGCCAGAACGACACCGCGCCGGCCCCGCGCGGCACGGCGCCGGCCGCACCGATCATCTCCTCGCCGGATGATCACCCCGAGCCGGCTCCCTTCGATGATGCCGATCTGGAGATTCCGGCCTTCCTGCGCCGCTCGGCCAATCATTAACCGGCAGGTGTGGCGCTTGGGCGACACATTTCCTGCAGATTAAAATACAATACAATCAACATATTATAAGCACCCAAGCTCCCATTCTGTAACACGGCGAAACATCGCGTGTTTTGAGTGGGACCGGTGGGCAGGCCATGTAAGTCCCGAGACTTTGTGATCGGGCTGAGGACTGAACTCATGGCAGCTGAACGGCAGACGACGATTGCGCGCAAGGTGAGCTGTGCCGGCGTCGGCGTGCACAGCGGCGCCCGCGCACGCCTGACGATCCTGCCGGCCCCTGTAAATTCGGGCGTCCGCTTTGTCCGCGTTGATGTTCCGGCCGGCACCGGCGAGATCCAGGCCCATGCTGAGTGCGTTTCCGATACCCAACTCGGCACGACGCTGAGCAATGCGCATGGCGTGTCTGTTGCTGTCGTGGAGCACCTCCTGGCCGCGATTGCCGGCCTTGGCCTCGACAACCTGTTGATCGAGATCGACGGACCTGAAGTTCCGATCATGGACGGTTCATCCTCGGTCTTCTACGAGCTGATGATGATGGCCGGCCGGAAGACCCAAGGCGCGCCCCGCCGCCGCATCCGCATCCTGGAGCCCATTGAGGTGCGCGACGGCCCCAAGCATGCCGTGCTGTCGCCGTCGGACCATGATGTGCTGACCCTGCGCGCCAGGATCGAATATGACGACGCCCATATCGGCGTGCAGCAGATGGCCATGCGCCTCGCGCCGGGCATGTTTGCCCGCGACCTCGCCTTTGCCCGCACCTACGGCTTCGCCCGCGACGTCGAAATGCTGCGCTCCATGGGCCTCGCGCGCGGTGGCTCGCTGGAGAATGCGGTGGTGATCGGCGAAGACGGCATCATGAACCCCGAAGGCCTGCGCAGCGAAGATGAATTCGTGCGCCACAAGATGCTCGATGCCGTGGGCGACCTGATGCTGGCCGGTGCGCCGATTGCCGGCAATTATGACGCGGTCCAGCCCGGCCACGGCCTGAACAACCGCCTTGTGCGTGCCTTGCTCGCCTCGCCGTCGGCCTGGTGCTGGGAAGAAGCCGGAACATCCGCCGTGCTGGAAGACGTCCGCGCGGCGGTCTGATCCCTGCGCCGCGCGTCTTCAGCGGAGCCACCCTGCCATTCGGGCCTTGGAAAACCCGCCGCATTCGCGCTAAGCAAACGGGTCCTTCCGATCCCGTTGCACAGACAGGCCGCTCCCATGTCCCGACTCACCTCCCTGCCCCTGGCCATCGCTGTCTGCGCCCTCGCTCTCGGAGCCTGCCAGTCGACCGCGCGCAAGACTGAACTGGCTTATGTCGAGCGCCCGGTGGAGCAGCTCTACAACCAGGCCGCCAGCCGGCTCGATTCGCGCGAATATCCCGCCGCGATCGCCTTGTTCTCCGAAGTCGAGCGCCAGCACCCCTATTCGGAATGGGCCCGCAAATCGATGGTGATGTCGGCCTACGCGTCCTACAAGACGCGCGACTACACGACCGCCATCGCCGCCACGCAGCGCTACCTCGCGCTCCACCCTGGTGGCTCCGAAGCTGAGTACGCCTATTACCTGACCGCGCTTTGCTATTTCGACCAGATCACGGATGTCGGCCGCGACCAGGCGACGACCGAACAGGCCCGCGATGCGCTGAACGACATCGTTCGCCGCTTCCCCGAAAGCGAATACGCGAAGGACGCCCGCGTGAAGCTCGACATGGTCAACGACCAACTGGCCGGCAAGGAAATGACCGTCGGGCGCTGGTACCTGCGTTCGAACCAGACACTGGCCGCCGTGAACCGTTTCCGCAGCGTCGTCGAAAACTACCAGACCACCAGCCATGCGCCGGAGGCCCTGCACCGTCTCGTCGAAGCCTACCTGACGCTCGGCCTCAAGGACCAGGCGCTCGCGGCCGGCGCCACGCTCGGCTACAACTATCCGGACAGCGACTGGTACAAGATGAGCTATCGTCTGCTCACAAATGAAGGCGTGGACCTTGAAGCGGTGAGCGAATCGCAGCGCCGCACCCTGATCCAGCGCCTCATTCCCGGCGGCAAGTAAGCCGCCAGGCCTCAGGCCTCGCCAATCAGCTCAAGCCACTCGGCTTCGGTCATCGTACGCACGCCAAGCCCCTCGGCCTTGGCAAGCTTCGAGCCGGCGCCGGGCCCCGCCACCAGGATATCCGTCTTCGCGGAGACCGATCCGGCAACCTTCGCGCCGAGCGCCGTCGCTCTCGCCTTCGCTTCATCGCGCGTCATCCGCTCCAGCGTCCCGGTGAAGACGACCGTCTTGCCGGCCACCGGGCTATCCGTCGCGGCGGGCACTTCATCCTCGACTTCGACTTCCGAAAGCAAGGCCTCCAGCATGCCCCGGTTGTGCGGTTCGGACTCGAACTGGATCAGCGCCTTCGCCGCCGCGCCGCCGATACCGTCGATGCCGGTCAGCTCCTGATAACCCTCGCTGTCCGGGCCGCCTTCGGCCGCGCGCTTCACCGCATCCCAGAAGCTCTGCCAACTGAGGAAACTGCGCGCAAACTGGCCGGAGGTCGTCTGCCCGACATGACGGATTCCGAGACCATTGAGGAACCGCGCAAATGGCACCTTGCGGCGCGCATCGATCGATGCATAGAGCTTTTTCGCCGACGCCGCGCCGAAGCCATCCCAATCCTCAAGCGGCGGAATGCCCGCCGCTTCCATATTCGTCCTTAGGCGGAATATATCCTGCGGGGCGCGCAGGATGCCTTTTTCAAAGAACAGCTCGATCTGTTTCGCCCCCAGGCCATCGATATCGAGTGCCTTGCGTGACACGAAGTGTTTCAGCCGCTCGACCGCCTGGGCCGGGCAGATCAGACCGCCCGTGCAGCGCCGGCGGACATCGCTTTCGCCATCCTCATCCATTTCGCGCACGGCGGCCGAACCGCAGACCGGGCATTCCGTCGGCATCACCCAAGCAGGCCCCTCCCCGGCCGTCACCACGCGCAATACCTGCGGAATGACATCCCCGGCGCGCTGGATCTCGACCGTGTCACCCGGCTTCACGCCGAGGCGCGCGATCTCGTCTTCATTGTGCAGGGTCGCGTTCGACACGACCACGCCGCCGACCGTAACCGGCTCGAGCCGCGCCACGGGTGTCAGCGATCCCGTACGGCCGACCTGGATATCGATGCCGAGAAGGGTCGTCGTGGCTTTTTCCGCTGGAAACTTGTGCGCGATCGCCCAGCGCGGCGCGCGGCTGACAAAGCCGAGGCGCTGCTGCCAGTCGAGCCGGTCCACCTTATAGACCACGCCGTCGATATCGTACTCGAGGCCGGCACGCTTGGCTTCGATATCGCGGTAATAATCAAGGATCTCCTCAACCGTCAGGGTACGCATCATCAGTGGGTTGACCTGGAACCCCCAATCGGCCAGCTTTGCGACAGCGCCGGACTGGGTTTCCGCGAAAGGTCCGCTCGCCGCGCCCCAGGCATAGGCAAAGAACCGCAAGGGACGGGATTTCGTGATCTCCACATCCAGCTGGCGCAGGCTTCCAGCTGCTGCGTTGCGCGGATTGGCAAAGGTCTTGCGCCCCGCCTCTCCTTCGCGCGCATTCAACGCCGCGAAGTCCGCCTTCGCCATGTAGATTTCACCGCGGACCTCAATGGAGTCCGGCCAGCCCTTGCCAGCCAGCCGTTCAGGAATATCCGTCAGTGTACGTGCATTATCTGCAACATCCTCGCCGGTCTGCCCGTCGCCGCGCGTCGCCGCACGAACCAGCTTTCCTTTTTCATACGTGAGGCTCAGAGACAGCCCGTCGATCTTCGGTTCGGCCGTGATCGCCAGTTCCACGTCATCGCCCAGCGCCAGGAACCGCCGGATGCGGCCGACGAAATCCGACACGTCCTCATCCGCGAACGCGTTCTCCAGCGACAGCATCGGCACGCCGTGGCGCGCCTTGGCAAACCCGTCACCCGCCGCCGCCCCGACCCTTTCGGCCGGACTGTCCTCACGCACGAGGTGCGGGAAACGCGCTTCGATTTCGGCATTGCGCAGGCGCAGGGCGTCATACGCAGCGTCCGTCAGGACCGGCGCATCATTCTGGTAATAGGCGGCGTCCGCCTCCGCCATCTCCTGCGCCAGCCGCGCCAGCTCGGCTGCCGCTTCCGCCTCCGTCAGCGCGCCGACCGGTTTTCCGCCGTTCATGCATCCTCCAACAACCTCCCCGCGGCGGCCCGCGCCTCATCGGTGATCTCGGCGCCGGACAACATGCGGGCAATTTCTTCCTGCCGTGCTCCCGCATCTAGCGTGGCCAGCCGCGTCCCGCCAGCCTTGCCAGCTTTCTCGACGAGCCAATGCGCGTCCGCCGCTGCCGCAACCTGTGGACTATGCGTGACCGCCAGCACCTGGCGCGTGCCCGAAAGCCGCACGAACCGCTCACCGATGGCCGCCGCCACCGCACCGCCGACGCCCTGGTCGGCTTCGTCGAAGATCAGGGTGGCGGCGCTGCCTGCTTCGGCCAGTGCGCATTTGACCGCCAAGGAGACGCGCGCCAGTTCGCCGCCCGAGGCCACCTTGCGCAGCGGGCCGAAACCGGCACCCGGATTCGTCTCCGCTTCGAACTCCGCACGCTCGGCGCCGCAGGCGCCCGCTTCGTCTGCTGCAAGCGGTGTAAAGGCGACCCGGATCGTTGCCCGGCCGAGTTTCAACGGCGCGAGCTCTGTCGCAATCGCCGTTTCCAGCCGCGAGGCCGCCGCCCGGCGCGCCTCGCTCAAGGCATGCGCCGCGCGATGCCACCGGGCCTCTGCGGCTCGCTCTGCCTTGCGCGCCGCGCCGAGGCCTGCCTCGCCGGCTTCGGCGAGTTCAAGCCGCGCGGCCAGCTCTTCCCAACGGGCCGGCAGCAGGTCCGCGTCGCAGTTCAGCTTCCGTCCCAGTGCGCGCAGGGCGAACAGCCGCGCTTCGACGCCTTCGAGATCACCGGACTCGATCGGCAGACGCTCCAGAACAGCAATCGCGGTCTCTGCTTCGCGCAACTCGATCATCGCCCGCTCGATGGCCTCGCAGGCGGCCCGCGCCGCCTCGGGCAAGGGACCGGACGCGCCATCAAAACCCGGCAGCCGGCAGATCCGCTCCGCCGCTCGTGACGCCTTCGCCAACGCCGCCTCGGCGTCGGCCTCCTCCAACGCGGTCGTTGCCTCGGCGACGGCTTCCAGCAAACGTTCCGACTGCATCAGCTGCGCGCGCGTCTCGGCGAGCCGCGTTGCCTCGCCGGTCTGCGGCGCCAGCTTCGCCAGCTCACCCACCGTCTCCTGCAACCAGGCCCGCTCTTCGGCCGCCGCGTTCGCCGCGGCCTCTATCGCTTCGCGCGCGTCACGCGCATCGAGGCGCGCGGCATGCGCCACAGCGCAATCTGCCAGCAGCGCCTCGTTTCCCGCAAACTGGTCCAGCAAGCGCCGATGCACTGCCGGCCGCAGCAGGCTCGATGCCGCATGCTGGCCGTGCACTTCGACCAGCAACTCCCCGGCCTCCGCCAGCAAGGCCGCACTCACCGGCTGGTCATTGATGAACGCCCGCGCCGGGCCTTCGGCGCGCACCAGCCGCTTCAGCGTCAACGTCTCGCCCGGACTGGCCTCAACGCCGTGCCCGGACAGCAGCGTCCAGACCGGATGGCCCGGCGACGGCGCAAACTCCGCCGCGACGCTTGCCTGCGCCGCTCCGTGACGGATCACGGACCGGTCCGCCGCACCGCCCAGTGCCAGCGACAGCGCATCTAGAATGATGGATTTACCCGCGCCGGTTTCCCCGGTCAGGGCGGTGAAGCCCTCCCCCGGCGAAACGTCGAGCCGGGAGATGAGCACGAAATCACGGATGGACAAGGCGAGCATCATGGGCCGCTCGTACCACAAGAACAAAAGCGGAACAAATGGAATCTCATCCGAATCGCACTTGCGCCGGCTTCGGGCTTGCTTTCATCTTGTGCGATCACCGCCTGCGGCCCCAGGGGAGACGGATTGAACGCACGCACCGCCTTGATCAAAGCCGCGCTCTGGGGCGGGCTCAGCCTCGCGGCGCTGCTGGTCTGCGGCTTTTGGTATCTTGGCGCGGCCTGGCTGTCGGGGATGCTGCCCAGCGCCGGCAAGATGGCGCATGTGCCGCCCGGAAAGCCGCCCGCCTATCTCTGCGAAGCCGCCTTCCACACCGACCTCGCCCTGCCGCTCGATGGCGAGATCGCCAACTGGCGCAAGGATTTCCGCGGCTACCTGCCCGACTACCTGCCCCGGGACACCTACCTCCTGTTCGGCTGGGGGGATTCGGTCTTCTTCACAAAAGTTCTGTACCCTGAGGACCTTACCCTCTCGCGCGGCGTCACTGCACTGGCCGGCATGAACCCCGTCGCCATGCGCATCGCCCCGGTCTACGGCTCCGATGTCCGTGAACTCTGCAAGCCGCTCCCCGGCGGCCAGGAAACGAAACGCGTCCTGATCGACGAGATCCGCGCAAGCCTCAAGCGCGACAACGAAGGCAAGTATATCGAGATCGACACGGACGTGCCCGGTGAGCTCCTGCTCGCTGCCAAGGGACGCTACAGCCCCTTCAACACCTGCAACCAGTGGACCGCCCGCGCCCTCGGCAAAGCCGGCCTGCCGCACGCCGTCTTCGCGCCCTTTGCCTGGAGCGTGACCCATCCGCTGAACCTCGCCCAGGAAGCCCCACAAGATGACTGACCGCCCCTGCCCCGAATGGTATGCCCGGCCCCAGCTCGGCATCTTCATCCATTGGGGCATCTTCACGATTCCCGCCTGGGCCCCGCGCGGTCGCGCCATCCATGAACTCGTCGGCGATGATTTTGACATGAGCGCCGTGCTGACGCCCTATTCGGAATGGTATGAGAATGCCATGCGCGTCGAGGGCAGCGCCACGCGCGAACGCCACAAGCGCCTATATGGCGACAAGCCCTTCACAGACTTCCGCCCCGAATTCGACCGCGCCGCCGAGGCCTTCGATGCGAACGTCTGGGCAGACTTCTTCGTGGAAGCCGGCGCCACATATGTCGTCTTCGTCACCAAGCATCATGACGGATACTGCCTCTGGCCCACCGGTGTGCCGAACCCCCACCGCCCGGGCTGGAATACGTCGCGCGACTTCGTCGGCGAACTTGCAGACGCCGTCCGCGCCCGCGGCCTGCGCTTCGGCGTCTACTATTCCGGCGGTCTCGACTGGACCTTCCGCAACACACCCATCGCCAATATCGGCGACATGTTCGCCTGCGTGCCGACTGAAGAGGATTACCGCACCTACGCCCTCGCCCAAGCGAAGGAACTGATCGACCGCTACAAACCCTCGGTCTTTTGGAACGACATCTGCTGGCCAGACGTCGAAGGCGTCATCGCCCTGCACGACTATTACTACGCCGCCATGCCAGACGGCGTGACCAATGACCGCTGGCTCGCCGCCACCGACTTCTTCAACTCCCTGCGTGACCCTGACTCCCGCGCCAGCTTCAACGCGATGCTCAAGGCGCGTACCGCCGGCGGCCAGCAGGAAGAAACCCCCGCCCCCTTCGGCGATTTCCGCTGTGTCGAGTTCGGCCTCGGCGCCATCCCCAAGGAGCAGAAATGGGAATCCTGCCGCGGCCTCGGCCTTGGCTTCGGCTACAATTCGGATGAATTGCCGGAGGACTATATGGACGCTGATCAGCTGATCACTCTGTACAAGGACATCACATCGAAGCGCGGCAATCTGCTTATCAATATCGGCCCGATGGCCGATGCCTCCATCCCGGAGGTTCAAGCCGCCCCGCTGCGCGCCCTCGGAAAGGAGCTTCGCCAATGATCGACCATACGGGAACCGTCGCCCTCATCACCGGCGGCGCCTCCGGCATCGGCAAGGCCATCGCCGAAGCGCTGCGTGCGCGCGGCGCGCAGGTCATCATCGCCGACCGGCAGGCCGACCTCGCCCGCAGGGTTGCCGCCAGTCTCGGCGGTCTCGCCATTCCCGGCGACCTGTCTGATCCCGCCGTGCCCGCCGCCCTCATCGACGAGGCCTGGGCCTGGAAAGGCGGCCTCGACCTTGTCTGCGCCAATGCTGGCACAGGTGTGCGCAACCTTGTCCTGAAAGAAGACTTTGGTGCGGCGACGGAGCGCCTGTTTGCCGTCAACATGCAGGCGCCGATCCGCATCGCGCAGGCCTATGCTGCGCGACTTGCAAACGCCAACAAGCGCGGGCGCCTGATGATTACCAGTTCTGAAAACGCGCTCAGCCTCCCGGCAGGCGTACGCCGCAGCCGCATAGGTGCCTATGCCGCGTCCAAGCACGGCGTGCTGATCCTCGCCGAATGGCTGCGTGAGGAACTGGCGGGCGCGATCATGGACCTGCACGTCCTTCTGCCCGGCGCAGTCTATACACCGCTGGTGGCTGCCGGCGTGCCGGATTTCGACGCCGCACCCAAGGAGCTCGGCCTGATCATGCCGGAACGCTGCGCCGAGATCGCCCTCAAGGGCCTCGACCTCGGCCTGTTCTACATCCCGACGCACGCCCATATCGAGAGCGACATGCGTCCGCGCACGGAGGGTGTCGCCGCAAGCCTGAAGGCGTTGGGCCTGACCTGAAGCCCCGGGCGCGGTCGGTCAGCTCGGCAGGTCCATGAGGAACGCACCCTCGGTCGAGAATCCCGACAGCAACCGGTAGGCCAGCACGCCATCTTTCAGAGCCATCAGTTCGATGGTGGCCCCGTCATACTCGATCGTCTTCGGGAAAACGTCGACCGCTTTGATGGCGATGGGCTTTTCTTCGAGCGGTATCGGTTGGTTGCCGGCAATATAAATCGGCTCGATCTGCGCGCCTTCTGCCGTCACGACGAACCGGAGCGCGAGGCTTGGCGCACCGTCAGTATTTGCGTCTTCAGCCGAAAGCGGACGGAAACGCGCCGGCTCGGTCACCTTGTAGGTCAGTTGCGGGTCCCAGCGCGCAATCATCCGATACGCCGTCGTCGATTCCGTCAATCCGAATCCGTCAGAGACGAAAAAGAAGACAGACGATGAGCGGATGCCATCACCAAGGGATACTGTTGCAGGGTCGACAGGCGGCTCGAGGTCTTCCATGCGGAAGCAGACGCGGCCCGAGCCTTTTGCACCAGGATTAAGACGCGGCGTCCATACGGCCGGGCGATCGAACGAACACATCACCAGCGCCGTCTCGGAGCCGACATTGATCGCCGGGAAGAACTTGAGCCCCGCCTGCAGATCGACCGTCCGCGCCTGCACCGCGAGGCTGACATCACCGTCGGCAACAACCGTATTCTCCAGCACGTACGCGCGTGCATTGCGAACGCTCTGTTGCAGGATCACATCGCCCGACTTGGCGGTTCGGATCGTCGTCTCGAGCGGCGCTGCCGGATCGACCAGAAGCGCGGCGTCGACGTCGTATTTAGACCCGAGAGGATAAACAGAATCCGGCGTTAGCGAGACACAAGCAGACAAGATGGCCGTCAGGGCGACGGCCGCCAGGCCGGACCAGCGTTTTGTTTTTTGGCGCATCATTGCACTTCACCTTCAGCTGCGGGGTCTTGTTTCAATCTCTGCATGTTCTCGAGCGCGGCTTGGATCGCGGCATCGTCTGCCGCATCTCGCTCGCCGGTCCCCCTCTCAAGTTGGAGCCGGCTGACTGAAAACGTGCCTTTCTTTGCCACGCCGCAGACGCGCATGATGCCGGCGCTGCCTTCGGTCCAGCGCGTCTCAAGCGTCGGGTAGACCACCACAGGCTCGCCCTTCAGTTCGGGATAATTCTGCCGTGTGCGTTCAAACTGGGCGAGCACATCGGCCTCGGAAAACTTTTCCGACAACCGCGTCACAGCGCCGGGCGGAACGGCGTCGCGCGACGAGAGAAGATTGATCTTGCCGGGCACCAGTTCGAATGTTGGCGCGCCGTTCTCCTGACAGAACCAGGCCGAACCCGAGGCGTATCCGTTGTAGGTGTTCCAGCTGACATTTGTCGCCGCATATGTGCCCGAAGGCACCTTCTTGATCAGGAAATTCACTTCGTCGTTGAGCACCCAAAGATTCGACTTCTCGTTCTCAGGGCGCTTCATCTTGTCGCCGATGCCCCAGGCGCCGAAGCCGAGGAGCACGGAACCGTCATCGAAATCCGTCTGATCCGCGTTTAGCCTCTGAAACTCATAGCCGCCGCCGGTTCCGACCGGACCGATGGCAAGAATCAGCACTGCATCCTTGCTGCCGGTATCGAGCGCGGTCGCCATGTCGGCTGCTGCGACCGAAACTGGACCTGCATCGAAGGCAATATTCGTCGGCGCCGTTGCGCAAGCTGTAAGCAGGACCGCCAGCACGGCCCCGAGACATTTGTTCATTTAGACGATTCTCCCCGCTTGAAGAAAATCGTTATCGTGGTTCAGACCGACTTCAAGACAGAGCGCGTAAAGCAGCGCGCACTTTGGTTGCGGTGTTGCAGCGAAGCCTCAGCCTGCCTGCTCGACCACGAGGGCGACCGGTTTGCGTTTGGCGCGGCTGGCTTTCCCGGCCTGACCTAGATCCGCGCCGTTGCCGACTTCAGCCAGTCCTTCGCCTCGCCGTCGAGTTTCCGGTTGAGCAGCTTCCAGACGCGCTTGTGGTAATCATTGACCCACTTGCGTTCGTCCCTGCTCAGCAGCTTCACGTCGATCAGCCGGCGCGCGAGCGGCGCAAAGGTCAGGCATTCGAAGCCCAGCATCGGAATCTCGCCACCCGGAATATCCTCCGCAGGCGTCACATATTGCAGGTTCTCGATCCGGATGCCGTAGGCGCCGGCCTTGTAGAAGCCCGGCTCGTTCGACACGATCATGCCTGGCTGCAAGGGCACCGCGTTCCACGGCTTGGCAATCCGGTGCGGGCCTTCATGCACACCGAGATAGACGCCCACCCCATGGCCCGTGCCATGCTGGTAATCGAGCCCGGCCTGCCAGAGTGCGTGACGCGCCAGCACATCGAGGTGCGTGCCGGTTGTGCCCGCCGGGAAGCGGACAGCCGCCAGCGCGATATGGCCCTTCAGCACCAGCGTGTAGTGCTTCACCATGTCTTCCGCGGGCTGACCGATCGGCACGGTCCGCGTCACGTCCGTCGTGCCGTCCAGGTACTGCCCGCCGCTGTCGATCAGATAAAGCGAGCCGCGCGCCAGTTTGCGGTTCGACGCGGTCGACACCCGGTAGTGCGGCAGCGCGCCGTTCGGCCCTGCGCCGGAGATCGACGGGAAGGACAGGTCGTTCAGATTGCCCAGGTCCTCGCGGAAACCTTCCAGCTTCATCACCGTATCGATCTCGGAGACGTCGCCGCTCTGCGCTTCGGTGTCGAGCCAGTGCAGGAAGCGCGTCAGCGCCACACCGTCGCGCACATGCGCGGCCGTCGTGCCCTTGATTTCCGCCGCATTCTTGCACGCGCGCGGCATCGCGACCGGATCACGCTGGCGCAGGATCGTCGCCCCTGCCCCTGTGAGCCTGTCGAAGAACCAGGCCGATGCCACATCGGGATCGAGGCTGACCGTCTTGCCGGAAAGCGCGGCAAGGCCTTCTTCCAGCTTCGACAAGGGCCGCAGCGTGACCGTATTGCCCAGATGCCGGCGCAGCGCCGAATCCGTCTTGCCTTCGTCAATGAAGAGTTCGGCTGAACCATCCGCGCGCAGGATCGCGCGCCCCAGCGGCAGCGGCGTGCAGCTGACATCGCCGCCGCGGATGTTGAACGCCCAGGCGAGGGACGCCGGCGAGGTCAGAACGGCCGCGTCGGCCCCGTCCCGCGCGAGCTGTTCACCCACCGCTTCCAGCTTGTCCGTATGCGCCACGCCGGCATGCTTCACAGGTTGCGCCACCACTTTCGCCATCGGCTGCGGCGGGCGACTCTTCCAGGCTTTGTCGATCGGGTTCTCGGTCACAGCCACCAGATCGCAGCCCGCTTTTGCCGCCGCCGCGCTCAATGCGGACACATCGTTCGGGCTCATCAGGCGCGGATCGTAGCCGACCTTCTTTCCTGTCAGCGATTGCATTGCCAGCCAGCCGAATGCGCCGGGCTCCGGAATGCCTTGCACCTCGATCAGCGCCGGGTCGGTCTGATCGGCGGCCTGGAGGGTGTAGCGCCCGTCGGCGAACAGCACGGCCTTGTCCGTTAACACGAAGGCCGATCCGAACGAGCCGGTGAACCCGGTGGCCCAGGCGAGGCGCTCATTGGCGTCGGGAAGGTATTCGTTCTGGTACTCGTCGTCGTGGGGCACATAGAGGCCGTCCAGCCCCTGTGCTTCGAGTTCGCGGCGGAGGAGCGGAAGGTGGGCCCGGCCATCCTGCGGCCCACCTTTGATGTCGAAGGTCTGTCTCATGCCCCGTCTTAGCGCTTTGCTTCGCCGCCGGAAAGCAAGCGAGCTATGCGAATTTTCAACGCAAATCACCTGTTGCCATACTGGATTGTTTACCTACGCGGGCCATATAGGCCGCACACGAACAAATGTTGCACCGCAACAATTCAAGGTTAACAAGGAACTGACAATGAAATTCGACTTCAACTTCAAGCCCGCCGCTGAAATCCCGGCTGCGGAAGCCCTTCGCCCGGCCCCGATCAAGGACTCGGACGCCGCAGCCGCCGCACCGGCTGCGCCGCTGGCCTTCGAACGCCTCGATCTGCTCGCCCGCCGCAACATCCGCCTGGCCCGCCGCGCCGCGCGCTGAGCCTCAGCGCGCTTTCTGGAACACCAGCGTTGACCAGCCGTCGCGCTTGATGCGCCGCTGAAACAGCATGCCATGCCCTTCGAAGGCCGTGCGCACCGTCTGTGCCTGATGGTGCAGCAGGCCGGAAAGGATGATCGTCGCGCCGGGAGCTGACAGGCGCTGGATTTCGGGCGCAAGCCCGATCAGCGGCTTCATAAGAATGTTGGCGAACACCGTGTCATAGGGGCCCAACCGGCGCATGTTCGGCGTGTTGGCGCCGCGCACATGATGCACGAAGAACGGGCTCACTTTGTTCTTGCGCGCATTCTCGCGCGCCACGAACACCGAGTCCCGGTCGATGTCGCTACCGGTCGCGAGTTCTGCGCCCACCATGAGCGCCGCGATCGCGAGGACGCCGGAGCCTGTGCCGAGGTCCAGCACCCGGCCGACCTTGCGGCGGCGGCGCACCTCTTCCAGCGCCAGCAGGCAGCCGAGCGTCGTGCCGTGATGCCCCGTCCCGAAGGCGGGCCCGGCCTCGATCAGCACGGCCGTCTTGCCCGGCGAGGTCGCAGCCAGCGCATGGCTGCCCACCACCACGAACCGTCCGGCATTCACCGGCGGCAGGCCTTCCAGCGACAGGGTCACCCAGTCGCGCTCGACGATCTCCTCGATCCGCGGGTTCAGGTCCGGCGCCGCCTCGGTGATGATGGCGACGCATTCCTCGGCCTCTTCCATCGTTTCGCAGAAGGCATCCAGGCGCCAGGCGCCCCGGGCATCTTCTTTGCAATCGACGGCGCCCGCAGGCGACGGGTCCACCCAGGCAAGGGCGTCCCAGGCGAGTTCAACCGGCCCGCGCGGGCCTCTGGCAGTGATCTGGTACATGGGCGGTGGCGTTAGCAGGCCGCCGGAGGCTTGGAAAGCCGTCTCAGGGCGGCGTGCCCTCAACGATCATCAGGCGGGAAACCGTATTGTCCGTCCGCAGATGGACGATCGCGGTGTATTCCGGGGATTCGAGGAATGCCTTGGCCGCCTCGAAGCTCGGATATTCCAGGATGACCACGCGCCCCGCCGGCGGCACGCCTTCGCGCGCCTCGGTCTTGCCGCCGCGAACGAGATACCGCCCACCGGCCGCCGCCACCAAAGGCGCCGCCGCGGCCTTGTAGCCCTCATAGGCTTCCGGGTTCGTGACATCGATCTCGACGAATACATAGCCCTTCGGCGTCGCGGCCACCTCCGGCGAAGGTGCCGGCGCGCTCGCACAGGCCGCCAGCCCGAAGACCGCCGCGCCCGCCAGACTGCCTGCAAATCCCCTCATGCATCCCTCCCCTGAGCCTCGCCCAACAGAACCCAAACCCCGCTCCACGGCAAGCCGGACCGCTTTTTTGCGGTCTACCCCTTTAATCCGGGACGGAAAAAGATTATCTGTTTATCGATAAGAAGAGGAGCCCGCCCGGGACCGCCATGTACACGACCGAAGACATGATCCTGATCGAAAGCCGCGTTGCCAACGAGCGCAAGAGCGCGGGCGCGGCCTATTTCCTGTGGTTCTTCCTCGGTTTCATCTCGGCCCACCGCTTCTATCTCGGCAAACCGGTTACGGCGATCCTGCAGATCCTCAGCTATTTCATGCTCATCGGCTTCGTCTGGTGGATCCTGGACATCTTCCTGATCCCCTCGATCATCAACGACAAGATGGACGAGACCCGCGGCCGCTACGCCCGCGACCTGCGTCGCTACGCTTACTGATCTTTCCGCTTTCCGGACCGGCCCCGCCCTAAGCCTCCCCGTTCCGGGGAGGGTACCGGTGCACGTTGCTGCAGACATCGCTCTACCCGATCCATGACTGTCTCCTCCCCACACAGTGGGGCGGGTCAGGGTGAGGGCCGGCTGCTAAGCAGCCGGAAGATCCTTGACTCATTATTTTCATAATCGTATAAATATTCTTGTTATAAGAAAGGATCATCCGATGTCCGATTTCTACCGCCCCAAAGGCCTCTCCAGCGCGCTCAGCTATGTGGACCCCAATGCCGCCTTCAAATGGCTGGAAGACGCGTTCGGCTTCGAGCCGGTCCTGGTCCTGCTCGACGAGAATGACCGCATTGCCCATTCGGAAATGAAGTTCGGCGAGAGTTTCGTGATGGTCGGCTCCGAATGGTCCGAGAACCACAGGAGCCCCAAGAATCTTGACGGCAAGAACACCCAGTCGGTTCACATCCAGCTCGCCCGGGGCGACGACATCGATGCGCATTGCGAGGCCGCCCGCCAAGCCGGCGCCGAAATCCTGCAGGAACCCGACACCCAGTTCTATGGCGACCGCACCTACCGCGCCCGCGACCCCGAAGGCCATATCTGGACCTTCGCCGTCACCGTCAACGAGATGACGCCCGCCGAATGGGACCAGGCCTCCGGCGGGACGCTCCGTACACAGACACGCCTGTGAGCACGACCGCCCGGCTCGACGCCGTCTTCACCGCGCTGGCCGATCCGGACCGGCGCCGCGCCGTTGAGCTCCTCGGGCGCGCGCCTCGCCGCGCGGGCGAACTGGCCGATGCCCTCGGCCTGCCCGCCCCCGCGATGAGCCGCCACCTGCGCATCCTAAAGCGGGGCGGCCTCGTCGAGGAAACCCATCCGGAGTTTGATGCCCGCGTGCGAATCTACACGCTGAAGGAGGGCGCGATGGCCGATCTGAAGCTCTGGCTCACCGAAACCGAGGCGCTGTGGGCCGCGCAGCTCACCGCCTTCCAGTCCCACATGGAAAAGAAGCGCAAGTGAGCGCCGTCCTTGTTGCCCTGCGCGTGCCGGCCTCGCCGGAAGACGCCTTTGATGCGTTTACGGATGAAATCGGCCAATGGTGGCAACCGGGCGCGCTGTTCCAGCTGACCCCGCGCGGCGATGGCACGCTCAGCTTCGAAGGCGGCGCCCGCCTCATCACCACCCTACCCAACGGCAAGGTGTTCGAGATCGGCAAGGTCACCGCCTGGCAGCGCGGCGAGCGTCTCGCCTTCACCTGGCGCCAGGCCAGTTTCGCGCCGGACCAGGTTACCACCGTCGAAGTCACCTTCGAAGCCGCTGGCTCCGACACGCGCATCACGGTCACCCATCGCGGCTGGGACACAATCCCGCAGGACCATGTCGCCCGCCACGGCTTCCCGCTCCAGGCCACGCAGATGCACCTTGCAAACCTCTGGCGCGCCAGCCTTGCCGCTTTCGCCCGCACGCTCTGACGCCCGGCCCTGCCCCAAAGGCAGAGATTGCCACCTGCCCCCGCTTCTGGCACCCACACTGCCACAAAGAACGGAGCGGCGAACATGATCTGGATTGCGCGTATCGGTGTCGGCCTTGTGGGCATTTTCTCCAGCCTCATGGCCGTGATGGCGATCAGCTCGCCCACCCGAGTGGCCGTCGCACTTGGGATCATAACCGACGCGCCTCTCGGCCTCAACACGATCCGCGCCGATGTCGGCGCCTTCTTCCTTGTTAGCGCCATCGCCTGCATCGCGGCGCTGTTCCGCGGCAAGCGTGACTGGCTACTCGCCCCGCTCGCCCTTTACGGGTTCGCGGTGCTCGGCCGTTTCCTGGGTATCGCCCTGGTTGGCGCACCCGAGGGCATCGCCCAGGCGATCGTGATCGAGCTCGTCTGCGTGGCCCTGCTCAGCCTGGGCCTGCGCTACTTGCCGGGCAAGTAGATCTCGTCGAACCGCGCCCACAATTCGGGCCGGGTCGTCTTGAAGCCTTCCACCGCCAACGCGTCATCTGCGGCAACGGCGTCCAGAGCTGCGTGCTCGATGAAGATATGCGAGGTCGGGATCGCCCAGTCCGGGTTGTCCAGCGTCCCAGCGCACAGGATCACCAGGTCCGGCGCCGCGTCGGGCAGGTGCCACATCCGCGTCCCGCAGGCGGCGCAGCGCTCGATGCGGATCGGGTTGCCGCTGCCGCCGGTGCGCACGAACGTATCGCGCGCGCTGTCGCCGCGTTTCAGGTCTTCCGCCGCGACATGCAGGTAAAGGCCGAACGTGGCGCCCGACAGGCGTTTGCAATCGTCGCAGTGGCAGGCGTTCACCGCTTTGGGCCGGCCGGTCACCGTGTAGCGCACGGCGCCGCAATGGCATCCGCCTTCCATTGGCAGTTCCGGCAGGGGCGGGCGAACGAAAACCTGGCGTCTCATGGCGCCAGCCTAGGCCCGCGCCTCCGCCAGGGCAATCAGTCCGCCATTGACGCCGCCCTCAGGCCGGAGAACACTCGCCTCATGACCCGCGCCTTGCTCCTCGCCGTCTTCGCCCTCGCTGCCTGTTCCAGCGTCCCCGCCTCCCTCGCCGAGGCGCCTGCTGCACCGGCCGAACCGGCCGCGCCCGCAGCCGATGTGCCCGCCTGGCGCCCGGTTGATCCGGAAAACCTGCTGCTGATCGAGTTGCCGACCGGCATGGTCGCGGTCGAACTCTTTCCCGAGGCCGCGCCCGCGCATGCCGCGCAGATCCGCGCGCTGGTCCGAGAAGGCTTCTACGACATGGAGTTCTTCTACCGTGTCATCCAGGGCCACGTCGCCCAGGCCGGCAAGGAGTTCGAGCCCGAACTGAAGGACGTGCCATTGTTGCCGCTCGAGGCCGAGCGCGCGGTCAGTGCAGACGGTTTCACGCCGCACGGCAATGCCGATCTCTTTGCACCCGAAGTCGGCCACCGGTCGGGCTTTGCCGTCGGCCGCGAGGGCGGCCAGGAATGGCTGCTCAATTGCCCCGGCGCCCTCGGCATGGCCCGCGACACGGCGCCGGACACCGGCAATGCGGAAATCTTCTTCCCCCTCCAGCCGCGCCGCTATCTCGATCGCAATTACACGATCTTCGGCCGCGTCATCGCCGGCATGGACAATATCGATCGCCTGCCCCGCGTCGATCCGTTCACGGAAGAAGAGGCCGAGGCCCTCTATGGCGAGGACGGTCCCCTCGCTTACCAGATGAGCCAGTACCGCCGCTCGATGCTCGAATACAACATGATCTACTCGGCCCGCATGGCCGCCGACCTGCCCGAGGCCGAACGCCCCGTCTATGAAGTGATGAACACCGCCTCGGCCAACTGGGACGCCCTGAAAAAGTCGAAGCGCGACTATTCCGGCATCGACGCCTTCGTCGCGCCCCCGATCAACATGCTCGACATCTGCACCCTGCCGGTCCCGGCCCGGAAGGTGGGCGAAGACTAGGCGGGCCCGGGGATCACCCCGACCCGCTGCGCTACCTTACGCATTTATAATCTGCACCATTCCCTACAGGATTCAGGGCTCTAGCGCGCGCCGGTCCGCAGCCGCGCCGAATCGGTCCCGCGGCTGTCTTGCCAGTTCCGGGGCGCCATAGTTTCGTGAAATCGCGGCGAGGCGGAAGGCGATGGGGCAGTGACAATGGCGTTTGAAGGCAAGGCACAGGTTGCGGAGAAACCCGCAGAATTCGAGGCGCGCCAAACCGGGCGGCGCTGTTTCGTGATCCTTCCGTATGCGGCGCCTGCCGCCGGCGAGGGCCCGTCCATCGATTTCGACGCCGTGTTCAACGAGATCATCCAGCCCGTCGCCGAGGACCTCGACCTCGACTGCATCCGCTCCGACCGGGTCAGCCGCTCCGGCCTCATCCACCGTGAGATGGTCGAGAACATCATCGACTCCGATGTCGTGATCGCCGACATCTCGCTCGGCTCGCCGGACATTTTCTTCGAGCTCGGCATCCGCCAGGCCGCCCGCCGGGCCGGCACGGTGGTCATGTGCCATTCGGGCACCGGCGAGGATTTCAATATCACCGGCGTGCGCGCGCTCGACTATGAACTCCCGCCCGAAGGCGCCCCCGCCCGGGCCCAGATCCTGGCCGATTGCCGCGCCCTGCTGCGCACGCATATCAAGAACAGCCTCGACAACCGGGCGACCGACTCGATTGTTCATTCGCTCATCCCCGGCATCAATATCCGCCTGCCGGACCGTCCCCTGCCCGAGCGGCGCTACCATATCTACAAGCTCGGCCTCGCCGGCATGACCGGCCCGAAGGCCGCCCGCCAGATCGAGATCGTCACCGGCGATATTGCAGACATCGACGACATTGATGTCTGGGTGAACCCCGAGAACACGCGCATGGAACTGGCGCGCCTGCACGATTCTTCAGTCTCCGCGACGATCCGCTATCTCGGCTCGCGCCGCGACCGGCACGGCTTTGTCCGCGACGATGCGATCACCCGCCTTCTGCGCAGCCAGGTCGGCGCCAATCACCGCACCGGCATCGAGCCAGCCACGACGATGCTCACCCGCGCCGGCGCCCTCGGCAAGACCAACAAGGTGAAGCTGCTGGTCCACGTCGCCGCCCATCAGGGCGAGCCGGGGCGCGGCTACCAGCTGATCGGCGCCTACCGCAAATGCGTCACCAACGCGCTCGCGGCCGTCGACCAGTACAATGCCCGCTTCGGCGCCAAGATGAACGCCAAGTCCGCGCTGCGCTCGGTGCTGATCCCGCTCTTCGGCGCCCGCTCGCCAGGCGAGTCGCCCCACGAACGCGTGCAGGGCCTCATCCATGCGGCCCACCAGTACCTGCTGCACTCGGCCGATACCAAGATCGAGCGCGTCGCCTTCCTCGCCTGGACCCAGGTCGACCTCGAACTCTGCCAGGCCGCCCTCCACCGCCTGGGCCTCAAGCCCGCCGGCGTCCCACGCGGCCCGGGCAGCACACCGAAGAGCTGAGCCCACTCTCCACAGGCGCGCGCTTCTTGTGCAATTCAAGGGGTGCGTCCATGTGCACATCTTGCGGCGTTAACGAATTTTAAGCACTATATATGGTGTTTGATGCCGCCAAAGACGATTGCCCAAGGAGACTCCCATGGCTGACGGAATGACAGAACTGCCCGGCCTGCTCACCCCGAGCCACGCCTACAAGCCGTTCCGCTATCCGTGGGCGTACGAGTTCTGGAAGAAGCAGCAACAGGTCCACTGGATGCCCGAGGAAGTGCCCCTCGGCGAGGATTGCAAGGACTGGGCGGTCAAGCTGTCCGACCAGGAACGCAACCTCCTGACCCAGATCTTCCGCTTCTTCACCCAATCGGATGTCGAAGTCGGCGCCAACTACATGACAAACTACATGCCGCTCTTCAAACCGGTGGAAGTGTCGATGATGCTGTCGTCCTTCTCCAACATGGAGACGATCCATATCGCGGCCTATGCCCTGCTGCTGGAAACCATCGGTATGCCGGATTCCGAATTCTCCGCCTTCATGGAATACAAGGAGATGGCGGCCAAGCACGACTATCTCGGCCAGTTCGGCTGCGAAACGAATGAAGATATCGCCGTCTCGATGGCCGTGTTTGGTGCGTTCACGGAAGGTCTGCAGCTGTTCGCGTCCTTCGCCATGCTGATGAACTTCCCGCGCTTCAACAAGATGAAGGGCATGGGCCAGATCGTCACCTGGTCGATCCGCGACGAGTCGCTGCACTGCGAAGGCATGATCAAGCTGTTCCACGCCTTCTGTGCGGAAACCGGCGTGATGACCGATGAACTGCGCGAAAAGATCCGCGAATGCTGCCGTACGGTGATCGCGCTGGAAGACAAGTTCATCGACCTCGCCTTCGAAATGGGCCCTGTCGAGGGCATGACGCCGGCCGACATCAAGAACTACATCCGCTACATCGCCGACTGGCGGCTCGGCCAGCTGAAGCTGGAGCCGCTCTACGGCATCGCCAAACACCCGCTGCCCTGGCTGACCGAGATCCTCAATGGGGTTGAGCATGCCAACTTCTTCGAGCAGCGCGCCACGGAATACTCCAAGGGCGCCACCAAGGGTGACTGGCACGGCGAAGATGGCGTCTGGGGACGCTTCGATGCCCGCCGCAAGGCCGAGAGCGACTCCGTCCCGGCGGAGTGAGCCTTCGCGCCGACATCCTCGGCTGGGTGATCCGGCGGCTGTCCGAAATCGATGCCGCCGACCCGGTTGCCCGCGCCGCGCTGTTCGAAACGCTGCGGGCCGAAACAGCGGCAAATGGCGCCGGCGGCGCGCCGGCCGATCTCGCCCGGCCTCATCTTGAAAGCGCCATCGCCCGGCAGGACGTCTACTGGATGACCCAGGAGACGCCCTGGCCAGCGCCGCCGCCATCTGCGCCCCTGCCCCCGCCGCCCGCGGCGGCGCCTGTGCCGGACATCTGGCAATGGCCACGCAACCTACCCCCCATCGGCCCGCCGCCGGGACCGCCGCCCGGCGAAGCCACCGGCCCGTTTGCCGATCACGTGTATGCAACCGTCCGGCTGGCCGTGCCCGGGAGCCTGCAGGACCTGCATCTCGGCTGGACGTTCGATCCAGACTGCAGCCTGACAGCGCATTGCCCGGCCATCGGCTTTGACTTCCGCACCCGCGCGGTCACCTTTGCCGACGCCGTCGAACATCTCGCCCGCGCGCTGCAACAAGGCGGGCTCGCTCTGCCGGATGAGGCGCGCACTCTCGACCGCTGACCCCGGGGTCCGCCGTCTGCCGGTTGCCCACACCACCATCGCCGCCGAAGCCACGTCGTCCGTACCTAGGTACAGGTACGGAGTGAAATACAATCTGATGGGGAATAGGTAGTCGGTGGGCTGTCAGACGGGCCAGAGAGGCCTTTCTGCCTGAAGGGGGATGTAGCTGCGGCGCCGGAGCGCGACGGCACGTTCAACGAAGGAGATGAACGCGATGCTCGAACTGAAAACCCTCGCCGTTGCGGCCGCCATTGCGGGTGCTGTGATCATGTCGGGTCAGGCTGTCGCGCAAGGCGGCGCCGGGCAAGGTGCTGGTGGCGGAATGGGAAGCCAGTCCGGCGCTCAGGATCGCGACCAGTTGCGCGTGAAGGATCCTGCCTCCGGCCGCGACCAGTTGCAGGACCGCGACCGCGATCAGATTCGCGATCTGGACCAGGACCGGCTTTTCCTCGGCACCAAAGACCGCATCCGCGCCTTCGACCGCGACGGCGACCGCCAGATCAACCGCGTCGAATTCGAGGACTGGCACAAGGACATGTTCGGGAACATGGATGCGGACGGCAACGGCCTCAGCCTTGAGGAATACCATGCCGCCCGTTTCGGCGCAGGGCCTTACAGCAATGCCAACCTGCAACGCCAGGCACTGATGCGTGAGCAGGCGAACCTGCGCAAGACCGAGCGCTTTCGCATCATGGACGGCAACGGCGACCGTATCGTCAGCCGCGAGGAATACATGCGTTTCGGTGAGCACGCCTGGCTCGAAGCCGACACCAATGACGACGGTCAGCTCACCTGGGCCGAACTGCAGCAACACAATCGCGGCATGTAGCCGAGGGAGGAAAGCATGACCCGCAATTCCGCATTCCTGGCAGGCGCTGCGGCGCTGGCACTGGCGACCGTGACGGCCTGCGCCGTTTATGGCGTCCCCTACCGTCATTATGGACCGCCACCGTCGGGCGTCGTCTATGTCATGACCACGCCACCGACGCCGCGCACGGTGATCATCCCGCCGCGGCCGAGTTCAGTGTCGGTCTGGATCTCCGGCTACTGGAACTGGACGGGCGTAGACTTCGTCTGGGTCGATGGGCGCTGGGACAACAACCCGCCGCGCGCTGGCGCGCAATGGGTGCCGGACCAGTGGGTAAAGACCAAAAAGGGCTGGTACCGCCAGCCCGGCCACTGGAAATAGGCCGTCTCACTGGACTCCGCCCGGCAGTGACACTCCGGCGGCCAACGAAGACACCGAAGCAGTTGCGGCCAGCTTGATACGCGCGCCGATGCGGCAACCATGAGCAACCGCATCGGCCCCAACGATGGAAGATTCCGGCGGACTGACTCCCCGTTTGCGCGCCCGGCCCTGCCCGGCTAATGTCGGGCCCATCATGGGCGCAGACGATTCCTCCACCGGCGATGACGCCACCGGCGCCCTGTTCGGCGGGGATGAGGCGCATGCCCGCGCCGGCGCCTATGAAGTGCTTGCCCGCAAATACCGTCCGCGCCGCTTCGAGGACCTGATCGGCCAGGAGGCCATGGTCCGCACGCTTTCAAACGCCTTCGAAACCGGCCGCATCGCCCACGGTTTCATGCTGACTGGCGTGCGCGGCGTCGGCAAGACGACCACCGCGCGCCTTCTGGCCCGCGCGCTGAACTTCGAGCCGAAGGATGGCGCAAAGGGCAAGAAGGGCAAAGGCGAGGCCGGCGGCCCGTCGATCCATCTCGACCCGCCCGGCGTCCACTGCGAGGCGATCATGGCCAGCCGGCATCCGGATGTGCTGGAGCTCGACGCGGCCTCGCGCACCGGCGTGGCCGATATGCGCGACCTGCTCGAGTCGTCCCGGTACGGACCGGTTTCGGCGCGCTACAAGGTCTATATCATCGACGAAGTGCACATGCTTTCGAATGCCAGCTTCAACGCCCTTCTGAAGACTTTGGAAGAGCCGCCGCCGCACCTGAAGTTCATTTTCGCCACAACCGAGATCCGCAAGGTGCCGGTCACCGTGCTCTCGCGCTGTCAGCGGTTCGATCTCAAACGCCTCGACACGCCGGTGCTTGCCGAACATCTCGGCCGGGTGGCGAAGAACGAGAAAGCGAAGGTCTCCGAGGAGGCCCTCGCGCTGGTCGCCCGCGCGGCCGAAGGCTCGGTGCGCGATGCGCTCTCCCTGCTCGACCAGGCCATCGTGCAGACCCCGGGCGGCGAAGTCTCGGGCGCGGCCGTTCGCGACATGCTGGGTCTCGGTGACCGCGCACGGCTCTATGACGTGTTCGAAAAGGCCATCGCCGCTGATGGCAGGGGCGCGCTGGCAGAAATGAAGGATCAGGTCGCTGCAGGCGCCGATCCGGCCGTTCTGCTGAAGGACCTGATGGATATCGCCGCCGATGTTTCGGTGGCGCAGGCGACCGGCGATGACTGGGCCGCGGCTGGCCCCGCTGATTGGGCCAACCGCACGCGCGCCCTCGCCCAGCGCCTGACTGCGGCGCAGGCTGCGCGCACCTGGCAATTGCTGTTGTCCGGATACGGCGACCTTCAGGTTGCGCCCGATCCGGCGACGGCGCTCAACATGGTGATCCTGCGGCTCGCCGCCGCCTCCAGTCTTCCGTCCCCGGAGGAAGCCGCCCGGATGATCGCGGAAGGTGCAGCGCCGCCGGGAAAGGCCGCCGCGCCCCTTGAGGCTCCGCCGAGCGCGCCCGGCGGGGTGTCCAGCTTTGCCGATATCGTCGCCGCCATGACACGGGCCCGCGAAGTGGGCCTGCAGGTCGATACCGAACGGTTCATCCGCTTTGCCTCCGTATCGGAAGGCCAACTCAGCTATTCCCTCGCGCCCGGCGCCCCGCAGGGCCTGGCCGGGCGGCTGAAAGCGTTCCTCGACGCCGAAACCGATATCGACTGGGTGATCGAGGAATCGGAGACCGATGCCGAATCCCTGCGCGAGCGCGAGCGCCGAGAGAAGGCCGAACGAATCGCCGAAGCCGAGCGCCACGACTGGGTCGCCGCCACGCTGAAGGCGATGCCCGGCGCGGTGATCCTGGATGTGACCGAAGAGCCCCCGCCGCTTGAAAAGCCGCCTGAAGGCGACAATGTGATCGATCTCAATGCCCGCCGCAGACCGGCCTGACGGAGTGACCAGATGAAAGACCTCGCCCAGATCATGCAGCAGGCCCAGGCCATGCAGACCAAGATGGCCGAAGTGCAGGCCAAGATCGAGGCCACGGAGGCCGACGGTGTGGCCGGGGCCGGCCTTGTCCGGGTCAAGCTGAAAGGCAAGGGCGAACTCGTTTCGGTGACCATCGACAAGAGCCTGATGGGCGATGATCCCGAAATCGTCGAGGACCTGATCAAGGCCGCGCACGCCGATGCCCGCCGCCGGCTGGACCAGGCGATGGAAGACGCCATGCGCGCCGCCACCTCCGGCATGGGCGGCCTGCTGCCGGGCTTCAAGCTTCCGTTCTGACCCGCAGCGTGACTTGGCCGCGGCCCGCCCTATAGTCGGTGCGGCATGATCGAGCCCCTGTTCACACCCGCATTCCGTCCGGCCGAGCCCCGCGGCCTTTGCACCGATTGCGGCGTCTCGCGCATGGCCGATGCCAAAGCGTGCGGGCGGGCCTGCCAGTTCATCCAGCCGGATTATCCCCGCTTCGAGGCTGCCCTGCATGGCCGCACACGCGACGATCAGAAGGCGGATGAAACGCATTTCGGGGTCTTCCGCCGCATGGTCCGTGCGCGTCTCGCCCCCGCCCGGGACGGCGCCCAGTGGACCGGCATTGCCACCACGCTCGGCGAAAAACTGCTCGCGGCCGGCCTGGTCGAAGCAGTCCTTACAGTCGCGCCCGATCCGGAAGACCGCTGGAAGCCGAAGCCCGTGATCGTCACGCGCGCGCAAGACATGGCCGGATGCCGGGGGATGCGGATGGGCTACTCCCCGCTGATCGCGCTGATGGAAGAGGTTGCCGCGCGCGGCCTGAAACGGATCGCCCTGATCGGCATTCCCTGCCAGGTCTACGCCCTTCGGGCGCTGGAGGCCGAATTCGGTCTTGAGAAGTTGTATGTCATCGGCACCCCCTGCTCCGACAATACGACGACGGAGAATTTCCACGACTTCCTCAAACTGCTCGATCCTGAACCGGACACGATTTCCTATCTCGAGTTCCGCGCGGATTTCCGCGTGGAGCTTCGCTTCGACGACGGCCGGCAGCGTCTGATCCCCTTCCTGTCCCTGCCGATTTCCAAGCTCCCGCGCGACTTCTTTCCGCTGACCTGCCGGACCTGCGTCGACTATACCAATGCGCTCAGTGATCTGACGGTCGGCTATATGGGCGGCGAGGGCGAACAATGGCTGATCGTGCGCAATGAACGGGGCGAAGCTCTGCTGGAACTGCTGGGCGACGCGCTGGTGACTTCCGAACCCGGATCGAAGGGAAAACGGGCGCCGCATGTGGCGGCCTTCATCAAGAATGTCGAATTGGCTGCGGGCGGATTGCCGCTGCGGTCAATGCCGGATTGGGTGCGCCCGCTTGTGTCGTTCCTTCAACCCCGCATCGGGCCCAAGGGGCTCGAATTTGCCCGCACGCGCCTCGAAATGAAGGCGGCCGAAACGGTGATCCATCTGCGCCGCGAGGAACCTGCCAAACTGAAGAACATGGTGCCGACCCATGTCTGGAAGCTGCTTGCGGCCTACGGGATCATGCCCGCCCCGGGCGAACAGAAAGACCCGGGGTGACAGATTCCCCGGACTCACGCATAACCCCCGCCCATGTCCCAACGCTCTGCTGGCCCTGAACTCCTGCGCCTGATCGACCTGATCGCGAAACTGCCGGGCCTTGGCCCGCGCTCGGCGCGGCGCGTCGCCCTGCACCTGCTGAAACGCAATGACACGCTGCTGAAGCCGCTCGCCGAGGCGATGGCGGAGGCCGGCGCGAAGATCCAGAAATGCGGGACCTGCGGGAACTATGACACCGTTCAGCCCTGCGCGGTTTGCCAGCTGCCCGGCCGCGATGACGGCGTGATCTGCGTGGTCGAGGACGTACCCGACCTCTGGGCCCTCGAACGCGGCGGCGCGTATCGCGGCCGGTATCATGTACTCGGCGGCGTGCTCTCCGCAATTGACGGGATCGGGCCGGAAGACCTGGGCATCGCGGCGCTGGTGCGCCGGGTGGAAGCGGGCGGCATCCGCGAAGTGATCCTCGGCCTCAACGCCACCGTCGATGGCCAGACGACCGCGCACTACATAGCCGACCAGCTGGAAGGCCAGGATGTCGAGGTGACCCGGCTGGCGCACGGCGTGCCGATCGGCGGCGAACTCGACCATCTGGATGACGGCACACTGGCCGCTGCCCTGCGCTCACGCCGGGGCGTTTAAGCCGCCAGCACCGCCGGCCGCAGAGGCCCGGGGCCGGTGCGGTCGGGTGGTTTGTCTGGCGTGCGAAGCTTGGCCCAGGACGTGTCGGCGTGGGCGGGTGCGGACAGGGTGTGTACGGAGGGTTTTGCCGCGCACGGCACAGGCTGCGGCACGGCGCGGGGTTCAGGCGCGAAGGCGGCGGCAAGGCGCGGGGACGACGCAAAAAGTTGGAGGGTAAGCGCGGCCGGGCGCAGCGCGCCGGGTGCGGCGAAGCTGGCGGCAAAATCGGTCGGCAGGTGACGCAGGTAGACGCGGCCCCATTTTGTGACGCCGTACCAGTAGGGCACGCCGGGCCCGTACTGCGCGCGCCCAGCGCTTCAGCGCGACCAGCTGAAGGAAGATCAGCGGCCCGATCAGGCGCAGGAAGCCGGTAAGGCCGGCAGGCGGGCGGCGGAGCGAATAGGACATCGGACCCGAGGATAGGCCCGGTCGGTGTCCCGCCGGATTGGCGGGGGCGGATTTTTCCGGATCTGAAGGCGCCGTGCGCTGGAAACGCCGAAAATGCGGGGAGGCGCACGTGTCCGAATGCCCTGTTCTGTCTGGCTTTCTGGATCCTGGACAACCGCTGCGCGGTTTCCGGGATAACGGGAAAGTTCGGGCGCAAATGAACCGCCGCATCGCCGGAAAGGTCGCGCAAGCGGGGCCTTGTGCGACCTGATTCGGCCCCTTCGGGGGCAGGTGCGGCGCGGGCGGTGATGCGCGTTCGGGCAAGACTGCCCAGCCGGTGGGCAGATCGCCTGTCAGGGGAGAAATTCAACACGGGATGAAAGGTCGCGCTTGTAATGCTGCGGCTGCGAGGCAATTGTTGCGATGCAACATGAACCTCAGCCGCACCAGGATGGCCACAGCGCCTACGGAGGGCGTTGTCCTGGCAGACGGCAATGCGGGGCGAAATCGAGTTGCGGGAGGAGTTTCCAGCCTGGCCCTGCCCGGCTCTAACTCTGAAGGAACTGACTCATGATCAAGCTTACTGTATCGGCCCTGTCGGCCGCTGTCCTGCTTTCGCCCGTCGCCCTCGCCGAGGGCTCCAAGCCGGTCACCCTGACCCATACCTATGACATGACGCTGGTATCCAGCGAAGCCGGCGCGACCGAGCTTCTGGCCGACCTCACGATCGCCGCCAGGCGCGCCTGCACCTCGCGCGTGCCGGTGATGGGCAACTATACAGACAAGGCCTGCGCGGAGTCGTTGGTCGTGGCCGCTGTCAAGCAGATCCAGGCCGCCTCCACTGAGGCCGGCACCGATCTGGCGCCGACCCTGCAGCAGGTGGCGCAAGTCCAGCTCGCCTCGACGAACTGATCGTTTTCTTCCGGAACAACGCCAGACCACGTTTCCTCCCGGTCTTCGGCGTTGGAGGGGCCATCCCCGGCCAGGGATGGCCCCTCACTTCGGGTCCAAGATTCCGATCCACCCCAGATTGACGTAGCGTCAAGTTTCCCTAAGGTAATCTCTGGAGCGGCCCAAGCCGCCCAGTGCCCATAGGGGGCGGGAGGATGACCCATGAGACTGACCCTGGATGCGGCGCCGTCGCGCCTGTCGCTATCCGTTCTGCTGGCCGTGCCGCTGGTCTATGCGCTGTTCCTGGCCGCGAGCCTGCTGATCAAGGTGGACGAGCTGGTGCTGACCAAGGCGCCGGAGCGGCTGCTGACACCGATAGTGGCGGCGCCGGAGACATTGCTGACGCCAGAGACCAAGCCGCCGATCACGCCGCAGACACTGATCGAGCAGCCGCCCGCATTCGAGCGCCCGCATATCGAGACGACGGGCAGCGCCCCGACCTACATATTCACGGCACCGGAATCCGACATCTTCACGATCGGCAAGCTCCAGCCGCCGGTGGCGGCCGTGATCCCGGTCGCCGGGCGCAATATCGAAGCGCTGCGTGCGCCGGCGCCTTCGGTTCCGGCCGCCGCCATGACGCGCGGGATTTCCGGCAGCTGTGATGTGATGTTCGATGTGGATGTGCGCGGGCGGCCCTTCAACCTGACCGCTCAGTGCACGAACGACATCTTCAAGGCTGAAGCCATCCGTGCGGTGAGCAAGGCCGAGTTCCTGCCGAAAGTGCGCAATGGCGCGCCGGTGGAGCAACGCGGCGCGATCTATCCGATCGAATTCATTGTGAAGTGACGCGGAGGCCCGGCGCGGCCCTCTCCGTCAACCGGGAGGGCCAGCCGGAGACTTCGCGGCCTCAGGCGTCGGCGCTGGTCTTGGACTGGCGCTTGCGCACGTTCGGGTCGAGATGGACCTTCCGTAGGCGGATCGATTTCGGCGTGACTTCGACCAGCTCGTCATCGGCGATATAGGCGAGCGACTTTTCCAGCGTCATCAGGAGCGGCGCCGTGAGACGGACGGCTTCGTCCGAACCGGAGGCGCGCATGTTGGTAAGCTTCTTGCCCTTAAGGACGTTCACTTCGAGATCGTTGTCGCGGTTGTGCTCGCCGACGATCATGCCGCCATAAACCTTCGTTCCCGGATGGATCATCATCGGGCCGCGGTCTTCGAGGTTCCAGAGCGCGAAAGCGACGGCCTCGCCCTGCTCCATGGCGATCAGCACGCCGGTATGGCGGCCCTGGATCCGGCCCTTGTGCGGGGCATATTCGTGAAAGATGCGGTTCATGATGGCGGTGCCGCGCGTGTCGGACAACAGTTCGCCCTGATAGCCGATCAGGCCGCGCGTCGGCGCGTGGAAGACAAGACGCGTGCGGCCGACGCCCGAGGGGCGCATGTCGAGCATCTCGGCTTTGCGCTCGGCCATCTTCTGCACGACGATACCGGAATGTTCGTCATCGACGTCGATGATGACTTCCTCGATCGGCTCGAGTTTTTCGCCGCTTTCGCTGGTCTGCATGACGACCTGCGGACGGGCGACGCCGAGTTCGTAGCCTTCACGGCGCATGGTTTCGATCAGCACGGCGAGCTGGAGTTCGCCGCGGCCGGAGACGGTGAAGGCTTCGGCATCGGTGGCGCGCTCGACCTTCAGCGCGACGTTGCCTTCGGCCTCTTTCTGGAGGCGGTCCCAGATCATCCGTGACGTGACTTTCGTGCCCTCGGTGCCGGCGAGCGGCGAGTCGTTGACGCGGAAGGTCATCGAGATGGTCGGCGGGTCGATCGGGCGCGCTTCGAGCGGCTGGGTGACGGACGGATCGCAGAACGTGTCGGCGACGTTGGCCTTGGTCATGCCGGCCAACGAGACGATGTCGCCCGCCTGGCCTTCTTCGACGGGCACGCGCTCAAGGCCGCGGAAGGCGAGCACTTTCGAGATGCGCCCCTGCTCCACGAGCTGGCCGTCGCGCGAGAGGACCTTGACGGTCTGGTTCGGCTTGACCGAGCCGGACAGGACGCGGCCGGTGAGGATGCGGCCAAGGAACGGGTCGGCGGAGATGGTGGTGGCGAGGAAGCGGAAAGGGCCTTCCTCGACGCGCGGCACCGGCACATGATCGACGACGAGCTGGAACAGTTCGTCCATGTTGGCGACGGGGGTTTCGTATTGTTTCGACATCCAGCCATTCTTGGCCGAGCCGTAGAGAATCGGGAAATCGAGCTGCTCGTCGGTGGCGTCAAGGTTGGCGAAGAGGTCGAAGACCTCGTTGACGACCTCGTCCGGGCGGCGCTCCGGCTTGTCGATCTTGTTGACGGCTACGATCGGACGCAGGCCGCATTTGAGGGCTTTGGAGACCACGAACTTGGTCTGCGGCATCGGGCCTTCGGAGGAGTCAACGAGCACGATCGCGCCGTCCACCATGTCGAGGATACGCTCCACCTCGCCGCCGAAATCGGCGTGGCCGGGCGTGTCGACGATGTTGATCCGGTAGCCGTTCCACTCCACCGAGGTGGTCTTGGCGAGGATCGTGATGCCGCGCTCTTTCTCCAGATCGTTGGAGTCCATCATGCGTTCGGCGGTCTTCTCGTTCTGGCGGAATGTGCCGGATTGTTTGAGAAGCTCGTCCACAAGCGTGGTCTTGCCGTGGTCAACGTGCGCGATAATCGCGATATTGCGCATCTTTTCGATCGGGGTCGTCATAGGGCGGGCTTTCCGGCGGGCGGCGTTCGGGAGGAGAACGGGCTTTTGAGGGTGGGTTTGGCGCGCACGTAGCAGAGGTCTGCGGGTTTGACCATGCCGGCGCGGCATCGGACACTTATTGTGACCGCGTTTCTTGCCAAAACCGTCCTACTATGGCGAGAATATTGCATTGACCGGCCAGTTCCAGCCAAGCTTCTGCGAGAAAAGACCCATGTTGGTAAGTGTTGTCCTACCTTGTTTCAACGGGGCCTCCACGCTTGCCGTGATGCTCGATTCACTGGTCGCGCAGACCTATGAGGGCGAATGGGAGCTGGTTTTCGTCAATAACGGCTCAACCGACAATTCCGTCGAGATCGCCCAGAGCTATGCCGACCGGCTGAACCTGCGGGTGGTGCAGGCCTATATCGGCCACGGCCCGCGCGGCTATGTGGGCCATTCCTACAATGTGGGCTTCCGGGCCGCCAAGGGCGACCTGATCCTGGTGGCGGAATCGGACGACGAGGCGGATCCGGACTGGATGCGCCATATGGTGAAGGCGCTTGAAACCTGCGACCTGGCCGCGCCCTGCCTGGAATATGAGCGCCTCAACCCGCCCTCCATGACCTGGGGCAAGGATGGCGGCATGCAGGGCCGGGCCGAGGGCCTGCCGACCTATGTCGGCCCCCTGCACCTGCCCTTCGCCGCCGGCAATGCCATCGGCATGACCCGCGCCTGCTATGAGCGCGTCGGCGACCCGACCGACTGGTTGGTGGCGTCCTGGGACGTCGACTATTGTTGGCGCACGCAGCTCGCCGGCATGAAGTTCAACTATGTGCCCGACGCCGTGATGCATTACCGGCTGCGCTCCACCTACAAGGCCCGGTTCACCCAGGCCCGCAACTGGGTGCGCGGCCACGTGAAGCTGCACATCCGCTATGGCATGCGGCCCTGGTGGCGCTACCTCGCGTTCAGCCTGTGGCGGCTGGCCCGCGCCGGCGTGCTGATGGTGTTCGGCCCGATCTTCACCAAGCGCCCGCCGGCCTATTTCGCCTTCGACTGGGGCTCTGCCCTCGGCCAGGTGGAATCCTTCCCGCAGGTGCTGAAAGCGCAGCTGGAAAACGCCAAGCCCGACGAGAACATCCTGAATGGGCGCAAGCCGGAAGGTCCGCAGACCTTCATCGCCATTCCGGAAGCTTGACGCGGGCGCCCTGCCCGGCCAGTCCGTAGGGCGATGACACCGCCCTTCACCACAGCCGCCGCCTTGTCCGGGATTCCCGGCATCCGCCATGGATTCTTCGGGCGCCGGGGCGGCGTTTCCGGCGGGATCTACGACAGCCTGAACTCGGGCGAAGGCTCCGGCGACGCGCCGCGCAACATTGCCGAGAACCGGGCGCGGATTTCCGGGGCGATGGGCGCGCGCTGGCTGCTCTCCTGCTACCAGGTGCATTCGCCGGATGTGGTGCGCGTGACCGCGCCGTGGGACGAACGCCCGAAGGCGGACGCGATGGTGACCGACCGGCCGGAGCTGGGCCTCTGCATCCTTTCGGCAGACTGTACGCCGGTGTTGTTTGCAGACCCGCAAGCGCAGGTCATCGGCGCCGCGCATGCCGGATGGAAAGGCGCCCATGCGGGCGTGCTGCAGCGCACGCTGGATGCCATGCAAGCGCTGGGCGCCGAGCGCACGCGCATCCGGGCCGCCATCGGCCCGACGATCCAGCAGGCCAGCTATGAGGTGGGCCCGGAATTCCGCGACAGTTTCCTTAGCCTCGACGGGGCAAGCGAAGACCTGTTCGTGACCGGCAAGGGCGACCGGTTCCATTTCGATCTGCCGGGCTTCTGCGGACGCCAGCTGAACGCCGCCGGGATAGGCCAGGTGGAAAATCTTGGCCTCGATACCTGCGCACTGGAGGAAATCTATTTCTCCAACCGCCGCCGCAACCTGCGCGGAGAGGCAGATTATGGCCGGAACGCCTCAGTGATCGTGATTTCCGGTTAAACTCACCGAATCCAGTTTTCCGTGGCTTGCGACTCGCAGCCGCCTGTTACAAAAGCGTCGCGAGCCGGGCAGCAGAGGGTCGACGCGACATGAAACTTATTTCCTGCAACGCGAACAGGCCGCTTTCCGAAGCCATCGCCGACTATCTGGACATGCGGCTGACGCGGTCCGAGGTCAAAACCTTCGCCGACCAGGAAATCTTCGTGCGCATCGACGAGAACGTGCGCGGCGAGGATGTGTTCGTCATCCAGTCGACCTCCTACCCCGCCAACGACAACCTGATGCAACTGCTGATCATGATGGACGCGCTGCGGCGCGCCTCGGCCCGGCGCATCACGGCGGTGATCCCCTATTTCGGCTATGCCCGGCAGGATCGCAAAACCGATGGCCGCACGCCGATTTCAGCCAAACTGGTGGCGAACCTGATTTCCGCCTCCGGCGCTGACCGCGTGCTGACGGTCGACCTGCATGCCGGGCAGATCCAGGGCTTCTTCGATATCCCGACCGACAACCTGTTCGGCGGCCCTGTGATGATCGACGACATCAAGGAACGCTTCGGCAAGGACAAGATCGTGATGGTTTCGCCCGACGTCGGCGGCGTGGTGCGCGCCCGGGCGCTGGCCAACAAGCTAAACGCGGACCTTGCCATTGTCGACAAGCGCCGCCCAGAAGCGGGCAAGTCCGAAGTGATGAACATCATCGGCGATGTCAGCGGCAAGGCCTGCATCATGCTCGACGATATCTGCGACTCCGGTGGCACGCTGGCGAATGCCGCTGCGGCGCTGAAGGATCAGGGCGCGGTGTCCGTGTCGGCTTATGTCACGCACGGCGTGCTGTCGGGCAATGCCGTGCAGCGGATTGAGAAATCGGTACTGGACGAGCTGGTGATGACCGACACGATCCAACCGTCGGAAGCGGCGCAGAAATCCAATAAGATCCGTGTGCTGCCGATGTCGCCCCTGCTGGGCGAGGCCATCCGCAGGATCGCCAACGAGGAAAGCGTGTCGAAACTGTTCGACCGCTAGGCTACCGCCCCCTCGATGAAAAAGCCCCGCATGGCGCGACCATGCGGGGCTTTTCTTTTCGGGTCTTGGCCTAGCGCGGCGCCAAAGGGGGCGGCTGGGTGCTGCCTGCCGGCTCAGGCGGCGGCGCGGCCGGTGCGCCGACACCCGGCGTGGGCGCGGCTTGCGGAACCGGCGCGGCGGGCGCAACCGCAGGCGTGGACGGCGCCGGAACGACCGGTGCGAGCGGAGCTGCACCGGGCATCACGCGCAGCGTATCGGCGAGCACAAGCCCCTCCTCCGCCTGCGGATCAACCGGGACGCCGTCGCGGATCACCTCAAAGTGCAGGTGCGGGCCGGTCGCCTTGCCGGTCTGGCCAATCGCGCCGAGGGTTGCGCCCGGGTTCACGGTATCGCCCGGCTTCACGTTCATCGACTCCAGCCGTCCAAAACGCAGCGTTGTGTTGCCGGAGGCGACTTCAACGAGATTGCCGAAGCTTTCGGTGAACTCCGCGCGCGTGACGGTTCCGGCAGCAGGCGCGTAAACCGCCTTGCCCTCTTCTTCGGCGAGATCGACGCCGCCATGCAGCTTCTGCTCGCCGGTGATCGGGTGGATGCGTAGGCCGAAACTGCTCGTGAGTTTGGCCTTGTCGAGCACGGCATGGCTGTAGACCAGGCCGGACACCGGCAACGCCGAGGCGCCCTTGATCATCATACCCTGCGCGAAGGCTACGGGCGCGGCGAGCGCCAGCGCAGCGGCAACGGCAAGACCCATGCGGCGCGGGTGGCGGGGCGTTTCGGACAGCAGTTCGGTAAGGCGCATCTTGAGGTTTCCTTCTTTCTTGAGCACCAGGGCGGCGACGGGGAGCATTGGAACGGGGCGAGCGAGCTGCGCGGCGCGGGTAAGCGCGCGGGCATAGGCTATCCGGTCACCGGTGAAGTTGGCGGCCACTTCATCGACCACGACCTCGCGCCAGTAATCTAGCCGTTCACGGATCATCCAGGCGAAGGGCGAGAACCAGAACAGGTCCGCCATGGCGCGTTCGAGGGGGCGGGCCAACAGGTCGCCGCGCTGCTGGTGGACCATTTCATGGACGATGACCTGCTGGGCGTGGTGCGTGTTGATGAGGGCGGCCGGGACGAAGACGGCGGGGCGCAGGATGCCAGCAAGGAAAGGCGCACCATTGGGGATGACACAGACATCGGGAACGCGCGCGAGACCGAGTGCGTCGGCCCAATGCGAGACCGGCCGGTCGACCCTCAGGGCGCGCGCCTTGAGCCGTTGCAGGCGCAGCTGGCTGATCGCCCAGAGGCCCAGCCGGAACACCCAGCCGGCCACGAGGATCGCGGCAAGCAGGGTCGCAAGGTCCGGCAGGAACGACGCGGCGGCGGGGACCGGTTCAGCGCCGGCATCCGGCTGGATGAAGAGCGGCTCGAGCATCACCGTATCGGGCAGCGGCCCGGCAGCGAGCGGCGCAAGGCCGGGCGCCACGAGCGCGGCGGCGAAGGGCGCGGGCATCAGCGCCGCCGCAGCCCGCCAAATGGCCTGCGCCTGACGCGGCGACGGACCGAGGCGGCACACAAGGTGCGCGCCCAGCCAGACGGCCGCGCTCCAGGCGAGCGTGAGGAGCACGAGACCGGCGGGGCTCATGGCACGTCTCCCTTGCGGTCTTCAGCGGCATTAATGATGGCGTCGAGCTCGGCGAGTTCGGCGTCAGACAGGTGCGGACTTTCGGCGAAGAGCGCCGCCGGGAGCGGGCCATCCATGTCGAGGATGTGGCGCGCCAGATGGCGCACGAGGCCGCCGAGCGTGGCGGTACGGTCGAGGGCGGCCGCGTAGACTGCGACGCCGTGCACCTCGGCGCGGCTGACCCAGCCCTTCTCTTCCATCCGGGCGATGACCGTGCGTGTGGTGGAGGCTTTCCACCCCTGCCCCGGCCCGACCGCGTCATGAACCTCACGCGCACTTTGCGGACCACTGGTCCACAAATGCTTCAGGACGGCCAGTTCGGACGCGTTGGGTTGGGACATGCGCAAGTCTCCGCTATATCTATAGCGGAGTTGCTACATTTGTAGCGCACTTGAGTCAAGCGTCGCGGTTCAAGCGACCGCGCGAGCGAGGGCGCAATGGGACCAGAGCTCGGACAGGGCGCTCACCAGGTCTTCAATGTCCTGATCGGAATGGACCGGCGACGGCGTGATGCGCAGCCGCTCGGTGCCCTTTGGAACGGTCGGGTAGTTGATGGGCTGGACATAGATGCCATGGCGTTCCATCAGCCAGTCCGAGAGCATCTTGCACTTGACCGGATCGCCGACCATGACCGGTACGATATGGCTGGGGTTCTCGAGGGTCGGAATGCCGATCTGACGCAGCCGAACACGGACCTTTTCGACGCGGTCGCGCTGGCGCTTACGCTCCCAGTCCGACACTTTCAGGTGCTGGATCGAGGCACGGGCGCCGGCTGCGATATGCGGCGGAAGCGCCGTGGTGAAGATGAAGCCCGAGGCAAAGCTGCGCACGAAATCGACCAGCGCCTTGGACGCGGCGATATAGCCGCCCACGACGCCGAAAGCCTTTCCAAGCGTGCCTTCGATCACTGTGAGGCGGTCCATCAGACCTTCGCGCTCAGCGATACCCCCGCCGCGCGGCCCATAGAGGCCGACCGCATGAACTTCGTCGAGATAGGTCATCGCGCCGCACTCATCGGCAATATCGCAGAACGCTTCGATGGGTGCGATGTCGCCATCCATCGAATAGACCGATTCAAAGGCGATGAGTTTGGGCGCCGCCGGATCGAGTGATTCGATCTTGCGGCGCAGGTCCTCAGGGTCGTTGTGGCGGAACACGACGCACTTGGCGCGGCTGTGGCGGATGCCTTCAATCATGGAGGCGTGATTGAGCGCGTCCGACAGGATGATCAGCCCCGGGATCTTTGCACCGAGCGTGCCGAGGGCCGCCCAGTTGGACACATAGCCCGACGTAAACAGCAGCGCCGCTTCCTTGTTGTGGAGGTCGGCGAGTTCCTGCTCCAGCAGGACGTGATAGTGGTTGGTTCCGGAGATGTTGCGTGTGCCGCCGGCGCCTGCACCGCATTGGTCCATCACCTCATGCATCGCCGCGAGCACGTCAGGATGCTGGCCCATGCCCAGATAATCGTTCGAACACCAGACTTTCACATTCTGGACGCCGGAGGGGCCATGGAATGCCGCTTTCGGGAAGGCCCCTTTCTCACGCTCTATATCGGCGAAGACACGGTAATTGCCCTCTGCCTTGAGTTTCGCGAGTTCGTCTTCGAAGTAGGATTCGAAATTCATCTTGTAGGCCCTCCAGTCAGTCCATTTTTTGTTGGGTTGTTGCAGTCCGGACGGGCTTCATTGCCCAGCCCCAAAGAGACGGATCGCGAACGGGCAGCACGAGCACCCAATGCTCGATGACGGCCAGGATGGCGATGGCGGTGAGGAGAAGGAAGCCGGCGAAGGCATGGCTTCCGGGTGCATGGCTGAACGCGGTGAGTGCGAGCAGAGCCGAGACGGTGGTGATGGCGATCAGCGCGGCGGCAAACAGGCTGCCGGGCGCGCGCCGCGAGAAATAGGTTTTCATGTAATCGAGGTGGCGCGGCATGAATTGGTCGACCAGATTCGGCGCCCCGGTGAAGACAACCAGCTTCGCGCTGATGCGCATGCCCCAGAGGATCAGGAAGGTCCACAAGGCGAACTGGTTGGCCGCGCCCCAGCTGAGCCAAACAAGGATTGCTGCGTGCGCGATGATAGCGAGTTCATGGTGAAGCACAGCCGCAAGGCCGGCGCGGAAGCGCGGCCAACCGGCCAGACCATCCGGACACGGACTGCGCGATGGGCCGGTGATGAAGCCCGTCAGGAACATCACTTCGTGCCAGGCCCAGAGCGCGAGCCCTGTGGCGAAGCCTGCATAGGCCGCCGGGACGCTGGTTTCGCCGCGCAAGCTGACAAGCATCACTGTGGCGCCAACGAGCACGAAAGTCGCGCCCAGCGCCGTCCACTTGAACGTCGCGCGCGGACGGCCGATGAGCCAGAATATTGCCCCCGTGCTCAGCCACCAGGTGAGCGCTGCAAAGACGATGGGGGCGGCGTAAGCGGTCATTCGGCGGGTCTTTCCTTCCCTACCAGGCCGGCTGGAGCCGGACCTTGGCTGGCAATTTGTTCTTCCGCACGGGGAGGAAGTACAGCTGCAGGAAGGCGAGGCCGTTGGACAGGACAAGCGCCTTTTTGCGCAGCCAGGAGAGCGGATCCTTGCCCTGGATCGCTTCCATCTTGTCGGTGTTCTGACGGATCCGCTCCAGACCCGTGCGGAAGGCGGGGGCGCTGATTTCAAGCTCGACCGGATAGACCTGACGGGCGATCTCGTTGGTCACGCGGAAGACTTCATAGTCGTAATCTGTCGGATCGACGCCGAGCGCCGCGTGGAAGGCCGGACGACGATGGTCGCGCACATACATCGTGGCATAGACCGCCAGCAGGAAGAAGCGGATCCAGTACTTGTTGCCGCCTTCAAGCAGGTGCGGATTTGCACGCAGGATCATGGCGAAAGCCTCGCCGTGCCGGAACTCGTCATTGCACCACTGTTCGAACCATTTGAAGATCGGATGGAAGCGGAACTCGGGGTGTTTTTCGAGCTGACGGAAGATCGTGATGTAGCGGGCGTAGCCGATCTTCTCGGACAGGTAGACTGAGTACCAGATGTATTTGGGCTTGAAGAAGGTATACTTCTTCTTGCGTGTCAGAAATCCGAGATCGACGCCGATCCCGAAATCCTTCAGCACGAAGTTGATGAAGCCGGCATGGCGGGCTTCGTCGCGCGCCATCAGGCGGAACAGAGCCTTCATATCCGGGTTTTCGACCTGCCGCGTGATCTCGCGGTAAAGCACGCAGCCCGAAAATTCGGACGTCAGCGAGCTGACGAGAAAATCCACGAACTCCGTGCGCAGCTCCGGCGACAACTTGCCGAGAATGTTGTCGAATTCGGCGGTGCGTTTGAAGTGGTTGCGATTGGGATCCGACTCCATTTCGGCGATCAGCGTATCCCACTCATCCCGCACACCGGAAACATCGACCTTGTCGACCTCGGCGAAATCCGTCGTGTAGAAACGCGGCGAGAGCATCGTCTCCTGCATGGCGATCTGGTTCGTGTCGAAGGCCGGCGGCGCTTCGAGTACGCGCATTTCTTCGTCCGTGAGCGTTGCAATCGTCATGGCTCAGATCCTTCCATCCGTAAAACTCACTTCGTAGAGTTCGGTGAGTTCAAACATCGACTGAAGACGCACGAGCGCCTTCTCGAAAATGTTCGCGCGCGTCACAGTCGCTTCCCGGCGCAGCACAAGGCTTCGGCCGAAGGGAACGCTGACCGGCGCGCCATGGACGAGCACCTTGTCACCGATGCCGGGCTTGATGCCGCCATCGAGCTCGACATGCGCTTCAAGCGATTCGTAGGTGTGCTCGACACGGATGGTGCATGGAATGGTGAAACAGCGCGCGGTCATTGTGCGGCCCCTTTGGCGTCTTCGAACAGGTTGGCAAACTGGCCGGCATTGTCGCCGCCGAAGGCATCGAGGCTGACCCATTCGCCGGTAGCCGGATCCTCGAGGATCAGTTTGTCATTGGCGGTGCGATGCAGGATGAAGGCGGGTTCCGCGCCGATGCCCATGCCTTTGCGTGTGACAGCAAGAGAGCGCATCGATGTGCGCACGAATCCGCCGGTTTCCGGCGCCCAGGCATGCACAATGGCGCCCGTGTCCGGTGAGCGCGCGATGACGCTTCCGTCTGCGCCGTCTTCGAAGACCAGCGGAAGGGCCGCGACGGAGAGCGAGCGCCAGTCGGTCACGTGCCCTGCCCCACTGAGCCGGGTTGCCCCGACGCCGATCACCGCGAGAAGGATCAGCGCGCCGCACGCCATCAGCAAGCCGCGCGGCGGATGCAGATCGTGGCTGTGTGCCGGGTTCGGAATAGGCGCGTGGGTCATGACAGGCTTCCTCAGGAGGCTCGGGCTGCGAGACCGGGCGATGGAACAGCCGCCGGCGCCGGCTTCGGCTGAGGCGCAAGGGCGACCCGTGCTGGTGCGTGCGCGGAGATGGCCGAGGCAAGCGTGCGGGCAACCGACTGAACGCTGGACAGGCCGCGCAGCATCGGCTGCGGCCGGCTGAACTTCATCGGGCGCACATGTGGCCAGAGCTTGATGAAGCCGAGCCCTCCGGTCGAATTCAGCGCCAGGACGATATCGCCTTTGCCTTGTCCGTAGCTGCGCAGGTCTGCCGAAACGATCTGCTCGAAGGGCAAGTTGACGTATTTCCGGATGGCGACGCCGTAGCGCATCACAATCCGCTTGCTGGTGATCGAGTAGACCGTCGAACGGGCCATCAACCAGGCGACGAGGCCGATGAGGCCGACACCTGCCGCGGCGCCGAGGCCCGAATTGAGCGCAACCCGTGTCATCTCGGTCGTGGAGGCGCCCGCGGTTTCCAGATTGGCGAGCCGCCAGGTCGTAGCGAGCAGGAAATAGACCAGCACGAACCGGATGTGGAAGGCGTGGATCACAAAGGCGAGCGGCCCGGGGCTTCCCTGCCAGAGAAGCTGTTCGCCCTCCGGCAGTGACTGGGGCAAGCCCCGCACGGGCTCGCCCCCGCCCTCTTCTTCGTCGTGGAGCTTGATCACAGCCAGGGCTCCTGACGCTGCGGCGTGGCGTAGAGCGTGCCGCCGCCATAATAGCCGCTGATCATGTCTTCCTCGAGCCGCGTGACACGATCCGGCGACTTGGTGCGCGGAACGCCGGCAAAATGGGACGCCTTGATGGCGTCCACTTCGACCCGCTTGCGGGTTCTGGAGACATTAGAGAACGGAACCGGCAGAAGCACGTGCTCGCCGGTGCCTTCGAGCTTGACTTCGAGATAGCGGATGATTGCCTCGGACCGGTCGACCCAGAGGTCTGTCACCGTGCCGGCCACCATCCGGTCCAGCCCGACAACCGGCAATCCGCGCGGATCGAGGTCTTTCTCTGAAACGGTATAGTCCGGGTGAAGACGATAAGGCGCGATCCGGTCGGTGCCATCCCAGTTCAGGTCCGGCACATCATCGCGCATCGCGTAGGAGGCTGGACCAACGCCGTCTTTCATCGGATCACCGCTTGGAACGAAGGGCGAGCCGGCCCAGGGCGCCGTGCGATTGAGGGCATGCTCGCGCGTATCGGCCTTGCCATACGTCATCTCGATCGTGCCGCGGCCGTTCGGCAGGTTGTAGGATTTCTTCGGCGGGAAGAAGACGAGCGCCGGCGCTTCCGTGCGTCCGCTCGGATCCTCCTCAAGGGGGTATCCCTCCCGCATTCCTTCGCGCTGCAGGTAATAGATCAGCCAAAGGAAGAAGATGGTGAACGCCCAAAGGCAAACGTCCACGAGGTCTACTCCGTTGACGAACTCTCCACTGAAAATCATGACCGTTCTCCTACGGTGGCGTATCAGCCGGGGTATGCTGCCAGGCCGAACTTGGTGGATGGGGATTTGGGTGGTGCACTGGCGTGGCGGGCAAGCGGCCCGATCACGACCAGGGTGGTGAAAAGCAACAGAATTTCGATGTGATAGACCGCGCCGTAACCGGAGGCCGGTCCGGTCATTGCGGGACCCAGCTGGCCGCTTTCGCCCAGCGTTGAAACGATGTCACGCAGCGCGCCGCCAAACGCGACCGCAACACCGGTGGCCGTGGCGGTGACAGAGCCCCAGGCGCCGAGCGCGATGCCGCTGTCATGTTCGCGGGCGATGGTCATTACGGCGGTCAAGGTGCCGACCGAAAACAGGCCCGCGCCGAAGCCGATGAGGAACGCGCCCAACAGGAAGGCGGCCATGGATCCCGCGGGATTGGCAAAGACGACAAGCGCGAATGCGAAGGCGCCAGCGACAGCGCCTGTGCCGGCGAGCCGATGCGGTTCGCCGCCATCGGACAAGCGGCTGGAACAATAGGCAAATCCCAGCAGCGAGCCAAACGCTGACAATGCGGTGAGGCGCGTGGTGCCGGCGACACTCATGCCGAGCACCTCGGCGCCATAGGGTTCGAGCAGGACATCCTGCATGCTGAAGGCGGCCGCCCCAAGTCCTGACGCGATCAGCAGACGGACCGTGCCGCGATCCTGCATCAGGCGGGACAGGGTTTCGCGGAAGCCGGGCGCTTCACGATCTGCGCGCGTGGCAGCGGGATTGCGGGCCTCCTGCTTCCAGAGTGCGATGACGTTGAGCAGCATCGTGATAACCGCTGCGCCCTGGATGACCTGGATCAGCGTGAGTGTCGTGAAGTCCTGGAGCAGCGCGCCGAACAGCAGCGAGCTGACGAACATGCCGCCCAACAGCATGACGTAGAGGAGCACAACCACGCGCGGCCGCGTATCATCGGTCGCAAGATCGCTGGCAAGCGCGAGGCCTGCCGTCTGTGTGGTGTGGATACCGGCGCCCACAAGCAGGAAGGCGGCGGCAGCCCCCGCCTGCCCGACCCAAGCCGGGGCGTTTGAATCCCCGGCGAGAAGGATCAGAGCGAACGGCATCAGAGCGAGGCCGCCGAACTGGAACATCGAACCGAACCAGATGTAGGGCACGCGGCGCCATCCGAGGACGGACTTATGGGTATCCGACTTGTGGCCGATCAGGGCGCGCAGCGGCGCGAACACGAGCGGCAGCGCGACCATCAGTGCGACGAGCCAGGCCGGCACGCCGAGTTCGACGATCATCACCCGGTTGAGTGTGCCGGTCAGCAGCACCATCGCCATGCCGACAGAGACCTGGAACAGCGAAAGCCGTAGCAGACGGCCGAGGGGGAGCTGCGCACTTGCCGCGTCGGCGAACGGCAGGAACCGGGTCCCCACCGCCATCCAGACTTCTGCAAAGGTGCGCCGCTCAGGGGTCATCTACGAACCACCTCGCGTGCTTCGGAGATATAGAATGTCGAGTTGACCCGGTGATTGCGCCCGGCCGCCCAGCTGGCGCCGGTGTGTTCAGACATGAGCCGCATGAGGCGTTTCCCCGAAACGGGAACGATGGCGGGCGCGCGGTCGCTGCGCGGGAAGAATTTCCCGGCGGCATGCATCGCCGTCAGTAGCGGCGTGCGGGGGGCATAGGTGAAGATGGCGGAGCGGCGGATGCGTGGCAGGATCCTGGCCACCATCGCGGCCATGTCCGGCGCCTCATAATGGATGATCGAATCCATGGCGACCACATGGTCGAACGCGCCGAGATCCTCACGGGTCATGTCGCCGACGCGCCAGGTGATCCGGTTGCGGATGACCGGGTCGAGAATCCGCTCAGCAGCGGTCTCGACCAGCGAGCGCGCGATGTCGATCGCGATCACTTCGGCGCCGCGGCGCGCGGCAGCGACCGCGAACGTTCCCGTGCCGCACCCGGCATCCAGCACGCGCAATCCCGTCATATCTTCCGGCAGCCAGGAGAGGACTTCGGCATGCATCGCTTCGCGGCCGGCGCGCACCGTCGCACGGATGCCGCTGACCGGCGCATTCGACGTGAGCTTCTGCCAAGTGGCCGAGGCGGTCTCGTCGAAATAGGTCTGCAGTTCGGCGCGGCGGGTCTGGTAGGCGGTTTCCATCAATCGAACCCCAGGAAGTCAAAGATCTCTCGGTCCTTCATCGGAAGGGCTTCGACCGGATCGCCGCCGACCCAAAGCGCAGCAGCAAGACGCAGGTATTCGTCCTGCACAGCCTTCAGCTCCGGCGAGTCTTCCATCTCGAAGATGGTCGACTTCTTGAGGCGCGAGCGGCGGATGACATCCAGATCCGGGAAGTGCGCGATGCGCTCCATTCCGGTCGCGTCGCAGTAACGGTCGATTTCGTCGGTCGCCTTCGAGCGGTTGGCGATAACGCCGCCGAGCCGGACGGCATAGTTCTGAGCCTTGGCCTGGATGGCAGCGACAATGCGGTTCATCGCAAAGATCGAGTCGAAGTCGTTTGCCGTGACGATGATGCCGCGTTCGGCATGCTGCAGCGGCGACGCGAACCCGCCGCAGACAACATCGCCAAGCACATCAAAGATCACGACATCGCTGTCTTCGAGAAGGCGGTGCTCCTTGAGCAGCTTGACGGTCTGGCCGACGACATAGCCGCCGCACCCCGTACCCGCCGGCGGGCCACCCGCCTCGACGCACATCACGCCGTTATAGCCCTCGAACACAAAATCTTCGGTGCGCAGTTCTTCCGAATGGAACTCCACCGATTCGAGTACATCAATGACCGTCGGCATCAGGCGTTTGGTGAGCGTGAAGGTGGAATCGTGCTTCGGATCACAACCGATCTGCAGGACGCGCTTGCCGATCTTGGAGAAGGCGGCGGACAGGTTTGACGACGTGGTAGACTTTCCGATGCCGCCTTTTCCGTACACGGCGAACACTTTGGCCGTGCCGGCTTCGAAGCGGGCGTCGAGCTTGACCTGCACGCTTCCCTCCCCGTCCGGACGGCGGGCACCTGGGCGATTGAGGGCGAGACTGGTCATGCGGCGGCTCCTTGAACGGGAATGATACCTTCGAGCCGGTCTTCGATTTCGGCGCTGGCCGCTCGAAGGGCTGCCAGCGTTTCAGGGTCGGGCGACCAGTAGCGGCGCTCCGAAGCTTCGATGAGACGGCCGGCCACATTGGCTGTGGCGGCGGGGTTCAGATCCGACAGCCGGCGGCGCAGCGCTTCGTCCAGCACGAACGTCTCGGTCATCTGCTGGTAGACCCACGGCGCGACCTGGCCCGTCGTCGCCGACCAGCCCATCGTGTTGGTCACCTGCGCTTCGATCTGGCGCACGCCCTCATAACCGTGACGCAGCATGCCTTCATACCATTTGGGGTTCAGCGTGCGGGTGCGGGTTTCGAGCGCGACCTGTTCGGCCAGCGTGCGCACGATGCCGTCGCCGCGCGTCTGGTCGCCGATATAGACAGAGGGCGCTTCGCCGCGGGCCTTGGTGGCAGCGCGGGAGATACCGCCGAGCGTGTCGAAATAGTGATCAATCGTTGTCAGACCGGTCTCAACGGATTCCAGATTCTGGTAGGCGAGTTCGACAGTCTTCAGGATGGCGTTGAACAAGGCGGGCTGCGGCGCCGGGCGGCCATCCCGTCCGTATGCGAAGCATTTGCGGGTTGCATAGGCGTCGCCGAGCTCGTCTTCGTCATCCCATGTCCCGGTCGTCACAAGATAGTTGACGTTGGCGCCGTAGGCCCCGTCTGCATTCGAGAAAACACGAAGCGCTGCCGTCTCGAGATCTGCCCCCGACTCCGCTTGCCAGGCGAGCGCATGCTTGCGGGCAAAGTTCATCTCCGGCGGCTCGTCGGCGCTCGCCGCCGCAAAGGCGGCATCCGCCAGCATACGGGTCTGCAGGGGCAGCAAGTCGCGGAAGATACCGGACAAGGTCACCATCACGTCCACGCGGGGACGGCCGAGCGTTTCCAGTGGGATCAGGTCTGCGCCGGCGAGCCGGCCATAGGCGTCGAAGCGCGGCACCGCACCCAGCAAGGCCATCGCCTGGGCGATCTGCGCGCCTTCGCTCTTCAGGTTGTCCGTACCCCAGAGAATGATCGCCATCGATTCCGGGTAGCGGCCCGTATCGTCCTTGTGCCGATCGAGCAGACGGCCTGCTTGCCGCCGGCCGTCGGCGATGGCGAAGGCGCTCGGCAGACGGAACGGATCGAAGCCGTGGATGTTGCGGCCCGAAGGCAGGATATCCGGCGTACGGATCAGGTCTCCGCCCGGAACCGGCGGGGTGAAGCCGCCGTCCAGCGCATGGATCAAAGCCGAAAGCTCGTGATCTTCGCCCAGAAGACTGTTGGTGCGCGACAGACTGGCGATCTCGTTGGCCCGGGCCTCAAGCTTGAGCTTTCGGACAATTTCCGCGGGCGCCTCACCGGCGACGATGGCATCGAACACCGCCGCGGGAAGGACGTCCTGGCCTTCAGCCGGCGGCATCAAGGCGAGCATGTCACGGCGCTCTGCGGCGCCCATGCCCTGGCCGGCGATGTGCAGGCCATCCGGGATCAGGGACGATTCGACCTCAGCGAGCTTCACCCGGATCGCTTCGATCCGGTCCCGTGGGCGGTCGAACGAGGCCACTGGCAGAAGATCGAGTTCGTCGGCCTGGGTGATAATCAGCGATTCAAGATCAAACCGCTCGGTCTCGGCATCCGGCGCGAGCGCGCGCCAGCGACCGATGGTGACCGACAGGTCGGAGAGACCACGATAGAGACCCGACTCGGTAACAGGCGGTGTGAGATAGCTCACGACTGTCGCATTGCCGCGGCGCTTCGCAATGGTCGCCTCGGAGGGGTTGTTGGCCGCGTAGAGGTAGATGTTGGGCAGATCGCCGATCAGGTAGTCCGACCAGCAATCACCCGACAGGCCCGACTGTTTGCCGGGCATGAATTCCAGCGCGCCGTGGGTGCCAAAATGCACGACGGCATCGGCGGCGAAGGTCTGCTTCAGATAGGTGTAGTAACCGGCGAAGGCATGCGTCGGGGCAAAACCCTTCTCGAAGAGAAGGCGCATGGGGTCGCCTTCATACCCGAAGCCGGGCTGGAGGCCGACGAGCACATTTCCGAACCGGGCGCCGAGGACGAAGATCGATCGGCCATCCGTCTGTATACGGCCCGGCGCTGGGCCCCAGGCCGCTTCGATGTCTTTCAGGCGGCGCTCGCGGCGCACATGATCCGCAACGGGAATCTCTGCGACCACATTGGCTTCGGTGCCGTAGCGGTCCTTGTTGCCTTCGAGCAGCATGTCCTTGAGGTCGTCGACCGAATCCGGAACCGTCACGCCATATCCTTCAGCGTCGAGACGCTTGAGGAAATTGAACAGGGACTCGAAGACCGAAAGGTACGCGGCTGTCCCGACGCTGCCTGAATTGGGGGGGAAGTTGAAGAGCGTGATCGCAAGCTTGCGGCTGGCGCGCGCAGAGCGCTTGAGCCGGACCAGCTTGTCGACACGGGCGGCGAGTTGCTCGGCCCGCTCGGGGCAGACCTGCATGCGTCTGTTGTCATCGGCGAATGTGCAACGGCGGGCGCATCCGGTGCACGTCGTGCCATGGTCGGCGCGCCCGCCGATGACAATGGATCCCGTCGCACCATCAAGTTCCGGCAAGGCGACCATGATGGTCGTCTCGATGGGCGTCAGTCCGCGTGTGCTCTGTCCCCAATCGGACAGCGACTGGAACTCGGACGCGAGGGCGCAGACGTAGGGAATATCTAGGGTTTTCAACATCTCGACGGCGCCGTCCGCGTCGTTGAACGCGGGACCGCCGACCAGGGAAAAGCCGGTGAGGGAGACAAGCGCATCAATCGTCGGCGTGTCGCCGCGCATGAAATAACGCCTTATCGCGGCGCGGGCATCAAGGCCGCTGGCGAAGGCCGGAACTACGCGCAAGCCGCGCGCTTCGAGCGCCGCGATAACGCCGTCATAGTGGCCCGAATCGCCAGAGGTGATGTAGGAGCGCAGAACCAGCAGCCCAACCGTGGGCCGGTTGCCCGCCGACTTCGGCAACGTTTCGATCCGCTCGGAAACGGATGGCTTCATGGCCGGATGATAGAGCCCCGTCTCCGGGAACTCTTCCGGCGCCGCGGGGTTCATCTTGCCGCGCAAATGGGCGCGCGAACCAGCTGCGTAGCGATCAATCAGGAAGCGCACGGCGTTGGCGATGTTCTTCTCGGAACCCGCCAACAGATATTGCATCGTGACGAAATAGGCGCGGACATCCTGGGCGACGCCCGGAATGTACCGCAGGATCTTCGGCAGCCGGCGCAGCGTCTTCAACTGCTTTTCGCCGGCCTTTGACTTGTCGCCCGAACCGCGAAGGCGCTTCATCAGTGCAATCGGGCCACTGGCCGGCTTCGACATGTCGAAGCGGTCGAGGCGCGTCAGTTGGACGATATCGGATGCCGACATGGCACCGACGATCGCGTCGCACCCGTCGCGGCGCGCCCGAAGCGCCGGCAGGATGGCGCGGATATGGTCTTCGATGAACAACATCGTCGCGATGATGAAATCGGCGTTTCCGACATCCTCGATGGCGCGGGCGAGTGCACCGGGGTGGCGGTCCCATTCCGATGCAGGATGAAAGGCGAGCGTCAGGCCGGGATGGGTGCGACGCAGCTCAGCCTCGGCGGCGCGGATCGCTGTGCCGAGATGCGAATCGAGCGAAAGGATGACGACCTTGACGGGCGTCTTGTCGACCAGGGTGGGACGCTCAACGGCCATAACTCGCCTTTGCGTCGTAGAGTGTCTCGAGCGTGATGGTCTCAAGATGCTTGTCGCGGGCAAAGGCTTCCGTGTTGCGCTTGGCCTTGCCCCGCACAAAGAAGGGGATCTTCCTCAATTCGTTTTCTGCTTCCGGCGCCCAGTGCACGATGGCGATTGCGCCCTCCCCTGCATCAACAGCAGCGGTCCCGATCTCAGCTGCCTTGTCGGCGGCGCCGTGTCCGCCGAGGTGCGAAGCGCCAGCCGAATCGTTGAATTCGAAATCATCGCGGAACATGCCGAGCAAGTGCTCTTCGAGCCCCATCAGCAGCGGGTGAACCCAGGTGTCGAACAGGACGTTGGCACCCTCGAACCCCATCTGCGGCGCATAGCGCGCCGGGAAGTCCTGAACATGGACCGGCGCAGAGATGACGGCGCAGGGAATGCCGAGACGCTTCGCAATGTGGCGTTCCATCTGCGTGCCGAGAATCAGTTCGGGCTGCAGGCGGGCGATGGCGGCCTCGACTTCGAGATAGTCTTCGGTGATCAACGCTTCGAGTCCGAGCGCGGATGCGGCTTCGCGCACGGGCCGGGCGAATTCGCGGTTGTAGCAACCCAGCCCCACAACCTCGAAAGCCAGCTCGTCGCTGGCAACCCGGGCGGCCGCGAGCGCGTGCGTTCCGTCGCCGAAAATGAACACGCGCTTGCCAGTGAGATAGTTCGAATCCACCGAGCGCGACCACCAGGGCAGATTGCTCGCGAAGGCCGAGAGATCGGGAATTTCGATTCCGGCAAGGCTGCAGACTTCAGCAATGAAATCCTGGGTCGCGCCGACGCCGATCGGGACCGTCCGGGTGTAGGGCTGGCCGAACTCCTTTTCGAGGAACCGGGCCGCAACGTCAGCAATCTCCGGATAGAGCACAACATTGAAGTCAGCCGCCGGCAGGCGGACGAGGTCTGCGGGCGTTGCACCCATCGGCGCAATTACATTGATGTCGATGCCGAGCTGGAACAGGAGACCGGTGATCTCGCGGACATCGTCGCGGTGGCGAAAGCCGAGCGCTGTCGGGCCAAGCACATTGCAGGTCGGACGGACAAGCCGGCTTGCGCCGGGCTTCGGCTGTTCGGTCGCAAGGCCGCGCACGAGTCGGTAGAAGGTCTCCGATGCCCCCCAGTTTTCCTTCTTCGAGTAAGATGGCAGCTCAAGCGCAATCACCGGAACCGGCAGGTCGAGTGCCTTCGTCAGGCCGCCCGGATCATCCTGGATCAATTCGGCTGTGCAGGAGGCGCCGACCATCATGGCCTGAGGCTGGAAGCGCTCGTACGCATCCCGCGCCGCACGCTTGAAGATCTCGGCCGTGTCGTAGCCGAGGTCGCGGGCTTCGAAAGTTGTGTAGGTCACCGGCGGCCGCTTGCCGCGGCGCTCGATCATCGTGAACAGAAGGTCGGCGTACGTATCACCCTGCGGCGCATGGAGTACGTAGTGGAGCCCTTCCATTGCCGTCGCGATCCGCATCGCGCCGACATGCGGGGGGCCCTCATATGTCCAGACCGTGAGTTGCATCAGACCGCGAGCCTCGTGCGCCGGGTAAGCGGGCGAGCGAACAGCTCGGCGAGATCGCCGCATTGTTCGTAGCCCTGGATGGGTGTGAAGACGAGCTCGATCGACCATTTGGTCGTCAGGCCCTCCTGCTCCAGCGGATTGGCGAGCCCGAGTCCGCACAACGTGATGTCCGGACGCGCTTCGCGGGCGCGCTCGAGCTGCAGGTCAACATCCTGCCCTTCGCTGAGGCGCACGTCGGCAGGCAGCAACGCCAGCTCATCGGCCATGTGTCCGGCATGCAGGTAGGGCGTGCCGACCTCTTCCAACCGCATGCCGAGTTCGCGCGACAGGAAGCGCGCGAGCGGCACTTCCATCTGCGAATCGGGGAAACAGAACAGCGATTTGCCGGCGAGCGTGTCATTGTAACGGAGCAGGGCGCGTGTGGCCCGCGCCCGCGGCATTTCCGTGACGGCCTGGAACAAGGCAGGCGACACGCCGAAAGCTGTGGCGGCCGCCATGAGCCAGGCCGTCGTTCCCTCGACGCCCAGCGGGAACAGGGCCGGAAGGTGAACAGCGCCGCGTGCCTCCAGCGCCCGGGCCGTATCGCGCAGCCAGGGTTGGGCCAGCAGGAATTTCGTGTTCGGGCCAACCGGCGGCAACGCGCCGGACTTGCGGCTCGGCAGGAAGCGGACCGGGCCGATCCCCAGCGCGTCGAACAGGCGGGCAAACTGGTCTTCAACCACATCGGCCAACGCCCCGACCACCATCAGTTCCGGCGCAGCCGATTCGGCCGCGGGCAGTTCCGGCACCAACGCGGCGAGACAGGCATCTTCGCCCTGGGTGAAGGTCGTCTCGATGCCGCTCCCGGAATAGTTCAGGATCCGAACTTTGGGCGAATAGGTCATCGACAGGCGCTCGGCGGCACGCCCGAGATCCAGCTTGATCACTTCCGAGGGGCAAGACCCCACCAGGAAAAGCAGCTTGATCTCCGGGCGGCGCTCCAGCAGGCGCGCGACCGTCTTGTTGAGCTCTTCATTGATGTCCGCCATGCCGGCAAGGTCGCGCTCTTCGATGATTGCTGTGGCAAAGCGCGGCTCGGCGAAGATCATCACCCCCGCCGCCGACTGCATGAGGTGTGCGCAGGTGCGCGAGCCGACGATCAGGAAAAAGGCGTCCTGCATCTTGCGGTGCAGCCACATGATCGAGGTCAGGCCGCAGAAGACTTCCCGCTGCCCCCGTTCGCGCAGCACGACGCGCGCAGGCGGCGCAGCGCAGGCTTTTCCGGGAGCCAGGGGAATGAGCCGGGTCAAATGGCGACCTCCATTGAAGCCGCCGGCTCGAGCCGGGCGAGACGCAGCTTCCAGATGAACTGCGCTGCATTGATGACGTAGGCCGCATAGCCCGCCAGCGCAACGGTCAGCTGGAGTTCAGGTGAACCGATGCCGCCGAGGAGCAGGACGAGATAGAACGTGTGCAGAGCAATCACGATCATCGAGAAAGCGTCTTCCCAGAAGAACGCGTCCGCGAAGAGATACTTGCCGAAGACGACCTTCTCCCAGATCGCGCCGGTTACCATGATCGTGTAAAGTATGAGTGTTTTCAGGACGATGGACGCTGTTGCGAGCGCCAGACCGTCGCCCGCCAGCAGATAGCGCACGACCAGGATCACGCTGACGAAGAAGACGAGGAACTGGAGCGGCGCCAAAACTGCTTGAACCAGGGTCCAGGGCGAAGCGTCACGGCGCGCGCGCTGCTCTGCGGTGTACAGCGGCGCTTTCCTCCTTGCACTGATGGGTTGTTCAAATACGGACACCAGCTGTGACACTCCCACGTCTCTGTCTGACCTGACGATAACGCTGAAGGCCGGTATGTCAATCTGTGTTGACGACTATCGAAATAGACACTTTTTCGATTTTTTGGGCCGTTTTCTGCCAAAAAAACGCCGATTCAGATGGATTCGGCACAAAACCCATGATACCGAAGCTCTAGAAGAGGGAGTTGGCCGTTCAAGATTTCTTGCCCGCGTTGACGTTGCACCCTCGGAATTTCGGCCTGATGCGCTCCCACGCATACTGCCCGTGATCGCTTGTTCAACCGGACGAGTGGGTCACCAACGACAGACCGGCGCCAGAAGTATGCGCCGAAAATGGTGAGTAAGAAAAAAGCGACGCAAAGCGTAACGCAGTGAGGGCGGTTGCGTAACTGTAGCCGCTTGGGAGGACGGGATGGCGCTCAATCAAAAGCCCGATCATTGGGATCATCAATTCGACGGACCGGATGCGCCGAAGCGGCCCGTGCCATTTTTGGTCGGCCTCTGGCGCCAGATCGGCTCGGAACTTCAACCGCGCCGCTCGCTGGCAGACGAGCCTGAACTTTTTGAAGCGCTCGAGTCGGAGATCATTCCCCGGTTGATGATCGCCAGTCATCTTCCCAACGCCTACCCGATGCTGGTGCGTTCGGAATCCCAGGCACCACAGTCCGCCTTTTCCGCGCGCGATCGCAGCACATTCATGGATGCGCTGCTGACCGACGATGCAAGCCTGGTCAGCGCGGTTGCCAACGCACATCTCGCCAACGGGCGCGATGCAAGCACAATCCTCATGGAACTTTTCGCCTGGGCGGCGCGGGAACTTGGCGACCTCTGGAGCGATGACCGTGTGAGTTTCGTGGATGTAACGGTCGGGCTGTGCCGGCTTCACGAAGCGCTGCACCGTTTCTCCGAACAGGCGGGGGCACCCTTCCTGTCGGAAGACCCTGAAGCCCCGAGCATCCTGATTGCAAGCGCCCCCGGTGAACAGCACGTCTTCGGTGTACTGATGGCCGGTGAATTCTTCCGGCAGAAGGGCTGGTCAGTGACCACCGACACTTCGGGGGACGCCGGCAATTTGACCCGTTTGCTGGCAGCGCGGCAATTTGACATCGCAGGGATCTCCGCCTCACACGATGGCGTAGTGTCCGGATTGGCGGACCTGGTGCAGGCAATGCGGAAAGCCTCGCGAAACCGGGCCGTAAAGATCCTCGTGGGCGGCTTCATATTTGAACAGAATCCGCACCTGGCGCACCAATTGGGCGCAGATGGAATGGCAGGAAAGGGGCTGGATGCGCCTGACCTTGCAAGGAATATGTTGGCAATGTCATAGTCGGGCTGCTAGGGGCTCAGGGGTCAACTCGCAGTCTTATTTGGACCGATAATGAATGCTTCTTCGCACTCGTCGCCGTCGAAATTCTCGTTCAGCGACGTTGAAAGCCATTTGACGGGGCTCGATGCTCAAACGGTCGCGCGACTGATTGAACAATCATCGGATATTGCAGTCATTATCGAGAACGGTCTCGTCAAGGATGTGGCCGTCGCATCTGAAGACCTGCGCAAGTCCGGGTTCGCGGAAGGCTGGATCGGCCGACCCTGGATCGACACGGTTTCGGTCGATAGCCGGCTGAAAGTCGAGGCGATGCTGAAGAGCACTGATTCTGCCGCCTCGGTTCGTCCCCGTCAGTTAAATCACCCTTCCGGCGGCGTGCGTGACATCCTGGTGTCTTACCGGACCATTCGGACCCAGGCGTCCGGGCCGGTGATCGCGCTCGGCCGCGACCTGCGCGAAGTCGCCGAACTCCAGCAGCGCCTGGTCCGTGCCCAGCAGGATATCGAGCGGGACTATGCACGCCTTCGCAAGGCCGAGTCGCGCTACAAGATGGTGTTCGAAGCGGTCAGCGAACCCATCCTGATTGTCACATCGGACGAACTGATCGTCGAAGCGGCCAACCGGGCTGCGGGACTTGTTCTTGGCGTGGAACCGGAACGGCTCGCAAGGACAGATTTTGCGGAGCTCTTCTCGGCGCGCGGTACGCGCGCCGTCGAACGGATGGTCGCCAAGGCGATCGCCAGTGGCGCGGCCACGGCCGACAAGACCGAGCTCGCCACCGGAAAGAGCGTGAACCTGACCGCGTCGGTTTTCGGGAATGGCGCCGATGCGCGCCTGGTCGTGAAAATCGTTGATGGCTCGAAAAGCCGCACCAAGAGCGAAAACAGCCGCGACCAGCTATTGCGTGCGCTGGAGCAATTGCCGGATGCTTTCATTGTGACCGATGATGAGCTTCGCATTCTCGCGGCAAACCGGGCCTTCCTCGAAATGGTCAACCTCAGCGACGAAGAGCAGGCATCCGGCGCGCGGCTGTCGCAATATCTCGGGCGCTCGACAACCGATCTGAACGTCCTTGTCTCCACGCTGAAAGCCAATGGCACAGCGCGCAACTTTGCGACGGTGCTGCGCGACCGGTTCAATACCGAAGAACAGGTCGAAGTCGCAGCGGTGTCGACCGGCGATTCGAAGCCGACCTACTACGCTTTTTCGGTCCGTGTCGTGACGCGCCGGTTCCAGACCGAGCCTGCGCCCGGCGAAGAACTGCCCAGATCGGTGGAGCACCTGACCAATCTGGTCGGACGTATGCCGCTGAAGGATATTGTGCGCGACTCGACCACGCTGATCGAGCGTCTGTGTATCGAGGCGGCCCTCAAGCTGACCGATGACAATCGCGCCTCGGCCGCCGAGATTCTGGGGCTCAGCCGGCAAGGGCTGTATTCGAAACTGAAACGCTTCGGAATCGACGACAAAGCCTGATTCCCGATCGTCAGGATCTGTATACGGACGGATTCTCGAGGCAATCTCGATCGCGTCAATCCAGATTGACACTATGAGCTGTCAACATTAGCGTAAGCTGATGCTGCAGACGCCGATCACCGTGCCGTCCCGACAGCTGCCGAGGCCGGCAGCTGTATTGGAACTTTTCAAGCCGGTCACGTGGTTTGCGGCCATGTGGGCCTTCATGTGTGGCGCCGTGTCGAGCGGCCAGCCCTTCTTCGGAAACCTGCACTTCATCCTCGGCGGCATGCTGCTGGCCGGACCGATGGTGTGCGCGTCCAGCCAGGCCGTGAACGACTGGTACGACCGGCATGTCGACGCCATCAACGAGCCGGATCGCCCGATCCCTTCGGGACGGATTCCGGGTCGATGGGGGCTTTATCTTGCGATCATCTGGTCGAGCCTGTCGCTGCTGCTCGGCCTGGCGCTGGGCATCTGGGCCTTTGCCGCCACCTGCGTCGCAGTGTTTCTCGCCTGGGCCTACAGCGCCCCGCCCCTGCGCCTCAAACTGAATGGCTGGTGGGGCAATGCGGCGGTGGGAATTTCCTATGAAGGTATCTCATGGTTCACCGGCGCCGCGGTGCTGCTCGGGACGCTGCCGCATCCGTATGTGCTGTTCCTGGCGCTCGCCTATTCGGTAGGCGCACACGGGATCATGACACTCAACGATTTCAAGTCGATCGAGGGTGACCGCCGGATGGGCGTGCGCTCGCTGCCGGCCCAGCTGGGCCCGGACCGGGCCGCGGTGCTCGCCTGTGTCGTCATGGGGGCGGCCCAGATTGCAGTGATCTTCATGCTCGCCGGGATCGGCCGGCCCTGGCACGCCGTGATGATTATCGGCCTGCTTTGCGCCCAGATCCTGCTGATGATCGACCTGCTGAGCGATCCGCGCGGCAAGGCCATCTGGTACAGCGCGACCGGCGTGACCTTGTTCGTGCTGGGCATGCTGGTGAGCGCCTTCGCGGTGGCGCCCTGGTCGGCCGCCGCAGGATGAACGCCGGCGCCTCCCCTGCCCTGGGCTGGATCGGAATCATCCGGCTGGGCCTCGTGCAGACCTCTCTCGGCGCGATCGTGATCCTGATGACCTCGACACTGAACCGCGTGATGGCGGTGGAGCTTGGGCTCGCTGCGGCGATCCCGGGTTTCCTTGTCGGCTGGCACTATGCGGTCCAGATGTCCCGTCCCCGCTGGGGCTACGGCGCAGATGCCGGCGGACGGCGCGCGCCCTGGATTCTCGGCGGGATCTGCGTACTGGCAGCCGGCGCAATCTCAGCCGCCTTCGCGGCATCCTTGCTGACATCGACATTCTGGGGCGGGCTCCTCTTATCCGTCGTCGCCTACAGCCTGATCGGAATCGGCGTCGGCGCCGCAGGCACGAACCTGCTGGCCCTGCTTGCGATCCGCACGGCGCCCTCCCGCAAGGCTGCTGCAGCCGCGATTGTCTGGATCATGATGATCGTGGGTTTTGTGCTGACGGCGGGTATTGGCGGCGGCTTCCTGAAGCCCTTCAGTTTCGAGCGCCTTATCCTTGTTACGGCGAGCGTTTCGGCGATTGCAATCAGTGTCACGGCGCTTGCCCTCTGGGGGCTCGACCCCGTCCACAAACCGCCCACACGTCGGGACGGACTTGTGGACTCTCCGGGCCGGAATCCGGCATTCCGTGACGCACTTCGCGAGACCTGGGCCGACCCGCAGGCGCGCCGTTTCACGGTCTTCGTTTTTGTCTCGATGCTGGCCTACAGCGCGCAGGACCTTGTGTTGGAACCCTTCGCGGGACTCGTGCACGGCTATGACGCCGGCGCCTCGACCCAGCTTGCAGGGCTTCAGAACATGGGCACGCTGGCGGGCATGATCCTGACCGCCATTGTGGGCACGGCGTTCGGCAGATCCCGCGCCGGTTTCATGCGGGCCTGGACGGTCGGCGGCTGTGTGGCATCGGCCGCCGCGCTGATCGCGCTCGCTCTGGGAACCGATGCCTTTGGCGCACGCTGGCCACTGGTGGCGAATGTCGTTGCCCTCGGCACCGCCAATGGCGCCTTCGCGGTTGCGGCCATCGGCTCTATGATGACACTGGCCAGCGCCGGGCCCAAAAACCGCGAAGGGACGCGGATGGGATTGTGGGGCGCCGCACAAGCCATCGCCTTCGGTCTTGGAGGCTTTCTCGGGGCGGCCGCCGTCGACTTGGCGCGCCTCGTCTTCGACACGCCTGCCCCGGCCTTCGCATTGGTATTTGCCGCGGAAGGACTGACCTTCCTGATTGCGGCGGCGCTCGCCGTGCGCGTCGGCCGCACCGACGCCGACACCCTGCGCCTGCCTGCCCTTCCCAGCGGCGAATTCCTGGCCGTTCGAACCGGAGAAACATCATGAGCCATCCCGATACAGACGAACTCTACGACTGCGTCGTCGTGGGCGGCGGGCCTGCGGGTGCAACCGCAGCCCATGATCTCGCGCGATCCGGACGGCGCGTCCTCCTGCTGGACAAGGCCGGGCGGATCAAGCCCTGCGGCGGTGCGATTCCCCCGCGGCTGATCCAGGACTTCGAGATTCCGGAGAGCCTGCTGGTGGCCCGCGCCCGGGCGGCGCGAATGGTGGCGCCCTCCGGACGCACGGTGGACATGCCGGTCGAAGGTGGGGCAGTTGGCATGGTGGACCGCGAGCATTTTGACGAATGGCTGCGGGTACGCGCGGCCAAGGCAGGCTGCGACCGGCGTGCCGGAAGCTTCATGACGATCGAACGCGGCAGCGATGGCACTGCGACGGTCGTCTACCAGGCCAAGGATGAGGATGCAGGCACACTCAAGATCCGTACACGCACCGTCATCGGCGCGGATGGTGCGAAATCGCGCGTTGCCGCCGAAGCGATTCCGGGCGGCGGCGAAACCAAATGCGTGTTTGCTTATCACGAGATCATCCGTTCGCCCGCGCCGACCGACGGGTTCGATCCGGCGCGCTGCGACATCTACTATCAGGGCCGCCTGTCACCCGATTTCTATGCCTGGGTCTTCCCGCACGGCGAGACCACGAGCGTGGGCGTCGGCAGTGCGAACAAAGGCTTTTCGCTCCGCGATGCGATCCGGACCCTGCGCAAGGATATCGGTCTCGACGGCGCCGAACTGGTACGCAAGGAAGGCGCACCGATCCCGTTGAAACCGCTCAAGCGCTGGGACAATGGCCGCGACGTGATCCTTGCAGGTGACGCAGCAGGCGTGGTGGCGCCGGCATCCGGTGAAGGCATCTACTACGCCATGCTGGGCGGACGCGAGGCCGCAATGGCCATCAGCGAACTACTCGAGACCGGAAATGTCCGGGCGCTGGCCGGTGCGCGCAAGCGCTACATGAAGGCGCACGGGCAAGTGTTCATGATCCTCGGGATCATGCAGCATTTCTGGTACCGCTCGGACAAGCGGCGCGAAGGATTTGTTGCCATGTGCAATGACAAGGACGTGCAGCGCCTGACCTGGGACGCCTATCTTAACAAGCGGCTCGGAAAACCGGATCACATGGCCCATCTCAAGATTTTCCTGAAGGACACCGCGCACTTGCTCGGACTTGCCCCGGCGCGGCCTGAACGCACGTGAGCGGACGACGGCCGCTGCTGATCGCGGGACTGACGGCGCTGGCGACGGCCATCGCCGGCGGCGCCATGACCCGAATTGATGGCTGGTACCGTGGACTTGAGAAGTCATCACTCAATCCACCCGACTGGCTGTTTGCGCCGGCCTGGACGGTGATCTACGCCCTAGCGGTGATGGCCGCGACTATAGGTTGGCGCGAAACGCGCAGCAACGCAGACCGGGCCTTGCTGATCAGCCTGTTTTTCATCAACGCGGTTCTGAATATCGCCTGGAGCGGTGTCTTCTTCACGCTGCGCCGGCCGGACTGGGCGCTGGCCGAGGTGGCGACGCTCTGGCTGTCCGTCGCCGTGATCGTCGCATTCCTCGCTGGTTTTTCCCGTCGCGCCAGCTTTCTGATGGTGCCCTATCTCATCTGGGTGTCTTTCGCGGCGTACCTCAATTACAAAGTCGTTGTGCTGAACGGTCCGTTCGGCTGACTCTCCTGCCCCGGCGAGGACCCGCATGGAACTGAAACCCTGGATGTTCGATGTTGTGTTGATCGGCGTCGCGGCAGAGTTCCTGCTGCTCGCCTTCCTGCTGGCGCGCAACAGGCATCGCGCGTGGGTGTGGCCCGTGTTCTGGTTCCTGCTGTCGGGCGCGTTGTTGATGACCGCAACGCGCAGCGCCTTGTCCGGCGTGTCCGATGCCATGATTGGCGCCATCCTGTTCGTCAGCTTGCTGACACATCTGGCCTGCCTGTGGAGTGCCTGGCAGATCATTCGGCGCCGTCATTGAACCTGCCGGATAAAAAAAGTCGGACCCGGTAGTACCGGGTCCGGCAAGACAGAACTGGGAGGCTCCAGCTCGAGAGGTCTTGTTGCGACGGCCTGACACGGGTCAGGCATCGGCGGCGCCTCAGAACTTGGCGAACCCGTTCTCTGCTCCCCAAAGGAACCAGTTATCCACCACCGTGCCCGTCAGCAGCACGCCGATGCCACCGGTAATCGGGCACAGGATGGCGAACCACCAGGCCCAACGGTGGATGGATTCCATCGAGGCATTGAAGCCCATCGTCCAGCGCCAGAAGAGTGCGGCGCGTTCAGAGGCTGTACCCCGGTCCGTGATCTGCTCGATCTCGCGTTCACCGCCATAACGGCTGACCGCAAGGATCGTGGCGCCGTGCATGGCGAACAGGAGCGCCGACCCGTAGAGGAAGGCGATGGAGAGCATGTGGAACGGATTGTAGAAGAAATTCCCGTAGACCAGCGAGAGATTGTTGGTCCAGTCGAGATGCGAGAAGATGCCGAAGGGCACCGCCTCGTTCCAGCTGCCCATCATCACGGGACGGATGAATCCCAGAACGAGATAGAGCCAGATCGCGGCCGCGAAGGCCCAGCACACATGCGTGCCAAGCCCGAGCTGAAGCGCCCGCCGGTAGGAGCGCACCCACCAGAGAATGATGGATGAGGTCAGGAAGAACCCGGCCATCAGCCACCAACCGCCTTCATTGAGCGGCATGAAAAGCCGGAGCCCGTGTTCTGCAAGCGGTTGGTCCAGTGACAGCCAGGGCAACTGGCCGACGAACTTGATCGGATCCCAGCCGACGCTGGCCCACATGTTGAGCCCGATGATCTCTATGGCGATGAAGCCGCAGATCAGGGACATGACGCCCGACCAACCGAGATAGAAGGGGCCGAGTTGCGCATCTCCGATCCGGCCGAGCAGGTGGCTGAAGGACGTGATCTTGTAGCGTGGTTCGTCGCCGGCCCCTTCGACCACGCCGTAATCGGTGTGGCCGCGGACCTGAACCTGGGTGAAGATATTCTGATAATCTGCCATGGTCTGACCCTCCTATACGCGCCAGATCGCGAGATTCTTCCAGCCATTCCACCAGTCGATCCAGGAGCCCTCATAGAGCGGACCCGAGATGACGATGCAGATGGCACTCCAGATTCCTGCCGAGAGGGCGAGGAACAGGCCGAGCCGGTGGATGCCGAGCGTGCCAACGGAGTAGCCGATATAGTCGCGGAAGAACGCATTCTCATGCTCGGGCGTCTTGACCGTCTTTCCGCGTCCGGGATTGGTCGCTGACAGGACAAGACCGCCATGCATGGCGAGCGCGAGACACGTCGTGAAGAAGAACGTGATCGCGACCATGTGGGCCGGATTGTAGTGGAAGTTGCCGTAGGAATAGCCGGTGTTCGACACCCAATCGAGGTGGCTCATGATTCCGTATGGGAAGCCGTAGCCCCAGGCGCCCATCAGGAAGGGGCGAATGACAGTCAGGGTGACGTAAGCCAGGATGGCAACGCTGAACGCGATCGGGACATGGAGACCCATGCCAAGCTTTCGCGAGATCTCGACTTCGCGCAATGCCCATGAACCGAAGGCGCCGATGGCGCAGATCGTGACCAGTTGCCAGATGCCCCCGTCCGCCATGGGCGCGAGCTGGAGACCGTATTCGATCGGAGGCGGATCGATGCTGATCAGCCAGGGATTCCATGTCCCCTCCATCGAGGCGCCCAGGAAGATGAGCGCAGTACCGAGGAAGGCGAAGAAGATTGCCGTTACGCCGAAGAAACCGACATAGAACGGACCAACCCAGAAGTCGAACATGTCGCCGCCGATCAGCGTGCCACCTCGAATCCGGTATTTTCTTTCAAAATTGAGTAGCGCCATCGCCGAGGCTCCTTGCTTTGGCGCAAGTCCGGTTCAGCCGGTATCCGCGCGCCGCCATGTCCTTCTTGTGTGTGGTAGCGGCGCACGGAACATGTCCGTGCGCCACAACCGATAGTTCAGGCACTCTGAACCGTATCCACCGTCAGCTCCGCAACAGGGGCCGGCGAGGTGCCGAGCCAGTTGAAGCGGGGTGAGCTGAGCAGGATGAAGTGGATCAGCAGTGCAAGCACAAAGAGGAAGGCCGACAGGGCCACCAGAACGCGCCGGGGATCGAAGAGAAGCCAAAGTCTCCACATATGTCAGTCCTCCTTTATGCCTTGAGGCTCACGAGCGAACTCGCAAGTCTCAGTCCGTCTTCCATCATTGCGTAACCGTTCGGACCTGGAATCCAGGGCCGCCAGGACCACACGAGGAAGTGGGCGCCGACTGCGATCAGCGTGAAGATGATGAAGCTCATCACAAAGAGTTTGTGGAACTCCTGTGCTTCGGACGCTGTCAATCCAGTCAGCGACCCAGTCCTTTCATTTGCATTATCGGCCATTTACTTTTCTCCGTTCGGGCCTAGGTCTGCGACCGCACCAGCGCCCTGCTGCGGTCCAATTGACGCCCCGGCTATCCGGTTCGCCAAAAGCTTGTGTCCATCGTACACTGAGGCTCTCAGTGAGATCATCTGTGTACGAAGAACCATGGGACGATGCTTTGGGTCAGGTCTGCCGCTTCGGCAAAGGTCGACGGGCGGGCCCGCGCCTTCGAACCGGAGCGCGGCAGAAGCCGGCCCAGCATCGCAACAATGAGGAAGACAGGGTAGATCAGCGATTCATACGCAACCATCGCCTGCCGGTCGCTGTCTCGTGGGTCGGGAGCTGCGTTCATCTTGATAAGTGCCATTGCCTTCCTCCTTATTTCTGCGGCTACCCCTCTCCCTTTCGGAATCAGGCCGCTCTATATCCTTCCAACTCGGTCTGGCTCTGCCGGACTGTGTCGAGTGTGACGCGACCTGTTCCCTCCCGGCCCGCGCGTGCCTCTGCGTGATCACGCAGACGCTTGGCAGCGGAAATCCGTGTCAGGACGGAATGTTTCGAAATGTAGGTTTCGAGTTCGGCGTTCGCTTCGTCTTCCCAGACAATCTGCACGGCGCGCGCGGGCGTCGCCTCGGCCTTGTCGAGCGTGGTGGCGAGCGGCAGGATATGGAACAAGGCGTCAAACAGCGCATTGCAATATTCCTGGACAACATAGGTCGCGCCCGAATAGCCCATGAACGGCGTACCGGTGTGACGGCGGATGATGGCGCCCGGAAACGAGGCGGGGATCCAGACGGAGCGCGCACCCGCTTCCTGAAGATACATCCGCTCGTTGAAGCTGCCAAAGACAACAAATGGCGCATTGTCGTGGATCATGCCGCGCACGGCATCATTGTCCGTCTTCTTGCCCGCCACGCGCGTGACGGCAAAATTGCACGGGATGCCGAGATCGCTCTCGAGGAAATTGCGAAGTCCCCGTGCGTGCGTCTCGTTGGCGACGATCCCGAAGCTGGCTGTCGCGAAGAAGTCCTGCGTCACCGAGCGCCAGAGATCCCAGAGGGGCTTCAGGGTCGAGTGCTTCTCAGCCTCGATAAAGGGCTCGGGGTCCAGCCCGGTCAGCTCGCCGAGCGCGCGCAGGAACCTGGTGGTCGAATGCAGTCCGATGGGCGCCTGCAGGTAGGGCTGCCCCAGCGCTTCACACAGGTTGCGGCCATATTCCCGGTACATGCAGATGTTGACGTCTGCATCGATCAACTTGCGGACGTCCGCGATATGGCTGCCGAGCGGAAAGGCCAAATTGACCTCAGCGCCGATGCCTTCGACCAGGCGGCGGATTTCGGCGAGATCCGACGGGCCGTTGAACATGCCATAGGCCGGGCCGATGATGTTGACCTTGGGCTTGGCGCCTTCGATCTTCTTCGCTGGCTTCGGATTGCGGCCTTTGGTCTGGCCATATTCGGTCCAGAGCCAGAGCATCGCTCGGTCCGCCGTCTGCCATTGGTCTTCGTCAATCGTGCGCGGGAGGAAACGCTGGATGTTCGAGCCTTCCGGCGTGACACCGCCGCCGATCATTTCTGCAATCGAGCCGGTAACCACGACGGCGGGGAGTTCAGGATCAAGCACCGCGCGGGCCCGCTTCATTGCGGCCTCGGTGCCGTGTTGGCCCAATTCCTCCTCACCAAGACCGGTGACCACAATGGGCAGCTCATGTGGCGGCAGAGCGTCCGTGTAATGAAGGACCGACGTCACCGGCAGGTTTTCGCACCCGACAGGTCCGTCGATGACGACTTGCAGACCCTTGATCGCCGTGAAGACGTAGACGGCGCCCCAATAGCCCCCTGCCCGATCATGATCCTGGATCAACATCCTGTGGGTGCCTCCAGGTTTGCGGCCTGCTTCGCCTTGGCGGCGAGCTTGCGGCGCTGGTGCTGGCGAAACTCGGTGTTGATCGCGGGCTGTCCTTCCCAGACACCAGCGGTGTCCCCCGAACCAACACCTTCGAAGAAGCCCTTCATGACGTCGAAGCGGTCTTTGCCGGCAATTGCTGCGTTGATCACGTCTGCGAGCGATCCCGCACCTGCAGGCCCCATCAACGGCCGTGCGGAAATCAGATTGGTGAAGTAAAGCCCCGGAATCGCCAGCTCTTTGGCCGCTTGCACGACCGGCGTGGTGCCGATCGCGAGGTCGGGCTGGAATTCGTGCATGGCGGCGAGATCCTGCTCCAGAGAGGCACGGAACTGGACCTGGACGCCTTTCGATTCCAGCCATTGGCGGTCCGGGTCCGACCAACGCGTCTGCGGCAGCGCCGTGCCAACGTAGCGAAGGTCCGCGCCGCTTTCGACGAGCAAACGTGCGACCAGAAGCTCGGAGCCCTCATAGCCCGACAGCGTAATCCGCCCACGGATCGGCTTGGCGGAAAGTGCGCCCGCAATGGCTCGCCCAAACATGTTGCGCGCCGCATCAATTTTCGAAGCCGGAACATTTGCAGCATCGCCGATGGCCTTCAGCCAGGCGTCCGTGCCGTCCAGACCAACGGGAGCGGACCCGACAATCGGACGTCCGGCCGCTTCGAACTCGCGCACCGAGGCGGTGTAGAAGGGGTGGATTGCGGCAATGACGGCGCCGTCCAGCGCGGTGTAGAGTTCGCGCCATTCGCGGGTCGGCACAACGGCGCCGGTTGCGAGTCCCAAGGGTTCGAGCATCCGGCCGATCACCACCGGATCTGCCGGGAACATTTCGCCGAGGAGCGTGACCTTGGGCAGCTGAGATGTATCGCTCGCCGCGCGCCGCACCGGACCCGCCTGCACTTCCTGGCGCGCATAGGCGAGCATCGCGCCGGCCAAGACGTCTTTGGCTTCCGCATGTGTCGGCACGCCAAAGCCCGGCACGTCGATGCCGATGATGCGAACGCCATTGATCTCGTCCGGCAGCAGACGCAGCGGAACACCCGAAGCGGTCGGCACACAGAGATTCGTTATGACAATCGTGTCGTATTTTTCGGGGTCGGCCGTTTTCTCGACCGCTTCCTTGATGTCCTCGAACAGCTTGCCGGTTACCAGCGTTTCGGAGTTGAAGGGCACATAGCCAACCGAACGCTTTGCGCCGTAGAAATGTGACGTGAACGTGAGCCCGTAGACGCAGCAGGCCGAGCCGGAAAGGATCGTCGCGGTGCGCCGCATGCGCAGACCCACACGGAGCGAACCGAACGCTGGACACATGCTTTGAGGCTGGTCATGCGGGCCTTGCGGGTAATCCTTCGCATACTGATCGAGGATTTCGCTCTTGCCCGCAGCCGCGGCGGCGGCGCGCATTTCATCTTTTCCAGCATGGCAGCCTGCGCCGTCGGCTGGATCCGGCTTTGCAACCTTGCGGGACTCCATCGGAACCACGACAGCCGAAGCCGGGCGCTCGCGATTCTCAAGAAGGGTCCGCCGGCTTCCCATTCGCTCAGATTTCCTCGTACACGACTTCGAGGGAGCGCTTCTCGGCTTCGGCGACGCCGCACATGTCCGCAACCGTGGCAGGCTCAAGCACGATGTCGCCGCCGGTATCCTTCGATGAGAACAGGCCCAGAAGACCGTCAGAGGTCAGAGGGTTCGGGCGGTTCGGAATGGAGCCATGGATGTTCGCCGCGAGCTCGGCAAACAACGGTCCCCATTCCGATGTTCCCGTTCCAACGATCTGATAGTTCGCTGATTTGCGGCGGATGTCGTCATTGGCCGGAATCGTCGCAAGCACAGGGATTCCCACGGCGTCTGCAAAGGCGGCCGCCTCGCCGGTGCCGTCGTCGCGGTTGATGACCATGCCGGCCACGCCAACATTCCCGCCCATCTTGCGGAAATACTCGACCGCCGAGCACACATTGTTCGCGACATAAAGGGATTGCAGGTCATTCGAACCCACGACGATGACCTTCTGGCACATGTCGCGCGCGATCGGCAGGCCGAAACCGCCGCACACCACATCGCCCAGGAAGTCGAGCAACACATAATCGAAATCCCACTCATGGAAGCCCAGCTTCTCGAGAAGTTCGAACCCGTGGATGATGCCGCGTCCGCCGCAGCCTCGGCCAACTTCCGGCCCGCCAAGCTCCATCGCGAAAACGCCGTAGCGCTTGAAGCAGACATCGCCGATAGCGACTTCCTCGCCGGCGAGCTTCTTCTTCGAAGAGGTTTCAATGATGGTCGGGCAAGCCTTGCCGCCAAACAGCAGCGAGGTCGTGTCGGATTTCGGATCGCAGCCGATCAGAAGAACCTTCTTCCCCTGCTCCGCCATCATGCAGCTGAGATTGGCCAGCGTGAAGCTCTTGCCGATGCCGCCCTTGCCGTAGATCGCGATGATCTGCGTATCTTTCTTGACCGGGCCCGTTGCGACCGGATCGGGCTCGCTCGCGGCTTCTGCACGAAGTGCGTCGGTATAGTCCGTTCCCGCATGGCGAGGCGTCAGGCGCAAGTCGTCAGACATCGGATGAACCCCAATCAATGATCATTTTCAGGCAGGAAGGATCGGAAAACGCTGTCTCATAGGCGTCGGCTGCCCGCGCAAACGGCGTGACATGCGTCACAAGCCCCTCAAGCGGCAGCCGGCCTTCGCTCACGAGCGCCGCGACCGCTTCGAGATCGGAAGGACGCCACTCGGCGGCGACGCGGACGCGCATTTCCTTGCGGAATGCGAGCGGAAAACTGAAAGACGGTCGCGCGGCATAGAAGCCAGCCAGGCAAATCTCGGCGCCGTGGGCCGCATGAGGCAGGATCTTGTCGATAATGTCGGCGTCGCCGCTCATGTCGCAGATCGAAGTGTAGTCGCGGCGTGCGTCGTCGCCCGGTGCTATCACCCGATCGTCGGCGCCGTCGCGGCGGGCCGCGTTGATTTCCCAGACAACCGGATTTCCGCCGAGCGCGATGACGAGCCGCGCGGTCAGACGTCCCAGCACGCCGTATCCGACGATCAGGTCAGGAAGCCGGCCATTTGCGACGGCGTGGTAAGCGGTTGCCGCCAGCGCAAGCAGAACGCCGTTGCGTGGCTCGGCCATTTGGATCGTGTGGGCCTTGTCGGCGGGCACGACGAGGCGCGATGCCGTAGCGCCGAACAGCCCGTGAGCGCCTTCGAAGCAGCGCGCACCGGGCACGAAGACCAGCTCGCCGACCCGCTCGGGCGTGGAAGTGGCCTGAACAATCCGGCCGACGGCTTCGTAGCCGGGAACCAGCGGATACCCCATGCCAGGAAAGGCCGGCATATCGCCCGACCACATCAAGCGCTCGGTGCCCGTGCTGACGCCGGACCAAAGCGTCTCGACAACGACATCGGCCGATCCGGGCGTGTTCAGGGCGAGGCTTTTGACAGTGGCTGAACGGTTGCCGCCAAACACGACGGCGTTGGCCCGCAGTTTGAGTCCAGCATGCTCGTTGGCGCGTGGTCCCCGCGCGGGCAAACCGGGTTGTGAACCCTGCGACTCGATGACGCCCGTTCTCATGAGTGTCATACTAGATAGACAGTGCTAAGTGTCAATGCAGATTTACGAATTTCGCGCGTGGACGTCCAGGCGGCGACAAGCGTCAGGACGCAAGGATGGCGCTGACGAGCAGCGGCTGCGCCGTTCTCAAAATCCTGACGTCCCGGAATCCGGCTTCGTTGAGCAGTGCCTCCAGCTGCTCCGGACGGCGCGGCGCGCCCCGGCCCATCGCCCAGAGGTAAAGTCCGAAATAGGCGTCTGCCATCGCTTCGGCGCCCTTGAAGCCCGCCATGGGTTCGGCAATCAGCAGCCGGCCGCCGGGCGCAAGTGCGCGCCGGATTGACGACAGTAGAAGCCTCACAGCCCGGTCATCATGATCGTGCACAACGCGCACAAGGGTCACAAGGTCCGCGCCCTCGGGCAGCGGCTCGCGCAGCATGTCGCGCGGCGCTATTTGTATGCGATCCTGCAGTGCGCCGCCCGCGAAGCTCGCTTCGGCCAGCTTCGCGACCGGAGGCAGGTCGACGAGCGTCAGGCCGAGCGTCGGATGCGCCGCGCCCACCGCTGACAGGAATGCGCCGAGGCCACCGCCGACATCCATGACGGACCTGTGCCGGCTGAAATTGTAGGCTTCGAGAACATCGCGCGCGATCAACGCCTGCGTCTCTGCCATCAGCGCGGAATAGGCCTCGGCGTCTTGCTCTGTCGCGGAGGCATTGTAGTCCCAGAAGCGCGACAGCTCGGTATCAGTCCGGCGCGTGCGCAGAAGCGCAAGCGGGTCTGCAATGTCCCGGTAGAAAGCCTTGTGATGGCGCACCATCGCGAAGACAGACGGATTGCCCAACAGCGCCGCACCGGCTTCGCCCAGCGCAAACAGGCCGTCGGATTGTTCCCGCACGAGATCCAGCGCCGCCGCTGCGCGAAGCAGGCGCAAGGCGCCTTCATGTGGCAGACCGCATCGTTCCGAGATTTTCAGCGTACCGAGCGGTGCGGTGCGAACGATCTCCAGCAACCGTAGTTCAACGACGGCCAACAGGACCTGCGAATAGACAAATCCTGCGACCAGATCGAAACTCGTCTTTGCCTTGCGGCGGGCGAGGCTTCGGGTCAGCGGGTTGCGAACGGCCCAAGCCTGGAACTTGGGATCGGAGACCAGCCGGTTGCGCCAGGCGGTGAAACGGTCCGCAAGGCTCATGGCGCCACCCTCCGCCCGCCGCCTGTCAGGCGACGTTTCGCAAGAGGCTTTTGGGCATCAGCCGGGCTGCCTGTCCGTGCACGATCTCACGCAAGGCCGGCGCACCGGCGCATTGCGGGATCGAGTCCGAAGCGTCGGCGATCAATCCCTTCAGCCGTGCAATGGCGCCCGCAATGCCGAAATTCTGAACCGCGTTCGGGCGCAGGTGTGACGCATCCTGTCCCGCCGGCTTTCCAAGCTCTTCTTCGTCAAGCAACACATCGCGCAGATCATCCGCCACCTGGTAAGCTTCGCCCAGCCGTTCGCCGAGCGCCCGCCAAGGCGCCGGGTCAAGCCCCGCCGCCGCAGCTCCTGACATCGACGCCGCCACGAACAAGGCGCCGGTCTTTGCCTGGTGATACGCGCTGAGATCGATTGTCCGCTCGCTCTCCCAGGCCTGCCCGGCGACGATCCCGCGCGGCGTACCGACCGCGTCGATCAGGATTGCCATCAGCGGCGCTAGAAGATCGGGTGAATCGCGGCTTTCCCGCAGCAAGGTGTCAAACGCCATGACGATCAGGGCGTCGCCAGCCAGCACAGCAAGGGGTTCGCCAAACGCCGTATGCACCGACGGTTTTCCCCGCCGTATGTCGGCCCCGTCGAAGGCGGGAAGATCATCGTGAACCAATGACGCGCAATGCATGAGTTCCAGCGCAGCGCCGGCGCCGAGCGCCGCTTCGAAGCCCCGTCCCTCCCCGCAGGCTGCCGCGACCGCAGCGCAGAGCTTTGGACGCACTCTTGCCCCTCCCGGGAAAACAGCATGGCGAATAGCCTGCCCAAGCAAAGGCGGTGCACCGGATCCTTCGCCGGTCGATACCGACCGTTCGAGAACCCTTTCAATCAAGGCATCTGCGTCCATGGGGCCTCCTGCGTGTCATCTTATGTTGTCATTCTTGACTGTCAAACTGAATTGACGTTTCTTGTTTTCAAGAGGGAGAGCGGATGGCAAATGCGAAACCGGCGGCCGTGCCGGCTCAGCCCTGCTTTGATCCGACCACACCGCCGGGTGGTTACACCTGGTGGTACGCGGATGGCTTGAGCCATGACGGCGACTACGGATTCACGCTGATCGCTTTCATCGGCAGTGTCTTTTCGCCGTATTATGCCTGGTCCGGGCGCCGCGATCCTTACAATCACTGTGCCATCAATCTTGCGCTTTACGGCCGTGATCGCCGCCGCTGGACGATGACCGAACGCGGCCGACACGATCTGCAAACGGATGGAAACAGTCTGGCCATCGGGCCAAGTTCACTCAGATGGGATGGCGACACCCTCGTGATCGATATCGCGGAACACGGCATGCCTGTTCCATGGCCCGTGCGCGGCCGGATCCGGCTGACGCCGCACAATCTGAACAGCGAGGTCTACAAACTCGACAGTGCGGGCCTCCACAGCTGGCAACCGATCGCGCCTTCGGCCGCGGTCGAACTGGAATTTACCGAGCCGCGACTGCGTTGGCGCGGTAACGGCTATCTCGACTCGAATCGCGGGCCCTCCCCGCTTGAAGACACATTTCGTTATTGGGATTGGTCGCGCGTTCACGCTGAAGACGGCAGGACGGCGATCCTCTACAACACCCAGGAACGCAATGGCGCCGAACGCAGCCTCTGCCTGAAATTCGAGCCCGACGGTACGTGCTCCAGTTTTGAACCGCCGCCCAAGGCACACCTGCCTGCGAGCCGTATTTTCAGGATCAAGAGGATGACACGTTCAGGCAGTGGGAGAGGCGTGCGTCTCGGGCGGACGCTTGAAGACACGCCGTTCTACAGTCGATCGATCATTGAAAGCGATATTCTCGGCGCGCGCGCGACCGGCATGCATGAGAGCTTTGACGGCGACCGTCTTGCGGCGCCGCTCGTGAAATTGATGCTGCCTTTCAGGATGCCGCGCAGGCCCGTTCAAAAGTAGCGCTCAGATCCCGCACTCTCTATCCGCCTGCGCCGCTTCTTCGGCCTCACGTTTGCGGACATCGCGGTTAAGGCTGAACAGCTCCCATACGCCCCAAGCCAGCGCCGAACCGCTGAAAATGATCAGCTCGAGGAAGAAGATGCCGTTCATGGCCGGGCCTCATCCATTGCCGGGATAGAGCGCGCGCTGCTCCAGCCTCAGAAAAAGATCGATCGCCCACGGCGCCGTGCCGGCCTTTGGCGGCTCAGGAAAGGGCGCCGGCGGCGGCGCAACGGACTCGACTGCGTCGATAAGAAACGCGCAGGCCTTGGCCGGCGGCGCGGCGGGATCTGCCTGCGTTGGACGGGCGGGAATGAAAGACCCTGCGGCCAGAGCTATCTTCCGCCGCTTCGAGACAACTGCGCGCTGCCCGATCGTATCATGCCCGGCGCGCGCTATCTGAGCGCCGATTTCAGAATAGATTGCCGCCGCCGCGCGGATCGCCGGGCGACAGCCTTCCGGCAGAAAGGCGATGCCATTGATTCCTGCGGCATACAGCGGCTGCGCCGCGTCCAGCATCCGCGCTGTCAGAAGGCGAACCCGGTCATCCGCTTCACTCAGCGTTGCAAGATCTTCAGCAGACAGACCCGCCTCGCGCAACCAGGTTGTGGGCAGGTAGCAACGACCGGCCCGGGCGTCCTCTCCGATATCGCGTGCGATATTGGTGAGCTGCATCGCCAGACCGAGATCGCAAGCTCGCGACAGCGCTTCGCGGCTGCGCACGCCCATCACCAGCGTCATCATGACACCGACGGTCGCGGCAACCCGCGCCGCATAGGATTTGAGATCCTCAAGTGTCTCGAACCTGCGGCCCTCCGAATCCCATTCAAAGCCCTCGATCAAGGCTTCCGGAATCGAAACGGGAATTCCGTACGCCTTCAGCACCCAGGCGAAAGCCCGGTCGACGCTTGTCGGATCAGGTTGACCACTGGCTGCGCGGCGAAGACGGCGCCGAATGTCGTGCAGCGCCGCAACCGGATCCGAGCCGTTATCGACGGCATCGTCCGAAACGCGGCAAAACGCATACAGCGCGTAGGCAGCCGCGCGCACTTCGCGTGGGAGCAACAGCGAGGCCGCGTGAAAACTTTTCGAACCATCCCGGATGATTTGGCCGCACGTTGCCAGATCAGACGCAAGCTGGTCTCGTTGATTGCCGCATTCCGAATTGGCCGAATTCACCGAGCAAACCTCTTACACCGGTTCCGGAAACACCCGGTCCCAGATCAACATAGCCGGCAATCGCCGCTCGCCAAGTGATATGGTCAACCCGCCGGAACTGCTGCAAACTAATCACTACACTTCAAGGTGTCACCCCTGCTTGGTCGATGATTGGCGGACATTGAAATGCACAAGACGGTTCTTCTGACGCTCGGGCGTTTGCCGAAGGCGCTGGAGCTGGCGCGAGCCCTTCACGGTGAGGGCGCCCGCGTCATTGTCGCCGAACCGTTCGGGGCCCATGTCTGCCGAGCATCGCGGGCCGTGGACAGGTCGTTTCGCGTGCCGTCTCCAAATGCCGATTCCGCAGGCTATCTCGCGGCGCTGGAATCGATCGTGCGCGACGAAGACGTTGATATCGTTGTGCCGGTGTCAGAAGAAGCCTTGCACGCCACCGCACTGGCGGGGCGGCTTCCCGCGCGGACCCGTCTCTTCGCGCCGCCCAAGGCGCAGCTGGAGCGCTTGCATGACAAGCTGGTCTTCAACCGCCTGGCGGCTGCGCTCGAACTTCCCGTGCCGGAAACCCATGAAGGGCACACGCCCGCCGCGAACGCGCTGGCAGCGGCGATGGATTACATTGTGAAGCCCGCACACGGTTGCTCCGGCATCGGTGTTGCCCTTCGCCGGCGCGGCGATTGGCTCCAGCCAGAGGACCGGATACCCGGCATGCTCGTGCAAGCCCGGTTGCCGGGCCGCCATATTAGCTCATTCACCATCGCCCGGGAGGGCGAAATCCTCGCAACCGTTCTATACCAAGGGCGCATCTACTCCGGCACGGTGTCGGTTGCGTTCGAGCGGGTCGATAACTGCCCGGCAGCCGACGAATGGATTCGCCATTTTGTGGCGCGCGAAGCCTATACCGGTTTCATCTCATTCGACTTCATCGAGGACGCGGACGGTGTCCCCGCAGCAATCGAATGCAATCCCCGGCTGACCAGCGGTGTGCATTTTGTCGACCCGACCGGCTTGGCAGACTGTGTATTGAACCCCAGCGCAGCCGCGCGCATCGGGCTAAAAAAGACCCGCGCCTTTCAGGAAGGGCATACGGCGTTGCTGGAAGTCTACGGCGCAGCGTTTCGCCCGCGCGAATGCGTGCGTCGCTTGAAGGCGTTGCTGACATCCGAAGACGTGCTGTTTCGGTTGAACGATCCCGGCCCGTTCTTTCTTTTTACCCTGATGTCCTGGCCGGTACTCCGGCAGGCGATGTTCGAGAAAGTGTCGCTTGGCGAGGCTGCGACGCGCGACATTGTCTGGCACCCCGGCGCAGATGCGCAGATCGCGCTTTCCGGGTCTGAGGTCATCCCTACCGCAGCCGCACACGACACTTGATCTCACGTGCCGGACGCGTCGTGAGCCGGGCCACGGGTCTCACAACGCCCGCCTCACTCACATCAAACTCGAAGCGCTGCGCCAATCGCGCGAGAATCAGAATGCTCTCGACCGTCGCGAAACCGGCGCCCACGCACGTGTGTGGGCCAGCGCCGAATGGAATGAATGCGCCCGGCGTTTGGGCACTTTCGCCCTCCGGAAGGAAACGGTCCGGATCAAACCGGTCCGGATCGGGCCAGTAGGACTTGTGCCGGTGCAGGGTCCAGGGCGCGATCATCACCAGTGCACCACGCCGCAGCTGCCGATTGCCGATCCGTGCCGCTCTGATCGCAACCCGTGGCATGAAGGTGATGGGCGGGTAGAGGCGAAGTGTTTCGCGAAAGACCGCGCGCGCATACGGCATGCGCCGAGTATGTTCGAAGCTGACGGGTTTGTCTCCGGCGACCGCTTCGACTTCAGCCCGCAAGCGCGCGAGAATGTCCCGACGGCTGGCGAGGATATAGACGGCCCAGGTTAGTGCGCTGGCGGTTGTTTCGTGCCCAGCAAGGAAGAACACGCCCAGCTGGTCGATCAGTTCGTCACGCGTGAACGTCTCACCCGTGTCCGAATCCCGGGCGCTCATCACGGCGTTGGCGATGTCGTCAGATCCCGCGTGCCCGTCGATAAGGGCACCAAGATGCGACCGGATCCGCGCGCAGGCGGCCAACACACCGGACTTCTGCGGCACGCGCGTCCAAGCGGGATCGGAAATCAGCCGCGAAATGCGCACTTGAGCCACGTTGCGCTCGAAGACGAGAAAATTCTCGAAGACATCCCGTGCGACGTCCGACTGCAGCGAGACCGAAAACACCGTGCGGCAGATGATGTCCGCCGTCAGATGGCTCATCGCGAGGTCGAGAGACATCGGCTCACCAGAGGCCGCAAGCGCCGCCAAGCGCGCTTCCTGATCGTCTACCGCCGCGCTCATGGCGCGAAACGCGAGCGACAGGCGCATATGGCTGAACGCGGGATCGATCATCGCGCGCTGGCGGCGCCATTTCTCACCATCCGTGACGAAAATCGATTCGCCGATCAGCGCCTCGAGCGCGCCGACCATCAGATCGCTTTTCGGAAAGATGCCGTCCCGGTCCTCAAGAATTTCCCGGACGAGAACCGGATCGTTGAACAGGATGATCGAGCGGCGCGAGTAGCCGAGCGCGCCAATTGAGACCCGGTAAGCGGATGCCGGCAACAGGGCAAGCAGATTTCCTTCGCCCTGCCAGATCGTTCGCGCCAGCGCCGCCACCGGCCAAAGCGGCCGTGGGCGCGGCGGATCCTTCGCCGGTCGTTGCGTTTCCCCCATTTTTGTCTCTAACTCTTTTTGCTGTTTCATAGCGTAGCACATCATGTCGATCCATCACGCCTTCGAAATCCTGATCATTTTGCACATAAGCTCGGGCGCGCCAGGCCTGATCGGATTCTGGCTCCCCGTGATTGCGCGGAAGGGTTCGCCGCTTCATCGAAGGTCAGGTCAGATCTTCGTCGGCCTGATGCTGGCGACGGCGACGTTTGCGATGGCGATGGCAACCCTGACCATTCTCGAACCGGTCGCGACGCATCCGAAACTTGCCGCCCATGCGCTGCTGGGTCATCCCGAGATCATTCGCGGGATCTTCGGCTGGATGATGCTGTTTCTCGCAATGCTGACGATTAATCTCGCCGTGTACGGACGCGCCTGCATTGCGAACCGCAGCCTTCACGCCCGCAATCGCTCGCCGCTCAATCTAGCCTTGCAGATCGCGCTTACGGCCGCCGCATTGAACTGCGCGATTCAAGGCGTGCGCATCGAACAATGGATGATGGTCGGGATTTCCGTCGTCGGGTTTGCGACCGTCGGCACGAACCTCTGGTTCATGTTGCGCCCGAAGCCTGGGCCATTCGAATGGCTCACGGAACACATCAAGGCGCTCGTTGGCACGGGGATATCTGTCTACACGGCCTTCTTTGCCTTTGGTGCGGTTCGCTTCATTCCAGAGCTTGCACTTTCGCCCGCACTCTGGAGCATCCCGCTGGTGACAGGGCTATCCCTCATCCTCTATCATCAGCATGCTGTGACAGCGCCGCTCCGGCACGCCCGCAAGAAGGCCGCCGCGTGACAGAAGGGAAGCGCGTTGTCATCATCGGCGCCGGAGCCGGAGGACTCGCGGCGGCGAGCGACCTCGCCCACGCCGGCCTTAATGTGACGGTGGTTGAACGTGCCGCTTGCGAAGGCGGGAAGATGAGACAGATCGAGGCAGGCGGCGTGCTCATCGATGCGGGACCGACGGTGTTCACGATGCGCTGGGTGTTCGAGGCGCTGTTCGAAAACGGCGGACGAAAATTCAGCGAAGCACTCGACCTGACGCCTGCATCCATTCTGGCGCGGCATGCCTGGCGCGATGGCAGCCAGCTTGACCTGCATGCCGACATTGCCGCCTCGGCCGAAGCAATCGGCACCTTCGCGGGCGCACAGCAGGCCCGCGCCTATCTCCAGTTCGTCGCTGAGTGCCGAGACATTCACGACACGCTGAAAGACAGTTTCATGGCGGCCCAGAAGCCGACTGCGCCGGGCCTTGTGTTGCGGGTCGGCGACCTTCGTTCAATGCTGCGGACCCGCCCCTTCGACACCTATTGGTCCATGCTGAAGCAGCGCTTTGCCGATCCGCGTTTGCGCCAGCTGTTCGGCCGGTACGCGACCTATGTGGGATCCTCCCCGTTCAAGGCACCTGCGACGCTGATGCTGATCGCACATGTCGAGCAGGAAGGCGTTTGGATGGTCGACGGCGGCATGCGGGCCCTCGCCCGCGCCTTGCGGCACCTGGCGGAGAGCAGCGGCGCAAAATTCCGGTTCGGGGCAGACGCCGAGCAAATCCTAGTTCGGGGCGGGCGCGTAAGCGGTGTCCGCTTGCGTACCGGTGAGGAATTGCCCGCTGACGCGGTCGTGTTCAACGGTGACACCGCGGCGCTGGGCGACGGCCTGCTGGGGGATGGGCCACGCCAGGCGGTGGATAGGACGCCCCGCAGCCAGCGATCCCTTTCAGCCGTCACCTGGTGCGTGAAAACCCGAACGCGCGGGCTGCCGCTGTCCTATCACAACGTGATGTTCGGAGAGGACTATGAAGACGAATTCAACGCCGTCTTCAAACGCCGGACGATCAGCCATCGGCCGACGGTTTATGTCTGCGCGCAGGACCGGCGAGACAACGCGCAACCTGAGGGGCCTGAACGTTTGTTGATGCTTGTTAATGCGCCCCCGGACGGAGATCGCACCGCCGCGTCACGTGAAGATGACGGACCGATGGAAGAGTGCGTGCTCTCGCATCTGTCCGCCTGCGGATTAACGCTCGACGGCGGGCTCGGCCAATCGGTGATAACAACACCGCAAGACTTTCACGCGCTGTTTCCGGCGACCGGAGGGGCGCTGTATGGCCGGGCGAACCACAGCTCAATGGCAAGTTTCGCGCGTGCGGGTTCAAGGGCAGGCCTCGAAGGCCTCTACCTTGCTGGCGGCTCCGTACATCCTGGCCCCGGCGTGCCGATGGCGACGCTTTCCGGACGCCTTGCTGCAGCGCGACTCCTGTCCGACCTTCCGAACGCCCGGTAGCGACATCCGGAACTCGCAGCCCGGTTCTCAAACGCTCGCAGCAACGAGACCGGCACACATTGCCCGGGCCGGCAGTGAAGCGCGAGCTATCAGCAGGGCGCCTCGTCAGACGCTCGCCTTCCTACTCCACAAGGCCGCCTCGGGGATCAGCTTGTCGACCACCTTCGCCGATGACAGAACGCTCGGCACGCCCGCACCAGGATGGGTGCCGGCGCCAACCAGGTAGAGGCCCTCCACGTCGGCGCTTATATTGTGCGGACGGAACCAGGCACTCTGAAGAAGTTTCGGTTCAAGGCCGAACGCGGCACCCTTGGTCGACAGAAGACGTTGCTGGAAGTCCAGCGGCGTCATGATCCGCTCGCTGACGACCTCCTGCCGCAAGCCGGGCAGCACGGTCTCCTCGAGCCGTTGCGCAATCCGGTCGCGAAACGGCGCCGCCATGTTTTCCCAGTCCGTGCCGGAATCAAGATGCGGCACCGGAGCGAGCACATAGAATGTATCGCAACCCTCAGGCGCCAGAGAAGGATCATTGGCCGTCGGGCGATGCAGGTAAAGACTGAAGTCCTCGGCCAGAACCTTCTTGCGGAAGATGTCCTTCAAAAGGCCCCGATAACGCGGGCCGAGCACAATCGTATGGTGATAGCAGTCGAGGTACTGGCGGCGGGTTCCGAAGTACCAAACAAACAGGCTCATAGAATAATCGGCGCGCGCAACTCTCGCGTCGGTCCAGACGCGGCGCTTCGTATTCCGCAAGAGCTGTGAATAGGTCCAGCCGATTTCAGCGTTTGACACGACAAGGTCGCAAGCGATCACTTCGCCCGACTTGAGGCGAACGCCGGTCGCGCGTCCGCTTTCCGTCAGTATTTCATCGACTTCCGTGTTGCAGCGCAGCTGGTTGCCCTGGCTCTCGATCAAGTCTGCAAGACCTCGAACCAGAGCTCCAGTTCCTCCGATAGCGTAATGCACGCCCCAGACCCGCTCCAGGTGTGAGATCAGACAATAATAGGAGGTCGCGGCGAACGGGTCGCCCCCGATGAAAAGCGGATGAAACGAGAAGGCAATGCGCAGTTTCTCGTTCGTGAAATAATCTGAGACTTTAGCATAAACGGATCTGACCCCACCCAGCCGAAGCATGTCGGGTGCCGCTTTCAGCAAGGTCGAGAGCTCATGGAACGGCTCGTCGGCAAGTTTCGTATAGGCCGCTTCGAAAATCGCCCGGCTCGCCTTCTGGAACCGGTCGAAACCGGCGACATCCTCGGGCGCAAACTTTGCGATCTCCGCCCTCGTCTTGTTGTCATCCGCATGCGCCTCGAACACCGTGCCATCATCGAATCGGATCCGGTAGAATGGATCAATCGATCTGATCGAGATCTCGTCCGAAAGCTGGCGGTCGCAGAGGTCCCAAAGTTCATCAAACAGGTGCGGCGCCGTTAGGATCGTCGGGCCAGCATCAAACGTGAAGCCGTCCTGGTGCCAAGTGTAGGCCCGGCCGCCGGGCGCATGGAGTTTCTCAACGACGGTCACCCTGTAGCCTTTGGCGCCAAGCCGGACGGCGGCGGCAAGTCCACCGAAACCGGACCCGATCACCACGGCGTGTGGCGCGTCAACGAGGCTTAGGCGCGGCCCGATGATTCCGTCCATTGCGTAGAATCCTTCCTGAAATTCATGGTTCCGGCGCTTGCGCTTTTTCGCGCTTTTCAAGCTGGTGGCGCGTATGCCAGACCCCGGCGATCGCGAGTGCCAGGGCCAGCGGCGCGGCAAGGCCCATCGCAAACTTCGGATCGATATGAATGCCGATCCCCGCAAGCCCGCCCGCGAAATAGCCAACGACGCCAACAATGTAATAGGTCACGGCCGCAACGGAGAGACCCTCAACCGTTTGCTGCAGGCGCAGCTGAAGCTCGGCGCGCTTGTTCATGCTTTCCAGAATCTGCCGGTTCTGGATCTGCAGCGCCTTGTCGACTTTCGCCGAGAGCAACTGCGCTGCGCGGTCCACACGCTCCGACAGCGCCGCTTGCCGGCGCGAGGCGGACTGGCACGTGTCCATGGCAGGCGCGAGCCGGCGCTCGGTAAATTCGCTGAACATTTGCATGTCCGAAAGCCGGTCCTCGCGCAGCTCCAAAATCCGGCGCTGCACCAGCGCATAGTAGGCGGCGGCGGCACCAAACCGGAATTGGGTTTCTGTATGGCTCTTCTCGATCGCCGCCTGAAGGGCGGTCAGCCTGTCGAGAAGGCGCGCTTCATCGTCGGCGCCGGAGGCGGTCATCTCCGTCACCACGCCGGACAATTCAGATTCCCACGATGTCAGCTCTGGCGCCAGATTCTGGGCCACCGGCAAGGCCAGCAAGGCCATGATGCGATAGGTCTCGATCTCAAGCAGGCGCTGGACAATGCGGCCCGCATGCCATGAGGTCATGGAGCGATTCAGCACCAGGAAGCGCGAAAACCCGTCCGCGTGCAAACGGAAGTCGGTTACGCAGGTCGCGGCGCCGCCAGCGATGGCGGCGCCGATCAAGGCGTTGCCACTGAAATGCTGCGCCGACAGTTCACCGTGAGACAAAGGGGTATCGTCCGAGGCCGGGACCAGCGCCGCATGGGTCGCAACGATCAGCTCGCCCGGCAGCGAGGCCACCCAATCTGCGGGCGCCGCTTCGATGGCGGTCGCCGAGAATGGCGCGGCCCCCTGTTTTGCATTCACGATGAACGTGTACCGCGTAAATTCCGTGTGACGCTCCCAGATCAAGCGAAAATCCTTGAGGTCCACACTGTAGTGCTTGACGCCCGGCCCGGGCGGCGTTGCGCCATACCGGCGGGTAATGGCGGCGACGATCTCACGGTCCGCATCGGCATAGGGCCAGTTGGTGGTCAACGCGATGCAGGAGAGCTTTACAGCGCCTTCGAGTGGCTCGGGCGGACGCGCATGAACCTCATTGCTGAGGACGTACCGCTGGTCGTGGTTCTCCGGCAATTTCATCATGCTTGGCCACTCCCCTCGCCGCGTGCGACGCGCCTGCCCGGGTTTCGCCCAGGCAAGCGCGATGAGGTTGAGATGGCGCGCGCAGGCGTTTCGTCACGTTTTTTCATCCGCCCACCCGCCGGACGGGCAGATCGGTCTCCGTCAGGAGGCTCAGGATCGCCTCGGCCACCTGCGCTGCGTCTTCCTCGTGTGCGAGATGGCCCAGCCCGTTCAATGTCTGCGTTGTCACGCCCCGGATCCGGCGCGCTGTTTCATCTGCCACGGATGGCGGCACCGCACGGTCACAAGAACCAATGATCTGATGAAGCGGCAGACCCGCCCGTTCGAAGGGCGGCAGGATATCCGCCACGTTCCAGTTCGCCATCATCGACAATGTGCCCGCCACATGGCCGGCATTGGAAAACAGCCGCCCATAGAATTCGAGATAGTCCGGCCCCGGAGACGATCCCGTTCCTTCGATCAGGCGCGCCACCCGTGCCGGATCCCGGGCGCTCCGTGCCAGCGCGGGCGGCACAAGCGGATTGAGTGCAAGCGCCTTGGCCATGAACGGCGCGACCAGCGCGGCCGGACCACCGAAAGGTTTCAAAGCGCCGTTGATTGCGATGACGTGATGCGGCGGAGGGTTCAGCAACGGAGCCATGGCGACCGCAATCGCCGCGCCGGCCGAATGTCCAATCACTGTGCCCGGCCGGAACTGCTGCGCGTCCAGGAGCGCGCGAAGCGCCCGGACCATGCCGGGAAGCGAAACCTCCGACCGGCCGAGGCGCGCCGTAAACCCATGCCCCGGCAGATCCATGGCCAGCACATCGAACGACCGCGCGAGCAGCGGGAACAGTCCCTTCCAGGAATGGGTGGACGCGCCCGTGCCGTGCAGCAAAAGAACGCCCGGCCCCTTCCCTGCGCGTTGCACGTGCCATCGGTAACCTCCGGCCTCGACAAACCGGCTGCAAGCCCGGCTCGGCCAGTCCTTGCCATCGGTCTGCCAATCGAGCGCCCGTGTCATGTCCGCGCCTGATCCAGCAACAGATTGCGTACGGACTGTGAAACCCGGGCCGCATCGGCAACCGGCAAAGGCCGGTAGATCGCCCCCATCTCTGTACTGATCAATTCGGCTTGCGGACTTGGCCGCTTCGAAATGTCGAAGAAGAGAACGGGCTCCTCCAGGGCCCTCAGGCGGCGCGCCATGTCGCGGGCGTCTTCGGCCGCGCGTTCACGGCCCGGCGTTCCGTCAAGTGCGATATTGCCTTGACCGTCTGACAGGAACACGACGTGCGGCGCCTTGCGTTTCCGCCGTTCGATCTTCGCCAGCTGGGCCGCTGCCGCAATCCCTGCAGCCAGAGGCGTTCCGCCGCCACCCGGCAAGCGCGACAGCGAGCGTTTGACCCGCGTCAGCGACCGTGTCGGCGGCAGCAACAGGTCGGCGCCTTCCTTGCGGAACGCAATCAGCGCCACAGACTCCCGGCGTGCATAGCAGCCGCTGAGCAAGAGCTCGATGGCGCCCTTGGCTTCTGCGAGCCGGTTCATCGCCGAAGAGCCCGACGCATCGACGACGAATATCACCACCGCTTCGCTGCGATGGCGGAAGCGCTTCACACGGAAATCGCTCGCGCGGACGGAGATGATCGCGCCGCCGGCGGGAGCTTCCCGGATGCGCTGCCAGGGCGCGGCCGTCCGCAGTGTGGCGAGCAGATCCAACCGGCCGTCTCGGCGCGGATCTCCCGCGCGGGCGCCAATACGGCTTCCATGCCGGCGCGAATCGACCATGTCACCGGATTTGCCGGTGGGCACTTCCTGCCGGGTGCGGACTCGAATCCTTCGCGCTCGGGCGTCCCGGTCGAGCGAGACGCGCACCCGCACGGCATCGACCATCAGCTCGGTGAGATCGTCAGGTTCTGGCTGCGGCCGTTGCCTCTCGTCGTTGCCTTCGTCGCTGGCTTCCGGAGGCTCTGGAGCGGGGGGCGGGGCAGCCTCAAGCCGGATCTGGGCCCGGCTGGCAAAGACCAATTCACAGGCCAGTGCCGCGTCGGCATCCGACATGGTCTCACGACCGGCAAGCGCCGCGATGCCGCGGGCTGCAGCAAGACAAAACGCCGGCGCCCGCATCGAGCGAATCCCAAGACGAAGCGCACTCTCGATCAAGGCTTCAACAAGTTCGTCCGGCACTTGAACGTCTGGAAGACGTATCCGGGCCGCTGCAACCAGTTCAGGCGTCAACGTTTCTTCGCGGATCCGTGCCGGCGAAACGCCATGCAGCGACAGTCCGAAGGCCAACCGGTCGCCAAGGCCTGAAGGCAAAAGTTCGCCGGGCTCGTCAGGATCGGCAAATGCGAGGGTGACAAACCGGGCGCCCGCCCGCAGCGACAGGCCGTCCCGCTCGGTCTCACATTCGCCCGTGTCAATCACGCGCGCAAGCTGAGCCGCCGCGCGCCCGGGCAAGCGCTCCGCCATCGGAACGATCAGAACGCCTTTATGTGCGCGCACAAGCAGACCCGTCTCGGCCACCGGTCGGCCGGTCGCCAGAGTTGCCGCAAGATCCAGCCCCCCCATCATCCGGTCGTCGGTGATTGAGACCGGCATCCGGTGCAAGCGCGCGTTCCCGGGCAGATAGCCAATCAGACGGTCCTGCAGAAGGCCTGCGAGTTCCGGCGCCGCACCATCGAACACGGCGCCTTTGAGCCGCTCCGGCATCAGGGCGAGCAGGGCGGCGGCAAGATCGGCCTGTCCCCAGCGCGCCGCGTCCATCCGTTCGAAAGCTTCCCGGCTGGCCTGCCGGTCCGGAGGCGGCGGCGCGGCGGAGTTCACGAGACGAACACCTCCGAGACGGCCCGTTCGACACGCACCCCCGCATCGGAATCGTCGAGCGGATCCTTGCGCAGCCGGTGGCGCAGCGCCAGCGGCGCCACGGATTTCAGCGTTTCCATTGAAACCAACATCTCGCCGGAAAGTGCTGCGCGCGCCCGGGCAGCACGCATCAAGGTCAGCTCACCGCGCAACCCGTCCGCGCCAAGTGTCATGCACAGCTCGACCGCTTTCTCCAGCACGGCGTCTGGCAGGGTTACATCCCCGATACACGCGCGCGCCTCGACAACCTTCTTGCGCAGAGCCGTCGTCTTGCGCGCCCAATCCTTCAGGAACGCCGCGGGGTCGCGCTCGAATGCATCCCGCCGCCGGACAATTTCCATGCGCTCGGCAAGGTCGTGCGACGTGCGCACGTCCACACAAAGCCCGAACCGGTCGAGCAGTTGGGGACGCAGGTCCCCCTCTTCCGGGTTTCCGCTGCCAACCAGCACGAACCGTGCGGGATGGCGCACCGACAGGCCTTCGCGCTCCACGACATTTTCGCCCGAGGCGGCGACGTCCAGCAGAAGATCCACCAGATGGTCGTCGAGCAGGTTCACTTCGTCGATGTACAGGAAGCCTCGATGCGCGCGGGCGAGAAGCCCCGGCTCGAAGCGTTTCTCGCCATTGGCCAGCGCGCGCTCCAGATCGAGCGCCCCCACGACCCTGTCTTCAGTCGCGCCCAGTGGCAGATCGACGACCGGCGCACCGATCCTTTCGCGGGCCCGCGGCGCTTTCTGGGCGCAAATGGTGCAAAGCGCCGCCGGCGCGTCCGGCGCGCAATGATAGGGGCAGCCCCTGGTAACCTCGATTTCCGGAAGCAAGGCCGCCAGAGCACGAATCGCGGTCGATTTGCCCGTTCCCCGGTCGCCCAGTGCAAGCACACCGCCGATCGCGGGCTCCACCGCGGACATGAGCAGCGCGTCCTTGAGCGACTCCTGGCCGACGATCGCGACGAAGGGAAAAATGGCCAAAGAAGCGTCCTGTCCAGCAAGAGTCTACCGAAGTTGACACCAGCCTATGTCAACATTGGCCATAAGAAAAGCCGCCAGTGGGAATCCACTGGCGGCTTTCTTGGTCGTCCGAGGGCTCGCCGCGACGGCGCGCCGGGTCAGCTCGGGTCTTTGAGATAGGCAATCACGTCGGCTCGGTCCTGTGGATTGCGCAGGCCGGGGAAGGCCATGATCGTTCCCGGAATGAATGCCTGAGGCTTTTCAAGGTAGGTGAAGAGGTTCTCTTCGGTCCAGACGATGTCCTTGTTCTTGTTGGCGTCCGAGTACTTGAAGCCCTCGATCGAGCCGGTGTGACGGCCGACAATCTGGTAGAGCGAAGGCCCGACATTGTTCTTGCCTTCCTGCACCGAGTGGCAGGTCATGCATTGGGCGAACACGCGCTTGCCTTTTGCAGCATCGCCCGTGTAGGCGGCATAGCCTGTTGCGCCGTCAGCAGGTGCGGCCGCCTCGGTGGGCGCTGGGGTCTCGGCAGGCATTTCAGCCGGAGCGGCTTCCGGAGTAGCTTCCGGCGCCGCTTCGACCGGGGTTTCAGCGGCAGGTTCAGCTGCCGGCGCAGGTGCCGGCGTGGACGTCTCGGACCCTCCGCAGGCCGCGAGGACAAGCGCGAGACCGGAGGCCATCGCGAGTGAAAGACGCTTGGTGTCAAAACGCATATTGTTCCTCCAACGGGTATTATCTTACCGACTATAGGCCGATTGACCCTCGCGCCAAGGGAAGAGACCCGCAAATTAATCCAGCGAAATCCTGTCACGCCATGCGGCTAGGTCTTCCACATGCTGTTCGACGTAGTGGCGAAGCCACGCGGCATAAACATCCGGTTCTTCCCGGATATCCAAAGCCAGATCGTCCAGCGAAACCCAGCGCGCCGCCTGCACTTCATGCGGATTGAGCACCGGCGCCGAAGACGTGCGCCCGAAATAGAGGTGCGGGATCTCGTTCTCGACCATGTCATTGTCGAGGTAGGCGATGTAGCGGCTCTTAAACCCGAAGGTCAGCGCCGGGCTTAGGCCAACCTCTTCGTGAAGACGCCGGGACGCCGCCTCGGCGGTCGCCTCCCCCGGGCGCGGGTGGCCGCAGCAACTGTTCGCCCATTTGCCGGCCGAGTGGTACTTTCCCGCCGCGCGCTGCTGGATCAGGCATTCGCCGGCATCGTTGAACACGAAGATCGAGAACGCCCGGTGCAGCAGCCCTTCGCGGTGGATGCGCCACTTGTCGCCGTCGCCCATCCGCTGGTCGGCTTCATCGACAAGAATGACCTGCTCGAATTCGTCGCTCACGCTGCAGCCCTCCAGCGCAAGAGTTAGGGCTGCCCGGCAGGCGGGTCAAACCGGGTCGTACAAGGGTGGGTGATTACTCGACCGTCCAGCCGCGCGGCGTGCGCCTGGCCTGCAGGGTGACCGGGCCGTCATTCACCGCCATCGGCGTCCGGGCCGTCTGGCGCATGGCCAGATAGCGCAGCATCAGGGCCGCGGCCGCCAGCATCAGGCCGGCAAAGGCGGTCATCATGGCCACGAGACTGGCGACGAAGATCAGGACTGCGCCGATCATCACCTGGACGAAGAAGCCAAACCCTGCGCGCAGCGACGCTAGAAGGCTGAAAGTGCGGGACGGCGGAAGTGTCTGTTCCATGAGGCCTCTCGATGAGTGATCAAGATGGCGGCATCATGGCGGTCCGTCAACGCGGCGACCTGCACAATCAGATCACGATTTGCGGCTGATCAATCCTGTCGCACCAGCAAGCCGCGCTCGGCCCGGATCCGGGCATAGGCCGCCGTGATCGCCGCCGCCTTGGCGTGCGCGGCGTCCTCGAACTCCCGCGGCGCGCCCATCTGGACGATCCGGTCGGGGTGGTGATCGGACATCAGCTGCCGGTAGGCGGAGCGGATATCGGTGAACTCGGCATCATGGGCGACACCGAGGATATGGTAGGGATCGTCGCGCTCCGGCCCCAGATGGCTTGCGCGGATCCGGCGGAACGTGGCGCGGTCGAAGCCAAACGCGTCCGATACGTTCTGCAGGTAGTCCATCTCGGCATCGGTCACGACGCCGTCGGCGCCCGCGATCTGGAACAGGCCGTCGAGCACGCCTTCCAGCAGGCAGGGCCGGTCATGGTAACGCTTGCCGATACGGCGGGCATAGGCCTCGTAGCCCCGCACCGTCTGGCGGGCGAGCGCAAAGACGCGGCGCACATTGTCGGCTTCTTCCGGCGGCGCACGGAAGACGCGCGAGAAGGTCATGATCTCGCTGTCGCTGACCGTGCCGTCGGCCGCGGCCATCTTGGCGCCGAGGCCAACCACGGCGGCGGTGAAGCCCACATCGTTGGGATCGGGCGCGCAGCCGTCCGCCCCGGCACTGTCGATGTCTGGCTCAGGGCCGCTGTCGAACAGGCGCCGGCCACTGTTCAGGAGAGTGGTCCACAGGCTCATTTTGGCAACTATAGCAGGCAAAGCGGCCCTTTGGACAGGACCGGATTCTCACACGCGCGTGAAGCAGGGCTCACGCAGGAAGGGGCGGATCAACCCGGGCATTGGGCCCGTTCCGGCGCGGTCAGCGCGGCCGTTCCGCGATCATGACCTTCAGGGACTGGATTTCAGCGCGCATCTCGACCAGCAGTTTCATGATCTCCACCCGCCCCGTCTCGGCCTCCTCGAGTTCTTCCTCGACCTGTTCCAGCGCGTCTTCGATCGATTCACTCGACGAGTGAGCCTCGCTCATACGGTCCTCAAGGGCCGCTTCCAGGGACATCATCTGCTCATCAAGCGCGGCCTTCTGCTCATTGGTGAGCGCTTCCACAACCAGCGCGATGAACAGGTTCAGGATGGCGAAACTGCCCACGAAGATGAAGACGATGAAGAAAATCCAGGCATAGGGATGCCCGTCATCGGTGACGGCGCCGAGGATTTCCGACCAGCCGTCCATGGTCATCAGCTGGAACAGGGTGAGCGCCGAATCCGGCAGGGCGCCGAACATGTCATGCACCTCGGCATTGACCGTATTGCCATACATGTTGGTGGCCATGACGGCGCCGACATAGATGACGAGGATGATGACCGCGAGGATCGCGCCCATGCCGGGGATGGATTTCAGCAGCGCCTCGGTGATGCGTTTCATCATCGGCACGAAGCGCAACAGCCGCAGCACCCTCAGCACACGGAGCGCGCGCAGCACGGTGAAGGCGGACGCGCCCGGGACGAGCGAGATGGCGATCACGCTGAAGTCAAAGACGTTCCAGCCATCCCGGAAAAACTGCCAGCGGTACACATAAAGCTTCAGCGCGATTTCGGCGACGAAGAACCAGGTGATCGCATTGTCGAGGAATTCCAGCAGCGACACGACACCGGGCGTAAACGAGGCGCGATACGTGAGGATGCCGAGCACAAGCGCATTCGCGATGATCAGCGTGGTGATCGTCGTGCGCATGATCGGTCGCTCGAGGAATTTTTCGACTTCAGAAGTGCTGGTGTTCAGATCCAGCGTAGCGCGCGGCATTGAAACAGTCCCCTCAGTTTGTACCCGTCGCGGGAGGGCGCTGCCCTGCCCGCCTCGTGCGGCCCGCCGGCCGCGCTAGTCGGCCGACGTTGTCGTGTCGGACACGATCAGCCACTCCCCGCCGATCTTGCGGAAGATCAATGTGTAGAGGCCGGATGGCGCGTCGCCGCCGCGCTCAAGGCGCCAGCGTCCGTGGACCACGGCCGCGTCCGGCGACAACACCACCACCTCATTGTCGGTCGTGTGCAGCGTGCCCATCAGCTCGCGGGACGCATAGGTGATCTTGTAGCGCTGCAGCGTCTGGTCGAAGCCGCGCGTGACATTGCCGCCTGAGGCAAAGCGAAGATGCGGCGAGCGCCAGTAGCCCTTCATGAAGCCATCAATGTCGCCGGCATTCCAGGCCGCATCCTGCGCGTCGAGAAGCGCGGTGATTGCGGCAGCTTCAGCGGCCTGGTTCTCGGGTGTCAGCGCGGCCGGCGCGGTGGCGCAGGCGGCCATCAACATCAGGGCAACGCCGGCAAGGAAGGATCGGACCATGCAAATTTCTCCTACGGGCTCAGGCCGGTAGACAAACCTTGAGTCAGCCGCGCGCGCAAGCTGCAGGGCTGAACCAAACGATCAGCCGGCGGGCTTGTCGTTCTCGCCGACCGCTTCCGGCCCGAGATCGAGCACCTCGGCCTCGGTCTCGTCGACCAGATCGCCCGTCAGCACTTCAGGTTCCGGTTCAATGGCCGGCACATCGTCAGATTCAGACGCTTCAACGGCGTCCGCCTTCTTGCCGAACCCGAACAGGCCGCCACGCTTTTTCTCCTCGCGGACCTCGTCGTCGGCACCTTCGTCCTCGGCAGGCTCTTCGGCCGGGCGCTGACGGCGCCGGCCAAGCGGACCGTTCTCGTCGGCGTGCCGGTCATAGTGCATGTTGTAATATTCCCACGCCGTGTGGGTCAGCGGCTTCGGCGTCAGCTGAAGGCCATACATCCGAAGGCGTTCGACGACTTCGTCGCGCAGGTGCATGCCGGGGAAAGCCTCAGCCTTGAACCCATGCCCTTTCATCCAGTCGCGGACGTCCCAGCTGCGCACGCGGCCGATCTCGTCCGGCAGGGCGCCCTTGTGGACTTCCCAGAAATACAGCGCGGCCACGCCATTGATGGCGGCGTCCATCGCATCATCCAGCACGGCGCCCGGCGCATTGCCCTGGGCCAGCTGGGCCCGCAGCGACAGCTTGCGCGCCTCCAGCTCCTGATAGGTCACGCCGATCACGGCAATGCCGTTGCGGTTAGCATTGATCATGGCGCTGTTGACGCCGTCGAGCTGGGGATGCCGGATCGGCAGCAGCACGTCCGGGCCGACCGCCGGATTGGCGGCGACCTGCGACAGCTCGCTGACCATCCTGTGCAGGTTGATGCGCATTTCATGGCTGATGCCGTCCAACGCCGAAAGGCGGCCAGCGCGCGCGTCCTCGCGCATCCGCCAGAGGTGCCAGGCCACCAGCGTCATCAGCGCAACCAGGAGGCCAAGGCCGCCTGTGAAGAACGTATAGAAGTCTGCTTCGCTCATTCTGAGATCCCCCACGGCTCTGCCGTAGCAAGCAAGGTGCGCGCCAGTTCAGCAACGCGTCCGGACAAGTCTTAACCGCCGAGTGCGCGGCCCGCAATCACCCGCAACCTGTCCAACACGACAGGATCGCGCGCCTCCCGGGCGGTGATCAGGGCGAAATCCAGACAGGATTCAATTCCTTGGGGTGACGGGGTCCGCGCCGTCGCGTTCAGGGTGTGTGCCAGGCGCACGATCGCGCGGCGGGCGAGTGCGCTGTTCTGGTGCATGATCTCCAGCACGTTGGTGACCGTCACCGCCTCGGTTTCGGCGCGCCAGCAATCATAGTCGGTGACCATCGCCAGCGTGGCATAGGGCAGCTCCGCCTCCCGGGCGAGCTTGGCCTCGGGCATGTTGGTCATGCCGATCACATCGCAGCCCCACTGGCGATAGAGCTTCGATTCCGCGAACGAGGAGAATTGCGGGCCCTCCATGGCGAGATAGGTACCGCCCCGGTGCACCGTGCCGCCTTCAGCGGCGACCGCATCGGCCGCCAGCGCCGACAGACGGCTGCACACCGGCTGGGCCATCGAGACATGCGCCACCATGCCGGCGCCGAAAAATGTCTTCTCGCGCGCAAAGGTGCGGTCGATGAACTGGTCGACGGCCACGAAGTCGCCCGGCACGTACTGTTCCTGCAAGGATCCGCAGGCGGAGATCGACAGCACATCCGTCACGCCGGCCGCCTTGAGCGCGGCGATGTTGGCGCGATAGGGCACGTCTGTTGGCGTCAGGCGGTGGCCCTGTCCGTGGCGGGGCAGGAAGACGAGTTCGACCGCACCGATCCGTCCCCGCACCAACGTGTCGGAGGGTGCGCCCCAGGCGGTCTCGATCCGCTCTTCGCGGCGGTTTTCCAGTCCGTCGATGGCATAGAGGCCCGAGCCACCGATGATGCCGAGGGTCCATTGGGTCATGGGATCAGTCCTTGAAAATCTTGCGCATGCCGAACGGTGGCAGGGAAAGCGGATTGTGTGTGGTCAATTCCACGTCATCGGCACCGGAATATCCAAGCGCCGCATAGAAATCGACCAGGCGTGGCTGGTCGGCACGCACGGCGAGCTGCGCCCCCACGGCGCCGGTCTCGCGGCCTTGCGCTTCGAGCGTGGCCAGGATGACGGCGCCGAAGCCCTGCTTCTGAAACTCGGGCAATACGCCGATACGTTTGACTTCCATCCAGCGCCCTGCCCTGCCCGGCCCGGGCACCGGCACCCAGCGGCCGGACCCGATGGGCAAGCCGCCGCGTATCAGCACCGCGCCGCCGCCTTTGGCGATCTGCGCGGCAACGCTCTGCGCCGTTTCCCGGAAGACGGTGGACTCCGGCGAGATACGCCCGGTCCAGATCCGGCGCGTCAGGGCCTCAACGAGAAAGCCATCCGCCGGGCTTGCCCTGCGGATGGCTGTGTCGGTCTTCAGGCTTTCGGCCAGAGCCTAGTTGTGATCTTTCAATAGGTTGTCCATTCGGGCCTGACCGAGGAGATTGAGGTTGCGAGACTTCAACTCCAGGAAAGGACACCGAATGGACATCCACGAGAATGCCCGCACCACACCGCATAGTCGAGCCGAGATTGTCCGGC
>NZ_WGLO01000012.1 GCF_016125515.1 Hyphomonas sp.
AGAATAGCTCGGCGCAGAAGCCGAAATCGAAAAAGGAGAAGGCATCGTCTTGACCCGCAAATGAAACTCGAAAGATAGTCTAAAGGCGGGTCAGTTCTCGATGGAAACCCCGGGTCAGTTCTCAGCAGAAATCAACAGCCATCCTCCTTGAAGAGAGGCCCGGGCGGGAGCTTGTCGAGCAGGTTCATCACGGCCTCGCTCGGGCGGCACAGGCGCACGCCTTTCGGGCTTGCCACGATGGGCCGGTTTACGAGGACAGGGTGCTCCAGCATGGCGTTGAGGATTGCCTCATCGCTGACGCTCTCGTCCAGCAGGCCAAGGTCCTTCGCCGGAGATTTCGTTTCGCGCAGCGCCGTGCGCGGTGTAAGGCCTGCAGCCGCAAACAGCGCCAGAAGTTGAGGCCGGGTCCAACCTTCCTTGAGATAGTCGATGACGACCGGCGTCTCTCCGCTCGCCTCGATGATGGCGAGAACATTGCGGGAGGTTCCGCAGTCAGGATTGTGATGGATGACGATCATGGCGTGGCCTCGCTGTTTGTGTCCGGATCTGGAAAGGCGTTCCGCGTGCGGTTTGCAAAGGCGACCAGCGAGAGCATGACCGGCACCTCCACCAGCACCCCCACCACGGTCGCAAGCGCGGCTCCGGAATTCAGGCCGAACAGGCTGATCGCAACGGCCACAGCAAGCTCGAAAAAGTTCGATGTGCCGATCATGGCGCAGGGCGCGGCGATTTGGTGCGGCACTTTCCACGCCCACGCCGCTGCATAGGCTAGGGCAAAGATGGCGTAGGATTGGATCAGGATCGGCACCGCGATCAGCGCGATGATGAGGGGTTTGGCGATCAGGGTGTCACTCTGGAACCCGAAGAGCAGCACGACCGTTGCCAGTAAGCCGACAACCGAGATCGGCTTGATCGTTCCCGTCAAGGAAGACACCGCCTCTGCGCCGCCGTGCCGCGTGAGCATGTTCCGTGTCACCACGCCGGCGATCAGCGGGATCACCACATACAGCGCGACCGAAAGGAGCAGCGTCTCCCACGGGACAGCGATCTCTGTGACGCCGAGCAGGAAGGCCACGATCGGGGCGAAGGCGAACACCATGATTGCATCATTCACGCTGACCTGAACCAGCGTGTAATTTGCGTCGCCTCGGGTGAGCTGGGACCAGACAAACACCATGGCCGTGCAGGGCGCCGCGCCCAGCAGGATCAGCCCTGCGATATAGCCTTCCGCGTCGGCGGGCGGGATGAAGTCGGCGAACACATAGCGAAAGAACAGGACGCCGAGCGCGGCCATGGTGAACGGCTTGATCAGCCAGTTTACAACCAGCGTGATGATCAATCCCTTTGGCTTTTCGCCAACCCGCGACATGGCGGAGAAATCCACCCCGATCATCATCGGCCAGACCATTGCCCAGATCAGGATCGCGACAGCAAAATTGACATTGGCGTATTCGAGGCCCGCAAGCGCTTCGAAGACATCGGGAATAAGCAGACCCAGTCCTAGGCCTGCGAGAATACAAAGGCCGACCCAGACGGAGAGATATTTCTCAAAAATGCCCATGAGCTGGTCTTTCTAGAAGGTGAACGTGAGTTGGGCATATCCAAACAGCGTCCTGTTGCCCTCGGGCCCGCCGGGGACGGTTTTTGGATATGCGCCATAGACCAGGGCCGAGGTGCCGAGCTCCAGACGCAGGCTGTCGGGCACGACCCAATAGCGCGCCCGCGCGTCCAGCGCGTGCCCGATAAAACTGCCCGACTGTCCAGTTGGGTCCCGCAGTCGCGCAATGACCCAGCTGTCTGTCTCGGATGCCAGAGAGGCGGCGTGATACTGGAACCAGCCATCCCAGCGCTCACCCGGTGTCACCTGAAGGCGAAACCCAGGTGCGCTAAGGTTTGCTGGCGTTAGAGGACCATGGATCGAGGTGTTGTTCAGATCGGTGCGCCGACCGCCAAACAGGCGCTCATGCTGGTCGAAGGCGAGATCATCCGGATCCTCGTCGCCGCTGGCGTAATAGTATTCGAGAGAGAGGCGCGGCTGCCATGGTGCATCGAATGTGTAACCAAGCGCCGCAATCATCATGGCCGCGTCGACTTCGAGGCTTTGCGTATCTGCCGGGCTCGTGCTGGCATAGCGCGTTCCCTTCCGCAGGGCGGCTTCGAGGTCAATGTCCCATTGACCTACTTGTGGCTTGCGATAGAGCCGGAAGCCGGGCGCGATATAGGAGCGATCCGGAGTCTGGAAGTCTTCTGTGTCTTCTTCTTCGAGGCCATAGACGAATACTTCGCCCCAGAGGTCCGGAACCGCTCCCGGCAGGATGTCGGCGCGGCGATAATGGACGCCCCAGATGCGGCGGCCCCACTGTTCCTCATCGCCTGACAGCCGGTTGTCGTCCAGCTCCGGGCGTGAGTTCGGGAAACGGGCCGTGGGCACGACATAGATGAGGTGCAGTTCATCACCCCGGTCCGCCTCGCTGATGAAATGTGCGCCGGTATAGCTGCGAATGACATTGGCGTATTCGACCCGTTCGATCTGGCGCTTCGAGCCGATGGACACCGTCTGGCGACCAAGAATGAGCTGGCCATTGGCGTTGCCTCCTAGCAAGCCGGGCAGGTCGTCAAACCGGGCGTAAAGCTGGAGGACATCGAGCGGATTGGTGAAGCTGCTCGAAAGTGGCGTGCCGACATCGCCAAGATAAGTCCGGCTATCCTGAAGTTCGACGCCAAAGGAAACGGGTCCAGTATCAGCTTCGGCGAGCAGGAGCGTGCGGATCAATAAAAGCTGATCACTGTCTGCACGGCCTGCACGGAACTGACCGTCAAGGCTTTCATAGCGCACGCGCGTCTCGCCCTTAAGCGTCAGCCAGTCGGGCGCCTTCACGTCCGACTCAAGCCGGAACGGTTCCTCAGCGCCTGCGGAAGCGGCGCAGACGCAGAACAAGAGCGAGGCTATCAGAACAGGTTTCATCGCATCTCCCCACCGCGAGGTAGACGCGGTCACGTGTTCCTAGGGGAGTGCGCGGATTATTTCAACATTCTATCGAATATTGATCTAACAGGACACTTTTGAGAGGCCCGCAAGCGGCGCGCAGACCTCCGGATGACCGTTGCAGCAGGTCTCGACCAGCATGGAGAGCAGGCTGTTCACCGCCTCGATTTCGGCCCGGTAGATCATGCGCCGCCCATCGCGTTCGACACTGACGAGACCGGAATTGACCAGAATGCCGAGGTGACCGGACAGCTTGTTCGGCGCGAGTTCAAGCTGCTCGGCAATTGCCCCGGCCTGAAGACCTTCCTGTCCCGCCTGCATCAAGGCGCGAAATGCCAGGAGCCGCGTTTCCTGCGACAGGGCGGAGAGTTGTTTCAGGGTTTCGGTCAGTTCGGTCAAAGCTATGTTTTCCAACTTGGCACTATGCAGCAATATCGGCGGACAATGCGCGAACGACAAGCTACGTCGAGTCTTTCACCCCACCCTCGGATCAGCTGCATAGACCGCCATGCTCTCCGGGATGATATTCGGCTTGCGGCTTTCGCCGGCAGCCCAGGCGTCGATCATGTAGGCCCATTCCTGCATCATGTGGCGGCGCTGGTCGGCATATTCCGCTTTGTTGTAGACCCCACGCGAAGAACGCCGGTCCTCATGGGCAAGGCTCTTCTCGATCCAGTCGCGATTAAAGCCAAGCTCATTGAGCAGCGTCGATCCGGTACGCCGCAGGTCGTGAACCGTGAACGGCTCCAGCGGCAGCTCCATTTCGCTCGCCAGCTTATGAGCGCTGTCGGTGATCCGGTTGAAGGTCGCGTTAGAGATCGGGCGGAACGTGTCGTAGCGCGACGGGAAGACGTATTTCGATCCGCCTGCGCAGGTTTTCAGCGCCACCAGAATATCGAGCGCTTGGTTCGACAGATAGACATTGTGATCAAGGCCCGTCTTCATCCGCTTCTTTGGGATGGTCCAGACCGCGTCCTGAAAGCTGACTTCATCCCAGGTCGCATGGGCGACCTCGGTCTTGCGCTTCATCGTCAGCAGGATGAATTTCACGCCGAGCTTCAGCGTCGGATTGGCGGTGATGTCTTCGAGAACGCGATAGAGAACCCGGATCTCGAGCGGCGTCAGCGAGCGGTCGCGGGGGCGGACACGTGCGATCGAACGAGGATCGACCTCTTCGGCGGGATTCTCGACGCGAATGCCGTGCAAATTGGCGAAGGCGTAGATGAGCTTGATGAACTCACGGGCGTGGAGCGCCGTTGAAGGCGCGCCCCGCTTCTTGATCCTATCGCAGAGCTGACGGACGTCCTCGCTCGTCACTTCGCGCAAGGTGTAATTGCCCAGCGCCGGGATCAGGTCACGGTCTACAATGTGACGACGCATGTCGCGGGTCGAATCCGACATCTCGCCCTCAGCGAGCCAGCGCTGAGCAAGCTCCCCGAATGTCCCTTCGGATGTCGCCTTGGCCTTGGCCCGTTTCTTTTCCTTGGCAGGTGAGACACCCTCATCCACGAGCTTCTTCGCATCGATCAGCTTCTCGCGGGCAGCCGCCAGCGTGATCCCATACTTGCCATAACGCCCGATGGTCAGCGTCTCGCGGCGCCCGTTCACACGGTAATCGTAGCGAAAGGTCTTGGTGCCCGTCGGGGCGACCGACACATAGAGACCGTCCCTGTCTGCTACCTTGAAAGGTTTATCCTTTGGTTTCAATGACTTGATTGCGATATCGGTCAGCACAGAGCGCCTCCTTCCCATACATTTTACCGTCAGGCCAAAATGGCCGGTTTTCGACAATGAAACGCTTGTTTTTCAATGCGTTACGTCGAAAAAATACCGTCAGGCCGCCAAAATGGGCTGACGGTATTTTGACTTTAGGCAGGAAGAGGCAATTTGTATACCGTCAGGCGATACCGTCAGAATGTTCCGTTGGGCTGCGATAGAAGGCGATAAATAGCGAACGATAATCGGTATCAGGCCATTGTTTTTGTTGGTTTTAATGATCGCCCGCGATAGCCCGCGAGAGACGTGGAATCATTCCCATTCGATCGTGCCGGGTGGCTTTGACGTGATGTCGTAGACGACACGGTTGACGCCTTTAACCTCGTTGATGATGCGCGTGGCGACGCGGCCGAGGAAAGCGTGGTCATAGGGATAGTAATCAGCCGTCATGCCATCGACGCTCGTGACCGCGCGCAGGGCTAGAACGGACTCATATGTCCGCACGTCCCCCATCACACCGACTGTGTTGACGGGCAGCAGAACGCTGAACGCCTGCCAGATCTCGTCGTAGAGACCGGCTTTCCGGATCTCTTCGATATAGATCGCGTCCGCCTTGCGCAGCGTGTCGGCTTTCTCGCGCGTGATCGCGCCCGGAATACGGATCGCGAGGCCGGGCCCCGGGAACGGGTGACGGCCGACGAATGCCTCCGGCAATCCGAGTTCCCGGCCCAGCGCGCGCACTTCGTCCTTGAACAGTTCGCGCAGAGGTTCGACCAGCTTCATCTTCATGCGCGCTGGCAGGCCGCCCACATTGTGGTGGCTCTTGATGGTCATGCTCGGGCCACCGCTCACCGAGACGCTTTCAATGACGTCCGGATAGAGCGTGCCCTGCGCCAGGAAATCCGCGCCGCCGATCTTCTTCGCCTCTTCGTCAAACACGTCGATGAACAGGCCGCCGATGATCTTGCGCTTGGCCTCGGGGTCCGTGACGCCGTCCAGCTTGCCCAGGAACAACTCGGACGCGTCCACATGGACCAGCGGGATGTTGTAATGCTCGCGGAACAGGCTCACGACCTGTTCGCTTTCACCGGCGCGCATCAGGCCGTGGTCAACGTAGACGCAGGTCAACTGGTCGCCGATCGCTTCGTGGATCAGCACAGCGGCCACCGAGGAATCAACGCCGCCCGACAGACCGCAGATCACGCGGCCCTTGCCGACCTGCACGCGGATCTTGTCGACGGCTTCTGCACGGTAGGCCGCCATCGTCCAGTCACCCTTGAGGCCCGCGACACCATGAATGAAGTTGCGCAGGATCTTTGCACCGTGGGTCGTGTGCACGACTTCCGGGTGGAACTGCGTGCCGTAGAAGCGCCGCTCGGGATCTGCGATCACGGCGAACGGGGCGCCGGGCGATTTGGCGATGACGCCGAAGCCGGGCGCCATTTCAGCGACGTGGTCGCCATGGCTCATCCAGACCTGCTCGTGATTGCCGCCTTCAAACAGGCCGTCGAGGAATGGATCCTTCACAACAGGCTCGATGAATGCCCGGCCGAATTCACGGCTGGTGTCACCTTCGATCCGGCCGCCGAGCTGGTGCATCATCACCTGCTGACCGTAGCAGATGCCGAGCACCGGGATGCCGGCCTCGAAGATCGCCATGTCGGCCATAGGGGCATCATCCCAATACACGCTGGATGGACCACCCGACAGGATGATCGCCTTCGGGCCGTAGGCCTTCAGGAATGCGGCGTCCGCCTTGTTATACGGATGGATTTCGCAATAGACGCCGCTTTCGCGCAGGCGCCGTGCGATCAGCTGGGTCACCTGGCTGCCGAAATCGACGATCAGGACGCGTTCGTGGCTTGCTTGAGTCATGCGGCGCCTTAGCCCGGCGCAGCGGATTCGTCCATATGGATCAGACGCGGCGTTCCAGAAGCGCAAAAAAGAAGCCGTCGGTGCCGGCGCGGCGCGGGGTGAGCCGTACGCTGCCTGTCGGCCCGCGGAACTTGCGGACAACGCTGGCACCATGCGCTGTAAGCGCGCCTGATGCGACGGCGGCTTCGGCGGCGTCACGCTCGACGAATTCCGGCGCCCCCGCCAGGAACTCCGCCACGCGGTCCTCGTCCTCTTCGATCAGGAAGCTGCACGTCGCGTAGAGCAGTCTGCCGCCTGGCTTCACGTAGGTTGAGGCCGCCTGCAGGATCTCCCGCTGGTCCTGGATGCGTTTCTCGAGCTGGGCAGGCTTGATGCGCCATTTCGAATCCGGCCGGCGGCGCCAGGTGCCGGTGCCGGTGCACGGCGCATCGACGAACACGAGATCCATCTGGCCGACCAGTGGTTCAAGGCTGTTGCCCTCGCTGGGATGGACCAATTGCACATTGTGGGCGCCGGAACGCTTCAGGCGCGGAATGAGCGCCGACAGCCGCTTTCCGTCGATGTCATAGGCATGGATCTGACCCTTGCCCTCCATCTGCGCGGCCAGGGCCAGCGTCTTGCCACCGCCGCCGGCGCAATAATCCATGACCTGTTCGTCGGGCCTGGCATTCGCCGCCGCAGCCGCGATCTGGCTGCCGGCATCCTGAACTTCGACCCAACCCCTGGAGAAAGCCGGGATGCCCTCGATGCTGTCCTCGCGCATCGTCGGGTCGCGCGCCGGAATGTGGTATGCATTCACCAGCAGCTTCGAGGGTTCGGCTTTCACCGACTTCAGCGGCAGCGCAGCCTTCTCGGCATCAGACTTGAGTGTGTTGACGCGCAGGTCGACGTCCGCCCGCACAGCCATGGCCTGCGCCTCGATCACCATGTCCGGGCCGAACACGCGCTGCATGTAGGGCGTCATCCATTCGGGATAGTCGCCCTGCGCGTGCAGCGGAGCGGCCGGATCCGGCGCCATGATGAGACGGCTGCGCTCGTCATTGGTCAGCGGCGTGGGCCCATGGTCGTCGTAGCAGGCCTGCTCGATATCCCGGGCGTTCCAACCCCAGGCGATGCTGAGCGTGCCAAGCACGAGCGCCCGGGCGTCGCCATGGCCCATATGGTGGGCCGCCGAATTGCGCCGCCGCAACGCATCAAGAACCAGTCCAGATACCCAGGCCCGGTCAGTGGACCCGGCATAGCGCGCCCGCTTGCCCCAGTCGCGCATGGCGACCTTGATCGGCTGGTGCCGCTCCAGCACGTCGCGCAGCACGTCTATTGCTGCGCTGATCCGGCCGCCATTACGCATGGAAAGTCCTCAATCCTGTTTCTGCGCACGCCTTAGCCTCGCCGGGCGCGCAATGAAACCGTTGGACACTGCATTATTCAAACTCTTACGATGCGCGGGCACACGCACTGAGGCCGCGCCATGACCGCTTATATCGTCGCCAGAATCACGATCACGGATCCCGCAACCTACAGCGTTTACGGTGCCGGCTTCATGGAGATCTTCAGCCGCTATGGCGGCAAACTCCTCGCGGTCGACGAGGCGCCCGAGATCATCGAGGGCGAATGGCCCTGCACACGCACCGTGCTGCTCGAGTTCCCGGACAGGGACGTGATGCGCGAATGGTACACCTCGCCGGACTACCAGGCCCTTGCGCAGCACCGTTTCGCGGCCTCCACGGCGAATATCGTGCTGCTCAGCGGCTTCAATCCACCTTCTGCTTAAGGCGTCCCATGGATATCCATCTCCCTGAAGGACTGCGCCCGGCTTCCCGGGCCGACTGGAAACAGCTTGGCGACATCACGGCTGAGGCCTTCTACGAAGACCCAGTGAACCTCTGGATCTTCGGCAATGCCGACGCGATGCCGCCCGTGTTCCGCACGCTGGCGCGCACCGTGTACCTGCCAAGGGGCATCTGCCATCTCAGCGGTGATGATGCTGCGACGATGTGGAGCCATTCCTCGGCGAGCCGTGAACTGTCGGCATTGGCTACGATGCAGCTTGTTTGGGTGTTGCTGCAAAAGGGATCGAAAGGCGCCGCCCGGCGCGCGCTCGCAGCTGGCGAGGCGATGGCGCGGGAACACCCGCATCAGCCGCACATGTATCTGTTCACGATCGGCACGCGTAAGGCGGCGAGGGGGCAGGGCCATGGGAAACGGATCATCCAGCCGATGCTGGACGCAGCCGACCGCTCTGCCCTGCCCTGCTACCTGGAAAACTCCAATCCGGCGAACACGGGTTTCTACATGAGCCACGGGTTCGAGCGGATGAAGCTTTTCGAACTGGGCCCCGGCTCACCTCCGATGGAAGCGATGTGGCGGAAGCCGCGTCAGCCCCGCGGCAGCGAATAGTTCGGAGCTTCGCGCGTCATCATCACGTCGTGGACGTGACTCTCCTGAAGCCCTGCCCCGGTGATCTGCACGAACTGCGCTTTCGCGTGCAACTCCGCAATCGTCTTCGCGCCCACATAGCCCATTGCTGCGCGCAGGCCGCCGACCATCTGGTGTACGATCGGGTTCAGCGAGCCCTTGTACGGCACCTGCCCTTCGATACCTTCCGGCACGAGCTTGTCGGCTGCAGCATCCTTCTGGAAGTAACGGTCGGCCGATCCGCGCGCCATCGCACCAAGCGAACCCATGCCGCGATAGGCCTTGTACGAGCGGCCCTGGTACAGGAACACTTCGCCCGGGCTTTCTTCCGTGCCCGCGAACATCGATCCCATCATCGCGGTGGAGGCGCCGGCGGCGAGCGCCTTGGCAAAGTCGCCAGAGAACTTGATGCCGCCATCAGCGATGATCGGCACGCCCGATGCGGCGGCGGCGTTGGCGCAATCCTCGATCGCGGTGAGCTGCGGCACACCGACACCCGCCACGATGCGCGTGGTGCAGATGGAGCCGGGGCCGATGCCGACCTTCACAGCGTCGGCGCCCGCATCGATCAGGGCCTTGGTGGCCTCAGCGGTCGCGACGTTGCCGGCGATGATCTGCACAGCATTCGAGATTTTCTTGGCGCGCAGCACCGCGTCGGCCACGGCTTTCGAGTGGCCGTGCGCCGTATCGATGATGACCGCATCGACGCCGGCTGCAATCAGCGCCTCGGTGCGCTCGTAGCCCGCATCGCCGACCGTAGAGGCTGCCGCTACGCGCAGGCGTCCGGCGAGGTCCTTGGCGGCGTTCGGGTTGAGCGAGGCCTTGTCCATGTCCTTTACGGTCAGCAGGCCGATGCAGCGCCCGTCATTGTCGACGATCACAAGGCGCTCGATCCGGTGCTTGTGGAGCAGGCGCCGGGCTTCTTCGATCGGTGTATCGATCTTCACCGTCACAACTTCGCGCGTCATCAGGCTGGCGATGGAGGCGTTGGCATCGTCGGCAAAGCGCGTGTCGCGGTTGGTGATGATGCCGGCGATCTTGCCGTTCTTCTCCACGACCGGAATGCCCGAGAAGCCGGTGCGCTGTTTCAGCTCGCGCAGCTCGCGCAGCGTTGCTGTGGGCGCGATCGTGACGGGGTTCATCACCACGCCGCTCTCGTACTTCTTGACCATCGCGACTTCGCCAGCCTGCTGTTCGATCGACAGGTTGCGGTGAATGACGCCAATCCCGCCAGCCTGGGCCATGGCGATGGCGAGACGCGCTTCGGTGACCGTATCCATGGCCGCCGAGAGCAGGGGGATATTCAGCGGAATTGCCTTAGTCAGGAAGGTCGAAACATCGACTTCCGAGGGCATGACCTCACTGGCGCCGGGCTGCAGGAGCACGTCGTCAAACGTAATGGCTTGTCGGATTTTCATGTGGGGAGCTCCCTTTTTGGCCTAGTAAGGGAGTCGCGCTGGCTTGTGAAGCCCCTTCCCCAGCACGTCTCTGCAGAGCTGCTTTGACAGCCCGCACGACGCAATCGATACAGGGAAAAATTGTTACATCTGCAACCATCGCACTCTGGGGAGGAGTTTTGATGAACCTGTCCGATTATGGCATGAGCGCTGAGCGGGGCTTTCTTTCGAGCTTTGATCCAGCTTCCGTTGCCCTTCCGGCCGAGCTGCAGCCCGTCCGCGAGATGGCCCTGCGCCTGCCCGAATTGATCCCGACCGGGCGCCTGCGCAGCTTTCTCGAAACCCTGCCCGAACTGGATCTGGCCGATTTCTGCGCGAATGCAGGCGAGCCTGAACGGCGCATCGCGATGCTGCACTACAGCTTCATGGTACAGGCCTATGTCTGGGGCGAGCCGGAAGCGCCGAACAAGCTGCCCGCCTGTCTTGCCGTTCCAATCTGGCAGATCGGGCAGGCCATCGGTCAGCCGCCCCTCCTCCCCTATTCCAGCTACACGCTCGAGAACTGGGCGCGCTTCGACGAGAAGGGGCCCATCGACCTGTCGAACATCCACACGATCCAGCACTTCGAAGGCGGTATGGATGAGGCCTGGTTCATTCTCGTCCACGTGGCGATCGAGGCGCGTGCGGGCAAAATGTTGATGGAAGCCACTAAGCTCGTCGGCGCCGCGAAAGAGGAAGATGCCGCAGAGATTGAACGCGCGCTCGGTGTGATGAGCGCCGTCTGGGATGACGTCAATGCGATCTTCGACCGGATGCCGGAGCGCTGCGACCCTTACATGTATTTCCACCGCGTGCGCCCGTGGATCCATGGCTGGAAGGACAATCCGGCCCTCGGCGAGGGGTTGGTGTACGAGGGGGTCGCGGAAACCGGCGGCAAACCGCAAGCGTTTCGCGGACAGACCGGCTCCCAGTCCTCGATCGTACCGGCCATGGACGCGCTGCTGGGCATCGGACATGCCGGCGATCCGCTCAGGGCCTTCCTCGACGAGTTGCACGCCTACCGCCCGCCGCTGCACCGGCAGTTCGTCGACGATCTGCGCGCGCAAAGCGTCGTGCGCGAGGTGGTTCAGAAGCTGGGCAATCGGGCGCTGCGCGAGGTCTACAACGACAATATCCGCAAGCTCGCCCGGTTCCGCACGCGTCACCTTGAGTATGCGGCGACCTACATCAACCGGCAGGCCTCAACCGCCGCCGGAAACGATCCGGATGTCGGAACAGGTGGCACGCCGTTCATGCGCTACCTGAAGAAGCATCGCGACGAAGCCGAAGCGCACCTGCTCGCCTGACGACGGATCAGTCCACGCAGAGCGCATGCTGCAGCCGGCCATCCTCGACGGTCGCGTAGCAGCCGAAGGGAACGTCGACGACCTGGCAGGCGCCCGTCACGCGCGTGCCGGGCTCCACCACTTCGCCCTCGTAACGGCAGGTGCCCAGGCAATCGGCTTCACCAGAGCAGGCCTTGCCAGCATCCGGATAGGTCTGCACGCAGTGTTCCCAGCCCAGCATGCCTTCACGGCGGATCGAACCGCCGACGGCCTCGCAGGCGGCGTGCTCGGCCGGTGTCGCGATCTCTCCGGCAACGTCGATATGCGTGTAGCTGGATTCCGCCGCGCCCGGTTCGGGATCCGGCGTGGCCGGTGCGTGGAACCAGGCACAGCCCGAGAGCGTGATGGCTGCGAATAACGCGAAAAGGAATTTCATGCAGGACGCCTCCGAGGATTGATGCCGGTTGGGGGAAGGTAATCGTTGCGCAAGAACGGCTTCAAGCCGTCCATAAGCTGTCCACAACGGACTGTGGACTAGTCCACACAAAGCGTGTGCGCGATCTGGCCGTTTTCGACCACCGTTCGGCAGCCAAAACGGGCGTCGGTTACCTGGCAAGTGCCGGCAACTGGTGTGCCGGGCGCAAGCTCGGCTTCACCCTCGTAGCGGCACTCGCCAAGGCAGTCACGATTGCCTGCGCAAGTCTTGCCGGCGTCGGTGAAGGTCTGAACGCAGTTTTCCCGTTGCAGCCGGCCGCTGGCGACGATTTCGCCGCCAACCGCCGTGCACGCAGCCCGTTCGGAAGTTGCGGCCATTGCGCCTTCGAACTCAATTCGCTGATAGGCCTCGCCCGGCGCCGACACCTCCCCCTTCCCCGGATGAAACAGTGAACATGCGGGCAGGGCGACGAGCGCCAGGCAGAAGAGGGCGGTTCTCATCCGGGAAACCGTTCGAAAGCAGGAACACCCGGCGGGATGTGATGGAAGCTCGGTGCGTCGGCCGTCTGCATGATGACTTGCGGCTGGCCGAACACGCTTGTGTCATCCAGCGAGCCCACCTTGAGAATGACCGCCTGCGGGAGGGCCGGTGCGCGGGTCAGGATCGGCGTGCCGCACGTGCCGCAGAATTCGCGCGTCACGGCATGGGGCAGGTCGGCGCGCGTGTAGGATTTCGGCGTGCCCTTCGTGTAGCGGAAGCCGGCTGCCGGCATGGCCATGAAGTCATTCGCCTGCCCGCCCGTGATGTACTGGCACTCGCGGCAGTGGCACTCCGCTTTCATGATCGGCTCACCCTCGGCTTCGTAGCGAAGCTCTTTGCAATAGCATCCACCTTCCAGTTTCATTTTCTTCCTCCCTTGAAGCCTTTTGCGACGACATAGATTTCTGGGCTACCTGCCCGGCTGGCTGGCGGCTTGATGTGTTTCACCGTCTGGAAATGGGATTTCAGCGTGACGAGCAAGTCGCGCGTCGTGCCGCCCTGAAAGACCTTCGAGCAAAAGGCACCGCCCGGTGCGAGATGCGCGATGGCAAAGTCGACGGCGAGTTCGACCAGCGCCACGGTGCGCAGGTGGTCGGTTTGCTTGTGCCCGGTTGTGTTGGCTGCCATGTCCGACAGGATCAGGTCCGGAGGCCCGCTGAGCGCAGCGAGAACCTTTTCGACATCTGCCGGATCGTTGACGTCTCCCTGGAAGATCGTTGCGCCATCAATCGGCTCGACCGGAAGAAGGTCGATCCCGACAACCTCGCCCGCGCCCCTGTGCAAGGCGACCTGCATCCAGCCGCCCGGCGCACAGCCGAGATCGATCACACGCTGTCCGCGCTTGAGGATGTGCGCCGACTCATCGATTTCGAGCAGCTTGTAGGCCGCCCGCGACCGGTAGCCGGCATCCATGGCCTTGCGGACATAGGGATCCTGAAGCTGGCGCTCGATCCACTTCTTCGAGCTCTCGGTGCGGGCGTTGCGCGCAATGACCTTGCGTTCGGTCGTGCTTCGGCCGGACCCGGGCTTCTCGGTGGTCGGCTTTTTCCAGCGCCGCTTTTCTTCATCCGACATCGCCACCTCCGCCGGCTGGTCTGCGCTTCTTCGGGCGCCTGCGCCGCTGCGGCCGACTCCCATGCATCATGGACAATAGAACGCCTTCGCGCAGTCCGCGATCAGCAACGCGCAGTTTGTGGGCGTCGAACACTTCCCAGACCGCTTCCATGATCGCGCAGCCAGCCAGCATAAGGGGCGCGCGTTCTTCGCCGATCGTGGGCAGTTTTGCGCGCCCGGTGACTCCCAGATCACGCAGCAGGGTCATCGTCGCGGCGCCGTCCGCCCGCGTGAGCCAGCTGCCATCCACCCTGTCGCGCCGATAGCGATCGAGCTTCAGGTGAACCCCAGCCAGGCAGGTGACGGTGCCGGAGGTGCCGATCAGGTAGCCGCCGTCATCGGCGAGCCGCCGGGCAACCGCGGGAAGGCCCTGCCAGCTGCGCACTTCTGTGCGCGCCCGTTCGAGCATGGCCGGCCAGATGGCGGTCTCGTCAGAGAGGTCGAATGCTTCAGACAGCGTGACCACGCCCACCTTGAGGCTGGTCCAATCGATGATGGGTGCATCACGCAGGATGCCGGCCAGGCCGCCGGACTGGATCGGCCGGGCGTCAACCAGCGACAGCTCTGTCGAGCCGCCGCCGACATCCACCACGAGCACCGATTTGGTGTCAGCCTCGATCAGATCGTAGCACCCTATGGTCGCAAGTCGGGCTTCCTCCTTGGCGCCGATCACCTTGAAGGTCAGACCCGTTTCTGTTTGGACGCGGCGGATGAAATCGGCGCCGTTCGAAGCCTTGCGGCAGGCTTCCGTCGCAATGCAGCGCACCCGTCCGACACCATGATGCTTCAGCTTGTTCCGGATCGCGTGCAGGGCGCTCATGGCCCGCTCCACAGCCGCATCCGAGAGACGGCCGGAGTCGTGCAGGCCTTCGCCCAAACGGGCGATCTGGGAGTAGGAATCCACGACGCGAAACGACTGCCCGCGGGGCTCCGCGACCAGCAACCGGCAGTTGTTCGTGCCAAGATCGACCGCTGCATAGAGCGGCCGCACCCTTTGGGAACCGGGCGGGCCACGCCTGCGACCGCCGGTTCCGTCTTTTTTGTCAGCCATGGTGTGGCCCGAAATCGAAACTTGAGGCATTCTCTACCACAGGAGCGGACAATGACCAGTCGACGTGGACCCTCATCATGGCTGCGTGCTTGGTTTGGCCGCAAGCCCGCAGCGCCGCGTGAGCCTTTGGTGCTGACGGACCGCATCGATGAGCGCTACCGGTATGGCGCGATTTCCAAGCACATCGCCAAATTCCAGATCGGGCAGGTTGTACGGCACCGGATTTTCGCGTTCCGGGGGATTATTTTCGACGTCGATCCGCAATTCGCCAATACGGACGAATGGTATGAATCGATCCCGGAAGAAGTCCGCCCGCGCAAGGACCAGCCGTTCTACCATCTTTTCGCCGAGAATGAGCGGACCCATTACATTGCCTATGTGTCCGAACAGAACCTTGTTCCGGACGATTCCGAGCTGCCGCTGAGCCATCCAGACATTCCGGAATGGTTTGATGTGACCGGACGTGGCACGTACGAGCTGAAAAAGCACTCGACCAACTGAACGGCCGGGGCAGGGCCCCTGCCCTAGTTCGGAATTCCGTCCGGATCGTGCTCTCCGGACAATATGGCGGCTACCTCGTCCCAATGCGCCAGGGCCTCGACGTCGCCCATCGCCGCGACTTCGGCTGCGCGCAGCGTGGCAATGACGACGGCATCATCCCCGTATTGCCTGAACAAGGAGGCCGCAACCTGTGCAGCCTGGCTCATGAACCATTCCTCGAGCGGGCAATGGTCGACGTGGTCGAGTGACCCGGCACAATCGGCACGACCACGACGTCGCCGCCTCGGGCTTCGACAAAATCAGCCCCGACAATGGTGTCCCGCGTGTAGTCGCCGCCTTTGATCAGGACGTCGGGTTTCAGTGCCGTGATCAGGTTCAGAGGCGTATCTTCCTCGAAGATCACCACGCCATCGACAGACGCGAGCCCGCACAACACCTGCGCGCGCGACTCCGCATCGTTGATAGGCCGCTGCGGACCCTTGAGGCGTTTGACGGATGTGTCGGAGTTCAGTCCGACGACCAAGCGGTCGCACCGGCTGCGGGAGTCCTCGAGTACGCGGATGTGGCCGGGATGCAGGATGTCGAAGACCCCATTGGTAAAGCCAATGCGCAGCCCCCCTTCCCGCCAGCGCTCGATCTGCCCCACCATCGCATCAACGGAGAGCGTGCCGGCCTTGCCGGACCACTGTTCCAGCGCCGCCGCATCGATCAGTTCGGCGGCGGAGACGGTCGCCGTGCCGGACTTCCCGACGGCGATGCCGGACGCAAGGATCGCGACCTGGACCGCTTCCTGCAGGTTTGCGCCCGCAACGACCGCCATGGCCAGCGCCGCGAGGCTTGTGTCGCCGGCGCCGGACACATCGAAAACCTCGCGCGCCTTTCCGCTGACGTGCTCAAGGACCCCGCCTTCGGCTATGCAGGACATACCTTGCGCTGCGCGGGTGACGACGATGGACTTGGCGGGCAGCGCTGCCTGAGCGGCTTTGAGGGCCCGTTCCACATCGGGCGTCGAACCGGTGGGCAGGCCGGTTGCGGCCGCCAGCTCGCTGGCATTCGGTTTCAGGATATCGACCGCGCCGTATCGCGCGAAATCCTTGCCTTTGGGATCGGCAATGACGGGCAGGTTGTGCTGCGCGGCGCCCGTGAGCACCGCGTTGATAACGGCCTCGGAGAGCAGACCCTTGGCGTAGTCAGAGATCAGGACCGCTGAAACGGTCGGGATCAGGGCGGCAATTTCCGCAATCAAAGCCCGTTCGCTCTCCGGATCCGGCGATCCAACCTCTTCGGCGTCGAGGCGCAACAGTTGCTGGCCGCCGGCGACCATGCGGGTCTTGAGCGTTGTGGGACGGTTCTTGAGGGTCACAAGGTGCGAAGAAATGCCGGTCGAGTGGTCGAGCAGGGCCGCCAGTTCGCGTCCGGCCTCGTCGTCGCCGGCCGCTCCGACAATGACGGCTTCGAGGCCGAGGGAAGCGAGGTTCCGGGCCACGTTGGCAGCGCCGCCGGGCATGCTGGCGGCGCGCGACTGGCGAAGGACCGGCACCGGCGCTTCGGGCGAGATGCGTTCGACCACCCCGTAAACGAATCGGTCGAGCATGACATCGCCGACGCAGAGGACACGCTTGTGTCGCGCCGTTTCAACAATCTGGCGAAGGCGGGCAGGCTGCATGCGGCGCTCTTTCTGGGCTCGGCCGGGGTATAGCGGGCTGCTGGCGGGGTTGAAAGTCCGGCCGGGCAGGCCGGATTGATCCAAAGCCCGTATTGGCTCGTAACAAACGAAACCCGATGACAGGATTCGGCCCCGCTTTATGTCTCTTTCGCCCCCTACCCTCGTCTGGTTCCGCGAAGATCTGCGTCTGGCCGACAATCCGGCGCTGGCCGCTGCGGCGAAGGCCGGCGGCCCTGTTGCATGCGTCTATATCCGCGAAACGGGTCTCGCAGGGGCGCGGGGGATGGGCGGAGCGTCGAAATGGTGGCTCGACAAGAGTTTGAAGGCCCTGGCGGCCGCGCTGGACACCCGAGGCGGCCAGCTGGTGCTACGCACCGGGCCAGCAGAGGCCGTGATCCGGTCACTCGTAGCCGAAACCGGCGCTAGGTCTGTGGTCTGGAACCGGCGCTATGGCGAACCTGAAAAGAGCCATGACGCCGACCTGAAAGCTGTGCTGAAAGCCGACGGCCTGACGGTCCAGAGCTACAATGCGCGCCTGCTGATGGAGCCTTGGGAGCTCAAAACGGGGTCGGGCGGGTACTACCGGGTATTCACCCCGTTCTGGCGCGCCTTGCGCGCGAACTACGCTCCCGCCCCTGCTCTGCCCGCGCCCGCGCGGTTGGAGACGATCAAGGTCGAAAGCGAAGCTTTGGACCACTGGCGGCTGCATCCCGCAGCGCCGGACTGGTCCTCCGGCTTTGCAGAAAACTGGACGCCGGGCGAGGCAGGCGCACAAGCGCGGCTTAAGGCTTTTCTTGCGGGACCGGTCAACGGTTACGCTGAGACCCGCAACCGGCCCGACATTGCCGCTTCGACGTCGCGGCTCTCTCCCTATCTCCGTTTCGGCGAAATCGGTCCGGCGCAGATCTGGCGGGCAGTCACTGCGGGTGTCGAAGCCGGCCGCATCGATGAGCGGAGTGCAGAGGTCTTCCTGTCGGAGATCGCGTGGCGGGAATTCTCGCACGTCCTTCTGAACTTCAATCCAGATCTGGCGCGCGCAAACTACAATCCGAGTTTCGACCGGATGCCCTGGCGCAAGGACCCGGAGGGCTTGCGCGCCTGGCAAAGGGGATTGACCGGTTATCCGATGGTCGACGCCGGCATGCGTGAGCTTTGGCACACGGGCTGGATGCATAACCGTGTACGGATGATCGTTGCTTCGTTCCTGACGAAGCACCTTCTGCTGCCCTGGCAGGCCGGTGAGGACTGGTTCTGGGATACGTTGCTGGACGCGGACCCGGCAGCGAACGCGGCGAGCTGGCAGTGGACGGCAGGCAGCGGCGCAGACGCAGCGCCATATTTCCGCGTGTTCAATCCGATCACGCAAGGCAGCAAGTTCGATGAAACCGGCGCATACGTGCGAAAGTGGTGCCCCGAACTGCGCAAGATGCCGGACAAGTTCCTCCATTCGCCGTTTGACGCACCAGACGCGATTCGGAAGGCTGCGGGCGTGACACTCGGAAAGAATTATCCGAGACCGGTTGTGGATCACAGTTCAGCGCGCGAACGCGCGCTCGATGCTTATAATAAAACTAAAGAGGAGCAGGCGGCGGAATGATGAAAGTAGCCATCATCGGTTCAGGTATTTCCGGGCTCGGCGCCGCCTGGGCCTTGCGCGATACCGCAGACGTCACCGTATTCGAACAGGACGATCGCCTGGGCGGGCATGCCTGTACGCACACGTTCGACTATGACGGCGCGTTGTTGAATGTCGATCTTGGCTTCATCGTCTATAACGGCCTCAACTACCCTAACCTGATCGGCTTCCTCGATGCATTGGACGTCGAGACGGAAGCTTCTGATATGAGCTTTTCCGTATCGGATCCGGCGGGATGGACCTGGGCCTCAACGTTGACAGGCATCTTTGCGCAGAAGCGCAACTTCCTGAATCTGCGCTTCCACAAATTCTGGCGCACGATCCTCACCTTCAACGACCTAGCCCGCACTGATCTTGCTGAAAACAAGATCAATGACACAACCCTGGGCGCATGGCTTGACCGGCACGGGTTCGATAAGGATTTCCGCACGAACTACATCCTGCCGATGGGCGCAGCAATCTGGTCAACGGCAGAAGACCGGATGCTCGATTACCCGGCTCTGAGTTTTTTCCAGTTTTTTGACAATCATCGCCTGATGCACAAGGAGCGCCCCAAATGGCGCACGATAAAGGGGGGCAGCCAGAACTATGTGCGCAAGGTGGGCGAGGCGCTCGGCGAACGGGTTCGCCTCAAGGCAGCGGTATCCCGGGTGCACCCGTTCGGGGAAAAGGTTGCTGTCGTCGCCGGCGCCGGCAAAGCGGAAATATTCGATCACGTCATCTTTACCTGCCATTCGGATCAAGCGCTGAAGTTGGTTGAACGGGATTACGAAACACCAGCCTTCTACCTTCGCTCCGTACGATATCGTCCGAACACGATCTATCTGCACCGCGACCCGTCGCTTATGCCCGCGCGAAAAGCAGCGTGGGCGAGTTGGAACGTGCTCAAGCAATCGAATGGCGATATCTGCCTTACCTATTGGATGAACCGTCTGCAGAACATTGATCGGACGCGGCCCGTGTTCATAACGCTGAACCCTGAGCGCGCCCCTGCCCCGGAGTTCACCTTTCACGAATACCGCTTCGATCATCCACAATTCGATGCGGCGGCCGAAGCGGCAGTCCGTTCGCTCAAGCGGATTCAGGGGCAGGACGGATTGTGGTTCGCCGGCGCCTGGATGGGGCGCGGTTTCCATGAGGATGGGCTCAAATCGGGACTCTCGCCAGCATTGTCACTTGGTGGATCTGTTCCCTGGGAAGCAAAAGGCGTGGACATCGTCACGCCGCGGCGCAACACTTCAGGACCGGATCTGAAGGCCGAGGTAACTGCGTGACACGACCCCCGCTGAGGCTCTGGAAGGGGCGGACTCATCACAAGCGATTTGTCCCCTTCGAAAGAGCGTTCAGCTACGAGATTGCACTGATCGATCTGGACATAGACCGGCTTGCGGAAGCTGGCCGCATGTCCTGGCTGTTTCGCGTCAACAGGCCCGGATTATTTTCGTTTCGGGAAGTCGATCATGGCGCGCTCGATGCGTCGATCAGCCTGCGGCAGTGGGCAGATGGACTGTTTGCAACCGCCGGCGTGGACCTCAAGGGCGGGACTATCCGGCTTGTGACGTTCGCGCGCCATTTATTCTACAAGTTCGCGCCACTCTCCCTTTGGTATGGCTATGCGCAGGACGGACACCTCGCCGGTGTTATTTACGAAGTGCGCAACACGTTCGGCGAACGACATTGCTATGTCGCTGCGATTGCAAGCGCACGGTCGGTGCACGCGGCGCCGAAGGCTTTTCACGTCTCTCCCTTCTTCGATGTCAGCGGCCAATACCGGTTCACGCTGCGTGAACCTGTCTCAACCCTGGATGTAGTGGTCGAAAACATAAAAGATGGCGAGCGCTCACATCTGGCGAACATCAAGGCGCGTATACAGGACGCAACAACGGCCAACCTGATGAAACTCGCCCTCACCAATCCACTTTCCTCCGTCGGCGTGACGTTTGCCATTCATTGGCAGGCCTTGCTTCTTTGGCTGAAGGGCGCAAAATATCATTCACGGCCTTCAAAGCCCGTACCCGTTGCTACCGTTGCTGCTTCAGACCCTCCCGTCACATGACGCCAGAACCGGAAGCCATCGCATGAGTTCAGTTATCCTTGCCGCCCCGCAGACCATCCGCAGCCTCAAGTCTGCGCCTGCAAGCTTTCGTCTGGCTGCAATGGTCTTGCTCCGCACCAGAATTGGCGCGCTGACATTCGTTCTGCCAAACGGCACCCATTTGCAATTCAGGAATGAGGAGGAAGGACCCGAAGCGACGATCTACGTGCACAACTTCCGCTTCGTTAATCGCGCACTGGCGGGCGGCGATGTCGCTTTTGCAGAATCCTACATGGATGGAGATTGGTCCACGCCGGATCTGACAGCAGTGCTGCGCTTCTTCTCAGCCAACTTCGATTCCGCCGCTCGGCTTTCGAAGGGCAACATATTCGTCCGTTCCATGAACATGCTTCGGCATGTCTTCAGCCGGCGGAATTCGAAATCCGGCGCCAGGAAAAACATCATGGCGCATTACGATCTCGGAAATGCGTTCTATGAAAAATGGCTGGATCCGAGCATGACGTACTCGTCTGCTTATTTCCAGAATCCAAACCAGTCGCTCGAACAAGGCCAGACGCACAAGTACAGCGAAATCTGTGATCGCATTCAGGCCGGACCCGACTCCCACATCCTAGAGATCGGTTGCGGCTGGGGCGGCTTTGCCGAATTTGCCGCCAAGAACCGCGGGAGCCGCGTGACCTGCCTCACGATCTCGCCAGCCCAGAAAGCCTATGCGGAGGAGCGCATGCGCCGGAATGGGCTGAGCGACCGCGTCGATATCCGCCTTGAAGACTACCGCGACCATGTTGGCGAATATGACGGCGTGGCGTCCATCGAGATGTTTGAAGCTGTCGGCGAGCCATACTGGCCGAGCTATTTTGCGAAAGTGTTTTCCTCCCTCAAGCAAGGCGCCCGCGCAGCGCTGCAGATCATCACCATCGATGACGATCTCTTTCCGAGCTATCGCAAGCGTGTGGACTTCATTCAGCAGCACATCTTTCCGGGTGGGATGCTGATCAGCGAAAAGGTCCTGAAGGAACAGCTCGGCGCGGCCGGCCTTCGCCATGATGGTGTCGCATATTTCGGTCAGGATTATGCCCGGACGTGCCGCGAGTGGTCGCGGGCGTTCAATGGTCGCTGGGACGATATCCGCGAACTCGGGTTCGACGAACAGTTCCGCCGGCTGTGGAACTTTTACCTGAGCTATTGCGAAGCGGGCTTCAGCGATGGCCGCATCAATGTCGGCCAGTTCCAGCTCACACGTCCCTGACGCGGGCTAGACGAGCCGCGATTGCTTCACCGCTGCTGCGATAAAGCTCGCAAACAACGGATGCGGCTCGAACGGACGCGACTTCAGTTCCGGATGGAACTGCACGCCGATGAACCAGGGATGTTCGGGGATTTCAAATATTTCCGGCAGGGTTCCGTCAGGAGACAGGCCTGAGAACACCACGCCGTGTTTCTCGAGCTCCGGAATATAGGATGCGTTCACTTCGTACCGGTGGCGGTGGCGCTCCGAAATCTCGTTTGCACCATACACCTCGGCTACGCGGCTGCCGTTCTTGAGGCGCGCCGGATAGGCGCCCAAGCGCATCGTGCCGCCCTTGTCGGTGTTCTCGTCGCGCGTGACCTTCTCGTTGCCCTTGGTCCACTCTTCCATGAGGCCGACAAGAGGATGTTTGGTATTGCGGTCATTCTCGGTCGTGTTCGCGTCGGCGAAACCGGCCAGGTTGCGCGCCACTTCGATGACCGACATCTGCATGCCATAGCAGATGCCGAAACAGGGCACACGGCGTTCGCGCGCAAAGCGTGAGGCGCGGATCTTTCCGTGCGCACCGCGCTCGCCGAAGCCGCCCGGCAGAATGATACCGTGCACGCCTTCGAGGATGTCGAGCGGCCGTGCGTCATCGTCGAATTCTTCGGAATTGATCAGGCGGACCGTCACTTTGACATTGTTGGCCACGCCGCCATGGCTGAGTGCTTCGGCGACAGACTTGTAGGCGTCGGGCACGTCCGTGTACTTGCCCACCAGGCCGATGCAGACTTCACCGTCCGGATTGTGGATGGTGTGCGCAATCCGCTGCCAGCCGGACAGGTCTGGCGCCGGAGCATCATTGATCGCGAAATGGCGAAGGACTTCCTTGTCGAGGCCTTCCGCGTGGTAGGCGCCTGGGACATCATAGATGTGGCGCACGTCACGGGCTTCAATCACGCTCGACGGACGAACGTTGCAGAAGCTGGCGATCTTGCCTTTCTCGTTCTCGGGAATCGGCCGGTCGCAGCGACAAAGCAGGATCTGCGGCTGGATGCCGATCGAGCGCAGCTCCTTCACAGAGTGCTGCGTCGGCTTGGTCTTCATCTCGCCGGCGGCCGGAATGTACGGCAGCAGCGTCAGGTGGATGAAGCAGGTGCGTTCCGGCCCCAGCTCCTGACCGAGCTGGCGGATGGCCTCGAAGAAGGGCAGGCCTTCGATATCGCCGACCGTGCCACCAATTTCGCAAAGCACGAAATCTACGCCCTCCCCCGGATCGGAGAGGACGAATTCCTTGATTTCATTGGTGACGTGCGGAATGACCTGAATTGTGGCGCCGAGATAATCGCCGCGGCGCTCTTTCTCTATGATGCGGCTGTAGATCCGCCCGGTTGTGATATTGTCCGACTGGCGCGCGGAAACGCCCGTGAAGCGTTCATAGTGGCCGAGGTCAAGGTCGGTCTCGGCGCCGTCATCTGTCACGTAAACTTCGCCATGCTGGCGCGGGCTCATCGTCCCGGGATCGACGTTCAGATAGGGGTCGAGCTTACGCAACCGCACGCCGTAGCCGCGTGACTGCAACAAGGCGCCCAGCGCTGCCGAGGCGATGCCTTTGCCCAAGGAAGACACCACGCCGCCCGTAATGAAAATATAGCGGATCATGGGATCACACTCTTGCAACGATTCGCGTTGGCGGCTGCCCGCGAAAGCGAGACTGGCCAAATTTACTGGGGATTTGTCTCGGTGGGGGCGGTTTCAGGCGCCGTTTCGGGCGTTGGGGGCAGCGGAACTTCCACGGCCGTCGCGTCAGCCTGCGGGGCCGTTACAACGGGGGTGTCGGAGGTTGAAGCGGGGGCCGGATCGCTTTCGACGAGCGAGACAGACGGGTCGAACAGATCGACCGGATCGCCCGAGGCGCCGGCGGGCGCCGTCTCTTCCAAGGCCTTTTCGATGCCGGAACGGTTGTCGCTGTTCCGGTTCGCAATCGAGGTCAGCGCGAGGCTGGTCGCGAAAAAGATACCGCCGATGATGATCGTGGTCCGCACGATGGCCCCGGCTGCGCCGCGGCCGGACATGAGCGAATTTGCGCCGCCACCGCCGATTCCGAGCCCGCCACCTTCCGATTTCTGGACCAGCACGAGGCCGATCATGGCCAGACAGGCAAGAATATGGATGACGAGGATGACGTTCTGCATGGATCAGGACCCGGCTATTTCAGGATTTCGCGCTCGCTTATCCCTGTTAGGGGCTTTCGCCAAGCCGGTCGTCTCACTCTGTCAGAGCGCACGCCGTCATACAGATGGAGAGAAAGTCCGCTGCCTTCAAGCTTGCGCCGCCGATGAGGCCGCCGTCCACATTGGAAATGGGCAGGATTTCGGCTGCATTTCCGGGGTTCAGGCTGCCGCCATAGAGGATCCGGACGGCATCGCCGGCTTGCCCGTAGCGGCCCATGAGGAACCGGCGGACAAAATCGTGAACTTCGGCAATCTGGTCCGGCGTGGCGACCTTTCCGGTCCCGATCGCCCACAGCGGCTCATAGGCCAGAACAAAGGCCGCAGCGTCCGTCAGGCCGCTGAGAGACCCGCCAAGCTGCTTTTCGATGACCTTCAGGGTCTCGCCCGAGGTCCGCTCATCGAGCGTTTCGCCGATACAGATGATGGGTGTCAGCCCAGAATTGATTGCGCTGAGCGCCTGGGCTGCGACAATTTCGTCGGTCTCACCGTGCAAGGTTCGCCGCTCGGAGTGGCCCACGATGACGTGGGTTGCCCCTGCTTCCTGTAGCATTTGAGCCGAAATATCGCCCGTATAAGCCCCTTTGACCTGCAAATGGCACGTCTGGCCACCGATTTTCAACGCTGAACCTTCTGCGGCAACAGCCGCCTGGGCCAGCAGCGTTGCCGGCACACACAGAAGCACGTCCGGCGCAGTTGCCGTTTTGTTGATGGCGGCGGCGACATCACGCACCGTTTGGAGGTCGGCGCGAAGGCCGTTCATCTTCCAGTTTCCCGCGATAAGCTTCCGGTTCATGCCGCGTTCCCTGTCTTGCAAGTGACCGGATGGTCGCCTAGCAAGCTGTGAGCCAACCGGCAAACCCTATCCAAAAGAGCCGCTGACCATGATTGCCTTTATGAAACGATTGACCAATTCGGTCTTCGGCAAAATCGTGCTTATGGTTGTCATCGTTGGCATGGCCTTTTTCGGCGTCGATCAGGTGTTCAACGTCATCCGTGGCGGTCTGGGCTCCAACATCGCGCAGGCTGGTACGCGCGGTTTCGATTTTGCCGATCTGGATCGCCGGGTCGAGACCGTGCTTCGAAACATGAACCAGACGTCCGAACAGCCGGTCACGAAGACCGAAGCGCTGACGAACGGGCTGATTGACCAAATCTACGCGTCGGAATCGGCCCGCATTACAGTGCTCGGCTATGGCGCCAGCCTTGGCGTGTCACCCAGCACCGAAGCCGTTCTGCAACAGACCAAGTCGATCGAGGCTTTTCAAAACCCGCTGACCGGTGAGCTGGATCCCACGCTCCTGCGCCAGCGCCTGCAGCAACTCGGCTACACGTTGCACGAGTTCGAGGAACAGATCAGCGACGACCTGACAATCCAGACCATGCAATCGGCGGCGACCGCAGCGGTGTCAGCCCCCAAGGTGCTGAGCGACTTGCAGATTCTGTACTTCGGCGAATCCCGCAACGTTTCATGGTTTTTCTTCGATGCGCTCAAAGGCGCGCCGGACAACACGCCGACGACTGAAGAAGTCCGGGCATATTATGACACCCATCTGGATGACCTGAAGCAGCCTGAGCGCCGCGGGATAGACCTGCTCCTCATGTCGGCAGAGGACTTCATCGGCGAAGTCGTTGTAACCGATCAGGAAGTTGCAACGATCTACGAAGCAACAAAATCAGAACGTTTCTCAGATCCGGACCAGCGCACATATGCGGAACTGGCATTCGATAACCGCGATGCGGCCCGAGCAGCGTTTGGCGTACTTGCCGGCGGCGGAGATCCGACTGCCGTCACGGGGGCGGTTTCAAACACACTTAAAACAAGCCGCGCCGCTGAAGTCTCTGACGAAGCGCTCCGCGATGCGATGTTCGGAGCCGGCAAGCAGAGCGGCGCCATGTTCGGCCCACGCGAAGTCAACGGCCAGTGGGTCGTCGCCCGTCTGATTTCGGTTCAGCCTGGCGCCGTGAAACCGCTCGAAGAAGTTTCAGATATCATTCACGACGAATTGGCCCGTGAGCGCGCGCAACTCCTTTTCTCCGAGAAGATGGAAGCGCTCGATCAAGCCCTGGCAGCAGGTTACGACCTCGGCCAGATCGCCAGCGAACTGAAGGTTCCGGTGATGAGTTTCGCCGAAGTCGATGCCACCGGCATGACCAAGACCGGTCGGCAGTTCGGCATGCTCAACGAAGCCAAGGACGCGCTCGCACAAGCCTTCAGACTGAAGGCTGGCGAATTGACGAGCCGGTTCGATACGCCGACGGCCATCTTCGTTGCGGCGACCCGCAACATCGTGCCCGCTTCGACCCCGGCGTTCGAGGAAATTGAGACAGGTGTCCGCGCGCTGCTGCTTTCCGAACGCAAAAGCTCTGCCGCCCAAGCGGCGGTCACCGATCTGATCGACCGCATTTCTGCCGGCACCGAGAGTTTCGACGCGGCAGCCGCCAAGGCCGACACCAATGTCGAGACCCTTCCGCAGCCGGTCACGCGCTCGAACGCAAGCCAGGCTGGCATTCCGGGTCCGATCCTGCAGGCGATGTTCAGCACGCAGCTCGGCAAGGTCGTGAACCTGCCCACGGGCACCACCGGGTTGTACGTGATCCTGAAGGTCGACAGCATCGAGCCGCCAAGCGAATCCGCGATGGCAGGAATCGGCGCCGAACTTTCAGCAGCGATGTCGAACACGCTCGGTCAAGACCTCGTGCAGGCCTTGCAGGGCGAGATCGCCACAGCGATGAAGCTGCGCACCAACCAGGCGGCACTTGCGGCTTACAAACGGTCGATTTCGGAGATACAATGACCGCGCGTCTGATCGTCCGGCGCCGGATTGGAGACATCGAAACACCCGTCGGCGCGATGCTCAAACTCGGCGCAGAATTGCCCGGAAGTTTCCTGTTCGAGTCCATTGCAGGCGGCGAGCGGCTAGGCCGCTATTCCTTCATCGGCATCGAGCCGGGACGGTGGTTCCGCATCAAGAACGGTATCGCAGAGACCAGCGCGTCGGCGGACTTCGCGGACGCCAAGCCTGAGCCTGGCACTCCTATCGAAGCCCTCCGCCAGTTTGTGAATGCCGCGCGCGCCGAAGCCCCCGACGGCATGCCGCCGATGGCATCCGGCGCGTTCGGCTATATCGGCTATGACATGATCCAGTATGTTGAACCGGTCGTCATCACCAAACCAGATGTGTTGGGCGTGCCGGAGACGATACTGATCGTCCCGCGCGTGGTCGTGATTTTCGATCATCTGTATCAGGAACTCCTGATCGTCGGCCGTCAGGAAAACGACGACCTTGAGCAGGTCGATCGATTGCTGGACGAGGTGGAGACACGTCTGGAGCGCCTTGCCTCGATACCGCCAAAGGACAGCGCGGCGGAACCAGTGGAATTAACGTCGGACACCAGCAAGCAGCGCTATTTCGAGATCGTTGAACATTGCCGGGATTACATCAAGGCGGGCGACATATTCCAGGTTGTTCCCAGCCAACGCTTCTCGACGCCATTCAAACGCAAGCCGATCAGCTTCTATCGCGCCCTGCGCCGGCTCAATCCGTCGGCCTTCATGTTCCATATGAATCTCGGCGAAGTCTGTCTCGTCGGCTCCAGCCCCGAAATTCTTGTGCGCGTGCGCGACGGCCGCGTCGCCATCCGGCCGATTGCCGGCACACGGCCGCGCAGCGGCGATGTCGAAGAAGACGCGCGTCGGGCCGAAGACCTGCTCGGCGACCCTAAGGAACGCGCTGAACACCTGATGCTGCTGGACCTCGGCCGCAACGATGTTGGACGCGTTGCCGCCTATGGCAGCGTAACCGTCACGGAGAGCTTTGTCGTGGAGCGCTATAGCCACGTCATGCATATCGTCAGCCATGTGGAGGGCGATCTGCGCGAAGGCCTGGATGCCGTCGATGCGCTGCTCGCCGGGTTCCCGGCAGGTACAGTTTCCGGCGCGCCGAAGATCCGTGCTATGCAGATCATCAATGAGATGGAAACCTCGCGCCGCGGCATCTATGGCGGCGCAGTCGGCTATTTCGGCTGGAATGGCGATCTCGACACCTGCATCGCGCTGCGCACAGCCGTGATCAAGGATGGACAGCTGCACATCCAGGCCGGTGGCGGCGTGGTGCTCGATTCCGTTCCGCAGTACGAATATGACGAGACAGTCCACAAGTCGGGTGCATTGCGCCGCGCGGCTGAGCTGTCGGCGGCTTATGAGTTCGACCAATGATCCTCGTCGTGGACAACTATGACAGCTTCACCTGGAACCTCGTGCACTATCTCGAGGAACTTGGAAGCCGCACGCATGTCATCCGCAATGACGAGTTGACCGTCGCCGAAGCACTAGCACTTAAGCCGGACGCCATTCTTCTTTCGCCGGGGCCTTGCACGCCGAACGAAGCTGGAATCTGCCTCGATTTGATCCGCGGCGCGCCGGACGACATGCCTATTCTTGGCGTTTGCCTTGGCCATCAGGCCATTGGCCAGGCGTTCGGCGGCGAAGTCGTGGGCGCCCGCGAGATCCGGCATGGAAAACTTTCGCGGATCCGCCACGAAGGCGGCGTTCTGTTTCAAGGATTGCCATCGGAGTACGGCGTTGTCCGCTATCACTCCCTCGCCGTTCAAGCTTCGTCGCTGCCGGTTGACCTTATGGCCGATGCGTACACGGAGGATGGAGAGATCATGGCGTTGCACCATCGCTCGCGCCCCATTTTTGGCGTTCAATTTCATCCGGAGAGCATCCTGACCGAGCACGGCCACGCCCTGCTCAAGAACTTCCTGTCGCAGATACCGAAATGACAGAAGGACCACTTTCAACCACACTGAAGGCCATTGCCAGGGGCGAGCCGCTGCAGGACGAACTGCTTGAGCAGGCTTTCGATGCCTTGTTAACCGGCGAAGCCGCGCCCGAAGAAACGGGCGCCTTTCTGATGGGCCTCGCTGTGCGGGGAGAGACGTCTAGCGAGCTCGTCGCAGGGGCCCGCATCATGCGCCGCCACGCCCGCCGAGTGAGCATCGAAGGTCCTTTGCTCGATACGTGCGGAACCGGCGGTCTGCCCTGGAAGAGCCTCAACACATCGACCGCTAGCGCACTGGTGATCGCAGCGGCTGGCGGACGTGTCGCCAAGCACGGCAACCGCTCCGTTCCGCCCAAGTCAGGATCGGCTGATGTTCTAGAAGCTCTGGGGGTCAACCTGGAAATCGACGAACGCACTCTGCAGGATTGCCTTACGCGCGCGGGGGTCGGTTTCATGTTTGCGCGTACCCACCACAGCGCAATGCGCCATGTTGCGCCGATCCGCACGAAGCTCGGTATCCGGACGATCTTCAACCTGCTCGGCCCTCTGACCAACCCTGCAGGCGCGCAGCATCAGGTGTTGGGCGTTTTTTCCCCGCACTGGGTGCGCCCGATGGCTGAAGCGCTGCATGCATTGGGAACAGCGAAGTCCTGGGTCGTGCACGGGATTGACGGCATCGACGAAATCTCGATTTCGGGCACCACGAGGATCTGCGAGGTGACACCGGCGGGACTTCATGAGTTCGTGATCGAACCCGGCGAAGCCGGCTTGCCCAGCCATCCGCTCTCGATGATCGAAGGCGTCGATGTGCAAGGCAATGCGCAAGCCATCCTCGACCTGTTTGACGGCCATCAAGGGCCCTTCCGGGACATGGTGCTGCTCAACGCAGCAGCTGGCCTGCATGTGCTGGGCCGCGCAGAAGACCTCAAGCAAGGCGCCGTGATGGCAGCTGCTGCCATCGACTCCGGCAAGGCCCGAGCGACCCTGCAAACACTCCGGGACGCCTCGAACGAGGTGCCCGCGAAATGACGACCGCTCTCGACCGCATCCTGGCCTACAAGTCAGACGAAGTCCGCGCGCTCAAGGCGCAGCGTTCGGTGTCAGACCTTCTGGCGGACGCCAAGGCGCAAGCTTCAACGCGCGGGTTCTGTGCCGGGCTCGATGCGGTGGCCGCCTCCGGCGAAAACGCTCTGATCTGTGAAATCAAGCGCAAGTCACCCAGCGCAGGCGACATTCTTCCGGGTGCGGTCGCCAGCGAAATCGCGCGCGATTACGAGAAAGGCGGTGCAGCCTGCCTTTCGGTTTTGACCGACGGGCCCAGTTTCGGTGGTTCGCTGTCAGACTTCGAAGACATACGAAATTCTGTCCAGCTACCGATGCTGCGCAAGGACTTCATGATTGATCCTTATCAGATCATCGAGTCGCGTGCGCATGGGGCCGACTGCATCCTGATCATCCTCAGCGCCGTCGATGACGCTTGCGCGCGCGATCTGGGGCAGACCGCAACGGACCTCGGTATGGATGTCCTCGTCGAAACGCACGACGAACCGGAAATCGAGCGTGCGTTGCGCCTATCCTTCCCGCTTATCGGCGTGAACAATCGCGACCTGAAGCGAATGGTAACCGACCTCGGCACAAGCGAGCGGCTTTCGCCTCTGGTACCGGGTGACCGGCAGATCGTTTCCGAAAGCGGAATTTCCGATCCTGAGCACATCATCCGGCTGCGCTCATTCGGTCTTCGCCGGTTCCTGATCGGCGAAAGTCTGATGAAACGTCCGGACCGAACGGCGTTCACGGAGGCTCTTCGGACGGCCAATTAGGCTGGAATCGGACGGAAATGGCTCTCCGGCACCCGCAAACGGTTGACCCGAAACGAGAACACACATAGAACACAAGTGAACATAGAATCACTGGGAAGGCCCCGCCATGCTCACAAGTAAGCAGAAAGAACTGCTTCTCTTCATCAACGACAGGATCCTGGAAACAGGGGTGTCGCCCTCTTTTGATGAAATGAAGGAAGCGCTCGACCTCGCTTCGAAGTCTGGGATCCACCGCCTGATCACTGCACTTGAGGAGCGCGGCTTCATCCGCCGGCTCGCGAACCGGGCCCGGGCACTCGAAGTGCTGAAACTGCCCGACTCCGCTGCGCCGCTTCCGGCAGCACGCCAGAGACGGGATTTCAAGCCAGCCCTGGTCGCAAACCAGGTCACCGAAAGCTACAGACCCGGCATGATCCCGCTCGTTGGTCGCATTGCTGCGGGCTCACCGATTTCCGCTATCCAGCAGGACAACGGCCACGTGCCGGCGCCGACCGAAGTGTCGGATGGCGACGACTATTTTGCGCTGGAAGTCCAGGGCGACTCGATGATCCAGGCCGGCATCCTGAATGGTGACATAGTGGTCCTGAAACGCACAAACAGCGCCCAGACCGGCGATATTGTTGTGGCGCTTATCGACGGCGAAGAAGCGACGTTGAAGCGTCTGCGGCGCAAAGGAGCCTCTGTGGCGCTTGAGGCAGCTAACCCAGCCTATGAGACCCGGATTTTCGGACCCGATCGGGTTGAGGTTCAGGGTCGCCTTGTGTCGCTGGTGCGCAAGTACGACTGAGACGAACCGGCATTGCGGGGCTCGGCGGTGGGCGTGAAACGGACCAGCAACGGACAAACTTCCCGGGCGCGAGTTCAAATCGTCTGGTATTCGTAATCCGGACGAATTGCGGCCAGGACCCGGTCGCACGGCCTGCTGTAGAGTGGGCCCGCAAAAGCAGGCGTGCGCCGCGATTGCCAGGCTCGGTCTTCTGGACCCAATCCTCCAGCATGACCGGTCCGGCTTCTAAGGCGATCACAGGCGCACTGACAAGGCGCATACGAAGACGCGCGGCTGCTAAGCCGAGCGAGATGCCGAACGTGCCCCGAACGAGCGTACTGGCAATGTCGGACGTCCAACATCGCAGAGCGCCACCCTCAAAACAAGCAATGCGGCCGAAGCCCCCGCAATCAGCAGGAAATCCGGTTCGTATGACAGCGAACATAGAGCGCTGCGCCGCCGCAGATTGCGAACGCCGAGGCAAGCGCGCGCCCTTCGATCCCCATGAGAGCATCCAAGACCCTGAGCAACCCGGATCGCGCGCCCCCTCCCCCTTGCACTTGCGGTCACCTTCGTGTTTCTGCACCCCGTCGGCGGCGCTTGCGTTGCCTTTTCGGAGAGTGCCCTGATCATGCGCGTTGTGACGCGGTTCGCCCCCTCCCCTACGGGGATGCTTCATATTGGAGGGGCACGCACCGCACTTTTCAACTACCTGTTCGCGAAAAGATTCGCGGGGCGGTTCCTGTTGAGAATCGAAGACACCGACCGTGAGCGGTCCACGCCCGAAGCGACCGCCGCTATTCTGGATGCGATGAACTGGCTCGGACTGGATGCCGACGAACCGCCGGTGATGCAGTCTGCGCAAGTTGATCGTCATGCGGCCGTGGCCTGCGATATGGTTGAGCGCGGAACGGCCTTCCGTTGTTATGTGAGCGCTGAAGAACTGCAGGCCCGGCGCGACCTGGGCGAAGAAAAGCGTCTCGCCGCGCGCGCTGAGGGACTTGGTGACGCCGAGCGGGCTTCGCTGCTCGAAGAAGCCGGCGCCTTGCTGGCACCGTTTCGCTCGCCTTGGCGCGATGGTGGCTCGCCGCCTTCGGCCGACGCGCCCTACGTTGTGCGTTTGCGGGCACCCGATGGCGACGACCAGATTGTCGAGGACGGCGTCCAGGGAACGGTGAAGGTTCACGCCAGCGAAATCGACGACCTCATTCTGCTGCGCACCGATGGTACACCGACCTACATGCTGGCCGTCGTGGTGGATGACCATGACATGGGCGTCACGCATGTGATCCGCGGCGACGATCACCTGCGCAATACATTCCGTCAGATCCCGATCTATCGGGCGATGGGATGGGATGTGCCGGAGTTTGCGCATTTGCCCATGATCCATGGCAATGACGGCGCAAAGCTCTCGAAGCGCCATGGCGCGCTGTCCACAACGGTCTATCGCGACCTTGGCTATCTGCCGGAAGGCCTGAAGGCTTATCTTCTGCGCCTTGGCTGGAGCCATGGTGATCAGGAGATCTTTACCGAGGAAGAGGCGATCCAGCTCTTTGACCTCGGAGGAATCAACAAGGCACCGGCCCGCCTGGATCTCGAAAAGCTCGGCACAGTGAATGCCCACTTCATTCGCTTGGCCGATGATGAGCGGCTGTTCGGCCTGCTGCAGCCTTTCCTAGAAGCAGATGGCAAGTTGGACGCCGAGACCCAGGAACGAATCCGGCGCGCATTGCCCTTCATGAAGGATCGTGGTTCGACTCTCGTTGAGCTGGCGGCTGCATTCGGGTTCCTGCGAGCTGCTCGCCCCCTTGAGCTCGCCAAAAACGCTCGAAAAGCCCTGTCCGAAGACGGGATTGCCCGTCTGGAGGGATTTTTGCCTGAATTGCGCAAGCTTACAGAGTGGTCCACCGCTAGCATTTCTGAAACGATCGCGACATATTGCGCTGCAACAGGCCTATCTATGGGGCAGATAGGCCCTCCCTTGCGGGCGGCATTGACGGGCGGTTTACCCGCTCCCGATCTGGCGCCGGTAATGGACTGGCTCGGGCGCGACGAAACGCTGGGCCGGATCGGGGATCAGATACAAACACGCGCCGGCTCCGGCGCGACGGGCAATTGAACGAACAGGAAGAGAGCTGATGGAAAACAAGGTAAAGAACGCGGGAACGGCGAAGCTTGAAGTGGCTGGGAAGTCTGTAGACTTACCAGTTTATTCCGGCACACACGGCCCGAACGTCATCGATATCCGAAAGCTCTACGCCGAAACGGACCATTTCACGCTCGATCCGGGCTTTACCTCCACCGGCAGCTGCGAAAGCCAGATCACCTTTATCGATGGCGACGAAGGCATTCTGTTGCACCGCGGATATCCGATCGAGCAACTCGCTGAGAAGTCCAACTACCTCGAGCTCTGCTACCTGCTTCTCAATGGCGAACTGCCGAACCAGGCTCAGGCCGACACCTTCTCGAAGGAAGTGCGCCAGCACACCCTGCTTCACACCCAGCAGGACAAGTTCTTCGAAGGCTTCCGCCGTGACAGCCACCCGATGGCGATGCTGACCGGCGCTGTGGGCGGCATGGCGGCTTTCTACCCCGGTGCCATGGGCAATGAAGACCCCGAAGAGCGCCGCATCAGCTCGATCCGGCTTATCGCGAAAATGCCGACGATTGCGGCCCGCTGCATGAAGTACAATCTCGGCCAGCGGTTCGTGGATCCGCTGAACAAGCTTTCCTACTCGGAGAACTTCCTCAACATGTGTTTCTCGGTCACCGCCGAGGAGTACGAAATCAGCCCGATCCTTTCCCGCGCAATGGACCGGTTCTTCATGCTCCACGCGGACCACGAACAGAACGCATCAACATCGACTGTGCGCCTCGTCGCTTCGTCCGGCGCACACCCGTTTGCCGCCATCGCCGCCGGCGTGGCAAGCCTCTGGGGACCGAGCCATGGCGGCGCCAACGAAGCCGCGCTTCGCCAGCTCCGTGAGATCGGCTCTCTCGATAAGGTGCCCGAGTTCGTCAAGATGGCGAAAGACAAGTCCAGCGGCATCCGCCTGATGGGCTTCGGACACCGCGTCTACAAGAACTACGATCCACGCGCCAAGGTCATGCAGAAAACCTGCTACGAAGTGCTCGACGCGCTCGACCTGCACGACTCGCCGCTGCTGAAGACTGCCATGGAGCTTGAGCGTATCGCGCTTCAGGATGACTACTTCATCGAGAAGAAGCTCTATCCGAACGTCGATTTCTATTCGGGCATCATTCTCGAAGCGATGGGCTTCCCGACCAAGATGTTCACGGTGCTGTTCGCGGTCGCCCGCACGGTGGGTTGGGTTTCACAGCTCAACGAGATGCTTGAGGACCCGACGCAAAAGATCGGTCGTCCGCGCCAGATCTACACCGGCGCCGCGAAGCGCGACTACTCGCCGATCACGAGCCGCTAAGGCCGCCCAATTCTTCGATGATGGCGTCTGCCGCGATTTCTGCGGCGGGCGCTCCGTTGCGGACCAGCGCACGCAAGGCCGCTTGCTGCCGGGCTTTCTGCGCGGCCAATTCAGCCGGGTGATTGATCCAGGTCATCGCTTTGTCGGCGATCAGACGAGCGTCCAGACGCGTCTGGACAAACTCCGGCACGATTTCCGTGTCGTCGTTGAGAATGTTGAGCAAGGTGATGTGCGTCTTCTTGTAAAGCAGGCCGCGCGCTAGCGCCCAGGTGATCCAGCCCGTCTTGTAGCCGACAACCATCGGCGTGCCCTGCATCGCCACCTCACTCGTAACCGTGCCCGAGCAAGCCAAGGCAAGGGTGGAAGCCGCCATGGCGTCATAGCGCTCGGCCGGATTAGTATTCACGTTGGACCAGTCGCCAGCGTCAGGAAAACGTGCGCGAAATTCCAGTTGGATGGATGAGGCCGGCTGAACAACAATGCGCACGTCCGGGCGCCGCGACTTGATCGCCCGGGCCGCTTCCATCAATACGGGCGCCACGCTGGCCACTTCGCTTCTTCGGCTACCCGGGAGCACCAACACAACCGGCGCTGCGTCTCCTATCCCATGCGCCGCGCGGAAGCTTGCGCCGTCGCCCTTCTCGCCCCGCGCAAGGGCCGGATTGCCGATCACAGTCACCTTGAGCCCGAAAGGGTCGTAAAACGGCACCTCAATGTCATGCATACACAGCAGGTGGTCCACGGTTGCAGCAAGCGTTTTGGCCCGGCCAGGCCGCGTGGCCCAGACCTGCGGCCCGATCAGCTTGATAAGCCGGATAGAAGGATCACGCGCACGCACGCGCTGGGCAACCCGCAGCATGAAGCCCCATGAGTCCACAAGCACCACGACGCTCGGTTTCTTCGTGCAGATGTCATCGGCAGCCACGTCTGCGAGTTCGACGACGTTGCTGTAGGCCCTGATGCCTTCGATAAATCCGAGCACGGACAATGGCGCAATATCGATCGGAGACTGTATTCCGAGCGATGCAAGCTCAGCGCCACCAATTCCGTCGAGCGCTGTTCCGGGTGCCTTTTTGAGAACGGCCTCAGCAACCTCCCGGGCCAGAAGGTCTCCGGATGCTTCGGCGGCTACGAAGTAGATCGACATCAGACGGCCGAGCCCAATTCCGGAGCAAATCCGTACAGGAACAGTCCAAGTGACTCGGCTGCCTCGATCATCGCGGGCCGATTCAACATCAACGCGCCGCCAGCTTCGATCCCGATCCCAGCCAATCCGGCCGCGGCGGCGAGTTCAACCGTCGAAACGCCCGTCGTCGGAAGATCGATGCGGCGCTCCTGTAACGGCTTCGGCCGCTTGACCAGCACACCGCGCCGGGCGCCTTCGCGCCCCCGGATTGCCTCAGGCAGGTTGGCGCACCGCCGCAGCATTTCATCGGTGCCTTCCTGGGCTTCGACAGCCAGAACGAGTCCATCGCAAACCACGCAGGCCTGCCCGATATCAAGCGCCCCGCTGGCCGTTGCAACGCGCGCCGCGATCTCCAGGTCTGCGAGCGAAGCCTCCGACGGTGGAGCGCCGGCAATCAGACCCGCAGGCGCCAAAAGGCTCGCATGAGCTTTTTCGCTTCCGATGACCTTGAAGCCATTCTTCTCGAACTCGTTGACCAGCACACGCAGGAGCGCGTCATCGCCCTTGCGGGCTTCGCTAAGCACCTTGGGCAGCAGAGCCGCGCCCTTGAAATCAAGCTTGAGATCCGAAAAGTTCGGACGTTTCACGATGCCGGCAAACACAACGTCCCGGCACCCGGCTGCACGCAAGCGGGTGATCACGGCGCCAATTTCGCCGAGGCCGACCACACTACCTGGATAGGATGCCAGTCGCGGCTCTTCAAAGCCTTTGAGCCTGAGAACGTGGATACCCTGTCCGGTTGCTACGGCATTTTCAGCGATGGCTACTGGCAAGTCGCCCAAGCCCGCGATCAAGCCTAAGGGTTCCGGCATCGGCTCAGCCCGGCTTGCAGATGGGGCGGTCGCCGCCCTCGCGAATGAAGTTGATCAACTCCATGGCCAGCGGCTTGTCCGCAAACGTCTCTGCCGCAGTGTCGAGCCGTTGCTTGAACAGGCCGCCACCTTCAAACACCGCTTTGTAAGCCGCGCGGATTTCATGCAGGTCCGCCTTGGTAAATCCGCGCCGCTTCAAGCCGACCGTGTTTAGCCCGGCCAACTTGGCATGGTTGCCGACCACCGAGCCAAACGGAATGACGTCTTCTACGACGATGGCGCCGCCACCGATGAAAGCGTTGCGGCCAATTCGGCTGAACTGGTGAACTGCCGACAGACCGCCGAACCAGACGTTGTCGCCGACCTCAATATGACCAGCGAGCGAAACGTTGTTGGCCATCACGATGTTGTTGCCGAGGCGGCAGTCGTGCGCCACGTGCGCGCCGATCATGATGTAGCAATTTGTGCCCATCACCGTGAGACCGCCGGTTTTGGGAAGTCCGGTGTGTGCGGTCGCATACTCCCGGAACACGCATCCGTCGCCAACTTCGAGCCGCGACTCCGGATGCTCGGTCATCCCGATCACCTGGGGCAGGCCGCCCAAGGCGGCGTTGGGATGCAGCACGCAGTTCTTTCCGACGCGCGTGTTACCGATGACGCTGGCGTGCGAGATCAGACGCGTGCCCGCGCCCAGTTCGACATTCGGACCGACATGGCAGAACGGGCCAATGCTTACGCCGTCATGAAGTTGAGCGCCGGATTCGACGACTGCAGAAGGATGGACGGTCACTGTCATGGCGCTTCGTTACCAGTGGATCAGCGGCAGCGCCACTGTTCAATCTTTCTTCTTCGGACGGGTCTGCTTGCTGAGCCAGGCCACTTCACGCATCCATTCGCGGATCGGCTTGGCGGGCGTGCCACCCCATGTTTCGCCGGCTGCGACATCCCGGAAAAGGCCGGACGATCCGGCCAGACTGACGCCCTCACCGACCTTGACGTGATCCGCAATGCCGACCCGGCCACCCAGCATCGAGCCATCGCCGACCTTGACCGATCCCGATATACCGCCAAAGGCGGCCACAATCACGGACCGGCCGAGCACTACATTGTGCGCGATCTGGCAGAGATTATCGATCTTCGTACGTTCACCGACGATGGTGTCCGCGAATACGCCGCGATCGATGCAGGTGTTCGCGCCTACCGTCACGTGATCCTGCAAGATCACCCGGCCGAAATGCGGGGCATCCTCAAGGCCGACTGGACCGGGGATGACACCGAATCCGGTTTCTCCGATCCGGGCCCCGGCAAGTAACGTGACGAAATCCCCGACCAGGGCGCAGTTCAGGCTTGCGCCAGCGCCGATATGGCAATGACGCCCGATCTGAACGCCTGGCCCGATTACAGCGTTGGGACCAATGACGGTACCCTCGCCGACGGCAGCCCCTGCCCCGATCACGGCGCCTGGCCCGACAATCGCTTCCGGATGGACCCGCGCGCTTGCGGATATGGCTTGCGTGTCGGCTGGCCCGAGATACCGCGGCCGCAGCAATGCCCTCGCAATCTGACTGTGCGCGTGTCTCGGTCGCTTTGCGATCAGGCAAGACACGCCGGCAGGCATCTGTGGACGCACAGCCTCGCGCACGACAGCCATCTGCAAGTGAGGACTCAGTGTGAGTTGCGCGATGCTGTCGCCTTCGACAAAGGCGAGTTCACCTGCGCCAGCAGTATCAGCAGATGCGACGCCCGAGATTTCGAGCGAAGCATCGCCTTCAAGTGGTGCAGCGGTGAGTGCCGCAGCCGATTCCAGCGTCAAAGCCCCCAATGGCGCGTAAAATCGGCTGTCGACTGCCACCGCTCCAGATCCTGCGACTTACTTCTGCGGAGCCGGTGCGCGTTGACGCACGACGTTGATCGCCGCCGTCTTGGAGTCGAGCTTGCTCACAACATCCGCGCTGACATCAACCGAATCCGCAGAAAATACAGCCTGGCTTTTCGACAGCACGACCTGCGCGCCCTTCGCCTTGATCACGTCGAGCAGGGCCGGCTCCAGAGCCGCGTTGAATTCCGAAAAGGCTTTCTGTTCGGTTGCCGCATATTCCTGGGAGACGGTATTGCGCTTCTGGGCAAAGTCGTTGGACTTCTTCTGGAAGTCTTCGATCTGCTTCACCAGCGCAGTGTCGGCGACAACGGCATCCCGCGTCTTGCCTTGCAGCTTGCCGGCCAGTGCCTGGCGCTCTGTTTCAAGGGAATCGCGCGTCGGCTTCAGCTCGGCGTTGATCTGGTTTTCGATATTCTTCAGTTTGGTGAGCATGTCTTTGCCCGCCTTGCTATCGCCAAGGATGCGGCCTTCATCGATGACGACGACCACCGAACCTTGCGCCATTGCCACAGGGGCAGCGACGAAGAACGATGCCAACGCCAGCGTGAACGCGGCGAGAATGGATTTCATGAGTTTCATTGGAGTTTCCTCTCTGGGGCTATCGAGATCAGAAGTTGGTTGATGTCGAGAAGCGGAATGTCTCTGTACGGTCATATTCTTCCTTGCGGAGAATCTGCGAGAAGTCGAAGCGGATGGGGCCGAACGGCGAATCCCAGAACACGCTGAGACCGGTCGAGGCGCGAAGGCCAGCGCCATCCTTGGGAATACGGACTGCGGATAGTGCCGGAAAACCAAGCTGCGATGCGTCGTTGATAAACACCGGCACGCCCTTGTCCACATCTTCGAGATCGCCAAGTGACCCGACATCTACGAACAACGCGCTCTTGATACCGTATTCTTCCGGCAGGAAGTTGGGCACCGTAAGCTCGAACGTACCTTGGTAATACATGTTGCCGCCAAGGGAGTTGAGACGGCTGGTCTTGACGACCTCGCCGGTATTCGGATCGAACACACGCACGATTTCGCGCGGCCCGAGACCTGCAACATCGAAACCCCGGAACGAGTTGCCACCGCGGAAGAAGCGGTTGTTGATCCGCACGCCCTGCTCGCTGTCGAGCGGCAGCACATATCCCGCCGAGAATTTTGCGCTTGCGATCACATCGCGCCAGATGCCGCGATAGAGCGAGGCGCCCGTCTCCGTGCGCACGTATTGGACGTCGCCCCCGAGGCCGGCAATGTCCTGGCTGATCCTGAAATCGAATCCACGAGTTGGCGTGATCGGATCGTTCGTCTGATCCCAAAAGAAATTATAACCGATGATGCTCGAAATATCGTTGCGCTCAGAGCGGCAGATCGTGTCGCGGAGCAAGTAAGCGGGATCGCAACGATCGACCACAAACTCTCCGGCACCGGCATCGCCTGGCTGCGGCAGCCGGTAGACGTCATCCGAAATATCGTCCGGCGTATCCTGCCCGGCAATCTGCGTTGCGGTGCGCAAGAGCGCGCCGTTTGCATCAATGATGTAGTTGACGTCTGTGATGTTCACGTCGTCAGCCTGCAGACGATAGCTGAGACCCAGCTGCATCCGATCGGTCAGCGGGAACGCGACGCGGAGCCCTCCCCCAATCGTTTCGCTTGTGAAGCCTGTGAACTCTTCAAAGTCCTGACGTGTCGCAAACAGATCTACACCTGCCGAGAGATTCCGGTCGAGGAAGCGCGGCTCAGTGAAGCGCATGTCGACGATCTGCTGCCGGCTGGAAAGAGATGTACGGGCGACGACGGATTGGCCTCTGCCGCGCAGGTTGCGCTGCGATGCACTCAGATCGAACAGGTAGGAGTCGACAGACGAGAAGCCTGCTGCAAACGTCAGTTCGCCAGTCGACTGCTCCGTGACTTTGATATCGACTGTGGTGCGATCCGGCTCTTCCGACGGTGTTTCGACGACTTCCACATCCTTGAAGAAGCCGAGCGCGCGGATGCGATTGCGCGAACGGTCCAGCAGGATGCGGTTGAAGGCATCGCCCTCGGAGATCCGCAACTCGCGGCGGATGACGCGGTCAAGCGTCTGGGTGTTCCCGACGATATTGATCCGGTCGATATAGACGCGCGGACCTTCATCGATGGCAAAGGTAATATCAATCGCGCCTGTCTGTTCGTTGACACTGATCTGCGGACGGATGTCGACGAAGGCATAGCCGGCAACACCTGCAGCGTAAGTCAGGGCGTCGATGGTCGACTCAATCATGTCGCCTCGGAACAGCTCGCCCTGCTTGATCGGCACAACAGCCTGCAGCACTTCACCGTTCAGCTTTTCGAGCGCCGTTTCGACCCTGATCTCTCCGAAGTCGTACTGGCGCCCTTCGTCCACCGTGAAGGTGATGTAGAAGTCCTTCTGGTCCGGTGTCAGTTCGGCGACGGCCGAAGTCACGCGGAAATCGTAATAGCCGTTGTTCTGATAGAACTCGCGCAGCTGCTCGCGGTCATATTCAAGACGGCCGGAATCGTAGTTGTCGTTCGAGCTAAAGAAGCGCCAGGCGCGCGACTGGCGCGTAACGATCTCACTCCGCAGGCGGGAGTCTGAATATTCCCTGTTGCCGATGAAGTTGATCGCGCGAACGCCCGTCACTGGGCCCTCGGTGATCTCGAAGATCAGATCGACGCGGTTCTGCTCCAGTGGCTTGTATTGCGGCTCTACCTTGGCGGCGAAGCGACCGGAGCGGCGGTACATTTCGAGCACGCGCTGCACGTCGGCCTGCACGCGGGCAGCCGTGAAGACACCTCGCGGCGAAGCCTGAATCTCTTCGCGCAGCTTGTCGTCCTTCAAGGCGCGGTTGCCCTCAAAAATGACGCGGTTGATGATGGGGTTTTCGACGACGCGCACGACGAGGTCGTCGTCCCGGCGGTCAATCGACACGTCCGCAAACAGGTTCGTCGCAAAGAGGGTCTTCAGCGACAGATCGATCCGATCCGGATCAAATGCATCACCCGGTTCCACAAGCAGATAGGACTGAACCGTGCGCGCTTCGATGCGCTTGTTGCCCTCGACAATGATCGAGCGGATTGTTCCGCCATAACGCGCATCTTCCTGAGCGTGGGCGGTTGAGAGCTGACCGCTTGATCCAAGTGCAAAAGCACTGGTAGCGAAAACTGTCGCTGCGAGGAATTTACGCATTCTCGAATACTCTTTCGTTCCTGGAGCTGAACCGCGTCAGCTGCTTCCCCGTGTGAAAACGCCGGTCTCGAGAATATCTCCCCACGTGATCACGATGACCATCAAGAGCAACACTCCCATACTCAGCGCCACCGCCTCTTTCTGGCCTGGCATTTTCGAGCCTAACACTGCCTCGTATGCATGAAAGACAACCCGCCCGCCATCCAGCACTGGCAGTGGCAGAAGGTTGAAGAAGCCGACGCCGACCGAGATTGCGGCGCACAGGCTCAGCAGCACCCAAAACAGGCGCTCGAACCGTGCCGTCAGCGGCACTTCCGGTTGATCCATCACCCGGTTCACGACCCGGCGCGATACGTCCGCAACGCCAACCGGGCCTGAAAGGGTGTTGAATGACATTTTGCCGGTCACGATCCGGCCAAGCATTGTGACCGTCCGGTCAATGGTCACACCGGTTTCGCGCACGCCCGCCACAACCGATTCGACCGGTCCGTAATGAACGGTCTCGAATGTGTCTGCGAGATACATCTGCACCCCGATCGTGCTCTGGGCGACCATTTGACCAAATTCGTTCTCGCGAACGACCTCCTGCGGCGTAACGGTCACCAAAGTTTCTGCCCCGTTCCGGTCGAGCGTGAGTTCAACAGGCGTTTTAGGGCTGAGCAGGACCGCGACCGTGACATCGGATGCATTGGTGACAGGCTTGCCGTTTACGCTGACGATCTGATCGTCGGCCAGGATTCCAACCTGTTCAGCAGGGCTTCCGGCGATCGTACCTGCCACCTTCACGACCTGCACCGTGACGCCGTGCACACCAATTGTGGCCGAAAAGATCATGGCTGCGAGCACGAAATTGGCAAAAGGGCCCGCAAGGCTGACGATGATCTTCTTGAGCGGTCCGATCTCATCGAACGGCACCCCAGCTGGCGGCGCTTCGCCTTCTTCGAGAGCGTCCATCGACTGGCGATCTCCAAAGTTCACGAAGCCGCCCAGCGGAATCCAGTTCAGGCGCCAGCGTGTCCCGCGCTTGTCCCGGATCTCGGCCACGGGGCGCCCAAATCCCACCGCGAACGATTCAACGGCCACGCCAAAGCAGCGCCCGGCAAGATAGTGCCCCAACTCATGAATCACGATCACGATGCCCATCAAGAAGATCAGGCACGCGAGAAACAAAGGACCCTGGCTGATCACCCCTTCCAAGCTGGCATCCCTCCTGCCCGGCTTGGGGCGCGTTTCAGTGCTTCTTCAGCGAATCGGCGCCCCATCTGGTCCAGAAAGGCCACTTCATCCAACGTTGTGCACTTGGTAGAGGCGAATTCCGAGGATGAAAAGCGGTCGAGTGCGTCTTCAACAGCCCATCCGATGTCCAAGAAACCGCATTCATCCCTCACGAACGCAGAAACCGCTGATTCATTAGCAGAATTTAATATCACAGGGCCTGACGAACCCATGCCACACGCTCGTCGGGCGAGTTCGATCGAACGGAAGCGGCGGGTATCCACCGGAGCAAAGTCAAGCTGCCCCACCATAGCGAGATCGAGCCGCTCCACGAGTGTTTCGACCCGGTCCGGCCAGCCGAGTGCCAGCGAGATCGGGGTGCGCATGTCGGGCATCCCCAGCTGCGCCATCACTGTGCCGTCGGTGAAGTGCGCCATTCCATGAATGATCGACTGGGGATGCACCAGCACGTCGATCCGCTCGGCCTGCACGCGGAAAAGAATGGCCGCTTCAATCAGCTCCAGCGCCTTGTTCATCAGGCTGGCGCTATCGATCGATATCTTCAGACCCATGCTCCATTTCGGATGCGCGGCCGCTTGCGCGGGCGTGGCCGCCGCCATCTCTTCAAGAGTCGCCAGTCGGAACGGCCCACCTGAAGCCGTCAGGGTCAGCTTTTCGAGCGACCGGCCATCCCCCAGGCATTGGAAGATCGCGCTATGCTCTGAATCCACCGGCATGATCGAAACACCGGCGCGATCGGCGGCGTCGAGCAGGATCGATCCTGCGCAAACGAGGCTTTCCTTGTTGGCCAATGCCAGCGGATTGCCGGCTTCCACCGCCGCCATGGTCGACTTGAGGCCCGCAGCGCCGACAATTGCCGCCAGGAAACGGTCGCACCGGCGCGCCGCCGCTTCGACCATGGCCGCCTCACCCGCTGCGCAGGCTATGCCGGTGCCGTTCAAACGGGCGCGCAGCTCTGGCAAGCAGGACTCGTCGGCAATAACCGCGATTTCGGGGCGCATTTCCAGCGCCTGAGCCGCCAGCGCAGCCACATTGCGGCCAGCCGCCAAAGCAACCAGTTCGAAACGGGGCTCAGAACGGTTCGCGTGCCGGATCACTTCGAGCGTCGACTGCCCGACCGATCCGGTCGACCCGAATATGGAAATGCGGCGCGGCGCTGTCATGGATCAGAGACCTAGCAGGCCCGGCAGGCTCGGAACACTCAGAAATATCAAGGTGGACAGGATACTCACAGCCCCCAGACCATCGACGCGGTCCAGGAGGCCGCCATGCCCCGGAAGGATCGTGCCGGAATCCTTGACTTTGAACCGCCGCTTCAGCCCGCTTTCAAAAAGGTCCCCGATCTGGGCCCCGATCGATATCAGCATACCGGCGATCATCCAGGGCGCCACGGCGGCCTCTTCCCATCCCGCTGCGATATAGCCGCACAGCGACGTGGCGACCACGCCCGCAATGGCGCCGCTCCAGGTCTTGTTGGGGCTTTCCTTGGGCAGGAGACGCGGGCCTTTGAGCATGCGTCCGAAAAAGTAGGCTGCAGCATCTGACGCCCAGACGAACGACATGAAGTACATCGCCGTAAGTTGACCGTTCCATGGGCCTTCCCGCAGCATGAACAGCCCGAACACCATCCCAAAGACATAGATCACACCAAAGCCGGCCGAGATCCTCGCTTCGGTGTCTTTGGGCGCGCACAGAACCGCCATAACGATGGTGGCGGCAAACACTCCAACGCAAATCCGGTCGTCACCGATCGCGAGGCTGAGCCCGAAGAGTGCTGACAGGACTGCCAGCAGGGTTTCGTTCGGAGTGGCGCTCATCCGGCACCATTCCAGCATCATCACGGCGCAAAACGCGCTACAGCCAGCGGCAAGCCACCAGCCCCCCATCCATACCGCAAACAAGGCGAACGGTATCAGCACGAGGGCGGTGAGCAGACGGCGTGGTAATTCGGAGAACCGCTTGTCCGGCGGTGTCCAATCGCCCATCAGGTCGCTCCAGGTGTCACCGCACCAAAGCGGCGCTCCCGCTCGTGAAAACGCTGGATGGCGTTCTCGAGATCGGCGCGCCCGAAATCGGGCCAGAGCACATCAAGGAAAAGGAGTTCAGCATAAGCCGCCTGCCAGAGCAGGAAATTGCTGATCCGGTACTCTCCACTCGTCCGGATGACCAGGTCTGGATCGGGCAGTTCCCGGGTATCAAGGAAGGCTTCGAAGCCGGCTTCGGTTGCCGGCCCTTTGCACGTTCCGTCTGCGAGTGCCTGGGCGTACGCAGTGGCGGCACGAACGATCTCGTTCCGTGACCCGTAATTGAAGGCGATGGTCAGATGAAACCGCGTGTTGTGCACTGTCTCGGCTTCAGCGCGTTCCACGAGCGCTTCGATGTCAGACGGCAGGCCTTCGCGCTGACCGATGACGCGGACCCGGACACCATCCTGTTTCAGGCGCTGCAGATCCCGCTGCACGTAAGCTTTCAGAAGCGCAAACAGCGTGTTGACCTCAGCCGCCGGGCGGCGCCAGTTTTCGGTCGAAAACGAGAAAACGGTCAGATAGGAAATGCCGAGGTCGCGGGCCGCCTCGACTGTACGACGCAAGGCCTCAACGCCGCGTTCATGGCCGGCCGTTCGCGGCAGGCCTTTCGCGCTCGCCCAGCGGCCATTTCCATCCATGATGATGGCGATATGCCGAGGGGCCGGAGGCTCGCCGCCGGAATGTGAAGGATCAGGGGAAATGCCTGGACGGGCCATTACACCTGCATGATCTCCGCTTCTTTGGCTTTCACGGCCTCATCAACGCGGTGGACGAACGCATCCGTCAGCTTCTGGACTTCTTCAGCCAGTCCGCGCGCTGCGTCTTCACTGATTTCGCCGGCCTTTTCCATTTTCTTCAGCGTATCCATGCCGTCGCGGCGCACATTGCGCACCGCAATCCGGGCCGCTTCTGCATATTTCCCGGCGATTTTCGTCAGTTCCACGCGGCGCTCCTCGTTCAGCGCCGGGATCGGAATACGCAGAGTCTGGCCGTCCATGATCGGGTTGAGCCCCAAGCCGGATTCTCGGATGGCACGGTCGACCGCACCGACCACCGACTTATCCCAGACATTGACGGACAGCATGCGCGTGTCGGTCACGGTCACGGATGCGACCTGGCTCAGCGGCGCGACGCTGCCATAGGCCGGCACGTTAATCGAATCCAGCAAGTTCACCGAGGCCCGGCCCGTACGTAGCCCGGAGAATTCGGTGGCAAGCGACGCGAGCGCGCCTTCCATTCTCCGCTCTAGATCCTGTTTGCTGTAGCTCATTCGCTCGCCCCTCCGGTTTTGGAGATCGTCGTTGAAGTGCCGCGCCCGTGCAACACGTTAAGCAGCGAACCTTCTTCCTTCAGGGAGAATACGACGATCGGAATGTTGTTGTCCCGCATCAGGCTGACCGCAGACGGGTCCATGACGCGCAGGTTCTTGATCAGCAGCTCATCGTAGGCGACCTGATTGTAGCGGGTCGCATTGGAATCCAGCTTCGGATCCGCTGTGTAAACCCCGTCCACCTGGGTTCCCTTCAGCAGCGCATCACAGTTCATCTCGATGGCGCGCAGGGCCGCGCCGGTATCGGTCGTGAAGAACGGGTTGCCGATTCCGGCCGCAAAGATCACGACCCGCCCCTTCTCCATATGGCGCTGGGCCCGGCGGCGAATGTACGGCTCACAAACGGCATCCATGCTCAAGGCGGATTGGACCCGCGTCGGCACACCGATGCTCTCAAGGACGCTCTGCATCGCGAGCGCGTTCATGACCGTCGCCAACATACCCATGGAGTCGGCCTGCGCGCGTTCCATACCCTTTGCGGCTCCGGCCACGCCGCGGAAGATGTTTCCGCCGCCGATGACAAGGCAAATCTCGGCGCCGGCGGCACGCGCGGCGGCAATCGCCTGAGCGAAGGTGATGCAGGTGGGAATATCAATTCCGAACTGGCCGGGGCCCATCAAGGCCTCACCGGACAGTTTCAGAAGCACACGCTTGTACTTCAACTGGCTCTTTTCAGGCGCATCTGCCGGCATCGTTTCCACCGATCTCTCTCTACCAAGAACCAAAAAAAGTCCCGGCTGGGCGAAACCGCCAGCCGGGACTGTCAAAGCCCGTCACGGGCTGAAACGCAAGCCTGATCAGGTGCCTTTTGTCATCGAAGCGACTTCTGCAGCGAAGTCGGTTTCTTCCTTTTCAACGCCTTCACCGAGCTTGAAGTGGACAAACGACTTCAGCTCCGCACCTTGCGCCTTCAGGAATTCGCCAACCGTCTTGTCAGGGTCCATGATGAAGGGCTGCTCGTTAAGCACAACTTCCTTGTAGAACTTCTGCATACGGCCAACGATCATCTTCTCGATCACGGCGTCCGGCTTGCCGCTTTCGCGGGCCTGCTCGGTCAGCACGCGCTTTTCCGATTCGATCAGCGCCGGATCAAGTTCTGCAGTCGTTGCGGCAGCCGGCGACGTGGCGGCGATGTGCATCGCAACCTTGCGGCCCGCATCTTCCAGATCGCCCGAACCTTCCAGCGCCACCAGCACGCCGACCTTGCCCATACCGGGCGCAGCCGCGTTGTGGATGTAGGACGACACGCGGCCCGAGGTCAAAATCTTGGCCGAGCGGCGCAGAGTCATGTTTTCGCCAATCGTGGCGATCATGCGCTTGATCATGTCGTCGACCGAGCCTTCGCCGTCCGGCGCGGGCGCACCCGCCACCGCAGCGACCGAACCATCGGTGGTCAGCGCGACCGAGCTGATGCCGTCGAGCGCTTTCTGGAAGTTCTCGTTGCGCGACACGAAGTCAGTCTCGGCGTTGAGTTCGACGATCGTGCCCGACTTGCCGTCATCCGACAGTTTGACGGCCACGAGGCCCTCTGCAGCCGCACGGCCCGACTTTTTCGCAGCCTTCGACAGGCCTTTCGCGCGCAGCCATTCAATGGCGGCGGCTTCGTCGCCGTCGTTTTCGACGAGCGCTTTTTTCGCATCCATCATGCCTGCGCCGGTCTTCTCGCGCAGTTGTTTCACAAGTGCCGCTGTAATCTCAGCCATGGCTTTGATCCTTCAGTTGAATTGTTGCGCCAGAGGCGACGTATCAGGCTTCGCCTGCCGCCGCTTCACCAGCAACCTGGACATCCGCATCGGCCAGTGCCGACACATCCGACATCGCGCCGAGGTCAACGCCCAGACCGGCGGTCGATTCGGCGAGACCGTCGAGCACGGCATCGGCGAACAGGTTGCAGTAGAGCGAGATGGCGCGGGCAGCGTCGTCGTTGCCCGGGAAGCCGTAATCAGCGTCCGCCGGATCGCAGTTCGTATCAAGAACGGCCACGACCGGGATACCCAGTTTGCGGGCTTCCTGAACAGCAATGGCTTCCTTGTTCGTGTCGATCACGATGATCGCAGCCGGCAGGCCGCCCATATTGGCAATACCGCCAAGGGCGCGCTGAAGCTTCTCACGGCGGCGCTGGAGGTCCAGAAGCTCTTTCTTGGTGAGGCCCGAGCCGCCGCCGGCTTCGAACATCGCCGTCAGTTCGCGCAGTTGCTTGATCGAGTTGGACACGGTGGACCAGTTCGTCAGCGTGCCGCCGAGCCAGCGATGGTTCATGTAGTACTGGGCGCAGCGCTGAGCCGCTTCAGCGACCGGGTCCTGAGCCTGACGCTTGGTGCCGACGAAGAGGATGCGGCCGCCTTTGGCCACGGTGTCGCGCACAAAGACGAGCGCCTGGTGCAGCGAAGGCACCGTGTGGGACAGGTCCATGATGTGGATGCCGGAGCGCTCGCCGTAGATGTACGGCTTCATGCGCGGGTTCCAGCGGTGGGTCTGGTGACCAAAGTGAACACCAGCTTCAAGCAGCTGACGCATCGAAAAGTCAGGTAGGGCCATCGATTTTCTCCATCCGGTTGGCCGTCGCAGGGTGGAACTACGGGACTCGCCCGTCGCACCGGATGCACCCGCGACATGGTTTAGAAGTGGGCTCCTATACAGCTTTTGCCGCTCGGGGCAAGCTCAAAGAGCGGCCGCTGCGCCCGTTCAGGCGGCCCGGCGCGGTACAACCCGCTCAACCCCCGGAATTTCCTTCAGGGCGCGCTGGGCCCGCAAGCTGATCGTATAGGTCTGCGGCAGCCGGACGGTAACCAATCGGCCGTCCTCTAGGGGCATTTCCAGCAGGATGGCCCCCCGGTCCGGATCGGGAAGGCCTTCCAGGCGGTTCACAACCCGCGCGATCTCGGTGGGATTGGCCCCCGCCGAAAGGCGCACGATGAGGGAACCGGACGGTTTGGAGATCCGGGCAGATTCCAGCTCTACGGCCCGTTCGAGAAGGAGCCGCGTTTCTTCGCCATTCTGCTTCACAGACACCGTCACCGCGACGGCCTTGCCGGGCTTCAGCAGCTCACCGAACTGCAAAAGCCCCTCCGAATAGACCGTGATCTCGCACTCACCGGTAGGATCCGACATGGTCAGGAAGGCAAACTTGTTTCCGTTCCGGCTCGTCTTGTCATTGCGCGCCCGGACGATCCCGATCATTTCCAGCGGCCGTCCGTCGCCGGCCCGCTCGGCAATCTCCATCACCAGCGTGATCCGGTCCCTGTCGAGCGAGGTCAGCACGTCATCGAGGGGGTGGCCGGAGAAGTAGAACCCGATGGAACGAAACTCTTCATCCAGCTTCTGTTGCGCAGTCCAGGGCCGCGGCGATGGCAAAGGTGGGCGCAAAGCCGGCTCGGCGTCGGCAAACAGGCCGCCCTGCCCGCCTTGCCGGTCTCCGGCGGAGCTGGTGGCATGCTGCGAAAGCACTCCCGCAGATTCGAGTACCTTGAACCGATTGGGCTCAAGCGTATCCAGCGCGCCGGCTCTGGCCAGCGATTCAAACGCCTTCTTGTTGACCTGCCGCGGATCGATCCGCTCTGCAAAATCGTAGAGGTCGGTGAATAGTCCGCCCTCCCCGCGCACGGCGACAACGTGGCGCATCGCCTCGACGCCAACGCCCTTGAGCGCTCCGAGCGCATAGACGATGGCGCCGTCGCGCACATCGAAATCGGCGGCAGAAGAATTGATGTCGGCGGGAAGAACTTTGATCCGCAACCGCTTCGCCTCCTGAAAAAAGGCGGCCAGCTTGTCGGTGTTGCCAATATCGAGGCTCATCGAAGCTGCGAGGAACTCGACCGGGAAGTGGCACTTAAGGAATGCTGTCTGGTATCCGATCAGCGCATAGGCGGCCGCGTGCGACTTGTTGAAACCGTAACCCGCGAATTTCTCCATCGTATCGAAGATTTCGTCCGCAAGGCCCTCCGCCATGCCCTTGGTCTTGGCGGCCCCCTCAACGAAGCGTTTGCGCTGGGCGACCATCTCTTCGAGCTTTTTCTTGCCCATGGCGCGGCGCAAAAGGTCTGCTTCGCCGAGCGAATACCCGGCGATCTCCTGTGCCATCCGCATCACCTGCTCCTGGTAAACCGGGACGCCGTAGGTGGCTTCCAGAACCGGCCGCAGGTCGGGGTGCTGGTAGGTCACCGACGAGGGATCTTCCTTGCCCTGAACGTAGACCGGAATGTTCTCCATAGGTCCGGGGCGATAGAGGGAGATGATCGCGATCACGTCTTCGATGTTGTTCGGGCGCACACGCTTCAGCGTGTCGCGCATCCCCGCGCCTTCGAGCTGGAAGACACCCAGCGTCTCACCGCTTGCCATGAGGTCGTAGGAGGCGGAATCATCCAGGCTGCGCCAGCCTGGGCCCACTTCCTTGCCGCCCGCGGCTATGAACCTAAGCGCGCGATCGATAACCGTGAGGGTCTTGAGGCCGAGAAAATCGAACTTCACCAGACCCGCCATCTCGGCGTATTTCATGTTGAACTGCGAGGCGGGCAACTCCGCACGCGGATCGTTATAGAGCGGAACGAGGTTCACAAGCGGACGGTCGGCGATCACCACGCCCGCGGCATGTGTGCCGGCGTTCCTGTAGAGACCTTCCAATGCCCGGGCGATCTCGATCAGTTCGCCGACCCGTGGATCCGCTGCAATCTCGTCGTCGAATTTCGGCTCGCCGGCGATGGCTTCGTCCAGAGTCGGCGGTTTTGCAGGGTTGAAGGGAATAAGCTTGGCGAGCCGATCAACCTGCCCGTAAGGCATCTGCATAACACGGCCGACATCGCGCACCACGGCCTTGGCCTGCAATGTACCGAACGTGATGATCATCGCGACGCTGTCGGCGCCGTATTTGTCCCGGACATATTTGATCACTTCGCCACGGCGTTCCTGGCAGAAGTCGACATCGAAGTCCGGCATCGACACACGTTCCGGATTCAGGAAGCGTTCGAACAGCAGATCAAAACGGATCGGGTCCAGGTCCGTGATCAGCAGCGACCAGGCGACAAGCGAGCCAGCGCCCGAACCGCGTCCTGGACCCACGGGGATGTCGTGCTGCTTTGCCCATTTGATGAAGTCCGAAACGATCAGGAAGTAGCCTGGAAACCCCATCCGCTCGATAACACCGAGCTCGAACTCAAGACGCTCGGCATAGACTTCACGCTCCGCATAGAGACGGTCGGCTTCCTTCAGCCGGAACTCAAGGCCTTCGCGAGCCTGCCGCTTGAGCTCTTCCGCTTCAGAGCCACCATCGCGCACGAAGTTGGGCAGGATCGGGCTGCGGGTTTCAGCCCGGATGGCGCAGCGCCGAGCGATTTCACTGGTGGATTCAATTGCCTCGGGCAAATCTGCAAAAAGCTCGACCATTTCGGCCGGCGATTTGAGATATTGAGACGGCTCGACGCGCTTGCGGTCATCCTGGCCGAGATATTCGCCGTTCGCGATACACATCAGGGCATCATGGGCGATCACGTCGCCGGGGTTCATGAATCTCGCATCGTGCGTTCCCACGATCGGCAGCCCCAGCTCATACGCCAGATCAAGAAGGCCAGCCTCGCATTTCAACTCGGCGCTCGTGCCATGGCGCGTGATCTCGACGTAACACCGCCTCGGATAGGCCGCTGCGAGGGTCGACAGCTCCGTCCGGGCATCGCCGGTGCGCCCCTTCTGGATGTGCCGGGCAACTTCGCCTTCGGCCCCGCCGGTCAGCAGGATCAGACCATCCGTATCTTCCAGCAGAAGCCTGCGGTGCAGCTTCGGGATGCCATCCGGCGCATCGAGGAACGACCGCGACGACAGGAACATCAGCCGCTGGTAGCCAGCCTCGTTCTGCGCGTAGAGCGAAACCCGGGTCGGCTCCGACCTCGGCACCCCGTCCGTTATGTCAAAGCAGCAAGCCATGATCGGCTGAACGCCCGACTCAGCAAGCTTTAGGGACAGCTCGAGCGCGCCGAACAGGTTGTTCCGGTCCGTCACGGCGGCCGCCGGCACCTCGTGCCGCTTGCACCATTTGGCGATGTCGCCGGGCGTAATCATGCTCTCGAGCAGTGAATAGCTCGAGCGGATCGCAAGAGGGATGAAAACCGGTTGGCCCATGGTGCTTACCTCGCAAGCCGTCAGACTCTCACCGAATCACCCCTGGCGCCAATGGGGAATGGACGTGTTCCACAGGGTGTTACTCTGTGTAGTCGACCAATTTGCCGTCCTGAAGGGTCAAGACGCGGTCCATATGGCGGATCAGCGCCAGATTGTGGGTCGCGACAAGGACACCAGCCCCCTCTTCCCGCACCATCTTGATCAGGGTTGCAAACACGCGCTCGGTGGTGGCGGGGTCGAGGTTCCCGGTCGGTTCATCGGCGATCACTAGCCGTGGATCATTGGCCAGCGCACGGGCAATTGCTACCCGTTGCTGCTCACCGCCGGACAGCTGGGCCGGCTGGTGGAACAGACGCTCGGACAGCCCCATCTCGTCCAGCAGCGCCGCGGCCCGCTCACGCGCTGCTTTCCGGCCTTTGCCGGCGATCATCAGCGGCATGGCCACGTTGTCTACCGCATTGAACTCCGGCAGCAGGTGGTGGAACTGGTAGACGAACCCGATCTTCTTGCGCCGGATCGCAGTGCGCCCGTTCTCGTTCAGTTTCAGGCAATCGATGCCGTCCAGCAGGACATCACCGTCCTCCGGACGCTCCAGCAGGCCTGCCGTATGCAGGAGCGTGGATTTACCCGAGCCGGACGGGCCGACCAGTCCGACGAGTTCGCCGGGCGCGATGCACAGATCCGTGCCCCGCAACACATGCAACGCGCCCGCGCTGGTGTTGTAGGTGCGCTCAATCGCTTTCAGTTCCAGAACAGGAGCGGCGGTCATTCGAACCTCAGCGCTTTGACAGGGTCCTGGGACGAGGCCCAGATCGCCGGAATCATCGAAACGAACATGGACATCAGCAGCGCGTAGGAACCGGTGCTGAACACCTCGCCCCAGTCCAGAATGGCCGGAAGGTGATCAAGACCGTATTGCTCGGCCGGGAAGACTTCGCCGTCGATTGCCAGATTGATCAGGGCTTCGATGGGACCGATGTTCACGATGAACAGGACGCCAACCATCATACCCAGCAACGCACCGAGTGATCCGAGGGCTGTGCCCACCATCAGGAATACCCGGAGCACGCCCGACCGGCTAAGCCCGATGGTGCGCAAGATAGCTATGTCGCGCGTCTTGTTCTTCACCAGCATCACCACTCCGACGATGATATTGAGGGTGGCGATCATCATGATGATGGTCACGAGCAGCCGCACCATGACCCGCTCTGTCCGCAGAGCGCCGAGATAGGTCCGGTTCTTGGTCTTCCAGTCACGAAGCAGCAGGCCGTAGCCGGCAGCGTCCGGGATCTTCTGCATCACGATTTCCGTGTTGTCGGGATTCTTCACGCGGACGTCGAGATACTGGAAACGCCCCTTGGACTGGAAGAGAATCTGCGCCTGCTGCATGGGCATGAATACGTAGACGTTATCGAGCTGGGCACTCCCGGTACGGAAGATGTCGCCAACCACATAGGATTTGCTGATCGGTGTCTGACCGACGGGGCCGGATCGCATCTGCGTCGTCACGATCTCGACCTGGTCGCCGATACCTAATCCGAGGTTCGCAGCGAGGTACTGGCCAATCATGATCACATTGCCGCCATTTCGGCCGGCCCCGAAACCGTTTCCGATGGCCGTCGAACCGCCATCCTTCAAGATCGGCATCGTGGCGAGGTCAGCCGGCGGAATGGCGCGAACGACACCGCCCGTGCGCACACCATTGGCCGACAGCAACACGAACTGCTCGATATAAGGCGAAACACTGACGACGTCTGGAACGGTCTTTATGTCGGCCGCAATTCGCGTCGCTTCTGCCTCGGGCAAACCATCGACGGCGACCGCGATATGCGGCTCCCCGCCCAGCAACGCATCCAGGAGGGTCGCCCGGAAACCGCTCATGATCGACATGGTGATGATCAGCGCGGCCACGGCAAAGAAGATACCGACGAAAGATATGATCGCGATCAGGCTGGCGCCGCCATGTTCGCGGCGCGCCAACAAATATCGCCAGGCGAGCGTGCGCTCGAGACGCCCGAAGGGAGCCGCCGCTTTCGCTTCGCCATTGCTCACGAAGCAATCCTCCGCACGGCGTCCCCGGCCGACATCTCTGTCTTTTCACCCGTCTTGCGGCGTTTCAGCTCCACTACGCCTTTTTCAAGCCCTTTGGGACCAATCACGATCTGCCAGGGCAATCCAATCAGATCCATACGCGCAAACTTCGCGCCGGCGCGGTCCTCGGTGTCGTCGTACAAGGCTTCGATACCGGCCTTTTCAAGCTGGGCGTAGAGCTCAGCGCAAGCCGCGTCACAGGCGGCATCGCCCACGCGCATGTTGATGAGACCGACCTTAAAGGGCGCGACAGCGTCGGGCCAGATGATGCCGTTCTCGTCGTGGCTGGCTTCGATGATCCCGCCGACCAGACGCGACACGCCGATGCCATAGCTGCCCATCTGCACCGGAACCATCTGGCTGTCGGGGCCCTGCACCACGGCATTCATCGGCGCCGAATACTTGGTCCCGAAATAAAAGATGTGGCCCACTTCGATACCGCGCGCAGAAACGCGCCGGTCTTCCGGCAATGCGTTGAACGCGGCTTCGTCGTGCATCTCCTCAGTCGCCGCATAGTGGCGTGTGCGTGCCTCAACGACTGGCACAAGATCGCCGTTGAAATCGAGGTCGAGCCCCGGCGCCGGCATGTCCAACAATGCGCGGTCGCAAAACACCGCGCTTTCGCCCGTATCCGCAAGAATGATGAACTCATGGCTGAGGTCGCCTCCGATCGGGCCGGTATCGGCCCGCATGGGAATTGCGGTCAGTCCCATCCGGTCAAAGGCGTTCAGGTAGGCGCAGAACATCTTGCGGTAAGACTGGCGCGCGCCCTCTTCAGTCAGATCGAACGAGTAAGCGTCTTTCATCAAGAATTCCCGGCCGCGCATCACACCGAAACGGGGACGCACTTCATCCCGGAACTTCCACTGCTGGTGATACAGGTTCACCGGCAGCTGCTTGTAGCTTTTCACATAGGTACGGAACACGTCCGTGATGAGCTCTTCATTGGTCGGCCCGTAGAGCATCTCGCGGTCGTGCCGGTCCCTGATCCGCAGCATTTCCTTGCCATAGGCCTCATACCGGCCAGACTCGCGCCAGAGGTCCGCCTGTTGCAGCGTCGGCATCAGCATTTCAACAGCGCCGGCGCGGTTCATCTCCTCGCGCACGATCTGCTCGATACGCTTCAGAACCTTGAAGCCGAGCGGCAACCAGGAATAGATCCCGGCGCCGTTCTGTCGGATCATGCCGGTGCGCAGCATAAGCTGGTGCGAAACGATTGAAGCGTCCGCCGGCGCTTCCTTGGAGACCGGCAAAAAGTAGTTCGACAGACGCATTTAGGGCTCTCTTTCGGGCTTTCCTGACGGGCCTCACCTAGCCGGTCAGCCCCCTATTGCGCAAGCAGGCGGGGGATGATCAGCGCAGCCAGCCCCGTGATGACGGCCGCGCCGATCGATGCCCAGAGCACTTTCTTGAGCAGCATCGGGTTAACCGGTGCGGCCTCTTCGGTACCGGGAATGGTCGAGTCGTTCTCCCATTGCCCCTTCACACCGATTGGCAAGACGGCGAGGAAACTGATCCACCAGCCGAGGACAAATACGATGACTGCGCCTGTGATGGACATCAGTGGTGACCTTTGGGGGTTTCCATCAGCTCAACGAGGACGCCGTTGGAGTTCTTGGGATGAACGAAGATGATGAGAGTGCCATGGGCGCCAATCCGGGGCTTGCCCAGTACGGTCGCGCCGCGTTTTTCCATCTCGGTGACGGCCTCGTGGATATCTGCCACTTCGAAACAGACATGGTGCTGGCCGCCGGACGGGTTCTTCTTGATGAAGTTCGCGATGGGCGACGCTTCGTTCAAAGGCTCTATCAGCTCAATCTGGCTGTTGGGCAGGTTGACGAAACAGACCTTCACCCCCTGCTCCGGCATGTCGAAGGGCGTCGTGATATCCGTGGCGCCATAAAGGTCACGATAGGTCTGGCAGGCCTGCTCGAGGTTCGGCACGGCCACGCCGACATGGTTCAAAGGGCCAATCTTGAATTCACTCATGATGCTTCAGCTCCTCAACACGATCACTTCAATCAGGGGACGGATCCCGAATTCTGCTTCACAGGCCTTCCGCAGAGCGCGGCCGACAACCTTTTCAATCACCTCGTCGTCATCCCGGTCCCGGCGCTTGATCCCTTCAAGCGCGCGTGCCGCGGCTTCGTCCAGGGGCTCGAGACTTTCATCGGCAATCCGGCCATCGGACTCTGACAAGCCCTTTACCGCAATCACCGGTCCATCGACGACCGCACCTGTTTCATCCAGGCAAAGTGTCGCCATGATCAATCCGCTGACCGACAGCCTCCGGCGTTGGATCAAGCCTTCGGCCGCTTCCGGAACAAGTCGGGAGCCATCCAGCAAGAGCCGCCCAGACGGCACTTCATCAATGATTTCCGGCTCACCGGGTGCCAGCCGGATCAGGCTGCCATTGCGCGGCATCAGCGCGGATTGGACTTGCAGCGATTTCGCGTATGCCGCGTGTTCCATGATGTGGCGACGCTCACCATGCACCGGGATGGACACACGCGGGCGCACCCATTGGTACATGCGGCGCAATTCGTCCCGGCACGGATGGCCCGACACGTGGATCGGTTCCGGGATCATCCGCGGCGTGATGATCCGGATGCCTTGCTCGGCCAGGGAATTCTGCAACGCGTAAACGGATGTTTCGTTGCCGGGGATCAGACGCGACGAGAATATCACCGTGTCGTTCTCGGTGAGTGACACGTTTCGGTGATCGCCGCGCGCGATGCGTGTCAGCGCCGCATTGGGCTCGCCCTGACTTCCGGTGCAAAGATAAAGGATGTTCTCAGGTGGCAGGAAGCCCGCCTCGGCTTCGTCCACGAATTCGAGATTTGCCGGAAGGATGCCCACCGCCTTCGCAGCATCGGTGATCTTGTGCATGCTCCGGCCGACGAGACAGACATCGCGTCCGGCCAGATTCGCCGCTTCGATGATCGACCTAACGCGTGCCACGTTGGAGGCGAACGTCGTAACGGCCACGGCGCCGGTCTGCTGAGCAATCAGATCGATCAGCCCTTTGCGGACAGTGTCTTCCGAGCCGGCTTCGCCATTCTCGAACACGTTGGTGGAGTCGCACACCATCGCGAGCACTCCGCGATCACCCAGCGCCGTCAACCCTGCAATGTCCGTCTTGTGCCCAACGAGGGGTTCCGGATCGATCTTCCAGTCACCCGTGTGCAGGATGAGGCCGGCCGGCGTGTCGATAGCGAGCGCATTGGGCTCGGGGATCGAGTGGGTCAGGGTCACGTAGGTCACCGAAAACGGACCTGCCTTGACGGTCGACTCGAGGGAGATCGTTTTCAGCAGGCGGGTATCCACGCCGCGCTCAAGCATCTTCCCGCGAACCAGTTCGGCGGTGAACGGCGTCGCGTAGATAGGCGCCTTGGTTCTGAGCATAGGATACAGCAGGCCGATAGCGCCAATATGGTCCTCATGCGCGTGGGTCAGGAACACCGCGTCGATGTTCTCGCCGACAAGGTAGGCCGGATCGGCACAGATCAGATCGATTCCCGGCGTATCCGAGCCCCCGAAGGTCACCCCGACATCAACAATAATCCAGCGCCGGTCATGGGCGGGACCATAGCCGTATGCGTTGAGATTCATGCCGATCTCGCCGCACCCGCCCAAAGGCAGGAACACAAGTTCGTCGGTCGTCGCAGCGCTATCGGGCATCAGGTCTCAACGGTTCAGCTTCCAGACTTCCAGCAAACCACGGATCAGGACATCCTGGTCGTAATGGTCGATGGTTTCGCTCGCGCCTTCGAAAAGGGAGGCTACCCCCCCTGTGGCGACGACGGTCATGGGGTCACCATACTCGGCTTTGATCCGCCGCACGAGCCCATCAATCAGCTCAATATATCCAAGAAAAACACCGGACTGCATCGCCGAGACCGTATCCTTGCCGATGACGTTGGCCGGTTTCTGGATCGCGATCCGGGGCAATTGGGCCGCCGCCTCGTGCAGGGCGCGCATCGACAGGTAGATACCGGGCGAGATGATGCCGCCCTCGAAACCGCCATCGGCCCCCACAACATCGAGCGTGGTCGCCGTGCCGCTGTCGATAACGATCAGCGGTCCCGGGTATTTCACATGCGCGCCCAGCGCCGAGGCGATCCGATCCGCGCCCACCTGCTCTGGATGGCGCACCCGCAGGGCGACGCCCGTCTTCAGGCCGGGATCGCCGATGAACATCGGCTCGACGTTCAGATAGCGCCGCGCGAGGTTGCGGAAGTTGAACTGGGCCTGTGGAACAACTGTCGAGATCACGCAGCCTTTGGTCCTGGCCATGTCCACGCCGTGCATGTCGGCCAGTCGCCACAACCAGGAGGCGTGGTCATCCGCCGTCTTGGTTGAATCCGTCGCGCTGCGCCAGCTGTGGATCCAGTCATCCCCGTCATGCAGGCCGAACACCGTGTTCGTGTTACCAACGTCGATTGCGAGCAGCATTTTTGCCTCAGCTCCTGCGGATTTCTACTTCACCGGCACTTATGGAGCGCCGTGATCCGTCCGGCAATCGAACGACCATGGCGCCATCTGGCCCGAGGTCCTCGAAAACGCCGTCAAATGCAACGTCGCCCGCGCGAATGTGATAGGTCTCGCCAAGCCCTTCGGCGCTGGCGAGCCAGTCCTGCCGGATTCCTTCAAAGCCGCCCCTGGCCTGCTCGAGCCGTTTCGAGAACGCGGTCCGGAGTGACAGCAACGCCGCGTCGAGCTTCATGGACGGCGGCATGCCGAGTTCAACCAGGCTCGTCGCGGGCTGGGTGACATTGTCCGGCAGCACGAGGACATTGACGCCCATCCCGGCGGCGACCCAGAAGTCCGCCCCGGACCCACCTGTTTCGATCAGGATGCCGGACACCTTCTTCCGGTCGATGCGGACATCATTGGGCCATTTCAGCCGCGCATCGGCTGCCGGTGCGTGCTCACGCACCACGTCCCGCACCGCAAGCGCGCAGGCGAAAGGCAGTCTCAAAGCCACAGGCAAGCCGCCCGGTTCGCGGAACAGTGCAGTCGCGTAGATGTTCCCGGCTGGAGACAGCCATTGCCGGTCCTGCCGTCCACGCCCTGCAGACTGCTGCGACGCAATCACCCACTGGTCGTGGAAGCCCGCCTGAACGCGCCGTTTCGCTTCGGTGTTCGTGCTGTCGATGATGCCTAACTGATAGACCGGCCAGCTGAGGCTCAACGCGGTAGACCCGCCGCTGCAAATGACGCCCAACCGCCGGTACCGAGTTCACTGATGAAGACCAAGAACACGATGCCCGCAACGATGGCGCTGAGCACCACCGTCATCATCACCGAAACGTCCACATTTTCGAAGCGCTCCGTGGGCTCGTCGAACCACATGATCTTGATGAGGCGCAAGTAGTACCCCAGCGAGATGACGGACGCGATTACCACCAGAATGGCCAGCGGCATCAGCCCGGCATCGAGACCTGCGCGCAGGACTTCGAACTTGCCGAAGAACCCGCCGAAGGGCGGAAGACCGGCGATGGAGAAAATCAGGACGGACAGGGTGACCGCAAGAACCGGCTTGGTGCGGGCAAGCCCGCCCAGCTCGGAAATCCCTTCGACCATGCCGCCGCGGCGGCGCATCGCGAGCACGCCCGCGAAAAGGCCGAGCGAGGTGACCGCATAGATGGTCGAGAAAGTCAGCAAGGCCGGGGCGCCCATCTCCTGCCCTGCCGCCACAGCGACGAGCGCGTAACCGACGTTGGCGATCGATGAATAGCCGAGGAGGCGTTTGATATTGGTCTGGGTCAGCGCGCCCAACGAGCCGATGATCATCGACATGCCGGCGATGATCGCGACGATGAGCTGCCATTGATCCATGGCCGCGCCGAACACCGTGAACAGGACATTGGCAAAGACGACCGTCGAGGCCAGCTTGGGCGCCGAAGCGAAGAAAGCGACGACCGACGTGGGCGCGCCTTCGTAGACGTCCGGCGTCCAGACGTGCATCGGCGCGGCGGAAATCTTGAAGGCGAGACCGACGATCATCAGCACCATGCCGAACATCGTGCCGGTCGACATGCCGGACGCGGCGATACCGGCAAAAGACGTCGTGCCGGTAAAGCCGTAAACCAGCGATGCGCCGTAGAGCAGCATTCCCGAAGCCAGCGCGCCCAGCACGAAATACTTCAGGCCTGCTTCAGACGAACGCGCCGAGTCGCGATGGAACGCCGCGAGCACGTAGGACGAAAGGCTGAGCGTCTCGATACCCATGTACAGCGTCATCAGGTCGGCCGCCGACAGGATGATGCCCATGCCGAGGCTCGCGAAAATCGTCAGCAGAGCATATTCGTAGCGGCTCGTTTCATGACGTTTCAGGAAGCCCTCCGAAACGAACAGCGCGATACCGGCCAGCACGAAGCTGAACACCTTCGCGAAATTCACAAACGCATTCGTCCGCACGAGGCCGCCAAAGGCCTCGCCGCCATTCAGGTGGATGGCGGCCAGAGCCGCCGCACCAAAGAGCGACAGCGCACCGAACTTGAAGGACAGGGAGTTGAACCGCTCGCCAAACACCGCGCCGATCAGCACACCGGTCAGGCCTGCCAGCGCCAGCCAGAGCTCTGGCGCAACCGTCATCAGGATTGAGGTGAAATCCAGCATGTTCTACTGGCCCCCGGCCATCATCGACAGGATCCGCAAACTGGAGCTGTCGGTAAGATTGAAGATCAGGTTCGGCGCGACACCGAAAAGAAGCGTCAGCACAGCGAGCGGTGCGAGGCACACCCACTCGATCAGGTTCATGTCCTTGATGCCTTGCAGCGCAGGATTGGTGATCTCGCCGAACACCGTGCGCCGATAGAGCGTCAGCATGTAGACCGCCGAGAAGATCACGCCGAGCGCCGCACCGGCAGCTGCCCAGGACGCGGCGGCGAAACCGCCAACCATCGTGAGGATCTCCCCCACAAAGCCACTGGTACCCGGCAGGCCGACGTTGGCCATCGTGAACAGCATGAAGAAGGACGCATAGATCGGCATCCGGTTCACCAAACCGCCATAGGCAGCGATCTCGCGGGTGTGCATTCGGTCGTAGACAACGCCCACGATGAGGAACAGCGCGCCCGAAATGATCCCGTGGCTGAGCATCTGGAACACCGCGCCCTGCACGCCGGTCTCGTTGAACGAGAAGATGCCGAGGGTCACAAAACCCATGTGTGCAACCGACGAATAGGCAATCAGCTTCTTCATGTCGGTCTGACGCCAGGCGACCAGCGACGTATAGACGATCGCAATCACCGCCAGCGCGAACATTGCAGGCTGGAACAGGTGGCTGGCATCCGGGAACATCGGCAACGAGAAACGCAGGAAGCCGTAGCCGCCCATCTTCAACAGCACACCGGCCAGGATCACCGAGCCGGCAGTGGGCGCCTGGACGTGCGCATCCGGCAACCAGGTGTGCACGGGCCACATCGGCAGTTTCACCGCGAAGGACGCGGCGAAGGCCAGCCAGAGCCAGGTCTGGACCTCGGGTGCAAAGGCGAATTTCTCCAGCACCTCAAAGTCGGCCGAGCCCGCCGCGATGATCATGTAGACCATGGCGATCAGCATCAGCAGCGAACCGATCAGCGTGTAGAGAAAGAACTTGAACGCCGCATAGACGCGGTCCTTGCCGCCCCAAATGCCCACGATCAGGAACATCGGGATCAGGCCCGCCTCGAAGAAGATGTAGAACAGCACCAGATCGAGCGAAACGAAGACGCCGATCATGAAGGTTTCGAGCACGAGGAAGGCAATCACGTATTCGGTGACGCGTTTCTCGATCGAGTTCCAGCTGGCCAGCAAGCAGATCGGCGTAAGGAAGGTCGTCAGCAGCACCAGCGAAAGCGAAAGACCATCGACGCCCAGCTTGAAGCTGATCGGTCCGTACCAGGCATATTGCTCAACGAGCTGGTAGCCCGCCTGCCCGCGGTCGAAAGACACGAATGCCGCGACCGAAGCCACGAAGGTGGCCGCAGAAATGATGACACCTGCCAGCAGCACGGTCTTGCCGGACTCGGCAGCGCCGTTACCCTGCCGCCCGCCCGTAGTGGCCGAGCGCACGAGCATGACGAGCAGCGCCCCCACCAACGGCAGGAAAGTCATGACAGTCAGGATCGGAAAGCCGCCCATCAGTTTGCGCCTCCGGCGCGCAGCCACAGAATGGCACCGAACGTGATCGCTGCGCCGATGATCACGAATGCATAGTGATAGAGATAGCCTGAGTGCATGCGCGACAGGATCCGGGCGCTGACGCTTGTGACTTTCGCCACGCCGTCCGGACCGATGCCGTCGATGACCTTCTTGTCAGCGCGCCAGAAGATGTTGCCGAGGAAGGCCGCGCCGCGCACCAGCGTCGCGTTGTAGATCTCGTCGAAGTACCACTTGTTCGAGAACAGCGCGTGCAACGGGCCGCCACTGTCGGCAACGCGTTTGCCGATGCCGCGGTTGAACAGATAGGTGAACGTCGCGATCAGGAAACCGCCAATAGTGACGATCAGAGGGGCATAGATCACCCATTCAGGAACGTCGTGGCGTCCATGCAGGACATGGTTCTCGGCCGAGCGATAGATCGCGCCTGCCCAGAAGGCATCGTTCTGCCCATCCACGAAGGCGTTGTAGAAATACAGACCGGCAAACATCGCGCCGAGGCTCAGCAGCGCCAACGGGATCAGCATCACAGCCGGGCTTTCGTGCGGCGTATGATCATGTCCATGCGCATGATCGTCGTTTGCATCATGTGCATCGTGACCATGTGCGTGATCATCATGGTGATCCGCATGCGCGAGGTGCGGCCCCGGGCCATGGAACGTCATGTAGATGAGACGCCAGGAATAGAAGCTCGTCAGGAACGCCGCGACCAAGCCGAACCAGAAGGCCATCTGCGCAAACGATACCTGAGCCATCGCGCCGGCGAAGGTGCTTTCGAGGATCGCATCCTTCGAGAAGAAGCCAGAAAAGCCGATTTTCGTGTGCGGCACCCCGAGGCCAATGATGGCAATCGTGCCGATCATCATGGCCGCGTAGGTCAGCGGCATGAATTTCGCCAGGCCGCCCATTTTCCGCATGTCCTGCTCGTGGTGCATGCCGTGAATGACCGAGCCAGCGCCAAGGAACAGCAGCGCCTTGAAGAAGGCGTGCGTGAACAGGTGGAACATCGCCGCCTCATACGCGCCGACTCCGGCTGCGAAGAACATGTAGCCGAGCTGCGAACAGGTCGAATAGGCGATCACGCGTTTGATGTCGTTCTGCGCCATGCCGACCGTCGCCGCATACAGCGCCGTGACGGCGCCGACGAGCGCAACCATGCCCGAAGCGTAGAACGTGTACTCATAGATCGGCGACAGGAGGCAGACGAGATAGACGCCGGCGGTCACCATCGTCGCCGCGTGGATCAGTGCCGAAACGGGCGTCGGGCCTTCCATTGCGTCCGGAAGCCAGACGTGCAGGAAGAACTGCGCTGACTTGCCCATCGCACCGATGAACAACAGGATCCCGATCAGCTCGAGCGCGTAGACGCGCTGGCCGAAGAACACGATCACCGACTCCCGCGCTGGCAGCGGCTCGGCGAACGCAAACGGCGTGATCACCGCATTGGTGCGGATGGCCTCGAGAACCGGTCCGAATTCCACGCTGCGGAACATGAAGAACACGGCCATGATGCCGAGCGCCAGACCAAAATCGCCCACGCGGTTGGTCACGAAAGCCTTGATCGAAGCGTCGTTCGGCGCCTTCTTCGTGTACCAGAACCCGATCAGCAGGTAGGATGCGAGCCCTACCCCTTCCCAGCCGAAGAACAGCTGGATGAAGTTGTCGGCCACGACCAGCATCAGCATCATGAAAGTGAAGAGCGACAGGTAGGCAAAGAAGCGCGCCTTGTGCGGGTCTTCACTCATGTACCCCCAGGAATAGAGGTGCACGAGGCCGGACACGCCCGTGATCACCGCCATCATCACGATCGACAGCGTATCGACGCGGATCGCCCAGTTGGCGTGGAAATCGCCGACATGGATCCACGGCATCAACGTTATGATGTGCTGCTGGAGATGCACCGCCGCAGCTTCGGTGCCTGCCGTGAGATAGGCATCAAGGCCGGCATGATGTTCCGCTGCCGGAGCATGGCCGAGGCCGGCGACATAGGCGAACAGCTGATAGAGCGACAGCGCGCCAGCCGACAGCACCACACCCGTGGTGATCAGCATCACGAGGCGGTCGCCGATCCACTTGTGCACAAGGCCCGTCAACGCCGCGAAGCCAGGCGCAAGAACGATGTAAATGAGGAGGCTATCCGGAAGCATACTGGGGTCAGCCTTTCATCAGGTCGACATTCTCAACCGAGATGTCGCGGCGGTTCCGGAAGTAGACGACAAGGATAGCCAGTCCGACTGCCGCTTCGGCCGCCGCAACGGTCAGCACGAGCATCGCAAAGACCTGGCCCTGGATCGTCCCGGTGAAGACCGAAAAGGCGACAAGGTTGAGGTTTACCGAAAGCAGGATCAGCTCAAGCGCCATCAGAATGACGATGACGTTCTTTCGGTTCACGAAGATGCCCACGACGCCAATCGTGAAGAGCGCTGCCGAGACGATCAGAAAATGAAGAATGCCGAGTTCCATCGGATCAGATCCCCTGACCCGGAGTCGGGTCCTTCAATTCGTACGCATCGCCGCGGCGGCGGGCCGTCTGGTGGCCGACATCCTGACGTTTGACGTGCGGGCGATGGCGCAGCGTCAGCACAATGGCGCCGATCATCGCGACAAGAAGGATCACCCCGGCGAGCTGAAAGAGCAGCAGGTATTGCGTGTACATCACGCCGCCAATGGCCTCGGCATTGGTCGCCGCGCCGGGCGACGGATCGTAGCTGTCGAACGTCAGCTGTCCGCTCGCCGCCCAGACCAGCGCCAGTTCGCCGAGGAAGATAATCCCCACCAGCAACGCAAATGGCCAATAGCGCAGTGTCCCCTGCTTCAGTTCCACGAAGTCGACGTCGAGCATCATCACGACGAACAGGAACAGCACCGCGACCGCGCCGACATAGACGACGACCAGCAGCATCGCGAGGAACTCCGCGCCGATCAGCACCAGCAGCCCCGCCGACGAAAAGAATGCGAGGATCAGCCAGAGCACCGAGTGCACGGGGTTGCGCGCGACAATGACGAACATTGCCGACAGGATCACGACGGCCGCGATCAATCCAAATGCGATCAGTGCCACTGCCTTCTCGCCCCTTCATTGTTCCGGAGGCGCCCCTCGCCGGCCGGGATGCGTTGACTGCTTCGGCGCGCCCTAGCGATAGGGCGCATCCAGCTCAAGATTCTTGGCAATAAGCCGTTCCCAACGGTCACCGTTCGCGAGCAGGCGTTCCTTGTCATAGAACAGCTCTTCACGGGTTTCCGTTGCGAATTCGAAATTCGGCCCTTCCACGATCGCGTCCACCGGACACGCCTCCTGGCAGAAGCCGCAATAGATGCATTTCACCATATCGATGTCGTAGCGCGTCGTGCGGCGGGCGCCGTCCTCGCGCGGTTCGGCCTCGATGGTGATCGCCTGCGCCGGGCAAATTGCTTCACAAAGTTTGCACGCGATGCAGCGCTCCTCGCCGCTCGGATAGCGGCGCAGCGCATGCTCACCCCGGAACCGGGGCGACAGCGGGTTTTTCTCGAACGGGTAGTTCACGGTCGCCTTGCGGCGGAACATTTCCAGCGTCGCCGTCCAGAAGGCGCCGAGGAAATCTGTCAGAAGGGCGCCGCGAAGGGTTTGCGCGAGGCTCATGACTGAACTCCAAAATAGGTGACGTAGCCGGCGACCACCAGGACGGCCGCGAGAGACGTCGGCAGGAAGATCTTCCACCCGAGACGCATCAGCTGGTCATACCGGTAACGCGGCACGATCGCCTTCACCATCGCGAACAGGAAGAAGAAGAACAGGATCTTGAACATGAACCAGAACAGGCCAGCCAGGCTCAGCAGCAGCGGCGGCAGGTTCGCAGTTGCTTCCGGGCCGAGCGCAATCGGGCCATGCCATCCGCCCAGGAACAGGATCGTCATCATTGCGCACATCAGCACGATGTTGAGATACTCACCGAGCATGAAGAGCAGGTACGGCGTCGAACCGTACTCGACCTGATAGCCAGCCACGAGTTCTGATTCTGCTTCCGGCAGGTCGAACGGCGGACGGTTCGTCTCTGCCAGCGCCGAGATGAAGAAGATCACGAACATCGGCAGCATGACGATGATCAGCGGGAAGTTCTGGAAACTGAACGCGTGCCAGTTCTGCATGCCGCCAGCCTGGTTGTTCACGATGTCTGCGAGGTTCATCGAGCCGACCATCAGCACGACCGTGACGATCACGAAGCCGATGGAGACTTCATACGACACCATCTGCGCCGCCGAACGCAGCGCGCCAAGGAATGGATACTTCGAGTTCGATGCCCAACCGCCCATGATGATGCCGTAGACACCCAGCGAGCTGATGGCGAAGAGGTACAGCACGCCGACATTGAGGTTCGAAATGACCCAGGTCGTTCCTGTCTCCGTACCTGGCGCAACCGGAATGGCCGCCCAGGCGGTAAAGGCCAGCGTACAGGTCAGGATCGGCGCAAAGAGGAACACGAACTTGTTCGCGCCCGCCGGGATCACGATCTCTTTCAGCAGGAATTTTCCGAAGTCAGCGAACGACTGGAGAAGGCCGAACGGGCCCACCACGTTCGGCCCCTTGCGCATCATCACCCCGGCCCAGATCTTACGGTCCAGCAGCAGCAGGAAAGCGATCGACAGCAACAGGACAAGCGTGAACAGGCCGATCTGGCCGAGAACCAGAAGCGGACCCCAAAGGCTGCCCAAAGACTCGATGGCATTACTCATGGCGCCGCCCTACTCCGCTGCCATCGCGGTGTCTAGGCTGGTCGCCAGCGCTGAACACTCTGCCATTGTGCGCGAGGCACGGGCGATGGGGTTGGTCAGGTAGAAGTCCGCGATGGTCCGCTTGAACGGCTCGTTTCCGAGGCTTCCGGAAGCTGCGGCTGGCCCGGCCTTGAGCGCGGCGACCCCTTTGGCGCCCGGCGCATATCCCCGGCCGGAGAATGGCGTGTTCTCGCCTTCCTTGCCCCGCAGGACCGCACGGAGCGCGTCCGCGGTGTCGTAAGGCAGCGGCTTGCCAACCAGCGCCGAAAGGGCGCGGAAAATGGCCCAGCCCTCACGGGCCTCGCCTTTCGGCTGCACCGCACGGTTGGTCATCTGGACCCGGCCCTCGGTGTTCACAAAAGTCGCGCTCATTTCGGAATAAGCCGCACTCGGCAGCACGATATCCGCGCGCGTTGCCCCGGCATCGCCGTGCGAACCGACATAAACAACCGTTGCGGCGCCCAGTGCGGACAAGTCCACCTCGTCAGCGCCCAGCAGCACGAACGTTTTCAGCCCGCCGCCCAGGATTTCAGCGGTCGCCTTACCGCCGTCTGCCGGAACAAAGCCGGCATCCAGCGCACCGACACGCCCAGCCGCCGTATGCAACATGCCGAAACCGGCCCAACCGTCAGCAATCGCGCCGCTCTCCAGCGCAAGATTGTGGGCCGCAGCGAGGATCGCCGCCCCGTCAGCACGGCATGCCGCCGCTTCGCCCACCACGATCATCGGCTTCTTAGCGTTCTTCAGGAACGCGCGCGCAGCATCCGTGTTGAGCGCGTCAGGTGACACGCCGAGATGTTCATAGGGATAAGTCAGGTCTGCGGCTTCGCCGATGATGGCAACTTTCAGATCGCCCCACAGCCAGGCCTTGCGGATGCGGGCGTTCCATACGGCCGCTTCAACGCGCGGATTGGTGCCCACGAGCAGAAGCGCATCCGCATCCTCGACGCCCATCAGTGTGGGATTGAGGATATAGCGTTCACGCACCCCGTCTGCGCCGTACTGGGCGCCGGCCGGACGACAATCTGTGTTCTTCACGCCGAGGCTGCGGAACAGGTCCAGCGCGGCCTTGGCCTGCTCCACTTCAATCAGGTCTCCGGCCACGACGCCGATCTGGTCCGCGCCGACCGACAGAGCCGACTTGGTAGCTTCCAGCGCTTCGGCCCAGCTGACCGGCACGAGCTTTCCGTTCCTGCGCACGTAAGGGCGATCAAGCCGCTGACGCGCCAGGCCGTCCCAGACGAACCGGGACTTGTCCGACAGCCACTCTTCGTTGATCTCTTCATTCGTCTCCGGAAGGATACGCATCACAGCGTCACCCTTTGCATCGATCCGGATCGCAGCGCCCATGGCATCCATCACGTCGACGGACGATGTTTCCCGCAGCTCCCAGGGACGCGCGTTGAAGGCATAGGGTTTCGACGTCAGTGCGCCGACCGGGCAAAGGTCAATCACGTTGCCGGAGAGTTCCGACGTGAGCGACTTTTCGAGATAGGTCGTGATCTCGGCGCTTTCGCCGCGCGAGATCATGCCGATTTCCTCGACACCGGCGACTTCGGCGGCAAAGCGCACGCAGCGCGTACACTGGATGCAGCGGGTCATGATCGTCTTGACCAGCGGGCCCATATACTTGTCTTCAACCGCGCGCTTGTTCTCGTCATAGCGGCTGGTCGAGCGGCCATAGGCCACCGCCTGGTCCTGCAGGTCACACTCGCCGCCCTGATCGCAGATCGGGCAATCCAGCGGGTGGTTGATCAGCAGGAATTCCATCACGCCGTTGCGGGCTTTTTCCACATAGGCGCCCTTGGTGCGGATCACCGGCGCGGAACCGTCCCGGTTCGGACGCAGATCGCCCACCAGCTGCGCACAGGACGCAATCGGCTTCGGCGCGCCTTCCCACTCGACGAGGCACATGCGGCAGTTGCCCGCCACCGACAGGCGCTCATGATAGCAGAAGCGCGGAATCTCCGCGCCCGCTTCCTCGCACGCCTGCATCAGCGTGTGGGATTTCGGAACCTCAAGTTCCTGGCCGTCGATGTTGACTTTGAACGTGTCTGACATGGCCCCTACTCCGCCGCCACTGTCGCGCCCTGCACCATGGCGCGCGGCAGCCTGTAGCGATTGATGCGTTCTTCGATTTCAGGACGGAAGTGGCGGATCAGCCCCTGGATCGGCCAGGCCGCCGCGTCGCCCAGAGCGCAGATCGTGTGGCCTTCCACCTGCTTCGTCACATCGAGCAGCGTGTCAATCTCGTCATGGGTGGCTTCACCCTTCACCATCCGCTCCATCACGCGCCACATCCAGCCCGTGCCTTCGCGGCACGGCGTACACTGGCCGCAGCTCTCGTGCTTGTAGAAGTATGCGAGGCGCGCGATCGCCTTGATCAGGTCGGTCTGCTTGTCCATCACGATGATGGCCGCCGTGCCGAGGCCCGACTTCAGGTCCCGCAGCGTGTCGAAATCCATGTAGGCGTCCATGATCTGCTCGGCCGGCACCATCGGCACCGACGAACCACCCGGGATTACGGCCTTCAGGTTTTCCCATCCTCCCCGGATGCCGCCGCAATGCGTTTCGATCAGATCACGGAAGGTGATCGACATCTCTTCTTCCACATTGCACGGCTTGTTCACATGGCCGGAAATGCAGAACAGCTTGGTGCCCGAATTGTTCGGGCGGCCGAAGCCGGCAAACCACTGCGCGCCGCGGCGCAGGATCGTCGGCACGACCGCGATCGACTCGACATTGTTCACTGTCGTCGGGCAACCATAGAGCCCGGCATTGGCCGGGAATGGCGGCTTCAGACGCGGCTGGCCCTTCTTGCCCTCAAGGCTTTCGAGCAGCGCAGTTTCCTCGCCGCAGATATACGCGCCGGCGCCGTGGTGAACATAGAGATCGAAGTCCCAGCCATTGACGTTGTTCTGGCCGATCAGCTTGGCCTCGTAGGCTTCCTTGACGGCCGCTTCCAGCGCATGGCGCTCGGCGATGTATTCCCCGCGAATGTAGACATAACATTTGTGGGCGCGCATTGCTCGGCTCGCCACCATGCACCCTTCGATCAGAAGGTGCGGATCATGGCGCATGATCTCCCTGTCCTTGCAGGTGCCCGGTTCGGACTCATCCGCGTTGACGACGAGATAATGCGGACGGTCACGCACTTCCTTCGGCATGAAGGTCCACTTCAGGCCAGTCGGGAAACCCGCGCCGCCGCGCCCGCGCAGACCCGAAGCCTTGATCTGGTCGCAAAGCCAGTCCGGCCCTTGATCCAGCATCTCTTTCGTCAGATGCCAGGCGCCGCGCTTTTTCGCAGCTTCCAGCCCCGGCGAATGCAGACCGTAGAGGTTCGTGAAGATGCGGTCTTTATCCTGCAACATCAGTCTTTCCCCTGGCCAAATTCACGTTCGTGCTCATCGAATTTCCCGGCTGCCAGCAGCTTCGCCTGATCGACCCATTTCTCGCGGTCGATCCGGTCCTTGAAGCCCAGAAGCTCTTCGGTCTTGTCGACCGTCTCCTGCGACCAGGTCGCGATCTGCGAGTAGTGCGTGATGCCCATGTCGTAGAGCATCTGTTCGTACTTCGGCCCGACGCCGTTGATGCGCTTCAGGTCATCCTTCGGCGCAGGCGCTGCGACGGCAGGTTCCGGTCTAGGAGCAGGTGTCGGCGCCGGCGCCGGTGCAGCAGCGGCAGGCGCAGGAAGGTTCGGCAACGCGCTCAAGCTGGCGCGGCTGCCGTCGAACAGTTTCGGATCGGTCAGTACGGTGGTGCCGCCTTCAGGCGCGCTGTTGACCCGGTCGATCTGCGGGCCCGGCGTCACATCCGCGCCGTGGCGCAGACGACCGAGAATGTCCGACAGCGACTCCGGCGTCAGGTCCTCGTAGAAATCGTCGTTGATCTGCGCCATCGGCGCATTCACGCACGCGCCCAGGCACTCGACCTCTTCCCACGACAGGCGCTTGTCGTCGGTGACGTACATCGGCTTGCCGATTTCCTTGGTGCAGACCTCTTTCAGCGCCTCAGCGCCGCGCAGCTGGCACGGCGTGGTGCCGCAAAGCTGGACGTGGAACTTGCCCACCGGCTGCAGGCGGAACATCGTGTAGAAGGTCGCTACCTCATAGACACGAATGTACGGCATCTCCAGACGGTCTGCGACTTCGCGCATCGCCGGCTCGGACAGCCAGCCGCCATTGTCTTTCTGCGCAAGCCACAGCAGCGGAATCACAGCCGAACGCTGCTTGTCCGCAGGATATTTGCCGCGCCAGAACGCGATCTTCTCTTCAGTCTCGGGCTTGAAGGCGAAACTGTCTCCGCCTGCCTCGATGTCAAACCGGCGCAAGGCCATCTATCGCTCCTTCGGCGCCGGCACGCTTACATGCCCCGCCTCGTCTATCGGCCAAAAAGGATTGAACGCCACTTCCCAGGCGTTTCCTTCAGGGTCTGAAAAATATCCGGAATAGCCGCCCCACGGCGCCTTGTGCGGCGCCTTGGTCACCGCAACACCGGCGGCGGCCAGGCGCAAAAAAATCGCGTCCACTTCCGCTTCGCTGCGCGCGTTGAAGGCCAGCGCGAAACCCTTGAACGCGCCCTCGCGATCGCTCGCTACACCGGCATCGTCGGCTAGCTTAATCTCGTCCCACAGGCCAAGCACGACGCCGCCCATGTTGAAGAAGGCGATCTCGCCTTTCATGCCGCGGTCTTCAAGCCCGAGAACGTCCGTATAGAAGCGGATCATCGCCGGCAGGTCCTTGACCCCCAGCGTGATGATCGACAGACGTTGCTCCGGCAGAACAGCCATCAATTGGCTCCTGCGCGCGCAAAATCGACCCGGGCAATCTTGCCGTTGCGGATCGTGTAGATCGCCGCCACCTCAAACGTATCACCGCCCGGCGCACGCTCGACCCGTTCGTGATCGATCACGGTCGTGCCGAGATCGATCCGGTTGACCAGCTTGGCATGGTTGCGCGGATACTCGTAGAACAAATCCTCGTGCCGCTTGCGGATGGCCGCAAGCCCGACCTGCGTGACATCGCCGTTCAGACCCGCCAGTACGGCATCGTCCGCGTAGCACGCGAGAAAGGCATCAATGCTCTGGTTGTTGTAGGCGTCCAGTTGTCTCTGGACGAGCTCGGCAGACGTGCTCACCGGTCAATCTCCCCGAACACGATGTCGAGGGTGCCGAGCACGGCAGAGACGTCGGCCAGCATGTGCCCCTTGCACAGGTGATCCATCGCCTGCAGGTGCGGATAACCCGGCGCACGGATCTTCGCGCGGTAAGGCCGGTTGGTGCCATCCGCGACGAGATAGACCCCGAACTCGCCTTTCGGCGCTTCGACGGCGGCGTAGCACTCGCCTTCCGGAACGTGAAAACCTTCCGTGTACAGTTTGAAATGATGGATCAGCGCTTCCATCGAATTCTTCATTTCGGCGCGGCGCGGCGGCGACAGTTTGGAGCCCGCCATCAGCACCGGCCCAGGGCCTTCTTTGCTCAGCAGCTCGATGCACTGCTGCATGATCTTGGTCGACTCGCGCATCTCTTCCATGCGGCAGACATAGCGGTCGTAATTGTCGCCGTGTTTGCCGACCGGAATCTTGAAATCCAGTTCCGAATAACACTCGTAAGGCTGCGCGCGGCGCAGGTCCCAAGCGAGGCCGGAGCCCCGCACCATCACGCCGGAGAAACCCCACTCCATGATCGTGCGCTGGTCCACCATGCCGATATCGACATTGCGCTGCTTGAAGATGCGGTTCTCGGTGACGAGCGACTCGATCTGGTCGAGCTTGCCCGGGAATTGTTCACACCAGACTGCAATATCGTCGATCAGGCGCTGCGGCAGGTCCTGGTGCACGCCCCCCGGGCGGAAATAGGCCGCGTGCATACGGCTGCCCGAAGCACGCTCATAAAACACGCAGAGCTTCTCGCGCTCTTCGAAACACCAGGTGATCGGCGTCAGCGCGCCAACGTCCATCACGCCGGTACCGACGTTGAGGAGGTGCGACATGATCCGGCCAAGTTCGGAATACAGCACACGGATCAGGCTGGCGCGGCGCGGGACCTGAACACCCAGAAGCTTCTCGATCGCGAGGCACCAGGCATGTTCCTGGTTCATTGGCGAGCAATAATCCAACCGGTCGAAATACGGCATGCCCTGAAGGTAGGTCTTGTATTCCAGCAGCTTTTCGGTGCCGCGATGCAGGAGGCCAATATGGCTGTCGATCCGGGTTACGACTTCGCCGTCGAGATCCATGATCATGCGCAGCACGCCGTGCGCAGCCGGGTGTTGCGGCCCGAAGTTCAGTGTGAACTTGCGGTCTTCTTCGTCGATGATGTGGGCGGTATCAGCCATGGTTTTAGTTGCCTCCGCCGGCCTTTTCGTCGCCCGGGAGTTCGGCAGTCATGCCTTCCCACGGCGAGAGGAAATCGAAGTTGCGGTATTCCTGCGTCAGCTTCACGGGTTCATAGACGACGCGCTTCTCGAGATCGTCGAAGCGCACTTCATAATGCCCGGTCAGCGGGAAGTCCTTGCGCAGCGGAAAACCCTCGAAGCCGTAATCGGTTAGGATGCGGCGAAGGTCCGGGTGATCCGAGAACTGGATGCCGTACATGTCGAACGCCTCACGCTCGAACCAGTTGGCCGCCGGCCAGACCGCCACGCTGCTCGGCACAGCGGTCTCTTCATCGGTGCGGATACGGATCCGGATGCGGTGGTTCATGCGCATCGAAAGGAGATGGTAGACCACTTCGAATCGCTCGTTTCGTTCGGGATAGTCCACGCCGCAGATATCGATCAGCGTTTCGAAATTGCATTGTTGGTCATCGCGCAGGAAGCGCAGAAGCGACAGAATGTGGTCGCGCTCGGCCAGCACGGTCAGCTCACCGACACGGATCTGCGTCGAACGCACGGCGTCCGGCATCCGGCTCTCGATATGCGCGGCGAGGTCTTCGAGGTTTTCGACGTTGGGGGTCATGCGTCCTTACCGTTCAATCGAGCCTTCGCGGCGGATCTTCTTCTGCAATTGCAGGAAGCCGTACACGAGCGCTTCGGCGGTCGGCGGGCAGCCCGGTACGTAGATGTCGACCGGCACGATCCGGTCGCAGCCGCGCACGACGCTGTAGCTGTAATGGTAATAGCCGCCGCCATTGGCGCACGAACCCATAGAGATCACGTAGCGCGGCTCCGGCATCTGATCGTAGACCTTGCGCAGCGCGGGGGCCATCTTGTTGGTCAGCGTGCCGGCGACGATCATCACGTCCGACTGGCGCGGCGACCCGCGCGGCGCCATGCCGAACCGTTCAAGGTCATAGCGGGGGTTGCCGGCGTGCATCATCTCGACCGCGCAGCACGCGAGGCCGAACGTCATCCACATCAGCGAGCCGGTCCGGGCCCAGGTGATCAGGTCGTCGGCGGCGGCAGTGAAATAGCCCTTGTCGGCCAGCTGGTCGGACAGGCCGGAATAGAACGGATCGTCGTTGCCCGGCTTGTAGCCGCCCTCGACGCCTGCCCGGGCACCGCTCAGCGCGTAGGGTTTGTAGTCCGACATCATTCCCACTCCAGCGCGCCGCGGCGCCATTCGTAGATGAACCCGATCGTCAGGACGCCCAGGAAGCCAACCATCGACCAGAAGCCGAGAATGCCGATCTCGCCGAGGCTCACCGCCCAGGGGAACAGGAAGGCGACCTCAAGGTCGAAAATGATGAACAGGATCGCTACGAGATAGAATCGCACGTCGAATTTCATGCGCGCGTCATCGAAGGCGGGAAACCCGCACTCATAGGCGGAATTCTTCTCAGGATCGGGCTTGGACGGCGCCAGAAGCACCGATCCCACCACGAACAGGCCGGAAATCACCGCCCCGATCACGAGAAAAAAGATCACGGGTAGGTAGTCCAGGGCCAGGCTTTCGACTTCGGACATGCTTGGTACCTCCAGGTACAGAGCCAACGGTCGCCCGATTAGGACGGTTTTCAGTGGTGCGCAACTCGAACGGCGCTCCGACTCTGCGGTTTTCCACTATACTTGCCTCAGGTCCCAATTCACGGGCACCCAAGTGCGGCGGTGCGTCACGCTTGTCCGGGTTTAGGGCAGCCGTCGCGGGCCCTTCAAATCCCCTGAACCTGCGCAAAATGCGCCGCAGCCCCCACCAGCGCGGCCGCCGGCGCGTGCAGAAGCCGAACCGGGCAATCCGCGAGGTACTCGCTCATGGGGCCGCGCGACACAAACCGGGTCCGCGCCTTGGGCGTCTTCAGGAAATCGGCGATCCGTTCCGTGACGCCCCCTGCGAGCACCACGCCGCCGAGCGCCCCGTTGGCGAGGGCAAGATCACCGACCGCCCCCATCACCGCCAGCGCCCGAACCTCGATCAGCGCCTGGTAGATCGCCTCGCCAGCATCCGCCCGTCGCCGCATCTCCTGCGGCGACATTCGCGCATACGCCACCCCATACATCTCGCAGAAGGCGGCGTGCACCTCCTCCAGACCACTGCCGGAGGCCACCAGCTCGTTTGAAACATACCCATGCTCGCGCGCCAGTAGCGTGGCCAGTTCGTGCTCCTGAGCGGTGCGTGGTGCATAGGCCATATGCCCGCCCTCGCCGGAAATGACCCGCCAATGGTCGCCGTCGGGCAGCAAGGTCGCCACGCCAAAGCCGGTCCCGGGCCCAGCCACCAGAACAGGCGCGCCCGCGACAGGCTCGCCGGCAAGCAGCGCCTCGAAGGCCTCGGCCGGCAGCTCAGGAACCGAGCGCGCCATCGCAAGGAAATCGTTCACAACCAGCGCCCGGGCAATCCCGAACCGCACGCGCAGCGCCTGCTCCGACACGGTCCAGTCCCGGTTCGTCAGGTGTCCCTTCCCGCCCCGCACAGGCCCGGCAATCGCAACGCAGGCGGCGTCCGGCTGGACTTCAGCCGAACCGAGATAGGCCGCCAAGGCGTCGTCAAAGGTCGCGTAAGCGTCGCCCTCAAGCACCTTGAATTTCTCAATGACGAACCTGCCCCCTTGCCGGCTCGCGATGGCGAACCGGGCATGCGTTCCGCCCACATCTCCCACCAGCAGCACGAACCTAACTCCGCAAACCGAGGAAGTTGAACGGGCTTGCGCCGGCCGACGCGCTGCTCGCGTTCAGCCGGAACAGGTCAAACATTTCCCGTCCGAGCCCCATCGGCGCCCGGTTAGGCCGGAACGGGGCCGGCTCGCGGGCTGCAAACTCTGCCGGATCGACCTTCAGCTCCAACCGCCCGGCCGCTGCGTCAAGACGGATCACGTCCCCGTCGCGTACCCGGGCGATTGGCCCGCCATGGGCCGCTTCCGGGCAGATATGAATCGCCGCCGGGATCTTCCCGCTGGCACCGGACATCCGGCCATCCGTAACGAGCGCTACCTTGTGCCCCCGGTCCTGCAAGACACCCAGCACCGGCGTCAGGCCGTGCAACTCGGGCATACCGTTGGCTGCGGCCCCCTGGAACCTGACCACCGCCACGAAATCCCGGTCGAGCTGCCCGGCCTCGAACGCTTCTTTCAGCGCGTCCTGCGAGTCGAATACAAGTGCCGGCGCTTCGACAAGGCGCTGCGCCGGCTTTACGGCGGAAACCTTGCACACACCCTCGCCCAGCGGGCCGTCCATCAGGCGCATCCCGCCATCGGCGGAGAACGGGTTGTCGACCGGACGCAGCACATCCTCGTCGCCGCTGCTTTCCGGCGCCGGGCGCCAGGCCAGCGCGCCGTCTTTCAGGTAAGGCTCCTGCGCATATTCCGAAATCGGCCCCGCAACGCCTTGCGCATCGCCGTGCAGCAGGCCTGCCGACAACAGCTGCGCCACGAGGAACCCCATACCGCCAGCCGCATGGAAATGGTTCACGTCCGCCGCGCCATTCGGATAGATCCGCGCCAGCAGCGGCGTCACGTGCGACAGGTCCGCAAAGTCCTGCGGCGTCACCGACAAGCCCGCCGCCGCCGCGAAGGCCGGAATGTGCAGCGCATGATTGGTCGAGCCGCCGGTTGCCATCAGCCCGACAATCCCGTTCACGATGGACCGCGCGTCGATTAGCTCTCCCGCAGGGCGGTAATCCTGTCCCTGCGCCGTGATCGCCGCCGCCCGCTGCGTTGCAGCCCGGGTCAACGCCGTTCGCAGCGGCGTTCCGGGGTTCGGGAAGGCGGCGCCCGGAAGGTGCAGCCCCATCACTTCCATCAGCATCTGGTTGGAGTTCGCCGTGCCATAGAAGGTGCAAGTTCCCGGGCTGTGATAGCTTTCCGCTTCCGCCTTCAGCAACGCTTCGCGGCCGACCTTGTCTTCCGCAAACAATTGCCGGACACGGACTTTTTCCGGGTTGGGCAGACCGGACGGCATCGGGCCGGCCGGCACAAAGATCGACGGCAGCCAGCCGAAACGCAGCGCCGCAATCACAAGGCCCGGCACGATCTTGTCACAGACACCGAGGTGCATCGCCGCATCGAAAGCATCATGCGACAGGCCGATGGCCGAGGCCATGGCAATCACGTCGCGGGAAAAGAGCGACAGTTCCATGCCTTCCTGGCCCTGCGTGATTCCATCACACATTGCCGGCACACCGCCCGCCACCTGCGCCACCGCATGCACCTCGCGCGCGGCATCGCGGATCAGTTGCGGATAGGACTCGAACGGCGCATGCGCTGACAGCATGTCGTTGTAAGCGGTGATGATGCCAATCACCGGCCATCCCGCACCCAGGATCTGCGTCTTCTCGATGACCGCACAGCCCGCCGAAGCGTGCGCAAGATTGCCTTCCGTCAGCCGGGATCGGGCGAACGCCGTCGGCCTCCGCGAACGGATCATGTCCAGATAGGCCGCCCGCGACTCGCGGGAGCGCGCCTCGATACGCGCGGTGACTTCTTCGACGACAGGATTGAGTTTCACGGTCATTCAGGGAGCCCAATGGATTGCGAGCCGGTTGCCCATGCCATCCATAGCATAGCGTACCGGGCATTGCAGGGGATCGGCCATTGCGGCCGCTTCGAAGACGGCGCGTTTGGCCGCGCCGAAGATCAACAGCACGCCGCGCCGCGCGCTGTTGACCGCCGGCACCGTCAGCGTCATCCGCTGCGGCACCGTTGCGCCCGGCGCCTCGACCGCCGCAACGCAGGCGCCGTCCGGCGGAGATACCAGTTGTGCAAGCGCGGGATTGCCCGGAAACCAGCTGGCCGTGTGCCCGTCTTTGCCCATGCCGAGCAGGACGAAGTCCGCCGGACTGCAATGCGGCGCATACGCCGCGCTTCTATCGGCCGCCGCCGCCGCAGGATTATCCTCCGGCGTCTTCATGGCAACAAACGCCGCCGCGCGCGCAGGGCCCTGCAGCAAATGCGCGCGCACCAGCCGTTCATTCGAATCCGGATGATCCGGCGCCACCCAACGCTCATCCACCAGCCCAACCGTAACGCACGACCAGTCGAGCGGCGCGGACGCCAGACGCTCGAACATTTCAACGGGTGTCGAACCGCCCGACACCAACAGGCTCGCCTTTCCGCGCGCCAGTATGGCCGCGCCCAGGCTCGCCACGGCCAGGGCCGCAGCCGCCTGCGACGCTGCCGCTCGCGACAGATGTTCCGTGAGGGCCGGCGCCATCGCGCCTATCCTTCCTTCCACCAGCTTCGTCCGTCGCGGTCTAGTAGCATAGCCGCCGCCAGCGGACCGTCCGTACCCGCCGCATAGGCCTCGGGCTCGTAGCCGCTCGTCTCCCAGGACTCGATCAGGCAATCCACCCAGCGCCACGCCGCTTCGACCTCCTCACGCCGCATGAACAGCGACAGGTTTCCGCGCACGATGTCCATCAGCAGGCGCTCATAGGCGTCCGGATAGCGCAAGGTGAAGCTCTCCGCATAAGAGAGGTTTAGAGGCAGGGACTTGACGCGCAACCCGCCCGGGCCGGGCTCTTTGATCTGCACGAACAGGCGCACCGCTTCATCCGGCTGCAGACGGATCACCAGCCGGTTCACGCTGTCGACCCCCTGGCCGAAGATGTTGTGCGGCGCGGCCTTGAACTGGATCACGATGTCGGAATGGCGCGAAGACATCCGTTTGCCGGTGCGCAGGTAGAAAGGCACGCCCGCCCAGCGCCAGTTCTTCACTTCGGCCTTCACGGCAACGAAGGTTTCGGTCTTGCTGCCGGTCGCTGAGGATAGCTCTTCCAGATAGCCTTTCGCCGGCTTGCCGCCCGAAAGACCTGCCGTGTACTGCCCGCGCACGGTCTGTTTCTTCACCTGCTCCGGCGAAATCTCGCCCAGCGCGTTCAGCACCTTGATCTTCTCGGTACGGATTTCGTCGTCGCCCAGGTTGTTGGGCGGTTCCATGGCAGTCAGACACAGCAGCTGGAGCAAATGGTTCTGCACCATGTCGCGCAATGCGCCGGAACGGTCGTAATAATCCGCGCGCCCTTCAAGGCCGAGATTCTCCGCCACGGTGATCTGAACGTGGTCAATGAAGTTGTGCGACCAGAGCGGCTCGAACAGCGTGTTGGCAAAGCGCAGCACCATCAGGTTCTGGACCGTTTCTTTGCCCAGGTAGTGGTCGATCCGGAACACCTGGCGCTCGGTGAACACTTCGCCGACGCCGTCATTGATGGCGCGCGCCGACTCAAGATCCGTCCCGATCGGCTTCTCCAGCACCACCCGCGACGCCTCGCAGGCGAGCCCCGCCTTTCCGACCGCGCGGCAGATGTCGACATAAAGATGCGGCGACGTCGCGAGGTAGAAGACTCGCGGCCGTTCCGCTTCGGTCTTCAGTCTCTTGCGCAGCGGGCCCCAGTCGGCGCCGGGGTCGGTCGCATCGATAGCGGCGTAATAGATGATCTTCTCGAATTTCGCCCATTCCTTGGCGTCCCAGTCCTTGCCGGACGCTGCCTCGCAAGCCTCGCGCGCAAGCCTGCGGTAGCCGGCATCGGCGAGCTCGGACCGCGCCGAGCCGATGATTGTGCTGTTGGGCGGGATCTGCCCATCCAGCCAGCGGTGAAACAGGGCGGGTAGCAATTTGCGCTTCGACAGATCGCCGGTGCCGCCGAAAATCACGATGTCGAACGGATCGACAGGTACGAACTTGGCCATTCTAGTTCCTCGCAAGCCCCGGATCGTGCCGCAAGCGGCTTTCGACCCCGTCAACCTCGTAGCGCACCCGCTTCAATTGCAAGCATTCGTGCGCCACCTTCTGCCGGAAGGCTTCTATGTTGTTGTTATTGCAACAGTTTATTTGACATCTGCGAGATGCAGTGTTCCACCCCAAATCGTTTTGCAAATCTTTACACCAACTATAGAATGATCTCTCAACAGTGTCATTGCACAAATGACAACGTTGTATTCTATGGGGGAGTTTTCCGGAAATGTCCAGCCGCACGAGACTCGAGGATCTCGCGTCGATCGCCGGCGTGTCGATCGCGACCGTGTCGCGGGCTCTCAACAACAGCCCGGCGGTCAATGATGAAACCAAGCGCCGCGTCTGGAAGATCGCGCGCGAGCACAATTACCATTTCCGCCCCTCCATGCCGGCCCTGCTCTCGGGCGCATCGGCAACCATCGCCGTGGTCATCCCGACACCAACCGCACGCCAGAGCCGGGTGTCGGATCCGTTCTTCCAGGAACTGATCGGCGGCATCGCTGAAGCCGCCCGCTCGTCGGACTGCGACCTGCTGATTTCTCACCTCGCTCCAGAATCGCAGGACGATCTCGATTCCCTGATGACCGCAAACCGCGCCGATGGAGTCATCTTCTTCGGTCAGACCCTGCTGCACGAGCGGTTCAACCGTCTGGCCGAAACCGAGAACCGGTTCATCGTCTGGGGCGCCGAACTGCCGGGGCAGAAATACTGCTCGGTCGGGTCGGACAATATCCGCGGCGGCACCCGCGCGGTCTCGCACCTGCTCAATCTCGGCCGCCGCCGCATAGCCTTCCTGGGCGACATGGCCGCGCCGGAAGTGCAGCAGCGCTACCAGGGCTATGTCGAGGCCCACCGACGCGCCGGGATGGAGGTGGACCCGGCGCTGGCGGTGCCGGCCCAGTTCGAGATCAGCTTCGCCGAAGCCGCTGTGGACAGCCTGCTCGGGCGCAGCCTTGCATTTGACGGTATCTTCGCGGCCGGCGATCTGATCGCCCTCGGCGCCATCCGCAGCCTGCTGAAAGCCAACCGCAAGGTGCCCGAGGATGTAGCCGTGGTCGGCTATGACAATATCCAGCTGTCCGCTTACACGCGCCCGTCGCTGACTACCGTGTCGCAGGACATGGGTCAGGCGGGACGGCTGATGGTGTCAAAACTGCTCTCGGCAGGCGAAACCGGGACGCTCAGGTCTGAACGCCTGCCCACCGAACTCATCGTGCGGGAATCGTGCAGCCTCGTCTGACCGCGTCAGATCTTCCGCCCAATCCAGACCGCGTGCGGCCCCAGAGCCGTTGGCATGTCAGCACCGGCGCCCGCTTCGATGAGGCACACAAAGCCTTCCGCAAGCCCGGATGGCAGGGCCTGATCGTCCGTTCCCAGATTGAACAGGCAGAGCACCGTCTCATCGCCGGCCATTCGGCGAATTGCCAGCAACGGCTCAGGCACGTCGGCGAACGACGCGTCGCCGGTCCGGAGCGCGCCGGATGAGGACCGGACCGACAGGAACCGGCGCGTGAAGTTCAGCACGGAATCCGCATCGCCCTCCTGCTCGGCCGCCGACAGTTCGGCATGCCCCTGCCCGACCGGCAGCCAGGGTTTGTGCTCGGAAAAGCCCGCAAAGGCATTGTCTTTCGACCAGGGCATCGGTGTCCGCGCCCCGTCCCGGCCGAGCGTGCGGGGCCAGTTTGCTATGGCTTCCGGATCCTGCAGGTCCTCGAACGCTACTTCCGCCTGCGGAAGGCCGATTTCCTCCCCCTGATACAGGATGGGATTGCCGCGCAGGCACAGCAGCAGCGCATTGGTCAGCTTCGCAAACGCGGCCCGGTTTGCCCCCGGCGGGCACCAGCGGCTGACACAGCGCGGTGCGTCGTGGTTCGAAAACGCCCAGGACGGCCAGCCTTCGCCAAAAGGTCCCGCCCAGTTCGACTGGGAGGCTTTCACCCGGCGCGCAGTCAGTCGCTGTGCATAGAGGAAGTCAAAGCTGTAGGCAGAGCTCAGATGCGTGTCACCTTCCGTGAATGCACGCATCTCCGGCAAAGGATCAGGCCCAGGGACCTCGGCAACGGTGAACACTGCACCGTACTGATCCACGAGGGACCGCACACGGGCAAGGAAGCCCGGAATGTCCGGATGGGACTGATTATGGATGTGGTGCTGCAGGTCGAACGGACGGGTGATCGCGCGCCCTTCCGCTGGCCAGGGCGGATTGTCCCGGAACTCGGGATCGAACATGCCAAAATTGATCGCGTCGAGCCGGAAGCCGTCCACGCCCCGGTCGAGCCAGAACTTAGCAGCGGCCAGCAGGGCGTCCTGAACTTCACGTTTGTGCAGATTGAGCTGCGGCTGGCTGCTGAGGAAATTGTGCATGTAATACTGCTGGCGCCGGGCATCCCAGGTCCAGGCTGCGCCGCCGAATACGGACTGCCAGTTGTTGGGCGGGGTGCCATCCGGTTTCGGGTCGCGCCAGACATACCAGTCCGCATGCGGATTGTCCCGCGAGGCCCGGCTCGCGGCAAACCAGGCATGGTCGTCGGACGTATGGGCATAGACCTGATCGATGATGACCTTCAGCCCCTGCCGGTGGGCCTGCGTTAGCATCGCATCGAAATCGGCCAACGTCCCGAAGATCGGGTCGACGTCGCAATAGTCCGACACGTCATAGCCGAAATCCCGCATCGGCGAGCGGAAGAACGGCGAGATCCAGATGGCATCGACGCCGAGCCGGGCAATGTAGCCTAGCTTTTCGGATATGCCCGGCAGGTCGCCGATCCCGTCGCCATTGGTGTCGAGATAGGAACGCGGATAGATCTGGTAGACCACCGCGCCGCGCCACCAGGGCTGTTTCACATCGGTCATGGGCGGCACTCCCCGTCAGGCCCGGCAAGGTCTCGGGCGCTCCGCCTCGTCTGACAAGGGGGGGCACGCCGCGTGGCGCCGAAATAAATCTCACATCCCTGCATCCACGGGCCACGTTGGGTGCATCTCCTGCATTGAAACAATCCGGAGATCCGCAAGTGGCCAAACATTTCCGATCGCATTTCTGGGCAGCAATTGCCATGCTCGCACTCATCCCCACCACCGCCCTTGCCCAGCCCGGCCCACCTGCAGACCCGGCCCTTGTCGAGATGAGCAGCGCCGAAAGCAGCGCAGTTGTGCTCTCACTCGCCGAGGTTCTTCGCGGCCGCTTCGCCTTCGAGGATCGCGGTGTGGCTGCGGCAAGCAGGATCGAAGCCCTGGAACAACAGGGCACATTCCGGGACGCCCGGACCGCCGCAGACCTCCTTGATCTCATCGAGACCCAGATCAATCCCATCGTGGATGATCGCCATTTCCGGGTCCGGTACATGGGAGCGGAGATCGTTGCGGGCTTCAGCGAAGCAGGCCCTTCCCCGGAAGAGATTGCTGCCTTCCATGAAGAGGTGCGGCTGCGCGGTGCAGAAATACCGGAAATCCGCTGGCTTGCCGGCAATGTGGGTTACCTGCGCATCAACATGTTTCTCGATGCCCCGCCGGTCACGGAAAAGCTCGCAGCGGCAATGAGCATTCTAACGAATACGGGTGCGCTGATCATTGATGTCCGCAGCGCGCCGGGCGGTGAACCCGCAGGGGTCGCGAACGTGATCGGTCATCTCGTCACCGAACGCACACCGACCGTGACCGTGCTGGATACGTCCAATCCGGCGGGCGAGCACACCTTCTACGCTGAACCGCAAACCCCCGCTTTCACCGCAAAGCCGGTCTTTGTCCTGATCGACCAGGAGACCGGGTCCGGCGCTGAAGAATTTGCTTACGATCTTCAGGCGATGGGCCGTGCAACGCTGGTCGGCGAAACAACCTATGGCGCAGCCAATCCGGGCGGATTCCTGCCCTTGGCGGGCGGCTTTGTCGCCTTCATTCCGATGCAGGTCGTGTCGAACACAATCACCGGCGAAAACTGGGAAGGCGTTGGCGTTCAGCCGGACATCAAAACTCCGGCCGAGGAGGCTTTGACCCAAGCTCATCGCCTGGCGCTTGAAGCGATCCTTAAGTCCGCAACGGACGTCCAACGCGCCATCGCAGAAGAAGGCCTGGCATCGCTGGATCAGTAAACTGGACCGTCCCGCAGGCCGCACCGGAATATTAAAACGGGAGAACGGCGTACGAAAAACGTCGATCGGCCTGGCAGGGGCAGAGGGGCTCGAACCCACGACCTGCGGTTTTGGAGACCGCCACTCTACCAGCTGAGCTATACCCCTTCAGGCCTGACGGCGGTTTGCCCCAACTCTGGCCCGGCTGCAAGCCGAAAGGCCAGCCCCAGAACCGATTTCGGGGCGCTCAGGGGCCCCACACGTTGCGTTCCCAGCCCAGCAACGCCTGCGTCTCGACGGCATCATTGCGGAACAACCGTCTCAGGAACCTTCGGTCCGGGTCTGGCAGCGCCTGCACGTTAGGCGCCGCATTCGGTCGCCCGCTCACATCAAAGTCATGGCAAGCCAGACCGAGAAACCCGCACACCACCTCAAGCACCCGATGCGGGTTATCGGAAAGGTCTTCACTCCGCAGGAACAACAATTGTTCGTTGGCAAAGAAGCGCTTCAATTCCCGGATCTGCGGCGCGTAATAGCTTCGAGAAAGATACGACCGCTCCCGGTCCTGATCCGGCAGCTCCCGGCGCGCGCTCCCTCTCCCTGCGGACCGCCTCACTTAAAGGGGGGTCTCGGACTCGGCGGCGGTCCCATACGGTAGCGGCACCAAGCGCGTTCGACGGGGACGCGCAGGAGCAGGATGAGCCTGATGTCGGGATTGTGGAACCAGACCCGCTGCAGGGCGCCGTTTCACCAGCTGATGATCGGCGTGGCTTCTCCGAGCAGACAGCCCGCGCGCGGCGCGCCAGTCGAACAGGCGGTGGCAGAGTGCCCGGTCGAGCGGCGCCAGACCGGTCTTCGGGCGCTTGTAGATGAAGTGCGGCTCCTTCTTTTTCGCCATCGAAACTGTGGGATGTTGGCGCAGTTAGGAATCTAGCGCGGTCGTTCCACCCTTCTGCACCCCCGCGATGATGAAATCGATCCTGCGCTTCATCCTGCCCGACTAGCGCAACAAAAAGGGCCGCCCGTTGCGGGGCGGCCCTGATCGTTTTGCCGGTCCACAAACTGTCCACATCGTCTGGACGGTTTAGGGAGTCTCGGGGGTCTTACTTCTTGATTTCCGACACGACGCCGGCGCCGACCGTACGGCCGCCTTCGCGGATGGCGAAGCGCAGGCCCTTGTCCATGGCGATCGGGTTGATCAGCTCGACGTCCATTTTCACGTTGTCGCCCGGCAGAACCATTTCCTTGTCAGCCGGCAGCTTCACGATGCCGGTGACGTCCGTGGTGCGGAAGTAGAATTGCGGACGGTAGTTGGTGAAGAACGGCGTGTGACGGCCACCCTCTTCCTTCGTCAGGATGTAGGCCTCGGCTTCGAACACCGTGTGCGGCGTGATCGAGCCCGGCTTGCAGAGCACCTGGCCGCGTTCCACGCCTTCGCGCTCAACGCCGCGCAGCAGCGCGCCGATATTGTCGCCGGCCTGACCCTGGTCGAGCAGCTTGCGGAACATTTCAACGCCCGTGCAGGTCGTCTTGACGGTCGGACGGATGCCGACGATCTCGATTTCCTCACCGACCTTGATGATGCCCTGCTCGACGCGGCCGGTCACAACCGTACCGCGGCCCGAGATCGAGAACACGTCTTCGACCGGCATCAG
>NZ_WGLO01000007.1 GCF_016125515.1 Hyphomonas sp.
CCGCGCAATCGTATCCACGCCCTTCAACTCCAGCTCCATCCGCTACCAAAACGCGGATGGTCAAACACTCCAAACGGGGGGTCAAAGTTGGACGCCGATAACCCCGTCTAAGGGGTCAAACTTGCACGCCGAAACACAGTCATATACGGATCAGTCCAGAGAAGTTTACCGGGAGACGCAGACAAACATGCCCGCAAAGAGAACCCCGGGATCGAGGTCTCCCAATGACATCGACATTGCCGTGGGGCGCAAGCTCAGAAAACTGAGACTGGACGCAGGCATGACACTGCAGGATCTGGCGGATCAGATCGGCACCAGCCACCAGCAGCTTCAGAAATACGAGACCGGCGTCAACCGCATCAGCGCGGGTATGCTTCCGATCGTCGCTGACGTGATTGGTACGGAAATCCTTGAGTTCTTCATGGATGTCGAGGGAACGAAAGGACGCAGATCGAGCGCCGCGGACAAGGTGCGTGCTGAGTGTGAAGCCTGCTTGCGCCGTACCAAATCTGAGGACAAGCTAAAGGCCATGCTGAAAGTGCTGAAGGCGTTGTCGGATTGAGGCCAATCAAACGCTGACAAAGCGCACAGTCCTGGTGTGTCGCCTCGCCCCTTGAATCGGCCGCCATTTTCAAGAGCGCCGAGTCGACTGGCACTGTCTCGGATCCTTTAATAGCAGGCGGACGCTATTAAAGGTTCGTCTCAGGCAGCCCGGCATAAAGACTCGCCTGCCCCACCCGAATCTTTTCATGACTTCCCTGTCATGGCGCTACACATCCGAGATTATCGACCGAGCGACGCAGCTGCCCTGGCACGGCTCAGCGAAACCGGGCTCCGGCTCGGCGCCCTGCCCGAGTTGGATTCAGGGGTCAGGATCCTGGCCGGTCTGCGGGGCGAACGCATCACGGCGGCCATCTGGTTCTGCCTCGACGGCGAAACCGGCATCATCCCGGCCATTCTCGCGAAAGCCGGCCCCCGCAGCTATTCGGACGTCCAGGAGCTGATTGCGGAAGCGAGCCTCTGGCTGGGCTCGCGGGGCGCGATCACCATTGAGCTGGGGACGGTGCCTCAGAACCCGAATCTGCTTGCCGGTCTGGAAGAGATGCATTTCCGGATGGATGAGCACACGGGTGTCATGCGTCGCCTCGTGCCGGCTCGAAGCGCTGCCTGAACACAGCCGGGGTTCTGCGCCCGCGACCCCTCTGGCCGCAATCACCAGTGCGACAGAGACCCTTGAGCGGCCTGCGGACAGTGGGAAGCGCGCGGCGCGCGCGTCCGCCGGCGGGGCCCAGCCTCTTGCCCATGAACGAACGACCGGATCCTCAGTGAGCCTCTCCGGGCAGGCCGTCAGGCCGGACAGACCCGCGCTTCAGCGCGGGCGGACCGCAGACAACCATCGCTAGATTCCTGCGACTGCTATAAAGGATCAGGCCGCCAGGAGAGACCCTCTGGTCTTTGGTTGGAGCAGTTCGCGGTATCCGCCGCCACGAAGGGTTTCACCGCGCAGAAGATTTCGGCGCATCGCGTCCTTGAGCGCCCGCGATCCGCGGTTGCGGTTGGCTTCGACAAGTTCGTATCCGAAGATGATCTCGGCCATTTCCCAATATGAGAGGCCGGCTTCTTTGGCGTCCAGGCATATCAGCGCGTCGCGCAGGCTGCGGCCAGTTCGGGCCCATTGCGGTGAGCTGTCCTCACAGCGATCATAGACCTGGCGCGCCTTCTTGAGGACGTCCGTCTTGGTATCGATGCATTCACTGCCCGCGATCGTCACGACCATCTTGTGAGGCTGCGGCGAGAGCAGCGATATCCCATGCGCCATGATCTGGATGGCGCAGCGGGCACCGCGGAGAACAAACTGCTCGCTACCGTCATGCGAGGTCAGATGGGTGATGCGGCAGCGCTGGAGCGCGAGCATCTGGTATTCATCAACTTCGCCCGGGACCGCGTCGACGACGTGGACGCTGATGTCGCGGGGGTACTGTTCGGCAGACCAGAAAAGATCGGCATCGATGGCGTGATCATCCGGGTCCGGAAAGAAGCAGAGACCGTACGCCTCAGCCTCGGCTATTGGCTTGCGAAGTTTCAGGAGCGTCAATCCCGGGCACGGAGCGGGTCGTTCAGAAATGTAATCGCCGGAGGAGAAGAAGCGTGCCTTGTCGCGCAGTTCCGGATCGCGCCGGCAGAATTCCCAGGCCCAGCGGTCCGCTCCAAGTTTGCATGTGTAGTCGTATTTCCGGGCAACATCGCCCAGCTGTCGTGTTTCAAGAAATCTCATCAGCCGTCTCCCGTGCTGATGGAAAAGCAAGCAACGTGCCAATTTCCCCTGCAGGGTGATGTTCTGATCAACCTTCGCCTCTGGCGTGAAGACTTTGTTCACCAAGACCGCCGCCTAGCAGTCGCCCGGTAGCGTCCGCTCATAACCCCCAGAGAGCGACCCGCGGAGCAGGCTAACCGGAGTTTCAATTTCATTGTCAGAGCCGGGACAAGATCAGTCCATTCCAAGGATCTGCTTACGCGATCTGACTCCAGCCGACAGGCTTTCGACTAGAGCCGCAGGAATGAGATTTCCGACACTGGATGCCAATTCATCGAGCACGATCGGAATGCCCCTTTCAAGCTCTCCGCAAATCTCCTCAACCGTCCCGACCGGCAGACCGGCAGTGTCTGCTGTCTCTTTGAAATGCCTCACCTGGATTTCGTCCATGCGGTAATGGTTGTTTGCGCCGATGGACATTGCCATCCTGAACCGGTTTCGCCTCAGCTTTCCCCCATCAGCCAGAGGCTGAGCAGACAATATGTCATAGAGCGGCGTCAGCTTGAAACCTCCGCCCGGGCGATGAGCAATCGAAAAGTTCTTCGCATGCCCATCGGTTGCGCCGAGGAGCCAAAACACCATCTGTGCTTTCAGGAAATTTCGCCTGTCTTCGGCGGGACGGTCACTTTCCTTCAGTCGTTCCAATATGTTCAGAACGCTTGGCCCGCCATCTCGTTGATACTTAAGCGTTGAAGGCACCGAAAGCGCCTGACAAAAATCTTCTTGCGGCAACCTGAGCAGTCGGCCGTCCTCCGTCCACAGACGATCAAATCTGGTAACGCTCAGGACCAACTGGTCCTCGAATTTTTCAATTGAAGCCTCCGCGACCTCAAGCCCAAACGCCGAGCAGAGTTTTAGGCACAGGAACTCATTCTGCACGCTATCGGCGAGGTCAAACCCATTGTGCAGGACGCCTATGGCGGGCTTCAGGATATGCGTGGTTGCGGTCGTCCCGGCAGGACGCTTCCACTGCTCCCCGATCTTGAGGAGCGCGGTCTTGTCCTGCGCGCCGGCAATCGAGATCCGGAAGTCTTCATCTTCGCGGTCCATCCCGAGAGGGGCGACCCGCAGCCTTCGGATGAGGGCTGCGATTTCTGCTTCGGTCATCACCTCGCCCCTGACCTCTCCAGCGGGCTCAGGCGCCTCACCATCCGGCAGGAACTGAAGCGCACCGACGCAGTCCCGGCCTGCAACGGAGAGCAGTGAAAACGCGTCGGTGCCCCCTGCCCCCAAACGCTCGGCGAGATGGCGGCGAATCTGTGCGGCGTCCGGCAGGAGGTTCTCGAAAACGTTGATGACAGGCGCACCGCGAAACACTTCGCCGGTCAACGGCAATGAGATTGAAACGGGCATTGAGCCCGACCAGTCAAGCCATGAAGCGTCATAGCTGAAAGCAACAGCGCCCGAGGCGGTGCGCGTCAGGCGTCCGACGGGTTTTGCATTAAGAAAGACTGCGAGGGCCTCAGCGTTGGACCGGCGCGCCATCAGAACACTTCCTCGAAGTTCGATTTGCCGCCGCGCGTTGTAACGTTGACTTCAAGGCCGAGGGCTGCAAGCGCATCGAACAGAACGGCCATCCGGGTTGCCGGCTCCCCGCTTTCGAGCTTCGAGATCGTCGCCTGGCGCACGTTCATGCGGTCCGCGAGTTCCTTCTGGGTCAAGCCTTGGGCAAGCCGCGCCTTGCGGACTACAGCGCCTGCCATTCTCGGGCTTCGAACGAGATCTGTCATGGAAACTCCGCTTTATACGCGTTCGCGCATACAGCCAACTTATACGCATTCTCGTATAAATCAAGTTAATACGCGATCGCGTATCGGCAGAAAGGAGCCATAGCGGAAGAAGCTCGCAGCGATTCCGCAACACTCGCCGACTTTCAGCCCAGCGATCAGGACCAGAGGCCCAAACAATCCACAGCTTTTCACGATGCCTCCCGGGAGGCTGTTTATTTTTTGCTTACTCGCGACCCTTCCGGAAAAAAGTAAGCAGGCGTTTCGCTCTCGCGACCCGTCCAACTCACTGTTTTTATTAAGTTCTTCTGGAGCGGGCGAAGAGATTCGAACTCTCGACCCCAACCTTGGCAAGGTTGTGCTCTACCCCTGAGCTACGCCCGCATCCTGAAGAATTGGCTGCCGTGACCGGCAGAGCGGTGGGAATAAGCGGAAGGCTGGCGCTTTGCAAGACCCAAAAACAATCAGGCTGCATCGCGGGGCTTACCCCTATCCCCGCAGCACCGCGCGGATCTGGTCGGGCCGCACTTCCCGGCCCTCGGGGTCGACGAAAGCGGCGCGGATGGCCGTCTTGGAGCCCAACTTGGTAAAGCTGATCGGGGGCTGCTCGCCCTGCCCCAGCCACACATCGCCCCACTGAGTCAGACCCACCAGAATCGGCCGCAACGACAGGCCCATGGCCGAAAGGACGTATTCCGGACGGGCTCGCTTGCCGGGCACCTTGTAGGTCTTTTTCGTCAGCAGGCCCGCATCCACGAGGGTTTTCAGCCGTCCTGACAGCACGGTGCGCGGGCAGCGCAGCTCGGCCTGGAAATCGTCAAACCGGCGCACACCGTACAGCGCGGCGCGCAGAATCAGCAGCGTCCAGCGATCGCCGATGATTTCGATCGTGCGCGCGAGATTGCAGTTCTCGGGCGGAATGGGGGAGCGGCGCGCTAGCGGAATCTGACTCATCGGCAAGTTTTGAAAGAGTTCGGATTCTAAATCCAGCCCGCCCGGCACCGGATTCATGAAAACGTCAGCACTTTGCCTTTCCTTTGTCGCGCAAGGGTGCGACCCGGCTGGCCAGACAGCAGAAGGCACATCTCCTCCCATGAAACCCACCGCCCCCATCGCCGCCCTGTCCCTGCTGGCCTTCGCCGCGTGTGCCGCGCCCGGCGGCGAGACCGAGCCGATGGCGGCGGAGCCGTCCGTGGCCGGCTTGTGGCAGGCTGGTGCCGCCACCTCGGCGATCCGGGCCGCCTCGTGCCCGCTGGATGACACGGGCGCCTCCGCCTTCCAGGCGCTGGAACTGACCGTTTCGCCGCTCAACACTAAGCAGGCCGAAGTGCTTTCGGGCCGCCTGCCGGCAGGTGCCCAGCTGGCCGGCGCCTGGGAGCTGGACGCCAATGACCCAAACTTCGGCGGCCTGTCCGGCCTCGCGGTCGAGGATGAGGGCCACCTAATCGCAGTCACCGATGCGGGTGGCTGGGTCCAGCTCGGGATCACGAACGGCGCGCCTGCGAGCGCCAGCGTCGCATACATGCGCGGCGCGAGCGGCAAGTTCCTGTCCGGCAAGTACGAGAACGACGCCGAAGGCTTCGCCTATCGTGGCGGCATCGCCTTCGTCAGCTTCGAGCGCAATTTCCGCATCGAGGCTTTCGCGCTGGGCACCTGCGGCGCCAAGGCGAAGGCTGTGGAAATCTCGGCGCTGCCGGCCTCATTCGACGAACGCAGCATCGACGACAATGAGGGCCCGGAGGCGCTGGCGATGACGCCGGAAGGCCAACTCAGCTTCGGGTATGAAGGCGCCTCGACCGGCCTCTCGCCGATCGGCCGGGTGCTGGCCACCGGCAAGTCCGAATGGTCCGGCAAGCGCGCAAGCAACCCGAACGGCTTCGCGCTGGTCGGAATGGACAGCGTCCGCCTGCCGGACGGCTCCGACCGCGACGTCTTCCTCTACCGCGCCTTCGATCCGCTGCGCGGCGCCCGCTCGGTGCTCAGCTGGGGCCCGGGCGAGACCGAGCAGCTGACGCTGTCGCGGCCGGTCATAACGGACAATTTCGAAGGCCTCGCGGCACAGACGCTGGAAGACGGGATCCTGCGCCTCTGGATCGTGTCCGATGACAACTTCTCGAACCTGCAGCGCACACTGCTGTATGCCTTCGATGTGACCCTTGCTCCGGACGCTGAGTGAATCCCCCTTCCCAGTCACCCCGGCGATCACTACATTGAGTATTCACAAGGGCTGCGGCGCCCGCGAGGGACTGATCTCCAGCGACCTTACTTACCGTCAGGGAGTTGGCACTCTGGTCGGGGCTGTGGCCTCGGCTCATCCGGCACCCACCTAGTCTCTAGGTCGACGGGAGTGAAATGTGCCCAGCGGCGATTGCGGTTCTTGTGTCCCTTCTTCGGTGACGGCGCGCCCAAGCCTCGCTAGAAGCCCCTCATGAGTATTGAAGACGACAAGACGAACCTGCGCCACCGCATGCGCACGTTGCGCGCGGAAGCGGCAGCACGTGACCCTGACGGCGCTGAAAAGCTCGCTGCCATCTTCCCGATGAAGCTGCTGGAGCGCTACGGCCCGGTCGTCTCGGCCTATGTGCCGATCAACGAAGAAATGGACCCGATGCCGCTGTTGGAGCGGCTGATCCGGGCCGGCGCGGAAACCTGCCTGCCGCGCATGACCGCCGAGGGGACCATCAGCTGGCGCCTCTGGTCGCCGGGCGAGCCGCTGGAGCGGCGCGGCTTCGGCCTGTCCGAGCCGCCTGAGGACGCCCCGGAAGCGACGCCGACACTGGTGCTGACCCCGCTGCTGGCCTTCGATACGCAGGGCAACCGCCTCGGCTATGGGCGCGGCCATTATGACAAGGCGCTGTCGGTGCTGCGCACCAAGGGCCGCGCCTTTGCCTGCGCGCTCGCCTACGCCGCCCAGCAGATCGACAAGGTGCCCTCCGAACCGCACGACCAGCCGCTGGACTGGGCCGTCACGCCCATCGGATCGGTGCCGCTGTTCATGATGCGCAACCGGGCGGCCTTAACCACGCCGGCTCCCGATGGCGGGTCTGCCGCCTGACAAAGTCCCGCGTGGCGCGAAATTTGCTGGTTAGCGGGCCGTTAACCCAGGACGTTTCGCTTGTCGTCGACCCCGCCTTCCCGCTCCACCCCCTGGCAGACCGCTGATCGCGGCGCTGACGGGCTGGTGGCCGCCAGCTGGCTTGCCGTGGTCGGGCTGGCCTTGCTGTTGCTGCGCCCGGCCGCAACGCCGGCGCCCCAACCTGAAACAGCTCCGCCTGCCGTAGCCGTTGCGGCCGCCGCTAAGCCGGCCGGCCCGGATTTTTATCCCTGGGTCCGCCCCGGAACGGTGCGCCCGGTTGAGCCCACAGCCTCAGGCGCGACGACCGCGCCCGTCTGGGTGCCGCCCGAACGCCCGCGCGACGGGGGTTTCTACACAAGACTGGCATCGCCGCTCGGCGACGCGATCTTCAACGCGTCCAACCATGGCAATGCGGACAGCTTCTATGGCGGCGACTGGGTGCCCGAAAACATCGCCAGCCGCGCTGGCGGCGCCTTCCTGGAAGTGCGCCGGCTGGCCGGGGCCGCGCTGCCTTACAGCGCTGCCGAGATGCAATCGCGCAAGAAGTACAGCTATGGCCGCTACGAAGCGATCATCCAGCCCGCGTCGGGTTCAGGCCTGGTCACGGCCTTCTTCACCTATACCGGCCCCTGGTTCGGCGATCCGCATGACGAGATCGACATCGAATTCCTCGGCAAGGACCTGACCAAGGTTCACTTCAACTATTTCCGGAACGGCAAAAGCATCCAGCCGGCGACCTTCGACCTGCCCTTCGATGCCGGCGAAGCGCCGCACCTTTACGCCTTCGACTGGCGTCCTGACGGCATCACCTGGTACATCGACGGCGTGCCCTTTTATGCCACCGTGCCGGACGATCCGGCGATCCCGGTGTCGGCCGGCAAGGTCATGTTCAGCGCCTGGACCGGCAAACCGTCGATGGCAGGCTGGCACGGCCAAGCCAGCTTCCGCGACGGATCAGGCGCGCAGTTCAACTGCGTGTCATTCACGCCGATGGGCCACGATACGCCCCGCTGCAGCGACACTTACGTCAAGCCGGCGACCAAGCCTGCCGCCCAGCCGGGGCGCTGATCAGCCCTTGATATCCTTGGTGATCTGCTCGCGGGCGATCGGGGTCAGGCGCGCGAGCTGCTCCTCGATGGCCGGAGCGGTCTGCTGGACGCCGGCCGCGCTCAGGTCGGCCAGGACCTTGCGGATCACGTCGCCGTCGCCGGCTTCCTCGAGATCGGCGATCACCACCGTCTTGGCGTAGGCTTCGGCGGCTGTGGCATCGAGCCCCATCAGTTCGGCGGCCCAGAGGCCGAGCAGCTTGTTGCGCCGGGCTGCGACCTTGAACTGGGTTTCCTGGTCCAGGGCGTAACGGGCTTCCTCGGCGCGTTCACGATCATCAAATGAGCTCATGGAGGTACCCTTTTCTGCGGCAGGAGTTCTGGTTTCCGGGGTCATATAGGTCGTGCGGGCGCATGTTCGCAATAATTGTTTCTGCCTCCGACTTGGCGTAACAGTCGCGCCTTCAGGGACGCAGCCCGGTGATTCCGCCGGAACAAGACGTCCCAGGCACTGCAGGAAGGGCCGGATAGAATGAGCAAACGGCGCATCGTCTATGAGGGAAAAGCCAAGATCCTCTATGAGGGTCCGGAGCCGGGCACCCTGATTCAGTACTTCAAGGACGACACAACCGCCTTCGACGCGCAGAAAAAGGCCGTTCTGGATGGCAAGGGTGTGCTGAACAACCGCATCAGCGAGTTCATCATGACCCAGCTGACGGCCATCGGCATCCCGACCCACTTCATCCGCCGCCTCAACATGCGCGAGCAGCTGATCCGGAAGGTCGAGATCATCCCGCTGGAAGTGGTCGTGCGCAACATTGCCGCGGGCTCGCTGTCGACACGTCTCGGCATGCCGGAAGGCCAGCAGCTGCCGCGCCCGCTGGTCGAGTTCTACTACAAGAGCGACGCCCTGCACGACCCGATGGTGTCGGAAGAGCACATTGCCGCGTTCGGCTGGGCCACGCCGCAGGAATATGACGACATCATCGCCCTGGCGCTGCGCGTGAACGACTTCATGTCCGGCCTGTTCGCGGGCGCGGGCATCCGCCTGGTCGACTTCAAGATCGAGTTCGGCCGATTCTTCGAGACCGATCACGACATGCCGCGCATTCTGCTGGCCGACGAGATCAGCCCTGACAGCTGCCGCCTGTGGGACAACAAGACCGGCGAGAAGCTGGACAAGGACCGTTTCCGCCGCGACCTCGGCGGCGTCACCGAGGCCTATGCCGAAGTCGCCCGCCGTCTTGGGATCATCAAGGAATCGGGCGACACGGACAACGTCGTCAGCTTCACCGGAGGCAGCAAATGAAAGCCGTCGTTCACGTCTCCCTGAAGTCCGGCGTTCTGGACCCGCAAGGCAAGGCTGTCGCCGACACGCTGGCCCGCATGGGCTATGGCGAGGTTGAGGCGGCGCGCGTCGGCAAGGTGATCGAGCTGGAACTCGATGACGGCCTCGCCAAAGCCGACGCTGAAAAGCGCGTCAAGGAAATGTGCGAGAAGCTGCTCGCCAATACCGTCATCGAAAGCTACCGGATCGACTTGCTCGCCTGAGGTGGAGCGCCCTTGCAGACCGGACAAAACGCGCCGCCCGCCGGCGCGTTTTTCATTTCTGGCGCACCTGCGCGCGGAACATGGTTTCCCGGCTGTTCAATATTTCACCAGATTAGTGAGCGAATATTCACTTGCAAACGCCGGGTCGGGCTGGTATGCTCTTCCCATCAGGATCGGAGAACCCCGAATGGCCCGCCCCGCATCGACCCAGCCCAAAGCGCCCGAACCGAAGCAGCGCGCCCGAAACGCGAAGCCGAAGATCGAGCGCGCGGCGCTGAAACTGTTCATCCATGAAGGCGTCGATGCCGCCACCACACGCGAGATCGCCGACAAGGCCGGCGTGTCAGAAGGTGCGCTGTATCGCCACTACAAGGGCAAGGATGAGCTTGCCCTGTCGCTGTTCATGGCCACTCACCAGCGGCTGTCGCAATTGCTGACCGAAGCGCTGTCCGGAACCGGCAAGCTGGAAGACAAAGTGCTCGCAGCCGTCACCGCGTACTGCAAGCTGGCGGACGAGGACTTCCTTCTCTTTTCCTTCCATCTCGTTTCGCTGAACCGGTACCTGCCTTACGACAAGCGCCGCGAAGACGATCCTGTCTCGGTGACAGAACGGATCATCGGCGGCCTGATGGCGGCCGGTACGATCCCGAAGGGTGATCCGGCGCTGAAGGCAGCGATGGCGCTCGGCGTCGTGATGCAGGCGGGGCAGAACAAGATCTACAACCGCCTGCCCGGCCCGCTGTCACAGCACGCGCCGGCCATGGCCCGAGCCATCATCGCTGTCCTCAAATCCAACTGATCCTTCGTCTACGGAGTATCCCCCCATGCGCGGCGCCCTGTTCCAGCTGGCCTATTGGCTGCTCTCGGTTCTCTATGTGCTCGTCTCGTTGCCCTTCCTCGCCTGGCCGGGGCATGGGCCGGTGCGCGCCATTATCAGGAGCTACACGCGTGCCATGAACTGGGCGCTGCGCCTGATCGCCGGCGTCAAGAAGGACGTGCGCGGGCGGCAGAACCTGCCGGACGGCGCCTTCGTGATTGCGTCGAAACACCAGAGCTGGGGGGACGGCTTCCTGGTCTATCCGGAAGTGTCGAACCTCGCCTTCGTCACGGGCGATCACCTGGAGCGTTTTCCGCTCGTCTCCGGCATCCTCAAGAAGCTCGGCGCCATCGTCATCGACACCTGCGGCGGCGGCGAGAAGAAGGCATCTTCGCTCGCCAACGGCATGCAGAAGGCAAAGGATGATGGTCGCCGTGTACTGATCTATCCGGAAGGGCACCTGGCCCCGATCGGCTACCATTTCCGATATAAGTCCGGCGTCTGGCACATGGCCGAGGCGATGGGCGTGCCCGTCGTGCCGGTGGCCACCAATATCGGTGTATTCTGGCAGCAGCAGGAAGCGCCGAAGCGGACCGGCAAGGCGATCATCGAGTTCCTCGAACCGATCCCGCCCGGCCTTCCCAAGGACGAGTTCATAGCCCGCCTGACGGAAGTGATCGAAGCACGCACGGCAGAACTCGTCGCCGAAGCCACCGGCGAACCGGTCCGCCGCGCCATCCTGATCCCCGATCCGCCGAACGGCTTCGAAGCCAAGCCAACCCCGGACGACCTGGCCGCTTACAGCAAGGCCTAGGGCAAGAGCGCCGCCTTCCAGAGCGCACACTTCATGCCGACGCTACGCGCCGCGTGAGCGGGACTGGTTGAAGGCAACGTCACGATTTCGGCCAAGGGTGGCCCCTGGCGGGCGGCGTGTTTCCGGAAGGCCGCTGCGGCCTTGCCGCCGTTCAGGCTGATGCGGCGGATAGAAGGATGGGCCCTGAAGAAGGCTGCAAAATCGTTTGGCACTTCCGAGCGGATGTTCGAATCGAGACTTCCCTCGCGCTCGCAGGCTTGCAGCACGTCCCACACCGCGACGCCGCTGGCCATAAGCCGGACTACACGCTCCGCATACGGCAGGTCCGGACCGGCGCCGAACAGCACGCCCATGATGGGCCAGAAGGCATTTCGTGGATGGGCATAGTACTGGCCGGCCTCAAGGGAGGCGACGCCGGGCATACTGCCAAGGATGAGGATCTTCGCGTCCGGCGCCGAGATCGGCGCAAAGCTGCGGACGATCATTCTGCCGCGGCAGGAACGATCGTGACACTCTCGCCGCAGCCGCAGGCGTCGGTCTGGTTCGGGTTCCGGAACACGAATTTCTCGTGCAGCGGCGTCATTTCGTAGTCGACTTCGCTGCCGAGCAGGAACAGCACGGCTTTCGCGTCGATCAGGATGGTCACGCCATTATCCTCGACCACTTCGTCCAGCGGCTCGGGGCCGGCGGCATAGTCCATGACATATTCCATGCCCGCGCAGCCGCCATTCTTCACGCCGACGCGCAGAAAGCCCAGGCCGCGCTCATCCATGATCTCCCGCACGCGCGCCGCAGCAGCGTCGGAGAGTTTCACGGGTTTCGGGCGGGGACGTCTGGCCATGGTCTTAAGATGGGGGCTCGGGCCCTCTCCTTCAATCAGAGCATGTTCAGCGCGAGGCGCGCTTCGTCGGACATGCGGGCGGGCGTCCAGGGCGGATCGAAGGTGAGGCGCACCTCGACATCGTTCACGCCCTCAACCGATTTGGCGGCATTTTCGACCCAGCCCGGCATGTCGCCGGCTACCGGGCAGCCGGGCGCGGTCAGCGTCATCTCGATATCGACCTTGCGGTCATCATCGATATCGACCTTGTAGATCAGGCCCAACTCGTAGATGTCGACCGGGATTTCGGGGTCGAACACTGTCTTGAACGCTGCAATCAGCTCATCCGTCATCCGGTCGAGCTCTTCCTGGGGAATCGCCGACTCTGCGGGCGATTCCGCCGCATTCATCGTGTCCCGGGACGCAAGATCATCTGCCATATGGCTTCCTATACCAGCATTTTCCGCGCCTTGGCGAGCGCTTCGGCGAAGGCATCGACCTCCGCTGACGTATTATATAGGGCAAAGCTGGCCCGGGCCGTAGCCGTGACACCCAGATGCTGCATCAGGGGCTGCGCGCAGTGATGGCCGGCGCGGACCGCCACGCCGTACCGGTCGAGCAATTGGGCGATGTCGTGCGGGTGGGCGCCCTCGAGGCTGAATGACAATACAGCGCCCTTGCCCGGCGCTTCGCCGTGCACCGTAAGGCCATTGATGCCCCGCAGCGCCTCACGCGCGCGGGCATAGAGGGTATGTTCGTGGGCCGCCACTTCGGCGGGATCAAATTCGCCCATCCAGCGCAGCGCCGCACCCAAGCCGACCGCTTCGAGGATCGGCGGCGTGCCGGCTTCGAACTTGTGCGGGGCGGTATTGTAGGTGACGCGGTCCATGGCGACGATTTCGATCATCTCCCCGCCGCCCTGATAGGGCCGGGCGCGGTCCAGCGCTTCGGCGGTGCCATACAGCGCGCCGATACCGGTCGGCCCGTAAACCTTGTGGCCAGTGAACACATACCAGTCACAGCCCAGCGCCTGCACATCGACCTTCATGTGGACGGCCGCCTGACTTCCATCGACGAGGATTTCAGCGCCCGCTGCGTGAGCCAGATTCGTGATCGCAGCAATATCCGTCACCGTGCCCAGCACGTTGCTCATCTGCGTGATGGCGACCATCTTCGTCTTCGGGCCGATCGCGGCGGCCATCGCGTCCATGTCCAACGCGCCGTCTTCGGTGAGACCTACCCAGCGCAACACGGCCCCGTGGCGCTCGCGCAGGAAGTGCCAGGGCACAATGTTGGAATGATGCTCCATGATCGACAGCACGATCTCGTCGCCCGGCTGGATCCGGCCAGCCAGCGCCGAGGCAACCAGGTTGATACCTTCAGTCGAACCTTTGGTAAAGACAATATTGTCCGTAGACGGCGCATTGAGGAAGGCGCGGACGGTCCCGCGCGCAGCCTCGAAGGCTGCCGTTGCCTCATTGGCCAGCGTGTGCAGGCCCCGGTGGACATTGGCATAGGCAGTGCGGGCCTGTTTTGCCATCGCATCTATCACCGCATCCGGCTTTTGCGCGCTGGCGGCATTGTCGAGATAGACCAGCGGATACCCGTTCACATCCCGGGCGAGGATCGGAAATTCGGCGCGGATGGAGGCGAGGTCGAAATTACGAGACATGGCTGAGCCAGGCCTGCGCTTCATGGCGCAGGACCTCCTCAAGCTCGCCGGCGCCTTCGAGCGCTTCGGCGATGAATGCTTCGGTCAGCATTGCGCGCGCCTGTGCGAGCGGGATGCCACGCTGACGCAGGTAGAACAGCTGCGCCCCATCGAGCGCGCCAGACGTATTTCCGTGCGCACACTGAACGTCATCCGCAAGAATCTCGAGTTCGGGCTTCGCGAACACTTCGGCGCCCTCTTCCAGCAGCAGCGCATTGTGCTGCATCGAGGCATCGGTTTGCTGGCCCGACGTGCGCGGCACGAGGAACTTGCCCTGGAAGACGCCGCGCCCGCCAGCCAGCACCGCGCCCTTGGTGGCCTGCCGGGTCGTGCACGCCGGCGCGCCGTGGCGCACATGCGTGGTAATGTCAGCATGCCGGCCGGCGCCTGCGAGATAGGCGGCATTGAGCGTCGCCTTCGAGCCCGTCTCACGGTGCACCAGGCGCGATTCGATCCGCGCGATCCGGGCACCGAGCGCCAGAACCGTTTGCACGCTTTCGGCGCCTTCGTCCTGTTCGATCAAGGCGGTGACGGCCTGCGCTTCATCTGCGCCGCCCGCCTGATAGAGCGTACGGTGAAGGTGCGCGCCCTTGTTGAGGGTAAACTCGACCAGCGCGGTGGAGAAGGCCGCCCCGCCCAGATGGCTCTCGGAGACATGAAGCTGCGCCCCCGGACGAAGCAGGAAAACCACGCGCGCGGCGTTGATCGCGCCTGGCCCCTGGAAAACCATATGCAGATGCACCGCTGCGCCAGCGCTGACATCCACAAGCACAGTGCCGGACAGGGCCGCAGCCAGCGCCCCCAGCGGGGCCTCTTCCGCCCCGCCCATGGCCTGCACGTCCTCCTTGGCTAAAAGGCGCAGGCCCGCCGGCAGCGACGCCGGCGCAACGAAACCTGCCGGCGTGAACCGCAACGTGGAGACGCCATCGCGGGCGAGTGGGTCGCGCGCGGGCGGCGCCTTCGGCGTATCGAGCTGGCCGACGGCCGTCTTGAAATCGCTCCAGCGCCAATTCTCGGCGCGCCGCCCCGGCAGGCCCGTCTGCGCGAAGGCCTCGAACAGCCGCTCGCGCCGCGCGTCGGCCTTCAGGGCCGCATAGCGCGCGACGAGTTCCAGTTCGGCAACCGTCGGATTCCGGATCAGATCCTTGAGGGCGGTACTCACACGGCCTCCGCGAGCACGCCGTCATAGCCCTCGGCCTCAAGCCGGTGGGCGAGTTCCGGCCCGCCGGTCTTGATGATGCGGCCCTTGGCGAGCACGTGCACCTTGTCCGGTTTGATATAGTCGAGCAGGCGCTGGTAGTGCGTGATCACCAGCATGCCACGCTCCGGCGAGCGCAGGGCGTTGACGCCCTCGGCAACGGTCCGTAGCGCATCGATGTCGAGCCCGCTATCGGTCTCGTCCAGCACCATGAAGCGCGGCTCCAGCATCATCATCTGGTAGATTTCGAGGCGTTTCTTTTCGCCGCCGGAAAAGCCGACATTCACGGGCCGTTTCAGCATCTCGGGATCAAGGCTCAGCACCTTGGCGATCTCGCGGGACTTCTTGATGAACTCCGGCGCGGAGATTTCCGGCTCGCCGCGCGCCTTGCGCTGGGCGTTCATGGCAGTGCGCACGAAGGTCATCACCGGCACACCGGGAATTTCGACCGGGTACTGGAATGACAGGAACATGCCCTTCGCCGCCCGCGCCTCAGGATCGAGGCTGAGCAGGTCTTCGCCGTTCAGCGTCGCTGTGCCGCCGGTGACTGTATAGCCTTCGCGTCCGGTCAGGACATAGGACAGCGTGGATTTACCCGCGCCGTTGGGGCCCATGATGGCGTGCACTTCGCCGGTGGGCACCGACAGGGAGAGCCCATGGAGGATGGCGGTTGCCCCCTCCCCTTCGCCGACTGTGGCGGACAGATTTTCGATCTTCAACATGCCGGGGATTTAGGGCGCCCCGGCATGATTTGAAAGCACAAAGCGGCGTTATGCCCCGTGCGCTATGCGTGTTTCCCCGGATTTCAGGCGGCTGCGGCCATCAACGGGGCCACAAACACCGTCGCGGCAATCACAGCGAGCGCGAGCAGATCTTTCCACATGGGGTCCTCCCGGACGGCTCGGAATGGCCGTTTCGGGGGAGAACGCAGCAAGTTCCGTGCCTGTCAGGTGAGTGGCGCGTTAACCGACGCTGCCTTCAAGGCTGACTTCCAGCAGTTTCTGGGCCTCGACTGCGAATTCCATCGGCAGTTCCTGCAGCACTTCGCGTACGAAACCGTTGACCAGAAGGGCGACTGCCTGCTCCTCGCCGATCCCGCGCTGGCGGACATAGAACAGCTGGTCTTCGGACAGTTTCGTCGTCGTCGCCTCGTGTTCCAGCTGCGCGTCGGCGCGCCGGTTTTCGACATAGGGCACCGTATGGGCGCCGCACTTGTCGCCGATCAGCAGCGAATCGCACTGGGTGAAGTTGCGCGCGCCTTCGGCTTTCTTGTGCACCGAAACGAGGCCGCGATAGGTGTTGTCTGACCTGCCGGCCGAGATGCCCTTGGAGATGATCCGGCTCTTCGTCCGCTTGCCGAGGTGGATCATCTTTGTTCCGGTATCGGCCTGCTGGCGACCGTTGGTGACCGCGATCGAATAGAACTCGCCGACCGAGTCATCCCCGCGCAGCACGCAGGACGGATACTTCCAGGTGATCGCAGAGCCGGTCTCGACCTGCGTCCAGGAAATCTTGGACCGCGCCCCGCGGCAGTCGCCGCGCTTGGTCACGAAATTGTAGATGCCGCCCTTGCCGTTCTCGTCGCCCGGCCACCAGTTCTGGACCGTCGAATACTTGATCTCGGCATCGTCAAGCGCGACCAGCTCGACCACGGCCGCGTGCAGCTGGTTCTCGTCGCGCATCGGCGCGGTGCAGCCCTCGAGGTAGGAGACATACGCCCCCTCATCCGCGATGATCAGCGTACGTTCGAACTGGCCCGTGCTTTCCGCGTTCATACGGAAATAGGTCGACAGCTCCATCGGGCAGCGCACACCCTTGGGCACATAGACAAACGTGCCATCAGAGAAGACCGCCGCGTTCAGGGTCGCAAAGAAATTGTCCGTCGCCGGAACAACCGTGCCGAGATATTTCTTCACCAGATCAGGGTATTCCTGCACGGCTTCGGAAATCGACATGAAGATCACGCCGGCTTTCTTCAGCTCTTCCCGGAAGGTGGTCGCCACCGATACCGAGTCGAACACCGCATCGACCGCTACGCGCGGCTTCTCGCGCGCCGTTGCGGCCGTCTCAGCCGCTCCTTCGACGCCCAGCAGGACTTCTGCTTCGCGCAGCGGGATGCCGAGCTTCGCGTAGGTGTCGAGAATCTCTTTCGGCACTTCGTCCAGCGACTTGTACTTCGCGGAGTTCTTTGGAGCGGCGTAGTAATAATAGGCTTGGTAGTCGATCTTCGGATAGTTCACCCGCGCCCAGGTCGGCTCTTCAAGCGTGAGCCAGCGGCGGTACGCCTCAAGGCGGTACTCCAGCAGCCAGTCCGGCTCCTCCTTCTTCGCCGAGATGAAGCGCACCGTGTCTTCGGTCAGGCCCTTCGGCGCGAAGTCCATTTCGATATCGGTGACAAAGCCGGCCGAATAGTTCTCGGACTCGAGGCGCTTCGCCGCCGCGACCGTGCCCGCATCGACGCCGTCCTTCACCTTCACTTCGGTGCAGGTCTCGTCATGTTCATCCATTCCGCCGCAGCAATCCATCACGCGGTTTCCTTCAATACGGTTCGCCGGGCCGCTTCGAGCCAGGCGTCAGCGACGCGCTCGAAGTCTTCCGGTTTTGTGTCCCACCCGAAACTGGTGCGGACCGACGATTCCGCAAGGGCGTCATCGGCGCCCATGGCCATCAGCACAAGCGAACGTTTCACCTTGCCGGACGAACAGGCCGATCCGGCCGATACGCATATCCCGGCGAGATCCATCGCCATCACCTGCGTTTCGGAACGAAAGCCAGGCCGGGCGAAGTTCGACGTGCCGGCGAGCCTCGGGCTGTTCTCGCCGATCACCGTGACGCCGCCTTCGGCCTTGAGCCGCGCTTCCATCGCATCCCGGTATTTGAGCAGCGTAGCATATTTCGAAAGGTCGCGCACGGCGGCCTCGGTGGCGGCGCCAAATCCGGCGATCCCTGCCACGTTCTCTGTACCGGACCGCAGACCGCGTTCCTGCCCGCCGCCATATTGCAGCGCCATCAACGGCGCCCCGGCTCTGTGCCACAGCGCGCCGACACCCTGCGGCCCCCCGATCTTGTGCGCCGCCAGCGCCACATAGTCGGCGCCCAGAAGGGCTACATTGACCGCCACTTTGCCGAGCCCCTGCACCGCATCGCAGATCGTCAGCCCGCCTGCGGCCCGCACCAGCCCAGCCGCCTCCGCAACCGGCTGCAGGATGCCGGTCTCGTTGTTGGCGAGCATCAGCGCGAGGATGGGCGTGCCCTTCGCGGCCTTATCCCAACCCTCAAGGCGCGCTTTCAGGTCTGCAAGGTCCACCCGGCCATCGGGGCCGACATAAGCCGTTTCCATCGGCACGCCGGCCCGGGCAGCGGCCTTGCCGGTAGCCTCGTGCTCTATCGCGGAAACGATCAGCGTGGCCTTGCTGTCCAGGCCCAGAACGGACCCGTGCACTGCCAGAGCCAGCGATTCCGTGCCCCCACTGGTGAAAAGGATATCTTCGGCGCGCGAGCCGATGGCGCCGCCGATCTGGCTTCGTGCCTTCTCCACCACGGCCCGCGCTGCCCGTCCGGCCTGGTGCACCGACGAGGGATTCGCCGGGCCGAGCGCCAGCGCGGCCAGCAGAGCCTCGCGCGCTTCGGGCCGCATCGGGGCGGTGGCGTTGTAGTCGGCATAGATCATGCCGCTCTATATAGGCTTTTCCGGCCAATGCCGCACCTGCAGAAAAATTTGCATTTTCCTGCCGATTTGGCCTATCTCGCCCGCTTCACTGGAAAAAACCGAGGATCAGATGGCAGAAATCATCATTCCGGGCCCGCAAGGGCGGATCGAAGCACGCTATACTGAGCCCCCGTATCCGGGCGCGCCGATTGCGCTGATCCTTCATCCGCACCCCAAAGCGGGCGGAACGATGCAGGATCCGGTCACGATCATGCTGTACCAGCTGTTCGAGAAACACGGCTTCGGCGTGCTGCGCTACAACTCGCGCGGCGTTGGGCGCTCGCAGGGCGTGTATGACCAGGGTATCGGCGAACTCGAAGACGCCGCCTACGTACTCGACTATCTCGAGAACCTGTCCGAAAGCCCGCGCCTTGTATGGTGTGCCGGCTACTCCTTCGGCGCGTGGATCACGCTGCAGCTGCTGATGCGCCGCCCGGAGATCGACGGCTTCCTTGCCATCTCGCCGCCGGCCAACCACTACGACCTGTCCTTCCTCGCGCCCTGCCCGGCCTCGGGCCTGATCGTTACCGGCGATGCCGACACGATCGCCACGCCGGAAGACGTCGAACGGGCACTGACCAAGGTACGCGTCCAGAAGGGCCACAAGGTCGACCGTGCAAAGGTCAAAGGCGCCAACCACTTCTACGTCGACAAGCGTGAAGAGCTGATCGGTGTCTGTGAGGACTACCTGCTGCGCCGTCTCGACGAGGCAGAAAACCAGCTGCGCCTCGAAGCGGAAGAAAGCGTCGATGCCGATGTCGTCGAGGACGACGAAGACTTCGAAGAATAGGAGCCGCCCGGATGGCGCGGATCAGGTTTGCCGGGGCGCAGGACACCGAAACGGTCCTGCGCTTCATCCGCGCGCTCGCCGAGTATGAGAAACTGAGCAACGACTGCGTCGCCGATGCAGATTCCCTCAAGGCCCATCTGTTCGGACCGCGGCCTTATGCAGAAGTCCTGCTGATCGAAGACGAGGCCGGCGCTGCGCACGGCTTCGCGCTTTTCTTCCACAACTTCTCGACCTTCCTCGGAAAGCCCGGAATTTACCTGGAAGACCTGTTCGTGGACCGCGCCCAGCGCGGCAAGGGCTATGGCAAGGCGTTGCTGGTCAGGCTCGCCGAACTCGCCGTCGAGCGCGGCTGCGGCCGGCTCGAATGGTCCGTCCTCGACTGGAACACGCCGTCCATCGACTTCTATCTCTCCCTCGGTGCCAAACCGATGGACGAGTGGACGATCTACCGGCTTGATGGCGAACGGCTTGAAAGCCTCGCCAAAGCCTAGGTGAACAGCTGCCCGCCGGTCATGGGCGCAGGCACGCCGGTGGTCATCGGCCAGCTGATCGGCAGCTGCCGCATCCGGCGGGCCGCGAGGAAGGCAAACGCTTCTGCTTCAATGGAATCGCCGCGCCAGCCAGCATCTTCAGCCGTCATCACCGGGCAGGACAGCGCGCTCTTGAGCGCCGCCATCAGCGCCGGATTATGCCGCCCGCCGCCACACGCGATCACACGCGAAGGCTTCTCCGGCAGCAGGTCGACACCCGCCGCCACGGCCGCCGCCGAAAAGGCCGTCAGCGTCGCCGCACCATCTTCGACCGACAGGCCACGCGCCACGCTGGCGTTAAAGTCATAGCGGTCCAGCGATTTGGGCGGCGTCTCGGTGAACCAATCATGGTCCAGCAGCTGCGCCATCAGGCCGGGATGCACGCTACCGGCTATCGCCAGTTTGCCGCCCGCGTCATGCGTGCCCCGGCCATGCCCCTCCACCCATTCATCGATGGGGCCGTTGGCGGGTCCGGTATCGAACGCGATCAGGCTGCCATCGGCCATCCGTGCCGTGATGTTGGCCACGCCGCCGAGGTTCAGAACGCAGGCCGGCTCATTGCCGAGCAGATCCAGCAGCGCCGCGTGGTAGGCCGGTGCGAGCGGCGCACCCTGCCCGCCCGCCTCGACATCGGCCGAGCGGAAATCGCAGACCAGCGGGACGCCGAGCGCCGCATGCAGGGCGAACGGATCGACCAGCTGCAGCGTGGCGCCTTTCTGGCCTGGCTTGGGCCGGCGGTGCAGCACGGTCTGGCCATGCACGCCGGCCAGCAGCGGCTGCGGCGCCCGCGTGGGCGAGGTCAGCATCTGCCAGGCCTCGTAATGGGTCCGCGTGATCACATCCAGCGCCGCCTTGAACGGGGCCTCGGGCACCGGCCCGGTCCAGTTCCAGGCCCGGGCCGCCTCGGTCGCCGCCCGCAGGATCGCCCGCTCCTCAGCGGAGTATTTCCGCTCCACCGCCGGACCGAATTCGACCACTTTCTCCCCGTCGGTCCGGATCATGGCGGCATCGACCGCGTCCAGCGACGTGCCGGACATGAAGCCAGCCACCCAGACCGGTGTTGTTTTTTCCGTAGCAGTGTTCAAGCCCTGCCCTTTCCGTGTTACGCGCGCGTCTGCTCCACGGAGACACAAGAATATGAGCGAATACAAGTCGGAATTCCTGCGCGAGCTCAGCTGGCGCGGCTTCATCAAGCAGATGACGCATGAGGCAGAGCTCGACGCTTACTGCGCCTCGGGAACGCCCGTCGCGTATATCGGCTTCGACGCGACCGCCGACAGCCTGCATGTCGGCTCGCTCCTGCAGATCATGATGCTGCGCATCTTCCAGCGCCATGGCGGCAAGCCGGTCGCCCTGATGGGCGGCGGCACCACCAAGATCGGCGACCCAACCGACAAGGAAAAGTCGCGCCCCCTGCTCACCGACGCGCAGATCAACGCCAACATCGCCGGCATCAAGAAGGCCTTCCGGCCTTTCCTGACATTCGGCGACGGCGCGTGCGATGCGATCATGGTCAACAATGACGACTGGCTAGGCAAGCTTGGCTACATCCAGATGTTGCGCGAGATCGGTATCCACTTCACCATCAACACGATGGTGAAGCAGGACACCGTCGCCCGCCGCCTTGAAGCGGAGCAGCCTTACACCTTCCTCGAATTCAACTACCTGCTGATGCAGTCCTACGACTTCCTCGAACTCTTCCGGCGCCAGGGCTGCCGGCTGCAGCTCGGGGGCTCAGACCAGTGGGGCAACATCGTCGGCGGCGTGGACCTGGTCCACAAGGTCGAAGGCGGCAAGGCCTTCGGCCTGACGGCGCACCTCATCACGACCTCGTCCGGTGGCAAGATGGGCAAGACCGCCGACGGCGCGGTCTGGCTCAACGCCGACCGCCGCAGCCCTTACGAGTACTGGCAGTTCTGGCGCAACACCGAAGACGCTGATGTCGGCCGCTTCCTGCGCTTGTTCACGGATCTGCCGAAAGCCGAGATCGAGAAACTCGAAGCCCTTGAAGGCGCCGCCATCAACGACGCGAAGATCGCCCTCGCAAATGCGGCAACGGCCTTGCTGCACGGCGAGGCAGCGGCGAGGGAAGCTGAGGCTGCAGCCAAGGCCGTATTCAGCGACGGCGCGTCTTCGGCGGGCCTGCCGACCGCGCTTGTTCCGCAGGCGGATCTTGAGGCAGGCATGCTGGTCGCAGCGGCCTGCACGGCCGCCGGCCTGTCGAAATCGAACGGTGAAGCCCGCCGCCTGATCGAACAAGGCGCTATCCGCCTGAACGACGAACTGGTCTCGGATCCGAATGCGAAAGTCTCGTTGGCCGACCTGCAGGACGGCGCAATCAAGCTTTCGGCCGGCAAGAAGCGGCATGCGCTGATCAAGGCCGGTTAGGCTCTAGAACGTCTCGTTCTTGATCGCAGGTAATTCTTTCGGCAGCGGCGCGTCCGGTGCGCGCGGCTTGGCTTCAGGAATATTGGTGTCCGATGGGTTTTCGAAAATGCGGCGGATCACGCCCGGCGCCAGCGCCGACAGCGGGTTCACCGATACGCTCGCCTTCTGCAGCGTGCCACGCACCCCATAGGTCAACGAGAACACGCCCTCACCATCGCGGCCAACGACGAGGTCGCCCAGGATCGGAATTCCTCCGAGGGCGGAGTTCACGCCAAAGCTAGGCACCAGGACGCCGTCGATCTGGATGTCGGTGGATTTGGAATCGATGAAGCCGCTGGCCGTCATGCCGAGTGCGGGTCCCTGGGCTTTGGCCCCGTTGATGATGTAGCGTCCCTTGGTGATCTTCAGCGGCAGGTCGATCCGCGAGAACATCACGCCCTCGCCCGACAGCGTATCGGCCAGGCCCCGCAGCGAGGCCAGCGACAGGATTTGCGTCAGGAACGGCGCATTGCTCATCCGGGCGCCTGATATCGCGACCATCAGATTGGCCGGCATGTTGCCGTGCTCCAACGTCCCCTTCATCTCCAGCGTGCCGCCGGAAATGAAATCCGAATTCAGAAAAGCGCTCGCGAGGAAGCCCGCATCGCCTGCGGTGACATTGATCTTCGGCGCACCGCCGCCCATGGCGTCAATCGAGGCCACGATGGGCGCGCCGCCGGTGGCAACGCCGCTCGCCGTCAGCGTCTCCAGCCCCGCCTTGCCAGTCATCACCGTGAGGTTCGCGTCGCGCAGGTCGAGCCCGGGCCGCACGGTCAGACGGTCCACCGCCGCCGAAAGCGACATGGGCGCGCCGTCGCCCGCCTCGTCGCCGCTCAGCCCCGTCAGGCCCGGCATTAGTCCGGAAATGTCGAGATAGGCCCCGCTCAGGTTCAGCACGGGCTGTCCACTGATGCCCCGGCTCATCTTCACACTGACATCAGACACATTGCGGAAATAGGCCCGCCGCAGGTCTGCGGAAACCAGTTTCGAGTCATTGACGTTGAGCGTGAAGTCGCCGTCCAGCGCGGCGCCGTCAGCGCTGAACTTCACCTTGGATGTCGCGGCGTCGCCGGTGCGCTTGTAGTCGACCGTCGCTTTCGAGGCGCCGCCGCGCGGCTTCAGCCAGCCGATCTCCGCCATGTCGAGCCGCGCATCGGTGAAGTCGATTTTTGCCGATGCCGTTTCGAGGTTCGCGCCGTCCAGCGTGGCCACCAGATCAAGCGGCGCCTCGCCCGCCATGTAGGCGCGGCCGATCATGCCGAAACTGTTCAGGAAATCGGCCGAAACAAATCCCTTGGCCGAGAGATTTGCCGGCTGGTCATCTTCGGCGAACCGGTCGGACCAGACGAAATCGACCGGCGAGGCGCCGAGTGCGCCCTGACCGGTCATCTTGATACCATTCTGGTCGAGATCGACCTTCATCATCGCGCCCGTCAGATCGAGCCCGAATGCCGCGCCCTTCAGTCCGCCATTTCGGATCGTGCCGAGGCCGGTGAAGCGCAGCTGCTCGTAGGGCACATCATCCAGCGCCGGGCGGAACAATTCATACGTGAATTCCGCATCGCCGCTAATACGCGCCGGATCGAGATCGAACTGCAGCCGGGACTCAGCCAGCGTCTTGATGATGTTGCGCGCCGGCCCCTTGCCCTTTGCAAACACTCGGAATTCGGTGCCGCGCGGATTGAAGGCCGGAAAGTCGACGAGACCTTCGGTCACTTGCCAGCCGGCGTAAGCGGCGCTGTCGAGCACGACCTTGAAACTGTTTCCCGTCAGGCGGCCGCTGCCGACCCCGTTCTCGACCGGCGGCAGGTCTTCCAGGAACTTCACCCGCGCACCTTCGACATTGAACGTCACCTCTAGGTCCGTGTCGCGCAGGTAACCTTGGGCGAAGCTGTCGCGTGCCAGCGTCACATGCCCCTTCGCATTGCGCGCCACGCCGGCCTCGATGTGCGTCGCCCCGAAATCGCGTGCACCGGAAGCCAGCTTGGCCGGCCAGAGCGCCACGACCGTCTCGCGCGGCAGCATGCCGGGCACCTCGACATCGAGCGCTCCGATGAACGGTGACTCGCCCGGCTGCCGGTCCGGCGTACGGGCCATATCGCCCTGCAGCGCAAACTCTGCGCCTCCGATCACCAGCTTGGCCTTGGTGTTGCGCACAGCCAGCGCCGTCAGGTCGGCCTCGCCGGCCGCGTCGAGGCTGGCAATGTCGATGGGCGCTTCCAGGAAAGGGGTCAGGTTGGCGGTCAGCGCGGGACTCGTCAGCCGGAACGGGCGGAAGCCTTCGCCCGTCAGCGCGCGCTCCAGTTCCAGCTCGACATGGCCCTTGAAGACTCCGGTTCCGAGCGATTCCAGCGTCAGCTTCAGCCGGTCATCCGGCCGGCCATACGTGCCCGCGATGTGAAGATCGGTCACCGGATGGGTCCCGCTCGCGAGGCTCAGCGTGCCGGGGCCGCTATCGACTTTCAGACGCACCTCTTCGATGCCGCTCGCCTGCGTGAAGGCGACCGATACCTCGAAGGTGGAGTCGAGCCCTTCGGAGCCGTCGCCGCCAAGCCCCGTCCGGTGGATCAGTTCGCCGAGCGGCCAATCGGCCACGCCGAGTTCCGCCAGCATCCTGGTGCTGCGCTCGCTGGTCTGCATCCGGATGGCAATACCGCCCGGAAGACCGTCGCCGAGCCCGCTGCCCGAAACGGTCAAGGTCAGCCCGTCATCCGTGCGCGTCAGTTCGCTGGTGGTGTGCTGCATGGTGCCGAGTTCTGCGAGCGCCGCATCGCGCACGCGCAGCTCGAACCCTTCGAGGCGCAACGACTCGAAGGTCAGCTTTTCATCGGTCTGTTTCAGTGCGGCGAGCCAATCCGGCAGGACCGTGTTGGCATAATCGAGCCAGCCTTGCGGCGTGGTCGGCAGCTGGCGGGCCTTCAATTCCGGCAGCGGGTCGCCGCCCAGGTTCCAGAGATTGCCGAACTTGTGATCGAGCCCGATCCATCCGTCGCGCAGGTTGAGCCGCAGCACCTCGACCTTGCCCACCACCAGGGCTGAGGCTGACAGAACGATGTCGGCGTTCCTGGCCTCCGCCGCCGGCCGGCCCTCTGCATCGAACAAGCGCACGTCATGCGCCGTTACCTGCACCCGTTTTGATTGGGGCGACCATTCCAGCTGCAGCGCTCCGATGGACACGTCGCGTCCCTCGCGCGCTTCCGATAGCGCATGCTCGACATCATCCCGGAACGGCGACAGATCGAGCGGACCGCTGGACAGTCTCAGCAGGAGCAGACCGCTGGCCGCCATGAGCACCAGGACGAGAGCCCCGAGGATCTCCATGATGACAATTGATGCGGTCTGGCGGACCAAACGGTGGCTCCTCAAAAATCCCGGTATTGCCGAAGGTCCATAGGCACATAGAAACTATAATTACGTGAACGGGCCCCGGCCATAGGAGCATTACATGAGCACTGAGTTGAAACCCGGCGACAAGGCCCCCGCCTTCAGCCTCGAAACGACCGCCGGACCGAAGCGCCTGAAGGATTTCGCGGGTCAGCATCTGGTGCTCTATTTCTACCCCAAGGACGACACGCCCGGCTGCACGCTGGAAGCGCAGGACTTCACCGCCCACGCGGCCGCTTTCCGGAAGGCCGGCGCAAGCGTGCTCGGCGTCTCGCGCGATCCCTTGTCAAAGCACGAGAAGTTCGCCGCCAAATACCAGCTCGATGTCCTGCTCGGCAGTGACGAGGCCGGCGACGTTTCCAATTCCTATGGCACATGGGAGGAGAAATCGATGTACGGTCGCACCTACATGGGCATGGCGCGCCGGACCTTCCTGATCGGGCCCACCGGAAAGATCGTCCGTGTCTGGCCAAAAGTGAAGGTCAAGGGGCATGCGGAGGATGTGTTGGCCGCGCTCAAGGAATGACCGGTAACAGACCGCTTTTGCCCTGTCTGCGCCGAAACTTTCAGCAAGTTAATGAGAAGTTTACGTTAAGCTGCGAACATTGCCTAAAAATATGACATGCAGGGGTTTCACCCCCGGTCGAATTGGGTATGTATGACGCGAGGAATGGGAAGCCGGCTGCAGGGGATTCTGCAGCAACAAGAGTCGTTTCCAACTTACGGGTAGCTTGAATGGCGAAGTGGAGTTCGAACCTCAAGGCGACGTTCGATCGTGCCTTTCCTGAGCGCCAGATCTATCACCGCAGCGGTGGCACCGTCCGCTATATTTCCGTCTCTCCCTGGCAACAGGCCATGATGGCCGCCGGCGCGACCGCGATCGCCGGCTGGACCATTTTCGCAACCGCGAGCTTCGTGTTCGGCGGCGGCGAGACGACCGTTGCCGGCGGCGAAGGCAAGGAACTCGCGAAATACGAGCGCTGGGTGCAGGACCTGCGCGCACGTGAATCGCTCCAGCGGACGCTTCTGGAAGAACGCTCCAAGGAAACCGCAGACCTTGAGAAGAAGCAGAAGGCGCTTGAAGACCTTCTGAACGAAATGCGCGAGGATGACGGCCAGAAACTGTCCGCCCTTGAAGGCGACGGCGCAGACATACTGGTCGAGGCCTCGATCGAGGAAGCTGACCGCCGCCAGTCACGTGACGGCTACATGATCACCGCCGGCCTCGGCGTCCAGGCCCCGCGCGGCACCCCCAAGGCGATCGAACAGGACATCTACCGGTTGTTCGACCTGATGGAAGACCATGCCGCCGAGCGCGCCGAACGGGCCCGCGGCGTCATCATGCTCACGGCCGTCGGCACGGACAACATGATCACCAGCGGCGGCGTCGGTGGCCCGGAAGTGTCGATGGGCGCCCTCACCTCCTCGTCCGAATGGGCCGTCGGCGATCAGGATTTCATGACGCGGATCTTCCAGGCCCGCGCCCGCATCGCCGAGATGAAACATTACGAGCGGATGGTGAAAAGCCTGCCGCTCGGCCAGCCGGTCGGCGTAGCCTACCGCTATACCAGCCCCTACGGTATCCGCATCGACCCCTTCACGAAGCGTCCGCAGCCGCACATGGGCGTCGACCTCGCTGCCTACCGCGATGCACCGATTATCACCACCGGTCCCGGCACCGTGACCTATGCCGGCCCCCGTTCGGGCTATGGCATGCTGGTCGAGGTCGATCACGGCCACGGCTTCAAGTCGCGTTACGGCCACTTGCGGTCGATCACTGTTTCAAAAGGTGATACCGTTAAGCTCGGTGATCTCGTCGGCCGCATGGGCTCGACCGGACGCAGTACCGGTGATCACCTTCACTACGAAGTGTGGTACAATGGCAAACCATACGACCCCAACAAATTCCTGAAAGCAGGCCGTCATGTTCACAAAGCATAACAAAACCCCGGATACCGCACCCGTTGAGCCGCAGAAAACGGCCGCTGCGCAGGATGCCATCCGTGGCGCAGCGATGAAGACCGCTGCGCGCGCCGCTTCGATCATCTGCGCCGACATGAAGATCAACGGCTCGGTGACTTCGGAAGGTTCGCTCCAGATCGACGGCATCGTCGATGGCGACGTATCGGCCACCGACATCACGATTGGCGCCTCGGGCCAGATCACCGGCGAAGTCAAAGCCGAAGTCGTCAAGGTCAAGGGCAAGATCAAGGGCTCGATCCGCGCTCGCAAGGTCGAGCTGGAAACCGGCGCCCACGTGAAGGGCGACATCGTCCACTCGTCGCTGCAGATCCAGTCGAACGCCGTGTTCGAAGGCCAGGTGAAGCATGCTGACGATCCGCTGCGCGAAACCGGCCCGGTGGCTGCCTCCGAGAACAAGTCCATGTCCTCGTCGTCGCCCGCGCCCAGCTCGTTCGGCATCTCGACCCAGCCGAGCTGATCGACTGGTTCCAGAACCATACTTCAGAACGCCGGCCTCACACGCCGGCGTTTTTGTTTGCGGCAATCGTCCCCGGCCGGATCCGGCGCCCTGTTCCATTCAAGCCCAGAAGGACCAAGCCCGGCCCGCCCCGCGGCCAAAACGACAAAACCCCGGACCAGGGCCCGGGGTTTTGCGATGAGGTGGCCTGACGGCTCAGCCGGTCAGACGGGCTGGGCGTTCTTGCACTGCGGCGTGTCCTGGAACTTCTGGCGGCCGGCTTTCAGACGCTCGGTGACCGTCTTGCAGCCCTCCGGCATCCGCTCTTCGCCCAGACCTGCGAGTTTTTTGCAGATCTTGTCTTCGTTCACGAGGTTCATGACCGCAGCCTGGACTTCGAAGCAGACCAGTGCGTCCTTGGTGTCTTCTTCAGACTGCATGAACTCGAGCCAGCTGCGGCCACCGGAGTTGCCGGCCTGACGGAAGGCCTCGCGGGCGCCGGCACGGTCGCCGCGCTCGAACCGCGACTGGCCGATGCGGACCCAGACGGTGCCTTTGTCCTTCACGCCGCCGAGGGAAAGCGCCTTCTGCAGGGCGTCTTCGGTCTCTTTCCACTTCTGCAGCTCGCTGTAGGACGCGCCGAGGCGCTCATACATCGCGCCGCCGCCGCCCATTTCAGCCGCCTGGCGGATGACCGGGATGGCTTTCTCGTGCTCGCGGGCGACCTGGTAGAAGTCAGCCAGAAGCGACATCTTCTCGACCGTCTTTTTGATCCGGCCAGCGTTCATTTCCTTCTCCAGGACCTTCGCGGCGTAATAGGGCGCGTTGAAGCGGTTGTAGAAGTTCACGATACGCATCAGCTCGTCTTCGGTCTTCAGCAGACCGCCGAGATACATCGCCTTCTGGACCTCGAACGCTTTGCGCTCTTCGTTGGCCGCAAAATAATTGCCCGCGATCGCATCCCAGTACTTGCGCTCGGTCGGGTTGCGGTCGACCAGCACTTCCAGGATTTCAGCAAGTTTCGCCTTCTCGCCGGCGTCGTTGTAGAGGAACACGAGCAGGTCATACAGCTGCTGGTCGAACTTGGCGCCGTCATCGGCGCGCACTTGTTCAGCCCAGCGGATGGCTTCCTTGTAATTGTCGATGCGCTGGTAAAGCACCGCAAGTTGCCATTTCTGCTGACGATCCGGCTTGCCGCCAGCAGCCTGCCATTTCTTCATGTAGTCCAGCGCGGTCTTGGTATCTTCCATCTGCAGATAGATCTGCGCGATGTTGTAATAGGTCTGCGCGATGTCGGACGGCGGAACATAACCCTTGTTGATGGCGTCGAGCAGGTCCTTGATTGCGCCCTGGCGGTCACCCTTCTCGATCTTGATATAGGCCGAGATGCGGATCACGGCGCTTTCTTCGTAGCAGTTCAACTGCATGCCGCGCAGCTGGTTGATCTTCGCCAGCGCGGTGTCGAAATCCTTGTTGGTGATCGCGGCCTGCTCAGCCTCGAGGTAGACTTGGCCCGTTTTCGAACTGAACTGAGTTTCCTCACAGCCCTGGGCGAGCGCGCTGCCCGCTCCCATGAGACCGAGGATGCCAGCCGTCATTGCGCCTTTGAGGAAATCTTTCAGTCGCATCATTCTCTCTCCTGACCGCTTTTCAGCGGCAAACTCTTTTACTTGCCAAACTGCCTGTGCGGCGAAGCGCCGGGCGGGGCAGCGGAGGAAGGTGGGCGGTGATCCGGATGATCAACCGCCCGCCCTGGATGGAGGCCTACTGGATGTTGAATTCCAGCGGGTAGACCACGTTACGGCGCTCGACCGCCTTGCCGCGCACGATCTTCGGCGCGAACTCGACCTTCGACACGGCCCGTTCGGCCTCCGCCTTGAACACCGAGTCCGTGCACGTTGCCTGTACATTGTACGGTTTCCCGCGGGTATCCACGTCAAAACGCACGTCGCAGCTGCCCGACAAGCCACGCTCCTGGGCGCGCTGCGGGTAGGACGGCGTCGGCGGGCGGATCGGCTGGGCGTCACGGTCCGACACGGCCACCGGATCGATCGCGAGCGATTTCATCCGGCCGAGGTCGAGGTTCTGCGGCACAGCCCCGTCGATTTTCGGAGTCGGCAGATTGATGCTCGACTTGGTGGCCGACTGTTTCGGCGGCGGCGGCGGTTTGGCGGCGGAGTCGATCCGCTGCGGCTTCGCCCGTTGCCGGGTACGCACGTCGGAGTCCTGTTTCTGGGGCGTGATCGCGGCGAGCACGCGGGTTTCCCCGCTCGCCAGTCTCAACTCCTTGACCGAAATCAGGGCGTTCATCAGCATGAAGATCGCCAGAACGATCGGAACAGCGATCGCAGTGGCGATCAGGAACCGCATGAAGGGACTGTTGAACATCGCTTCGCTCCTTAACCGTTCGTCTTGGCGGAGATGTTGATCACCGTAGCGCCATCAATCTTGTTGATGGCCTCCATGACATCCACCATCACACCGGCGTCCGAGTTCACGTCGGCCTGGATCACGATCTCGCCACGCGGGTTGTCGAGACGCATGTCCTTGATGGTGAAGGCCACCTCAGCCGGCGCGATTTTTTTCTTGTCGATATAGATATCGCTGTTGGCATCGATGGCGATCAGGATCGCCAGCGGCTTCGCCGTTGCCTTGTTTTCCACGTCGGGACGGACGATTGCGACGCCCGGCTCCTTGATGAACTGCGCGGTCACGATGAAGAAAATCAGCAGGATGAACACCACGTCCAGCATGGGCGTGAGGTCGATTTCGCTGCTGGCTTCGGCATATTCACGTCTTGCACGTGCCATTGTCTGTCGTCTCCCGCGCTCAGGTCTGGGTGATGAGGATGTTCACGCGGTCCCGGAAGCCCGCGTTGTAGGCCTCATCCCGGATTTGCACCACCACGCCGCTTTTCGCTTTGGGGTGAGCTTGGATGATAACCGCACTATTGGGCGATTCTGCGACGACCCGTTCGATGTTGGCGCGGACCGAGCTGATGTCGGTGGCCCGGCCGTTGACATAGATCAGGCCCGATTCCTCGACGAGGATGAGGATCGCAGGGACCGGCTCCTGTTCTTCCACATCAGGCGGCGCCGGCGGCGGCGGCGGTTCGAGACCGATAGCCTCTTCCCGGGCAAACGTCGACGTCACGATGAAGAAGATCAGCAGGATGAACACAACGTCCAGCATCGGGGTCAGGTCGACCTCGGCCGAATCCGGCTTTCTCACTTTACGTCCGCGCATCAGTCGATCTCCATCGCATCTTCGACCCGCTGGACGGACCGGTTGACGGTGCGGTCCATACCGGACGTGAACAGGATGCCGGACAGCGAGGCGACCATGCCGGCCATCGTCGGGATCGTGGCGCGCGAGACGCCGGCCGACATGGCCTTCGCGTCTGCACCCGCCGTGATCGCCATAATGTCGAACACCGCCACCATGCCCGTCACCGTGCCCAGCAGACCCAGCAGCGGCGCGAGCGCCACCATGGCTTTGGTCAACTGAACGTTCTGCTCAGCTTTTGCCCGGACTTCGGAGACCAGTTTTTCGCGCACCCAGTGTGCGAGTTTGGATTTCCGGTCGGAGCGCGAACGCCACTCCGCAATCGCCTCAGCAGCAATCTGCTTGTGCGCGAACCGGAAGTAAAACAGCCGTTCCAGGATCAGGGCCCACATGACGAATGTCGCCGCCATGATGACCAGCAGCACGGGGCCGCCGCGATCCAGAAAGGCCTGTAGCTCACCAAAACCCATTCGGGTTACTCCTCCAGGGGGTGGAGGAGGACAGGCTTACGCCCGTCCCCCGTGAACTGCTTCCATCTTCTCGGCGATGAGGCCAGCGGCCTGTTCGTCGAGCATCTGCTGGTTGGAACGCGCCATCGAGGACACGACGGCGTGCGAGAGCAGAAGTGGAATGGCAGCGACAAGGCCGAACACGGTGGTCATGAGAGCGACCGAGATACCGCCAGCCATCAGCTTCGGATCGCCGGCACCGTAGATGGTGATGGCGGTGAAGGTGATGATCATACCGATAACCGTACCGAGCAGGCCGAGCAGCGGAGCAACCGAGGCGAACACCTTGATGATGTCGTTGAAGCGTTCGATCGCCGGCGACTCCTGAAGGATCTTCTCGTCGAGCTTGAGCTCGAGCGTTTCGATGTCACGGCTGCGGTTGCTTTCGTAGACTTCGAACACGCGGGCCAGCGGGTTGCCGGTACCTGCCTGACGGGTCTTTGCAGTAGCGCGCATCGAGTTACCCATCGTGAACAGGGTGAACATCTTGTAGAAGGCCAGCAGCAGACCGATGGCGGCAAGGAACACGATCACGTAACCGACCGTTCCGCCTTGCTGGAAGCGATCCGACAGTTTCGGCAGTTCGCCGAGGATGCCGAACAGGTTGCCTTTCGACGGGTCAACCGGGGCTTTCACGAGGTCGCCCTCGTTGGCGCGGGCCAGCTTCGTCATCGACGAGGAGAACGGGCCCGCCGGCTGGGTCTTGAACACTTCAAGGAAGGTTTCGCCACGCTCGCCGCGCTTCACTTCGACGAACTTGCCGCCGTCTGCGGTGGCGGTGGTGAAAACGCCGACGCGGACGAGTTCGGTTTCAGCAATGGAGCCGCCGTCACCCAGGCCGTTGACGGGCGCGGTGAAGGTCTTGACCTCAGACTGGGCGATCATTTCCTGCAGCATGGCTTTCGGAAGACGCTCGAGCTGGCCACGGTTCGGAAGCACGCGGGCTTCAGCGATTTCGGCAATGCCGGCAACGCGGTCCTTGTAGTCGAAGTTCGCGAAGGAGTTCGCGATTTCCGGCATCGTGGCACCTGCAGCCGAACGGAACTGGCCGAGCAGCTCCTGGAAGTCGCCGGCCTGGGCCGTGACCTGGGCTTCAAGAGCGCCTAGTGCGGCCTCGTTGGCATCGAACTCGCTGCTCAGGGCGCGGGCTTTGCCTTCAGCAACAGCGAGCGCATTACGGGCCGATTCCATGCTGGCAGCCTGGCTGTTCTTGTCAGCCTGGAACTGCTTCAGACGGGCGGCATCTTCAGCCGACATCTGGTTGGCGTCCTGGCGGACTTTCGCGAGCACGTCGCTGAGCGACTGGGCCGAGGCGGGAGCCGAGGCAGCGAGGGCAACCGATCCGAAGAGGACTGCGGCGCCCAGGGCCTTGAGGGAGGATTTGAACGTTTTCATAACTCTGTAAACCTTCGTTTCTGAGCGACTGGTCGCTTACTGGACCGAGAACTTTTGGACCGGGGCGAACAGCACGACCTGCTGGGCCTTGCCTTGGGCGACGCGGATCGCCTGCTGGATTTCCGGCACATACGAGCCGGGCAGCGGCTGCCATTCACCGCTGGCGCGGTCATAGCGGGCGGCTTTACCATTCGGGGTCAGGTAGACGTAAGCGACCCGGCCGTAGAGAAACATGTCGACGTTCGTGGGGTTGCCATCGATCGTCATCGTTTCCTGCCAGGTCGACACGGTGCGGCCGTATTCCATTTCAGCCGAATAGGCTTCCATGATGAGGCGGTACTGTTCGGAAGCCGGCACGTTCGGCGCCTTCATGATGGCGTCGAGACCATCAAGACGGCTCTGACGGATGTCCTTCTTGAAGGGCAGGTCGGCCGCGACGAACATTTTCAGGTCTTCGACCATGCTCAGGAGCATCGGGACGGTCTGGGCGGTGATGTCGTCGATCGAGCCGAGCTGTTCAGTCAGCGAGGCGATCTCTTCGCGCTGGCTCTGAACCACCAGCTCCTGCTGCTTGGCAAACAGTTCAGCCGCATCGCGGCGCTGAAGCAGCGTGCGATATTCACGGACCATGTCCGAGCGGTCATCGTCCAGCTGGTTGATCTGGTCCTGGACTTGTTCAGCTTTGCGCGTGGCCGCCTCTCCAACTGAGAGCGCCTCGCGAAGCTGGGCGTGAGCCGGAATGGCCAGGCCCGCAATCAACGCTGCAGCGATCAGGCTGCGGGCGGGTGACAGAATTTTCTTCATGAGGTTTGCCTCTCAACTCTCCAAACGGTCGCGCACATATGGCGCGCAAATTCCTGGGTCTTGGGCGCACCTGCTCTCGAGGGCGTCCCGATTGTCTTCAGCTCTAACACACATGAGCCGGGAGTTATTATGGAGTTGATGGGAGACCCCATCTCATCCCCTGACAATTTTCGGAGCGTTATTCGCTCACTCTTCTTTGGGCAGTGCGGGCAAGGCTGCCTGTGCACCTTACCGCGCAAAGCCCTTAGCCATGAACCGCAGTGGTAACAATCCTCTAATTGCGGATCAATCGCGCTTTACGATTCGTTTAGAAAATACCCGGGCCCTGCGCGAACGCAACCGCCGCTTCGCAGTCGGGGGACTTTAAAGACGCCTTGAAATCAGGAAGCTATGCCGCGGATGGGACCGGAGGACATGTGCGCGTGCGCGTCGCTGGAGAAAATGGCTGGGGTGCTAGGATTCGAACCTAGGGTGGCGGTACCAAAAACCGCTGCCTTACCACTTGGCGACACCCCAACTGTGGAGCGCGCGAAATAGCTATTCTTTGTTCAGCTGGCAACTCCCGTTCTGTTGTCCGTTCAATCGGACGCAGCCTGCCCTCCCCGGCACGGTCCCCGCGGCTGTGGACAAACCTTGTCCGCCGCGCGCCGGCATGGCCGGAATCGGCTTACCCTGCACAGGTCTGGAACCGGACAGGCGCTCGGGGCGCCGGAAGATAAAGACAGCGCACCCTGCTCTATTCCTTCCACCGTCCCTTTACTTTTTATCGATAATCAACAATATCGCAAATTGCACTCTCGGGATTCTGTTACCAGCAAAGGAAATGCCCCGGTTATGAAAACCTTCTTCCTGTCCATGGCAGGCGCGTTCGTCGCGATGATCCTCTTCGTGATCGTCGGATTCATGATGCTGTTCGGCCTGATCCTCACTGCGGCGAGCTCTAAGCCGCCGAGCCCTGATCAGGTCGTGCTCTCGCTCGACCTCAATTATGGCCTGCCCGACCAGGCGCCGACCGGCGGCCTCGCCGCCTTCTCCGGCGTTCCGGGGTTCACGGACATTCTGGTCAAGCTGAAAGGCGCCGAACAGGACAAGGCCGTGAAAGGCATCTATCTGCGTGGATCGATGATCGGCATCGGCACATCGCGCGCGGAAGAGCTTCGCGCGGCGCTGAAAGAGTTCAAGGCCTCAGGCAAATTCGTGATTGCGCACACGCAAGGCATGATCGGCATGGGTGGTCCGTCTGCGTACCATTCCATCAGCGCCGCTGACGAGATCTGGATGCAACCGGGTACGGACTTCATGATCAACGGCGTCACCTTCGAGACCGAATTCCTGAAGGGCCTGTTCGACAAGATCGGCCTGACCCCGCAGATCTACGCCTTCTACGAATACAAGAACGCGCCGAACTCATATAACGAGACCAGCTTCACCGCCCCGCACCGCGAAGCGCTGGAAAGCCTCGCCACCTCGATCTGGGATACCGCGCTCACCGACATCGCCGAAGACCGCGCCATGACGATGCCTGCCATGAAGGCGCTGCTCGAAGCCGGCCCAAAATCGGCCGACCAGGCGCTTGAAGCCAAACTGGTCGACAAGCTCGGCTGGCCGGAAGACGCTGAAGATGCCGCGCTCGAGAAAGCCGGCGAGAATGCCGAGCTGGTTGACCTCAACTACTACACCGCTCCGCCGTCGAAGGCGAAGATCAAGGACGGCGTGATCGCCATCGTTGGCGGTGAAGGCGCGGTCGTCACCGGTGGCAGCCAGTCCGACTCGCCTTTCTCCGAGCCGCCGGCCTTCGCGTCCGACAACATCGCCCGCGCCCTTCTGGACGCGGCTGAAGATGAAGACGTGAAAGCCATCGTCTTCCGCGTCGACAGCCCCGGAGGCTCGCCCACAGCGTCGGACCAGATCTGGCGTGCGGTTGAGCGTGTCAAGGAAAAAGGCAAGCCGGTCGTCGTCTCGATGGGTTCGCTGGCAGCTTCGGGCGGCTATTATGTCTCCACCGGCGCAGATGCCATCGTGGCTAACCGCTCGACCATCACCGGCTCGATCGGCATCTTCGGCGGCAAGTTCGCCATCGAAGGCACGGCCAACAAGCTCGGCGTCACCTTCGACACGGTGAGTGTCGGCGGCGAATTCGCCAACGCCTATGGCGTGGCGCCCTTCAACCAGGCCCAGGAAGCCGAAGTGAAGGCTCAGCTGAAGCGCGGCTATGACCGCTTCCTCACCCTCGTAGGCGAAGGCCGCGACATGACGTATGATCAGGTGCACGAGATTGCCCGTGGCCGCGTCTGGAGCGGCGCGCAGGGCAAGGAGAACGGCCTCGTGGACGAGATCGGCGGGTTCATGACCGCGATCACCAAGGCCCAGGAACTGGCAGGCATGGACACGTCCCACTTGCCGGTCCTCGCCTACTTTCCGCAACGCCGTTCGGGCTTCGAAGCGCTGGAAGGCCTGTTCGGGGTCTCGGCGGAAACCGTCCGCGCCGCCGCTGTCCTCAGCGCTGTGGTGGGCGATGACCGCACCAAGGCCCTGATCGAAGAACTGGCAATCGCGGACTCGGTCAATTCCGGCCAGTCCATGGCCATGGGCCCGCGCCTGCGCGAACGCTAGGCGCCGCAGCCTGACTGAATGCGGCCCGTCAGCCCTGCTGGCGGGCCGTTTCGTTGACGGACACGCACTTCCGTCGTCTTGTGCTGCAGTCGCACCGCTTGTGAAGGCGAAGCAGATCGTTTAGCCCCGCCGCTCGGGTCAAGAAGGCGAACATGAACATAATCGTTACCGGCGCGGCCGGCTTTATCGGAAGCGAGATCGCCCTTCGGCTGCTGCGCGAAGGCCATTCGGTGACGGGTATCGACTGCTTCACGCCGTATTATGATGTGAAGCTGAAGGAAGACCGGGCCGCGCGCCTCGCCGCCTTCCCGAATTTCCGGCTCGCCCGCTCCCGCGTCGAGGATAACGAGACGATGGAACGTGTGTTCGACCGTGTGCGGCCGGACGTGATCCTGCACTTCGCCGCCCAGGCCGGCGTGCGCTACAGCCTCGACCATCCGCGCGAGTATATCGACGCGAACGTGGTCGGCTCGTTCAACATCATCGACCTCGCCCGCCGCCACAAGGCGCGCCACCTGATTCTCGCGTCCACAAGCTCCGCCTACGGCGCAAACCAGAAATTCCCCTTCGAGGAACGCGACTCCGCGCCTTACCCGCTGACAATCTACGCCGCCACCAAGCTGGCCGCCGAACTCATCGCCCACAGTCATTCCCACCTCTACGGCGTGCCGACGACGGCGCTGCGGTTCTTCAGCGTCTATGGCCCGTGGGGCCGCCCGGACATGGCTTTCTTCCTGTTCACCGACAAGATCTTCAAAGGCCAGCCCATCGACGTGTTCAACAATGGCGACCTGCTGCGCGACTTCACCTATATCGACGATCTCGTGGAATCGATCCGCCGTCTGATGGATGTACCGCCCCAGCAGGGCAACCACATGATCCGCGGCGACTCGCTCTCCCCGGTTGCGCCCTACCGCCTCGTCAATATCGGCCATGCCGCGCCGGTGCGCCTGATGGACTATATCGAAGCCATCGAGGACTCGATCGGCCGCACGGCGGTCAAGAACATGCTTGGCATGCAGCCGGGTGATGTCCAACAGACCTATGCCGATGTGCGCCTCCTCAAGGCGCTCACCGGATATACGCCGAATACGGACTATCGCGAAGGCATCGCGAAGTTCGTCGACTGGTACAAGAGCTACTACAACCCGGCCTGAAGCCCCGCTTGTTCGGCGGCCACCCTGAAATCGTCCGGCACCGGCGCGCTCAGCGTCAGCGCCTTTCCTTCCGGGTGCGGCAATTCCAGCTTCGCGGCATGCAGCATCAGGCGCGGCGCGGTCGCCGGCCCTTCCCCATACAGCGCATCCCCGAGGATCGGGCAGCCGAGCGACATCAGATGAACCCGGATCTGGTGCATCCGCCCAGTTTCCGGCGACAGCGCCATCAGGCCGAACGCGCCATTGCGCGCCAGTATGCGCCAACCGGTCCGTGCGGCCTGCGCGCCTTTCCGGCCCGGCCGCGCGAGGATCATGCGGGCCTTGCCGCCTTCCTCCACTTTCACCAGCGCCGCATCCACCACGCCGTGCTCGGCCGGCGGCAGCGAGCCTTTCACCAGCGCGAGATAGGTCTTCTGCACATCGCGCCCGGCAAAGGCGTCCGACAGCATCGCGGCCACAGGATGCGTCTTCGCCGCGACGATCACACCGGACGTGCCCTGGTCCAGCCGGTGCACAAGACGCGGCCGCTTGCCGTTCGATTTTGCGAAGGCGGCCATCAGCGTGTCGAGCGATTGCGCCACGCCGCTGCCGGCCTGCACGGCGAGACCCGAAGGCTTATTGAACGCGATCAGCGAATTGTCCTCATGGATCACCATGGCGCACACGAGGGCCGCTTCTTCGGGCGAGATCGTGGGCACGGGTCGATTGCGGGTCATGCGAACTCTTCCATCAAGCGGGCGATCATCCGTTCCGACATGTCAGAGCGCAGACCGTTTTCATAGGCGTAAGGCAGGTAGATCACCGCCATTGACAAGGCCCAGCCTGCACCTCGCATCCATTCTGCCTCGCTGGCGCCGATTGCCGCGCGGAAAACATCACGCGCATCCCGGTCGAACATCGCCCAGGCCGTCAGCAGGTCGCACGCCCCGTTGCCCACGCCGCACAGCCCCCAGTCGATGACGCCGCAGAGACGGCCATCCTCCACCAGAAGATTGCCCGGATGCACATCGCCGTGCAGCCAGACGGCGCTTGCAGGGTGTTCCGCCTTCAGCGCGTCGGCCCAGAGCCGTTGGGCAAAGCCTGCGTCCAGCTCCGGCAACCGGGCGAGCGCGGCTTCGAAGGCGGGCGTGCGCACAGCAAGCGGCGCGCCGCGGCCATTGTTCTCGGCGCTGAAGCGGAAAGCCGGGTCGGGCGAGATGCTGCGCACGAATCCGAAGAATTCCGCCAACTGATGCGCGAAGGTGATCGTATCCCCCGGCGCGCTGTCTTCAAGCGGCGTGCCCGGCAGCCAGCTCAACACCGACCAGGCGTGCGGGTAGTCCCCGTCCGCTTCGCCCAGACCGTAGACGGCCGGAACCGGCAGCGGCGCATCGGCAAATCGCGGCAAGGCGGCGGCCTCGCGCCGGGCCGTGCCCGCCGCCCAGGCCACCTTGGGAAAACGGGCGCAGAGATCATTCCCGATACGGAAGATATGATTGTCGGTTCCCTTCGCGGTCGGTGCGTGCACCGGCTCGCCGACGAGCTCCGGAAAACGCGCCGCGATCAGACGCGCGGCGCGTCCTTCGTCCAGCTTCACTGCGGTGTCATCCATTGCGGCGTGATTTCCGCAGCGCAGCGATCTGTTTCAGCTTTTCGGCAATCGGCGCTTCGCGGCCCTGCCCCTTGGGATCATAGAAGACCGGGCGCTTTATGCCGTCCGGGAAATAGTCCTGACCCGACACGCCGCCTTCGACATCATGGTCGTATTGATAGCCGGTGCTGCAGCCCTGATCCTTCATCATCGTCGTGGGCGCGTTGAGGATGTGTTTCGGCGGCATCAAGCTGCCAGTTTCCGCCGCCGCCTTGCGGGCCGCCTTGTAAGCGACATAGGCCGCGTTCGATTTCGGCGCCGTGGCCAGATGGATCACGCAATGTGCCAGCGCCAGCTCACCCTCGGGGCTGCCGAGCCGCTCATAGGTGCGCGCCGCCTCGCCTGCGATCATCAGCGCCGTAGGGTCGGCAAGGCCGATATCCTCGCTCGCCATACGGATCAGGCGGCGCGCCAGGAACAGCGGGTCCTCGCCTCCTTCCAGCATCCGGGCAAACCAGTAAAGCGCAGCGTCCGGATCCGATCCGCGTACGGATTTGTGTAGCGCCGAGATGAGATTGTAATGCTCTTCCCGGTCCTTGTCATAGGCTGCGGCGCGCTTCGACAGGGACTTGGCCAGATCATCCGGGGACAGAAGTCCGGGTTCGCCCATCATCGCGAACGCCTTCTCGGCGAGGTTCAGGAGATAACGCCCATCCCCGTCCGCCATCTTCAGGATCATCTGGCGCGCGTCTTTCGTCACCGGCAGGCGGCGGCGTTCGGCCTGCTCTGCGCGCGTCAGCAGCAGTTCCAGCCCAGCATCATCCAGCCGCTTCAGCACCATCACCTGGCAGCGCGACAGAAGCGCGCCGTTCAGCTCAAAGCTCGGATTCTCCGTCGTCGCGCCGACCAGGGTCACCACACCGCTTTCGACAAAAGGCAGGAACCCGTCCTGCTGGGCGCGGTTGAACCGGTGGATCTCGTCCACGAAAAGAAGCGTGCCCTTGCCCATCTTGCGGCGTGCCTCGGCCCGGTCGAAGGCCGCGCGCAGATCTTTCACACCGGAAAAGATCGCGCTGATCGCCTCGAATTCGAGATCGGTCTCCGCCGCCAGAAGCCGGGCAATCGTCGTCTTGCCCACGCCGGGCGGCCCCCAGAGGATGATCGAGGAGAGGCGTTTCGACGCCAGCATCCGCGACAGCGTGCCGTTGGGGCCGACCAGATGGTCCTGCCCGACCACCTCCCGAAGGGTTTTCGGCCGCAGCCGGTCCGCCAGGGGGCGCGGCGCATCTCCTGACAGGCCGGCGGATTCAAAAAGATCACTCATGACGACTTTCTAGGCGAGCGCGGGCGTTGTGGTAAGGTCCGGAAAAACAGTGGGAGGAAATAATGAGCCTGACAGTCACCTCTTCGGGGCAAGCGTGCGGCGCAACTGTACGCGGCGTGGACCTTTCGAGGCCCGTGGACGCGGCAACCGTCGCGGCGATCCGCGCGGCCTGGCTCGAGCATCAGGTTCTGGCCTTTCCGGACCAGAAGCTGACCGACGACCAGCTGGAGGCCTACACACTGAATTTCGGCCCGTTCGGCGAAGACCCGTTCATCGCGCCGATCCCTGGCCATCCCCATATCATTGCGGTGAAACGGAAAGCGGACGAAACAGCGCCGATCTTTGCCGAAAGCTGGCATTCGGACTGGAGCTTCCAGGCGAAACCGCCGCAGGGCACCTGCCTTTATGGCATCACCATCCCGCCGGTCGGGGGCGATACGCTGTTCACCAACCAGTACATGGCGCTGGAACAGATGCCGACCGACCTTCGCAGACGGATCGAAGGCAAGCGCGCGGTTCATTCCGCCCGAAATGCCTACGCGCCCAGCGGCTTCTACGGCGCCGGCGACAAGGGCCGGTCGATGGACATCCGCCCCTCGGACGACGCCGAAGCGACCCAGTTGCACGACCTGATCCGGGTTCACCCCGAAACCGGACGCAAATCGCTGTTCGGAACGGCCGGCTATATCGTCGCCATCGACGGTCTGGCCCCCGATGACAGCGCCGCGCTGATCGGCGAGCTGTATCGCTGGCAGACCCGGCCGGAATTCCAGTACCGGCACAAATGGTCGCCGGATATGCTGGTGATGTGGGACAATCGCTGCACCCTCCATATGGCGACCGGCGGCTATGCCGGCCATGACCGTCTGCTGCACCGCACCACAATCGGCGCCGCTTGAAGCGTTTCCGCCTGCGCCGGTTCGATGTATGGTTTTCCCGAGGCCCCGAAAGAGGGCCCGGGAGGAAAATCTATGGCAGACACACTGCAAACTTGGCCACATTCCGTGCCTGACCCCTGGAGCTTGCCGCTCGACACGTTTGATGTGTCGAAGGCGGCGATCTTCCAACAGAACGCCCACGGAGAATATTTCCGCAGGCTGCGCCAGGAAGCGCCGATCCATTACTGTCCGGAAAGCCAGTTCGGCGGCTTCTGGTCGATCACCCGGTTCAACGACATCATAGCTATCGATTCGAACCACAGGCAGTTTTCGTCTTATAACAGTATCGTCATCGGTGATGCACCGCCCGATTTTGACACGCCGATGTTCATTGCGCAGGATCCGCCGCTCCACGACGTGCAGCGCAAAGCGGTCCAGCCGGCCGTTGCGCCGAGCCAGCTGAGCGATATCGAGGCACTGATCCGCCAACGCGTGAACAATATCCTCGATGACCTTCCGACCGGGAAGCGGATCAACTGGGTGGAGCATGTCTCCAAGGAACTGACGACCCAGATGCTGGCAACGCTGTTCGACTTTCCGTTCGAGGATCGTCACCTTCTGCCCTACTGGTCTGATGTCACCACGACGTCTGAAACAGTGGGCGTCGAGGTCGACATGAAACACCGCGAAGCCGAGTTGATGAAGTGCCTAGCCTACTTCACCAAGCTCTGGCACCAGCGCGCCGCCGAACCGCGCAAGTTCGATTTCATCTCGCTGTTCGCGCATGATCCGGAAACGAAGGACATGGTGAACAATCCGATGGAGCTGATGGGCAACCTGATGCTGCTGATCGTCGGAGGAAACGACACGACCCGCAATTCCATCTCGGGCGGTGTGATCGCGCTGAACCAGTTTCCGGACGAGTATGACAAGCTGCGGGCCAATCCGAACCTTGTGCCCAACATGGTGTCCGAGATCATCCGTTGGCAGACACCTCTGGCCCATATGCGCCGGACCGCGCTGGAGGATGTCGACTTCCAGGGCCACAAGATCCGCAAGGGCGACCGGGTGGTGATGTGGTACGCTTCCGGCAACCGCGACGATACGGTGATCGAAGACCCGGACGCGTTCAAGATCGACCGCGAGAATGCGCGCCGGCACCTGTCCTTCGGCTTCGGAATCCATCGCTGCATGGGCAACCGCGTGGCCGAGATGCAGCTGCGCCTGCTCTGGGAGGAAATCCTCAAGCGCTTTGACCGGATCGAACTGGTCGGCGAGCCGACGCGGGTGCTCTCCAACTTCGTGCTCGGATACGAGGACGTGCCCGTGATCGTGCACCCGCGCTGAGGCCAGCGCGGGCATCCGGACGCAGAGATAGCTGGCCGGTTTTGTTTTTCTATGTGTTCTGAATCCCGCTCATCCCGGCTTTCGCCGTGATGAGCGGGACTGGGCTTGGGAATGAGCCGGGGAGGCGTCAGTCCTGGCGGGGGATGCGGGCCTTGCCGCGGCCGAGGGCGAGGGCCTTGATGGCGCCGCGGAAGGTTTGCACTTCCTGCTGTGTCCAGTCGGCGCGGATCAGGGCGGCGCGAAGGTTGTCCTTCATCAGCGGCGTCTTTTCGGGCGGGTAGAAGAAGCCGGCGCGGTCCAGCTCGTCTTCGAAATGTTCGAACATGCGGATGAGATCGTCGCGGCTGGCGGGCGGATCGACCGTATTGGCCGGTTTGACATGCGTGTCCTGCAGCTGGCCCCAGGCGGCGCAGAAGACGCCGACCGCCTGGGCGAGGTTCAGAGAGGAAAACGCCGGATCGACCGGATAGGTCATCACTTCGTCGGCGAGGGCGACGGCCTCGTTGGGCAGGCCGGATTTTTCGCCGCCAAAGAGGATGCCGGCCCGGCCGAGGCCGCGAGCGGCGCGGGAGACGGCTTCGGCGGCGGCGCCGGGACCATCGGTGACGCGCTTGCCCACGCCGCGCTGGCGGGCGGTGGCGGCCGATACCCAGGTGAGCCCCGCGAGCGCGCCGGCCAGGTCGTCATGCACCGAAACGCTGACGCCCGCCGCGAAGGCGCCTGCACTCATGGTCTCGGCAGCCGGGTTCGGCCAGCCGTCGCGCGGGGCGACGAGGCGCAGGTCGGTCAGGCCGAAATTGCGCATCACACGGGCCGCCGCACCGATGTTCTCGCCAAGCTGGGGCGTGTGGAGGATGATGGCGGGCGCGGTCATGGCTGGCCGGACGGACCGTTGCGCGCTTCCCAGAAGGCGAAGACCTGCTCGGCAAGCGGCTCGATCGCAATGCCGCTTGCGCCGGGGCTGATTGCGTAGGGCGGCAGGCCGAAGCGGCGATTGAGGCTGGACAGGTGGCCTGGCGGGTCGGGAACATCGGGCCGCGTTTCGAACACCAGGAAGCGGTTGTTACGTATGGCGGCGAGGCCGATACCCGCGATATCTTCCCAAGCGAGGCGCCATTTGATGCCGTGGAGGCTTTCGGCGCCCTGCGGGTCAAGGATGTATATTGGCTTCGGCGAGAGTGCCTGACGGCCACTGAAGATGGCGGTCACCAGCCCGAACGGCACGCCGAGACTGCCGATGGCCATCTTGAGCGTGAAGCCGTGGGCGAGGCCCTGCTGGAAGATGACGCCGCCGGCAAAGGCGAACGCGAGACCGGCCAGCGTGAAGATGGCGGCGCGCAGCCGCGAGGGCGCAATGAGGATACGCCCGTCCGGTCCGGCCTTGGGCATCCGCGCGGGCAACAACATGGCGATACCGACCATCGCGCAGGCGCCGAAGAACATCGTGATCATCCAGCCCATGACGATTTGGTCCGGCGTGTCCGCCCGGGTCAGGATGAACGCGCCACCGGCGGTGAACAGGCAGCCGATCAGGGCGACGAAGAAGGCAGTCAAACGGTCCAAAGGCGAGGTCTCCAGTTGCGCTTGTGGCCGGGGGTGGCGGCTGAGGTCAAGCGGGCTCTGGCGGGGACGGCGCAGGCAACCCGGCCAGGGGCCGTTCCTGCGCGCGTTTGCCCTTTTTGACGCGGGTAACCAATCTGCTATAGCGCGGGCCAAACCGTTACAACGCAAGGATTCCAGAACATGTCGAAGATCAAGGTCAAAAACCCGGTTGTGGAGATGGACGGGGATGAAATGACCCGCATCATCTGGCAGGTCATCAAGGACAAGCTGATCCACCCCTACCTCGATATCGACCTGAAATATTACGATCTTTCGATCCAGAAACGCGACGAAACCGACGACCAGATCACCATCGACGCGGCTGAGGCCACAAAGAAGTACGGCGTAGCCGTGAAATGCGCGACGATCACCCCGGACGAAGCCCGCGTGGAGGAATTCGGCCTCAAGAAGATGTGGAAGAGCCCCAACGGCACGATCCGCAACATCCTGGGCGGCGTGGTGTTCCGCGAGCCGATCGTGATCTCGAACATCCCGCGCCTCGTGCCGGGCTGGACCAAGCCGGTCGTGATCGGCCGCCATGCGTTTGGCGACCAGTACAAGGCGACCGATTTCGTCGTGCCGGGCGCCGGCAAGCTGACGATGAAATTCGAAGGCAAGGACGGCAAGGTGATCGAGAAGGAAGTGTTCGACTTCCCGGGCGCCGGCATCGCCATGGGCATGTACAACCTCGACGAGTCGATCCGCGACTTCGCCCGCGCCAGCTTCAACTATGGCCTCCAGCGTCAGTGGCCGGTCTACCTGTCGACCAAGAACACGATCCTCAAGGCCTATGACGGCCGCTTCAAGGACATCTTCCAGGAAGTCTTCGACACCGAGTTCAAGGACAAGTTCGCAGCCTTCAAGGGCACCTACGAACACCGCCTGATCGACGACATGGTGGCAGCCGCGATGAAATGGTCCGGCGGCTATATCTGGGCGTGCAAGAACTATGATGGCGACGTGCAGTCCGACACCGTGGCGCAGGGCTATGGCTCGCTGGGCCTGATGACGTCCGTGCTACTCTCACCCGATGGTAAGACCGTGGAAGCCGAAGCCGCGCACGGCACCGTGACGCGCCACTACCGCAACTGGCAGAAGGGCGAGGCCACCTCGACCAACTCGATCGCCTCGATCTACGCCTGGACGCAAGGCCTCGACCATCGCGGCCGCATGGACGAGACGCCGGACGTGCGCAAATTCGCCCAGACGCTCGAGAAGACCATCGTGGAGACGGTGGAAGCCGGCTACATGACGAAGGACCTCGCGCTGCTGGTCGGCCCGGATCAGGGTTATCTGACCACGGAAGGCTTCATCGAGAAGGTTGCGCAGAACTTCGAAAAGGCTATGTCGCAGGCCTGATCGCGGCCGCCTTCAACTTCCGCTCACCCCGGCGCGTCGGGGTCCAGCACCAAACATGGATTCGTTTGAAAGGACTGGATCCCGGCGCGCGCCGGGATGAGCGGCGGGGAGGCGGGACCATATGAACAGCGAGGCCTCGGCACGGCCCACCTTTACCCTGCTGCTGCCGGGCCTGCTGATACTGGTGACGGCCGGTATCGGCTATGCGGCGTGGCACACCGGCACGGCCAGCGCGCTCGAAGCGGCCGCCTTTGTGACCGGCGCAATTTGCGTGTGGCTGGTGGTGCGCCAGAACATTTGGAACTTCCCGCTCGGCCTCTTGAACGTGGCCGCCTATGCCTGGATCTTCTACGACTATCGTCTGTATGCGGACGCCGGGCTGCAGGTCATCTATTTCGTCCTCAACCTCGTCGGCTGGTATCTGTGGCTGTTCGGCGGCAAGGATCGCACCGAACTGAAGGTCAGCCGGATCTCCGTTCGGGAGATGGTGCTGACGGCTCTGGGGATTGCGGCCGCAACGCTGGCGCTGCGCTGGGTGCTGATCAAGGTGGGCGGCTCGGCGCCATTCTGGGACGGCCTGACGGCCTCCATCAGCCTCGCGGCACAATGGCTGCAAAGCCGCAAGAAGCTTGAATGCTGGCACCTGTGGATCCTCGCCGACGTTATTTATGTCCCGCTTTATGTCACCCGCGACCTTAACCTTACGGCTCTGCTCTATACGGTGTTCCTTGGGCTCGCGACCATGGGCCTCTTTGCTTGGCGCAAGGCGGTGACGCCGTGAGCGCGCGCGTGCTGCGGGTGGTCCTGATCGGCGCGGAGTCGGTTGGCAAGACGACGCTGTGCGAGCAGCTGGCGGCGCATTACGACACCGTGTGGGTCGCCGAATACGGCCGCGAGCATTGGGAAAAGAAGATCGCCGCGATGGACAAGGCGGGCGAGATTCCGACGTGGACGGATGATGAGTTCATCCATATCGCCGAGGAGCAGCAGCGGCGGGAGAATGGCGCGGTGCGTGAGGCCAACCGCGTGCTGATCTGCGATACGAATGCGTTTGCCACCGCCACATGGTTCGAGCGCTATGCCAGCAAGCGCCACCCGGATGTCGATGCCATTGGGGCGCGCGACAAGGTGGACCTCTATCTCATTCCGTCACCGGACGTTCCCTTCGTGCAGGACGGCGTGCGCGACGGCGAAAAGATCCGCGACTGGATGCATGCGCGGTTCGTGGAGCTGATCGAGGCAGCGGGCGCACCCTATGTGTTGATCACCGGCCCCTATGAAGCGCGCCTGCCGAAGGCGATTGCGGCTATCGATACGCTGCTGGCGCTGAAGAAGGCGCCTGCCCCGCCCGCGATCCGGATCCGCCGGGCTGAAGCGGACGATGCCGAACGGCTGGCGCATATCGGCGTCGCGACCTTCATAGAGAGCTATACCGAGATCGTCGACGGCGCGAACATGGCCGCCCATTGCACGCGCCAGCATTCGCAGACGATGTATGCGGATTACCTGGCTGATCCGGACGTGTCAGTCTGGCTGGCAGAGCTGGCCGAGACGGGCGCGCCGATCGGCTATGCCGTGAACCTGCCGCCGGACCTGCCGATCGCGCTGGAACCCGGTGATGTGGAGCTGAAGCGTATCTATGTCCTGTCGCGCTTCCATGGCACGGGCGCCGGGCGAGCGCTGATGGAGGCGGCCGTGGGCGATGCCCGCACGCGCGGCGCGCCGCGCTTGCTACTCGGAACCTATCAGGACAATCACCGCGCCGTGGCCTTCTATCGCAAGCACGGGTTCGAATTGGCAGGCACGCGGCAATTCCAGGTGGGCGAGCGGCTTTACGACGATATCGTACTCGCCCGCTGTCTTTGACCGGATCTTTCGGAAACTACCTATACCGCACTGGCCTCAGTGCTGGCAGGAAGCTTCAATGACTGAATTCCGTGTGCGGAGCGCCGATGATCGGCGTCAGGACATCCTGCTACGCGCTGCCGAGATGGGCATCGACGAAGCGTTCATCGGGGCGCTTGTAGACACGTTCTACACGCGCGTGCGCGCGCATCCTGTGCTGGGGCCGGTGTTTGGCGCGGCAATCACCGACTGGGATCCGCACCTCGCCCGCATGAAGGATTTCTGGTCGTCCGTGGCACTGAATTCCGGGCGCTATTCCGGCCGGCCCGTACCCGCCCACAAGAAGCACACGCACATCCAGAACTGGCACTTCAACATCTGGCTGGCGCTGTTCCACCAGACCCTGATCGACACGGCGAAGACGCCGAACGCCGTGATCTACTTCATGGAACGCGCCGAGCGCATCGGCCGCAGCGTGCAGCTGGCGCTGTTTGACGATGCCGTGTTCGATCCGCCTCTGACACGCGGTTGAATTGTGGGGGGATGCCCCATCCTGACCTGCTCCATGCCGGGCAGGATCAGGGGCTAGCGTCACTTCAGGAAATCAGACCTTGCGGGCCGAGCGCACGTAGCGGACCATACCGTCCGTGGACGTCATGACCAGCGTGTGCGTGTGGACGCGGGCGTCCTTGTAGAGCACGCCGTTGAGCATGGTGCCGTTCGTGACTCCGGTGGCGCAGAACACGGTGTCGCCGGAAGCGAGCTCGTTCAGCGCGTAGGTCTTGCCGAAATCGGTGATGCCGACGCGGGTGGCGCGTTTCTTCTCGTCATCATTGCGGAACACGAGGCGGCCGAACATCTGTCCGCCCACGCATTTCAGGGCGGCGGCGGCGAGAACGCCTTCCGGGGCGCCGCCGGAGCCGACATACATGTCGATGCCGGTGAGCGAATTGGTGGTGGCGATGACGCCGGCGACGTCGCCGTCAGTGATCAGTGCGATACGTGCGCCAGCCGAACGCAGGGACTCGATGATGTCTTCATGGCGCGGGCGGTCGAGCACGCAGACGGTCATGTCTTCGACCTTGCGTTTGGCGGCCTTGGCGAGCGCCTTGATATTGTCGGCCGGCTTCTCGTCGAGACTGATGATGCCTTCCGGATAACCCGGACCGATGGCGATCTTGTCCATGTAGGTGTCCGGCGCGTGCAGCAGGCCGCCGCGCGGGGCGATGGCGAGCACGGCGAGCGCGTTGGCCATGGCTTTCGCGGTCAGCGTGGTGCCTTCCAGCGGATCGAGCGCGATATCGATTTCCGGGCCCTTCCCGGTGCCGACTTCCTCGCCGATGTAGAGCATCGGGGCCTCATCGCGTTCGCCCTCGCCGATCACGACGCGGCCGCGGAATTCGACCTCGTTGAAGGCGGAACGCATCGCGTCAACCGCGGCGGCATCGGCCTTCTTCTCGTCGCCCCGGCCGGCCAGCTTGGCGGCGGCGATGGCGGCCAGTTCGGTGACGCGGACCATCGCATCTGCGAGACCGGGGGTCAGATCCTTGTTATTCATATTCTTTTCTCCAAGGGAGGAAATTGGGACAGTTAACTTTTGAGAGAAGCAATTAGCTTGCCGCTTCGATCCGGATGAGGCGCGGGTCCTCGACTGAGACCGACAGTTTCGCAATACGGTTAACAGCAGCCTGCATCTGGGCGCGCGGGCAGCGATGGGTGACCACCGCGACCGGGCTGGCACCGCTTTCATCGGCCGAATCCTGCAGCAGCTTGTCGACCGAGACGCCCTCTTCCGCCAGCGCTTCGGTCAGGGCGGCGAGCGTGCCCGGCTTGTCGGCGAGGCGTACACGGAGGAAGAACGGCGCGATCTCGCTGTCATCGCCGGTGACGAAGGGCTGGGCGACGTGGTGCTGGGCGCGGCCGAAGGCGTTGCGGATGGCCGGGCGGAAGAGTTTCGCGATATCGCCCATTACGGCGCTGGCGGTGGGGCCGGCCCCGGCGCCTGGGCCAGTGAGCACGACGGCGCCGAGCGGGTCGCCCTCGATGCGCACCGCGTTCAGCGAACCATCGACATGCGCGAGCGCGTGGGCCATCGGCAGCGCCATCGGCTCGACGCGGCAGACGACGCCGGCCTTGGTGAGCACGCCTTCGGCGATCAGCTTGATGCGGAAGCCGAGACGGTCGGCCAGGCGCAGGTCCATCAGGCCGATCTCCTCGATGCCGCGGACAGCGACTTTGGAGAAATCGAGATCGGCCGAAAACGCGATGGCCGACAGGATGGCGGCCTTGTGGGCAGCGTCCATGCCGGAAACGTCGAGCGTGGGGTCGGCTTCGGCATAGCCGCGCTTCTGGGCTTCGGCGAGCACGTCTTCATACGAGCGGCCGGTATCCAGCATGGTGGAGGTGATGAAATTGCAGGTGCCGTTGAGGATGCCCGAGACGCGGTTGACTTCGACGCCGGCGAGGCTGTCGCGCAGCACACGGACGACCGGGATGCCGCCCGCGACGGCGGCTTCGAACAACAGGTCCACATGCTTCTCGGCGGCCAGCGCGGCAAGCGCGGTGCCGTGCTTGGCGATCAGGGCCTTGTTGGCGGTGACGACGTGCTTGCCGGCCTTGAGGGCAGATTCGACCGCGAACTTGGCCGGACCGTCGGAGCCGCCGATCAGCTCCACGAACACGTCCACATTCGGGTCTTCGGCCAGCGTGGCGGCGTCATCGAACCAGGTGTAGGCATCGGTACTGACGGGGCGGTTGCGGCTCTGCGACCGGGCGCTGACGCCGGCGATCTCGACCTGCCCGGGCAGCCGAAGGCGGTCCTGGCGCTGCACCAGCTCGATCAGGCCCGCGCCGACATGGCCGAGACCTGCAATTCCAATCCTTAACGGGCCCATGGGGCGCCCCTTGTACGCTGTTCAATGCTCCGGCGGCTGCCTAGCGGTTTTGGGGCGCGGGGGGAAGGCCCGGGATGGCCGCAAGCAGCTCATCCTGAGCGAAGTCGAAGGATGGGCATGCGCGGAACCGCCTGTGAGCCCGCTCGATCCTTCGACTTCGCTCAGGATGAGCTCGACTGGCGGCTTGACCATTTTCGAGAGTGTTTACCCGGCAAGCCCCGGCAAACACTCCGCGACCGCGAAGTTCGCTTAACTGTCATGGGCGAGGCCGGCCCCTACTCGGCTGCTACCGGCTTGATTTCCTTGACGCCATGCGTTGCGAGGAATTTGCGGATGTTGCGGGCGGCCTGGCGGATGCGCTGTTCGTTCTCGACGAGGGCGATGCGGACGTATTCGTCGCCATGCTCGCCGAAGCCTGCGCCGGGGGCGACGGCGACGTGGGCCTCGTTGATCATTGCCAGCGCGAATTCGAGGCTGCCCATGTGGCGCAGCTTTTCCGGGATCTGGGCCCAGGCGAACATCGACGCCTTCGGGCTGGGGATCGGCCAGCCAGCGCGCGTGAAGCTGTCGACCAGAACGTCGCGGCGGGCGCGGTAGATGCGGCGCACATCGTCCACACAGTCCTGCGGACCGTCGAGCGCGGCTGCGGCGGCAACCTGGATCGGCGTGTAGGCGCCGTAATCGAGATAGGATTTCACGCGGGCGAGCGCGGCGATGAGTTTCTCGTTGCCGGCAACGAAGCCGATGCGCCAGCCGGCCATCGAATAGGTCTTCGACATGGTGGTGAACTCGACCGCGATATCCTTCGCGCCATCGACCTGCAGGATCGAGGGCGTGGGCTCTTCGAAGTAGATTTCATTGTAGGCGAGGTCCGACAGTATCCAGAGATCGTGCTTTTTCGCGAACTGGACTGCGTCCTTGTAGAAATCGAGGTCGCAGACGGCGGCCGTCGGGTTCGACGGGAAGCAGAGGACCATCGCGGTCGGCGGCGGCACGGAATAGCGCACGGCGCGGCCGAGGTTGGACAGGTATTGCTCCGGCGTATGCGCCGGCACGCCGCGGATCGAGGCGCCGGCGATGATGAAGCCGAAATGGTGGAGCGGATAGGACGGATCGGGCGCGAGGATGACATCGCCCGGCGCGCTGATCGCCTGGGCGAGGTTGGCAAAGCCTTCCTTCGAGCCGAGCGTGACGATGACTTCGCGGTCCTTGTCCAGCGCCACGTCAAAGCGGCGCTTGTAGTAATCCGTCAGTGCACGGCGCAGGCCCGGAATGCCGCGCGAGGCGGAGTAGCCATTGACGTCCGGCTTGCGGGCGGTCTCGACGAGCTTGTCGACGATATGCTTGGGCGTCGGAAGGTCCGGGTTGCCCATGCCGAGATCGATGATGTCGGCGCCCTTGGCGCGCAGGGCGGCCTTGGTGCGGTTGACCTGTTCAAAAACGTAGGGCGGCAGGCGGCGGATCTTGTGAAAATCGGTGTTCATTGTTGCCCCATCAGGCCTTCGGTTACGCGCGGCACGTTGAAACTCTCCCGGATCGCCGCAATCTCCGTTTCGGTCAGGAAGCCCGCCTCTGGCAAGGGGGGATCGAATTCGGCCCGGATTTCAGCCGCGATGGCAAGGATATCGGCGGTGCCCGTTAACGAAACGCGGGCCCTGGGGTCGTTATCGAAGGTGGCCTGGAGGATCGCCATCGTGTCACCGGAGGCCAGTAGCGCAGCGTCAGGCTTCCAATTGGCTTCAATCGTGGGAATATCGATCACGTCCGGATAGCCCTCGCCCCGGATCTCGGTGCGTCGGGCATCGTACCATTCCGGCGCTTCGTTAATGGCGGCGCGCACCTTCGAAAACGAAGAAGTGCACGCTGATGCCAGCAGAAGTGGCACGCCACATAGGAGAATCGCCGTGTTTTTCATGGTTAATCTCATTAAATCACAAACATTGTGATGAATAGATGAGCCTGAAAATCGGGGCAGAACCAAGACCAATGAGCAGTACCAAGCCACCCACAACCGGAACGGAGCCGCTGGCTGCCCTGATGGCAGCGCAGGATCCGGCGCGCTGGCAGGTGCTGATGACCACGCTCGCGCTGGCAAATACCGAGTCCCAGGCCCTGATGACCGAGGTCATGACCGGCTCCGGCCCCCTCGCCACAGTGACAAAAGGCGACCCGATGGGCGCCACCGACGCCTTCCGGCAGGTCGGCATGAACCTCGCCATGAACCCCCAGGCCCTAATGCAGGCCAATCTGGACCTGATGCAGGGCTGGATGAAGCTCTGGCAGGAAATGATGACCGAGACGCTGTCGCAGGAAGCGCCGAAGGAAAAGGACAAACGCTTCGCCGACCCCGAATGGCAGGTGAACCCGGCCTTCAAGTTCATCCGCAAGGCCTTTGAGGTTAATTCGAACTGGATGAACAGCCTGGCAGACCGCGCCAGCGGCATGGATCCGGCCGTTCAGCTGCGTGCCCGTTTCTTCATGCAGCTGCTGACCGAAAGCCTCTCGCCCACCAACTTCCTCGGAACCAACCCCGAGGCGCTGCGCACTTTCATCGAGAGCGGCGGCGAAAGCGTGCTGGCCGGCCTGCGCATGGCGCGTGAGGACGTGCGCAAGGGCAATGGCAAGCTGTACATTTCGCAGACGGACGAAACGCCGTTCGAGCTGGGCGTGAACATCGCCACCGCCCCCGGCGAAGTGGTGTTCCGCAACGACCTGATCGAGCTGATCCAGTACAAGCCGACGCAGGAGATGGTGTATTCCAAGCCGCTGCTGATCTTCCCGCCCTGGATCAACAAGTTTTACATCCTCGACCTGCGTGAGGAAAATTCGATGATCCGCTGGCTCGTCGACAAGGGCCTGACCGTGTTCGTCGTGTCCTGGCGATCGGCAGACAAGGTGACCAAGGATTACGAGTGGGACGACTACGCCAAGAAGGGCATCTATGCAGCCGTGGAAGCGGCGCTGCAGGCCTCCGGCGCCAAATCCCTCAACGCAGTCGGCTATTGCATCGGCGGCACGCTGCTCACTTCCACCCTCGCCCACATGGCGGCGACGGGCTATGACAAGATCTCCTCGGCGACCTTCTTCGCCTCGCAATCGGATTTCGAACTTGCGGGCGACCTGAAAGTGTTCACCGATGGTCCGGGCCGGGATTATGTGTACGGCCTGATCGACGAGCATGGCGGCATCATGCCCGGCAAGGAAATGTACGAGACCTTCAACTGGCTGCGCCCGATCGACCTCGTGTGGCGTTACGTTGTGGACATGTACATGCTGGGCAAGCCGCCCCGGCCGTTCGACCTGCTCTACTGGAATGCCGACCAGACCAACATTCCGGGCCCGGTGCACCGGCGTTACCTAAAGGAACTCTACGCCGAGAACCGTCTGGCCAAGGGCGAGTACACCGTACTCGGACAAAAGGTCAGCGTGAAGGATGTGAAGATCCCAGTGATGCTGCAAGCGTCCAAGGACGACCATATCGTGCCTTATGAAAGCGTTTTCCGCACCGCGAAGCTCTATGGCGGCGATGCGAGTTTCGTGCTGTCCGGCTCGGGCCACATTGCCGGGGTGGTGAACCATCCCGACGCGAAGAAATACCAGCACTGGACGAATCCCAGCCTTGAGGCCGGTTCGGCAAATGTGTGGCTCGAAGGAGCCACGGAGACGGGCGGCAGCTGGTGGCCTACCTGGTGGGACTGGCTGCGCCCGAAATCGGGCCGCAAGGTGAAGGGCGTCGAGCCCAAGGACATGGGCCTTGGCGCGGCGCCCGGCAGCTATGCCCGCGTGCGTCTGGCGGACATCAAACTGCCGCCGGTCTGAGCCCTGCCTCCAACTGCATTTGCGGCATCAACGCGAATTGAGACCTGCGCAGGAATGTGCAAGGTGAGGTTGCAGCAGACGCCGGCACGCGGCGCATCGATAGGCCCGCCCTGATGAAAATCCTTCACGTTTGTTCCACATCCGCCATTTCCGGCGCGAACCGGTATGCCTTCGATCTGGCCGCGGGACAGGTGGCGCTGGGGCATGATGTGACTGTGGTCCTGCCGGAATCGCCCGGCACGTCGCTGGACCTGAAGCCACCGGAAGTGGCGGCGGTGACTTACGGCGGAATCTACGCGCTGGGCCTGATCACGACGCTGGCGCGGCTGAAGGGCGACATCCTCCACACGCATGGCGGCAAGGCCGTGAAGTGGCTGCGCCTGATGCCCGCGCGCCCGCCGGTTGTCTCCTCTCTGCACATCCGCTTCAAGGCGAACGCCATGGCGCATGTCGACGGCATTCACGCCCTCGCCGATTGGCAGATGGACGGCACCAAGGCTTTCAGCGGCCCGGTCAGGAAAGTAAACAACTGGACACCCGCCCTGAAAGCCTCGCCGCCGGGCGCCGCCGAAGCCCGCCGTGGAGAAGCAGGCGCTGGCCCCGCGACGCCGCTCGTGGTCTTCGTTGGCCGTCTCGATCCGGTGAAGGGCGTCGACACGCTGATCCGCGCCTTTCGGCAGGTCGCCAATCCGGAGGCCCGCCTCGCCATCGTCGGCGACGGACCGGAGCGCGCGGCGCTCGAAGCGATGGCGGCAGGTGACCACCGTATCGTCTTCATGGGCTATTCGAAAGCGCCCGCCGACTGGTACCGCGCGGCAGACCTGCTCGTCATGCCTTCGCGCAACGAACCCTTCTCCCTCGTCTGTCTCGAGGCGATGGCCTGCGATACGCCGCTGCTCGTCTCGGATGTTGACGGGTTCCAGGAAATCTTCCGCGACCGGTCGGACAACCGCTATCCGGAAGGCGATGCCGGGATCCTCGCCGCGCGCATCACGGAGCGCCTCACCGCCAAGCTTTCCGGCCAGGTCACGCGTGACAGATATGACATGACCCGCTTCGACCGCGCTGCCGGCATCGCCGCTATCACCGAATTCTATGCTGAGGTCCGCGCCGCCAAGCTTGGCTTGCGTGCCGCCGCGACCGCCTGAAGCCCGTTAGTCTACGGACGGAGCTCGGTTCGCAATCGAGAAGATGTTCTCGTTGATATGCACGAAATCCCGATTGAGCGGCGCAATCGCGCGCAGGAAATTCCCGGAGCGCGCCTCGCCCGGCATCATCCAGTCGTGCAGCTCCATCACCACGACATAAAAATCGTCGAGCCAGGGGGCAGGACGCGAGAAGAGATCATGCTCGAACCCTTCGATATCGACCTTCAGCAGGAAAGGCACCGCACCTTCGCCGCCATGCTGCGTGATCAGCTCCGGCACCGTTGTGAAAACAAGGTCACCTTCGGGATCCGGCACCACTTGCAGGGCGGCGGTTCCGCGGCCGATATCGACAACACGGCCGACGCTGGCCTCGGCAGCAATCGCAGCCTGCACGGGAATGATATTCCGCCCACGGCAGTTTTCGGACAGGGTGGCGAAATTGTCGTCCCCCGGCTCCACGGTGACGATGCGGGCCTTGGGAAAATGCTCGGAAAAATACAAGGAAGACAGGCCGATATTCCCGCCGCAATCGACGATCAGTGGTGTTTTGCCAGCCTTGACCAGCGCGTCATAGCGTGCGCGGATATCCGGATGGCGGGCGAGGCGTTCGAGGCGGTAATCTTCGGACTGGAAGATCTGTTTGGCGATCGACAGGTCGCTCTTGCTACGGATCCGGAAAGTCGTTCGCGCCTTCGTGATGCGGTTCAGCACGGTCTGTTTGTCCGTGTACGGCGGGGACAGGAACACATAAGTGTCCTTGCGGGCGGTCAAGGCCTGTTCGACCCGCCGGCCGAGCCATTTCGCCAGCCGGCTGGCGCTGAGCTTCGGACCGCGGCGCCGGGTCATGACATGCCTCTCCTAAGCTCGTGAAGCCCCTGAAAACTCACCGTAATTGGGGCGCAGGCGCGGATCAAGCGACCAGACCTGCGCCTTCGTCCAGGCCGAGCGCGATGTTAAGGTTCTGCACCGCCGCGCCGGAGGCGCCTTTCCCGAGATTGTCGAGCCGGGCGACAAGGCGCGCTTGATCGTCTGTTCCGAACACGTAGAGCTCGAGCCGGTTGGTGTCGTTGCAGCCTTCGGCGTCCAGCGTCTTGATGGCATCACCTTCGGCCAGAGGCACGACGCGCACAAAGGGCTCGGCAGCGTAAGTGGACTCGAGCAGCTTGTGCACGGCCGCGCGCTTCGGCTTTTTCGGCAAGGCCCAGAGCGGCAGCGGCACTTCGATGATCATGCCCTGCGCGAACCGGCCGACCGCCGGCAGAAACATCGGCAGATGGCTGAGGCCCGCATGTTTCTTCATCTCCGGCGGGTGCTTATGCGCCTGGCCGAGGGCGTAGATGCGGTAATTGTCTTCGGTCTGGCGATCCTCGAACTCCGCGATCATCGCCCTGCCGCCGCCGGAATAGCCGGAGACCGCGTTGACCGTGACCGGCCAGTCATTTGGCAACAGGCCCGACACCACGAGGGGACGCACCAGCGCGATGAAGCCGGTGGGGTAGCAGCCCGGGTTCGAGATCCGGGTCGAGGCCGCGATCGCGCGGCGTTGACCCTTGTCCATTTCCGGAAAGCCGTAGACCCAGCCTGCCGAGGTGCGATGCGCCGTGGAGGCATCGATGATCACGGTGTTGGGGTTCGACACCAAGCTGACGGCGAGGCGTGCCGCGTCATCGGGCAGGCAGAGGATCACCGCGTCGGACTTGTTCATCAGTGCGGCGCGCGACTCGATGTCCTTGCGCTTGGCTTCGTCGATCGACAGCAGCTCGATATCGGTGCGGGCCTTCAGCCGGGCCGCAATCTGCAGGCCCGTCGTGCCCGCTTCACCGTCAATGAAAACCTTGGGTATCATGCGCCCACTCCTCTGAGTTCAGGGCAAAAACAAAACGGGCGCCTCGTTTCCGAAGCGCCCGCCAGAAAGGGTATATCCCGGGTGCGGTTAGCGCTTCGAGAACTGGAAGCTGCGGCGGGCTTTCGCTTTGCCGTACTTCTTGCGTTCGACGACACGCGGATCGCGGGTCATGAAGCCGAACGGCTTGAGCACGGCGCGAAGGCCCGGCTCATAGTTCACGAGGGCGCGCGAAATGCCGTGACGCACAGCGCCTGCCTGGCCCATGAGGCCCGAACCCTTGACGGTGCAGATCACGTCGAACTCGCTGGCGCGGCCGGATTCGATCAGCGGCTGGGCGATGACCATGCGCAGCACGGGGCGTGCGAAGTAGGTTTCCTGGTCGCGGCCGTTGATGGTGATCTTGCCGGTGCCGCGCTTGATCCAGACGCGGGCGGTGGCTTCCTTGCGGCGGCCGGTGCCGTAGGCGCGGCCGTGTGCATCGATCTTGGGCTCAGCCTTCACAGCGGGAGCTGCCGAAGGAGCGCCGGTCATTGCGCCAAGGTCTTTCAGGGAAGCAGAGGTATCGGTCATGTGGATCAGGCCGTTTTCGAGTTCTTGCGGTTCATCGACTTGAAATCGACGAGCTCGGGTTGTTGGGCGACGTGCGGGTGTTCCGCGCCGGCATAAATGCGAAGCTTGCCGAACTGCTGACGCGACAGCGCGCTTTCACGCGGCATCATGCGTTTCACGGCCAGTTCGAGTGCGCGCTCCGGGAAGCGACCGGACAGGATCTTGCCTGCCGTGGTGGTCTTGATACCGCCAGCATAGCCGGTGTGGCGGTGGTAGACCTTGTCGGTCAGCTTGTTGCCGGTGAACACGGCTTTCTCGGCATTGATAACAACGACGTGATCGCCTGTGTCGACATGCGGAGTAAAGTCAGGCCGATGCTTGCCGCGAAGACGTTTGGCGACGTAAGAAGCGAGGCGTCCGACGACGACATCTGTCGCGTCGATCACGACCCAATTAGTTTCCACGCCGACGGGTGCGTTATAGGTTTTCATCGCTCTGCTCAGAGCCTCTCAATTTCGGAGTTCCAGGAATGCAAATTAAGGGCTGGCGTTTAGTCGCCGCTTCTCCCTTTGTCAACGCGGCTGCCGGGGCCATCCTGCTTTTTGGCATGGCGGCCTGTTCCCGCGGTGAAAAGACCCCCGAAGCCCCCCCTCAAGCTGCCCCAATTGCTGCAGGATTGGAGCTTCCGGCCGTCTGGTCGACCCGTGCCCTCTCAGGTCCGGTCAAGAGCGTGGCCATGTCTTCGGGCTCGGGGGCCCTCCTGGCGGTGGCCTATGAACGGGGCGGACTCGAGTTTTTCGACATGGAAGGCGAACGGATCGGCGAACCGGCCCTGTTCCGCCTGAAAGCCATTGCCGACGGGCGCTACACGACCGTCGATGACAGCTCCCTGACCCTGTTTCCTGGCGTCACCGAGGCCGGAGAGCTCAAGGGCTATATCTATACCCCCGGCCTGATGGCCCCCACCCAGATCGACCTGCCCATCCCGGAAGACCGTTCGATCCAGGGGCTCTGTTCGGGCGAAGCCGGCACGCAGGGGCTGATCCGGATCGCCTACTGGACGCTGACCAACAACCGGTCGCTGACCACGGGCGTGCTGAAAGCGGACAATGGCGACCTGACCTGGCTTCCAGAAGCCGCCACCGAGACGGATTTCCCCATCAAATCCTGCGTTTTCGCCTATGACACGCTGGTCGCCTCGCCGGTGGCCATCGGCGCCGCTTCGCTGACCCGGGGCCAGTATTCGGCCCTGCTGTCGCTGGAAGACGGCAAACCGATCCAGATCTCGACCGATTACGGGATGACGACCTCGGACGTGCGCGTGCGCGACGGGATCACTATCCCCGCCCCGCTCAACCCCACCGCCATAACGGCACTGGGCACCCTGCCTGCCGGCGGTTTCCCGGGCGGCGTGGTGGTCGTGGCCGGCGAGAATACCGAGGGCGAGCACCGGGTCGTGTTCATCGACCCCAGCGAAGTGACCCTCAAGCCGATTGAGGAATAGGCTCCGCCGACGCGCGCCACACAAGGTAAACGGCGGCGAGTGTCACAATCACGCCGAGCCCCTGATGCACCAGAGCCAGCGTCAGGGGCGCGGCATGCAGCAGGGTCAGGATGCCCCAGAAGGCCTGGGCACTGACCAGCGCGGCCAGCACGATGAACGGACGGGCCACCAGCGTCGACCGGTAGCGCCAGGCCGCGAACAGGCTGACAGCCCAAAGCGTGTAGGCCAGGAAACGGTGGTTGAACTGGGTGGCGGCACGGCCTTCAAAGAAGCTGCGCACGCCCAGATCTGACTGGATATATTGACTGGGGAACAATTCCCCCGCCATCAGCGGCCAGTCATTATATGTGCGGCCGGCATCAAGGCCCGCGACCAGCGCGCCTGCCGCCATCTGCAGGAAGATCAGCGCCAAAAGGCCGATGGCGACCGGCCGGGTCCGTCCCGGCGCGACGGGGCGCACCTGCCGGCCGAGCGACAGCCAGAGCCATGTGATGACGCACAGGATCAGCAGCGCGAGGCTGAAATGCGTCATCAGGCGGTAAGGCGCGACCGAAACACGGTCCGTGTCGCCCATGCCGCTGGAGACCATCCACCAACCAATGGCGCCCTGCAGGCCGCCCAGGGCGACAAGGCCCAGCAGCTTCCAGCCAAGCCCGTTGCCCAGCCAGCGCCGGGCGGCAAACACGGCGAGGCCGGCGACAGCGACCAGGCCGATGAACCGGCCAAGCTGGCGGTGCGCCCATTCCCACCAGTAAATGAACTGGAATTCCGACAGGGTCATGCCGGCATTCTGCAGCTTGTACTGGGTGGTCTCGCGATACTTCTCGAATTCGGCCAGCCAGGTGGCCGTGTCCATCGGCGGCAGGGCGCCCTTGAGGGGCTGCCATTCCGTGATCGAAAGGCCGGAATCTGTCAGGCGCGTGGCGCCGCCCACCAGAATCGTGCCGTAAACCAAGAGGCCGAGCAGGATCAGCCAGGCGCGGATCCAGCGTGCGGCAACAGGCGAAATTGTGTTTGTTGTCATGCGGCCTAGATCACCCGGCAACGCGCACGATCAAGAGGCGCCAACGTCGCACACCCGGCCCGGAGGCAGTTCATCCCATGCGCAAAGCCATCGCCGTGACCGTCATGCTGGCCTTCCTGGCTTTCTGGATCTGGGCGGCGGGCACGCTGGGCACGCACCTGACCGGACTGCCGCGCTGGGTGCAGCCGGTGTTCTTCATTGTCGCCGGAATTGGATGGGTGCTACCCATGCGCCCTCTGCTCAAATGGATGAACGCAAACCAGCCGCCTGAGGAAGACTAATCGCTCTCGCCATGCTTGCGGGCGGCTTCGCGCAGGCGCGCGAAGATGGCGGCAGGGTCTTCGGGGGCCTCGACTTCATCCGGCTCCGGATAATCGTCGAAGTAGTCCTCTTCAGCGGGGGCGTCAGCGGTCGCTGCAGCTGCAGCTGCAGCTGCAGCGGTGGTGGGGGCAGCCGCCGCTGCCGCTAAGGTCTCGCGCCGGGGTTCCGGCGCATCCGCCTCGTCTGCATCGATGACAAAGGCGTCGTCGCCGCTCGAACGCATGCGACCGATCACGGTTTCGCCGCCGACCAACGTCTGGCCCGGCCAGACGACAACGCTGAGTCCTGCGGGCAGGTACAGGTCGCACCAACCGCCGAGTCGGCGCGTGCCGAAAGCGCGGCCGAGACGGACCACATCGCCGGTTTCGATATCGAGATCGATGCGCGGGCCGAGGCCGCCGGTGGCCAGCGCCACGCCGGCGCGCTCACCGGCGCTTTCGAACGTCACATAGGCGCGCGTCAGGCCTTCATCGTCGGGCCGCAGGGCCATCGGAACCGACGGCTCACCCTGCGCCACGCTGATCAGGTCCACACCGCCGGCGATGGGGGTGTAGAGTTTGTTCGTGGAGACCGGCGACGAGGCGATGCGCACGCGCACGAGATTGTCCGATGACATGCGCAGCGCCGTGGGCGGTTCGCTCCGTTCGATGGAAACTACCACGCCGTCGCACGGCGCGACAACGCCGTCTGCCACGTCTGGCGGAGACCGGCGCGACCAGCGGCCGGCGGCGATTGAACCCAGCACCAGGAGGAAACCGACCCAGAACAACGGGCTCCAGATCCAGCCGAGCAGCAACGCGGCAAGGAACGCGCCCGCCGCAGCGGCCACGCCTTCCCAATCCAGCATGAAATTCAGCCACGGCATGGGGCGGCGCTCGAATTCGTCGGACATCTCTTTCGCTCCCTTCCCGGCCTCAAGGCTCAGCCAATGGCCAATGCAGCTTCCGTGCTACGGGCCTGACGTTGCCACATATCAGCATATTTGCCGCCTTTTGCCAGCAGCGCGGCATGGTTACCACGCTCGATGACACGTCCCGCTTCGAGAACGATGATCTCGTCGGCGGAGATCACGGTCGAAAGACGGTGCGCCACCATCAGCGTCGTGCGGCCCGTGGAGGCTTCCTCCAGGGCGTCCTGGACGGCGGCTTCGGTGGCACTGTCGAGCGCGCTGGTGGCCTCGTCGAGGACGAGAATGGCAGGATCGGCCAGAACGACGCGGGCGATGCCCACGCGCTGCTTTTCACCGCCGGAAAGTTTCAGGCCGCGCTCACCGACGCGGGTGTTCCAGCCATCAGGCTGGGCTTCGATGAAATCGAGCAATTGGGCGCGACGGGCGGCTTCGCGGATTTCCTCGTGCGAGGCGCCGGGGCGGGCATAGGCGATGTTGGCGCGGATCGTGTCGTTGAACAGGACCACATCCTGCGGCACGAGCCCCAGCGCGGCACGCAGCGACGATTGCTGCAGCGTGCGCACATCCAGCCCGTCGATCAGGACCTGGCCGGAATCAGTGTCGTAGAACCGGAAGAGCAGCTTCAGCAGGGTCGATTTGCCCGCGCCCGATGTGCCGACGAAGGCGATCTTGCGGCCGGCGGGCACGTCGAAGCTGATATTCTGTACACCGACAGATCGGCCTTCATGGTTGAAGGAGACATTGTCGAACGTGACCCGCCCCTGAGGCTTGACCAGCGGCTTTGCATCCGGCGCATCCTGCACTTCCGGCACCATGGCCAAGAGACCGTGGAGCTTTTCGAGGTCGACCGCGCCCTGTTTGATCTCCCGCCAGGCCCAGCCGAGGATGTTCAGCGGCGCGTAGAGCGACAGAAGCATCAGCATAACGGCGGTGAGGTCACCGATCTGCATGCGGCCCTCGATGACGTTCAGGGCCGACAGCGCCATCACCGCGAGCAGGCCCAGGTTCATCACCAACGCCTGCACGGTGTTCAGGACATACATACTGCGCACGGTGTCGACATAGTGGACGTTGTAGTCTGCCATCGCCCGATCGAAGCGGCCGGTCTCGCGCTCTTCGGCGGCAAAGGACTTCACCGTCTCGAAGTTCGTCAGGATATCGACCGAGGTGGCGCGGAAATGCGTGTCGGCCTCGTTCATACGCCGGCGCTGGCGTACGCGCCATTCGGTAATGATCACCGTGCAGACCACATAGAGCGCAATAGTCGCCACCGCGATCAGCGCGAGGCGGTAGTCATAGGCGATGCCCAGCGCGATGGAGGCCAGCACGAGGCGGATCAGCGTGGGGCCGATGTTGAAGGCGAGGAAGCGGATCAGGTAGTCGATCGCGCCGGCGCCGCGTTCGATGACACGGTTGAGGGCGCCGGTGCGCCGGGTCTGGTGGAAGTTCAGCGACAGGCCGAGGGCATGGCCGAAGGCATCGACGCTCGCGACCCTTTGGGCGTCCTGGCTGACCGGGGCGAACAGCCAGTCGCGCGCCTGCGGCAGGCCGGCGGCTAGGAACCGGATGGCGAGACCGTAGGTCAGCCACAGGGCGGCAATGGCGAAGCCGCCCTCCGGCCCCTTGTCCGCGACCTGGTTGATGGCATGGCCCATGACCAGCGGCGAGACGACCTCAAGCACCGAGGCCGCCAGCGTGAGCAGCACGGCGAGCGCCATGATGACGCGCCATTTGGCCAGTTCGGGCCGCGCAAGCAGCTTGAGGATCCTGAGGATGGAGGCCCAGAGGCCACCATCGGCGCTGTCGATCCGGTCGTGATTTTCGGGCGCCGCGGCGGCGTGTGCAGAAGAACTCATTCACGCCATATGGCGTGGAACGTTCAAAAGCGAAACCCACCCCCGAAGATCGCCTGAACAGAAGCTGAGAAACCGTCTGGCCGAAGCCGCCAACGCCCCCTATCACCTAGGGTCATGACCTCACTGAAATCCTCCCCCTCCCCGACCGCAATAAAGTCCATCTGCGTGTATTGCGGCGCGTCCAGCGCCGTGAACGCCAAATACATTCGCCTTGCCGAAGCCCTTGGCCGGGAACTTGCCGGGCGCGGCATCCGGCTGGTCTATGGCGGGGGCGGCGTCGGCCTGATGGGGGCCTGTGCCAAGGCGGCGCACGCGGCGTCCGGCGAGGTACTGGGCATTATGCCGAAATTTCTGCTCCAGAAGGAGCGGATCTATACCGACGTCGAACACCGCATCGTCGACGACATGCACACGCGCAAGATGATGATGTTCGAGGAGGCCGAAGCCTTCATCGTGCTGCCGGGAGGGATCGGCACGCTCGAAGAGGCGGTGGAGATCCTCTCCTGGGCCCGCCTCGGACTGCACGCCAAGCCGATGGCTTTCCTGGATGAAGACGGCTTCTGGGCGCCCTTCTTCGAGCTGATGGAACACATTATCGTCGGCGGCTTCATACCGGAGGAGTTCCGCGCCAGCCTCGTCCACGTCTCGACACCGGAACAGGCCATCGAGGCGCTCGGCGAACGGCTCGTGGTTCTGGACCGATAGGCCGCAGGCGGACTATTCCGCTGCGACGAGATTGAACTCGGCCTGCCAGTCCGCCATCAGGGCGCGGTTGTCATGGTCCCATGGATGGAAGCCCGGCTTGAACCAGGTGATCCAGAGTTTCCAGCCGCGGCCGAAAAAGGCCGGATCGTTCCAGAGAAATTTCTTCACGGCCTTCTTCGCTTCCTTCGGCGAATAGCCGTCCGCTTCGAGCATCCACGACGCATAGGTCGTGATGTTGCGGCTGAAGAAATACGAAATCAGCAACATCGCGACCGAGCGGCGCATGTAGCGTTTGAAACCAGACCAGTCTTTCGTGGCGACGACGTAGACATCATAGGCGACCGCCTTGTGCTCCGTCTCTTCCATTGCGTGCCAGCGCCACATGTCCTTGATCGAGCGGTCGGTCTCCGAGAACATGTCGTCATGCGCGGCGAACATGTCGGCGAGCATGGCGGTGAAGTGCTCAAGGCAGATGGTGGCGATCAACATGCGCATCGGGCCGGCCGAACGCGAATAGGCGATCCGCTCCCGGATCTGGGCCTCGATGCGCGCCACCGGATATTTCGTCCGGTCGATGGCCCGGTTGAGAAGGTGGTGCTCGCGCGAGTGGATCGCTTCCTGCGCAATGAAATCCCTGGCGTCCTGTTCCAGCTTGCCTGACAGCTTGTCCTTGTAGGCGCGAACCGCATCCATGAAGAGACGCTCCCCGTCCGGGAAGGTCAGCGACAGCGTGTTCAGGATCGCCGTGCCGACCGGGTCGCCATCAAGCCAGTGGCCGGTCTTGGCGCTCGACACATCGAAATGGAGGTCACGGGGAAGGATGGTGACATCTTCGGGGGTAAGTTTGCCGATCATCGCGGAAATCCTGCTGACATGGGTGAGTTTGGGCGCATAGTCTCAACGGAATTGAAGGCTATATAGCAGTTACTGACAAAAATGTCGATAAGCAAAAGCACACCCCCCCGGATCCGCCGCTCGCCCGAGGCTTCGCGCGAGAACATCCTGATTGCCGCCGAGCGCCTGCTGGTGGGTCAGGGGCCCCAGTCGCTGCGGCTGGCGGACGTGGCGAAGGAAGCCGGCGTCGCCAACGCGACCGTGCTGCACCATTTCGGCACGATCGACGGCGTTCAGGCGGCGTTGATGGAGAAGATGATCGCCGAACTTGTGTCCGGCCTGATGGCGATGGACGTGCCAGACGATCCTCGCGCCGCCCGGGCCGCGGCGATCCAGAACCTGTTCGACGCATTCGAAACCAAAGGCGCAGCACGCCTGGCCGCCTGGCTGGAACTAACGGACGAATCACGGCGCCTGCGGACCGTGCGCGAGGCAGTGCAGACCGTCATCCGGCTGAAGATCGGCGCGGAAGAGGCCGACGAGGCGCGTCTGGAAGATGCCATCCTCGTCAGCGTGATCCTGGCCATCGGCGTCGGCCTGTTCGGACCGACCTTGAGCGAACTCCTCGGCAAACCCAGGGGCCGCGCACGCGCCGCCGCGCTGAGACTGCTCGAAACCGGCCTGGAGGAAGCCGCGCGCAAGGCGGGCCACTAGACAACGCGGCGCGGTGCTCCGTTAACGGAAAAACCGGCGCCCCGTGGCGGAGCTGTGGAAAACCCTTTGACTTTGCGCCGGTTAAGGCGCAAGGGGGCCCCGTCTGGGCAGCTTTGGCCGCCTTGCAGGGACAGCGTGAGCTGGCGCGACGGTACGACCGTCGAACCGAGGCCCTCCTTACAGACACATCTTGAGCCCAAGGCGCCCTTCTTCACGCGGGTCGTTAGAACCCGCTTCCCAGCGCGAGACCCGCGCCGGGCGCAAAGCATTTTTGAAAGTACACATGACCAATTTCCAATCCTTCGGCCTGGCGCCGCGCGTTGAATCTGCGCTGACCGCTGCTGGCTACACCACCCCTACCCCGATCCAGGCCGGCGCGATCCCGCTGATCATGTCGGGCCGCGATGTCATGGGCCTCGCCCAGACCGGCACCGGCAAGACACTGGCCTTCGCTGCCCCGATCCTCGACAAGCTGTTCCGCAACCAGGGGCCCGCACCGCACAAGGGCGCGCGCGTTCTCGTGCTGGCACCCACGCGCGAGCTGGCCGGACAGATCGCGGCCTCGTTCGAAACCTACGGCGCCGGCCTCGGCCTGCGCATCGCGATGGTTTGCGGCGGCGCCAAGATCGGCCCGCAGATCCGCAAGCTCGAGCGCGGCGTGCACGTGCTCATCGCAACGCCCGGCCGCCTGATCGACCTTATCGAACAGCGCGCGGTTGGCCTCAAGGACGTTGAAGTCCTCGTGCTCGACGAAGCTGACCAGATGCTGGACCTAGGCTTCATCCACGCGCTGCGCGCGATCGCAAAACATGTGCCGGCGAAACGCCAGACGCTGTTCTTCTCAGCCACCATGCCGAAACTCGTCGAAGGCCTCGCGGCACAGTTCCTGCGCGACCCGGCGCAGGTTGCCGTTGCACCGCCATCGGCAACCGCCGACAAGGTCGAGCAGCGCATCTCCTTCGTGGACCAGGGCGAGAAACAGGCACTGCTGGTCGAAACGATCCGCAAGCCGGAAGTGAAAACCGTACTGGTCTTTACCCGGACGAAACATGGCGCGGACGCCGTTGTACGCCGTCTGGCGAATGCCGACATCGACTCGGTGGCCATTCATGGCAACAAGAGCCAGTCGCAGCGCGAGCGTGCGCTTGAAGCTTTCAAGGGCGGCCGCGTGCCGGTTCTTGTCGCGACGGATATCGCCGCACGCGGCATCCATATCGACGGACTGACCCACGTCATCAACTTCGACCTGCCGGAAGTACCGGAACAGTACGTCCACCGGATCGGCCGCACCGCGCGCGCCGGCGCCACCGGCGTGGCGATCTCGTTTGTCTCGAAGGATGAGCGCGATTATCTGCGCGCCATCGAGAAACTGGTCGGCCACAAACTGGCGCCGCGCCCGGCCGGGGAATCCGAAGCCGATGATCGCGGCTCGCGCAAACCGCAACAACAGAGCCGCCGTCAGGGTCTGGGACAGGGCGGCGGTCAACGCCGCGCCCAGGGTCACGGCGATCGGCGCCCTCAGCGTGACGGTGAACGCAAGGCGCACGGCAATGGTGAGCGAGCTGCCGCTGGCGGCGAGCGTTCGTCCGGTACGGGCGGCCACTTCCAGCGCACCTCCGGCGGCGGCAAGCCCGGCGGCCAGGCTCGCCGCGGCGGTCCGGGTCAAGGCGGCGGCAACCGCTCGCGCCGCCCGGAACGCGCCGGCGCTTAAGCCTCACCAGCCCAAGATTAACAGACCGCCCCGGCCTCACCACCGGGGCGGTTTCTGTTCAAAAAAAAAAAACCGCGAGGTTTCGCTCGACGGCGCATCAACGGACATCAAACTGAGAAGTGGTGCCCAGAAGAGGGGCCGCTTTAACCATATAACCCTGTGTTTATTGCGTTTTTTATTTTTTCACAGATTTATTTTCGAAACTTGGATGCCAACAAATGAGTTGGCTAGCGTGGTTCGAGTGAGAAAGGCGGACTCACAGAGAAGTTCAACTTGCCTATTTCTTGGAAGGCAGAGACTTCACTAGCTTCTCTCGAATATCGTAAAATTCTTTGGATCGATAGGCCACAGTTGTCGCCGCTGTCTTAGTGACGGACTTTCCTTCAATTGGCAGAAGCATATTCATCTGCCGCTGGTCAGAACGTTTGGTGGTCTTGTTCATGTTCGATTCCCCTCCGAACTTTCAATGTCTTGTAGGTGCTCAATCACCCTCTTTTCCAGCGTGGCAAAAGCATCGAGGCTCTCCGCATCTGCAGGCAGCTTTTGACTTGGCTGCCGGTCTTTGTACCTTCCGCTTTCCTTCCGTTCGTCTTCCATCAGGAAGACCGCAAAATATCGAGCGGGGCCAACGCCTTCGAATGGTTCAAACCGCACTCTTTTCGAGTCACCCTCGTGCTTCTCGGTAAAAGTCAGATCGTGGATGGCATCGTCGTGCAGGTCAATCGCCAGGCTTTTCGGATAGGGCTCAATGTAGACCACCCTCTCAACTCCTGAAGCGATGATGTGTCTCGCGCAGTTGTGGCAGGGAAAGGTGGTCACAAACATCGTTGAGCCTTTCACACCTCCTCGACCCGTTCGAGCAACATCGACAATCGCCGCCATTTCAGCGTGAACCGAACGGCTAAACTCGATAAGCGACTTCACGCCTGTTTTTCGTAGCACAGATCGAATATGTTCGCCATTTGTTTCGACTTGTGCCGCTGCAACAATTTTTCGTGCGATTTCTGGGGACGCACCTTCGGCTTCCAGGACCGCCCGGATTGCCCGCTCGAACGCCTCTCCTGAAAGGAGCCCGCCAAACTCTCGTGCTATCTCGACGTACAGCTTCTCTTTGCGATCATCGTTATGGCAGATTTTTGTGCCATGCTTAAAGCATCTGGCGTCCCGATCGCCATCTCTTTCAGAATAGACGCCGCCCATAGGACGCGGCACTTCATTCCACCCCTGACCAATCACCGAATGGTCGGCGTCCACAATGATGGCGCCAACCTGTCGGCTCATACATGCAGAAGAGGCTGCAGCTTGCTTGGCATAGGCGATGCCTCGCTCATCTGCGGTTGGCGTCACGATGCTGTCTTCGAAAATGCAGGTCAAAAGACGACGTACTGAAGCCTTCAAACTCTCTTCGTTACCCCCTGCATTCTTCAGAAAATAATCACTTCCGAAAAACGTCTCCCGCACGTCTTGGCCATGTTCCGGACCTTCGTGTTCATCTCTTTGAATAATCTGTTCTGCAACATCGGCAGCTGAACCGTTTCGCTCCAACCGCTTCTTCCGCAGGTCTCGCGGAGCAAATACGCCAACCAGCCAAAATGCCGATCCGTATACAGATCGAAAAAGGGCGGCTTCCTGAGGGTTCTTGATTGAATCGACGATATGGACCCGGCGAATACGCTTGGGTTCCTGAAATTCTTCATCTTCAAAACCAGATTTCCCGCGCTCGACAGCAATCACTTCTATGGCTTTCGCAGCAAGGATCGAACTTCCAAAGCGTTCGCGGAGTTTGCTACCCACATCCTGAAGCAGTTGGATACGTTCAGCGGCTGCCAATCCGTTCGGTTGGTGCCCACCGACCAAGTCAGCATTCTTTTCGATCAATCCGCTCATCCGGATTGGATTGACTTCGTAGCCATAGGTTGTCGAAATCACCTCTCGAAGGATCCGCCCTGATGTGGAAACGCCAGAGGCTACCGGACCAACCAGCCCTATGACTATCTCGGGGGTCAGGCGGTCACGCAGGGCTTTTGTCAAATCGGCCGCCGATACCGGCTTCTCGGATCGGTCAATCAATGTTCTTTTCTTGGCGGCGGCAGCTTTGACCATTTGAATCTGTTCCAACTATTGGTTCAATCGGAGACTGATTCCGTCTCGGAATCCTTAATTTTGTTTACCCTTCACCCGCTTCAGCAATTCGCTCGCAGGTTCGTCGTTGGGGTTTTGGGGGACGAGTTTTCCTTTGAAGGCTCGGGCTAGGATGGCTCGATCGAGGGTACTGATGCGCACGCGCGCGGTGGCGGTGGCGCGGGTCAGGTTCTCGATCTGAGCAAACGCGGCCTCGATTCGGGCGACTATTTCGGCTTGTTTCTCAAGGCTCTCAGGGAGTGGAATAGGAAACTCGGCAAGCCCCCTTTTGCCAATGTGATGAATGTTGACACCCTGCGTCTCCCTCACGAAACGCATGCTTCGAGCACAGAACAATAAATAGTAATAGAGATACTGAGATGTGCACTGCTTCGGACGTATACGGATTGTTGTGTTCTGAAAGCAGCAATTTTCGATTTCGCCGCGCCAGATTGCGGGTTTTCCGACTTCTTTCGCGCTTCCTGATCCCTCGTTCACCAGGACATCTCCGGGCTGAAGTTGAAACACTTCAAACTCGCTTGGACTAAAATTCATTTTTTTGACATCGGACAAGTCGAGCCCATCCCACGTGATGTTAGCTGCCCGAATGTATGGTCTCATATGTGGACCTTGATGATCCTTGGGTGATCTTTGCCGACCGAGTGCAACGTCTCCGACCTCTGCAATAGTGCGCTCTTGCCATCTGGATTCGGCTCCTATGCCGTCTGGATCGAACGCCGCTCCTAACACCGCTGTCTTGTAGCGGGATATGAGGGTTTCGATGCGGGTGAGTGCGGTGGCGGCGGCGCGGCTATGTGCGTTTAAAGCGTCCAGCTTCTCTACAATGCGCCTTTGCTCCGCCAAGGGCGGCAGAAGGAATGAATGTTCTTCTAAATAGCTTTTCGGTACGCGGCGTTGTCCAACCGCGCCCGTCATGCTCCGCTCTGCATTCGTTCGAAACGAATAGTCCCTCAGATAGTACCAAACCAGTTTTGGTTCAGTCGCTCCGATCGACCTTAGTACGTGAAATTCAGTTGTTCCACACCCGAGACCATTCGTCAGGTCACTGGCAACTGCAATCTTTCCGTTCTCCATGCAGGGCGTGATTTTCGCGAATAGAACGTCACCGTTGCGAAAGTGCGTGTACCCCGTCCAGACTTGCTCAAGGACGCGTTCTTCAGCATCGCTTATCAAGCCGGTCTGTTCCGACACTGCAAGCATGGGCACAAAAGAGATGGTCTGCTTCTTGTCCACATCTTTCGGGTGGCGTGGATTGATTGTGTGAACATTCCCCAAAGTCGTTCGGGCCCATCCTTCCGGCAACGTGCTCATACCCCCGCCTCCTCTGACACGGCGCGAGCCTGTTGCCAGTCATGATAGCTTTGCTTGCTGTCCTTCACCTTCCATTCCGTGCGACCATTTGAATTGCGATCGAGAATGACGGCCGCCGCGGCAGAGGGGCTGGAAAACGCATAGGCCCGGGCGAAGCGCAGCTTGCCGTCCGGGGCGTTGATCAGCACGCCATCTTCGACCAGTTTCTGTTTCAGCCCGCCATAGCTTTGCTGAACGTAGCCGGTGCCAGTCAGCGCCTCTGAGCCTTCCAGCACGACAAACTCGCCGTCTTCTTCCACCGCTTCGGCCTGCACGCCGGATTTGTGGCGGATTTCAAAGCGCACCTCGCCGCTGGTGCGCAACTCCACCGGCGTTGCCGTATCGCTGACTGCGCGGGGCTGAGGCTTCAGCATGTCGAGCCCGATGACCGGCAGGATGATTTTCAGATTGGCAAGGAATTGCTCCATGTTCGCCACGTCCGCTTCCGGCAGGCGGCGGCGCGATGTGTCCGGGCTTGTGCCATTGTCGAGCGTGACGCGCCCCGCCGCACTCGTCATCTCGATCAGGCGCGCTTCGAGATATTCGGCATGGCCCTTGGAGAGGTCGTCATCGCTGGTCGTAATCGTGATCGCGGTCTCCCAAAAGTCGCGCTTGAGAGCGCTTTGCTTGATCCGCTCAGCGACCGAGTTGCCGGAGCCGATATAGGCGCGGGTCACGCCCGCCTTGTCGGGGTCCGGGCCGGAGAGGATGTAGACGCCTGTACGGTCAACCTCGTCCCGCGCCGTGAGCGCGCCGAAGGTTGAGTCGCCGCTGACAAAGATGAGCCCCGTCCAGCCATGAATGGTCGCCTTGCGCAGGCCTGAAGGTTTTCCGTCAACGAGAAAGAGCTGGATGGTGCGCCCGAATGTATCCCCGGTCACTCTGCTGCGACGGGCGCCGCCTCGTCCTCCTCTTCGCTCGCCAGTTCGGCAGTGAGCGTTTCGATAGCGGACATGGCTATTTGCAGCTCGGCCATTATCTCGGCGGCGATGTCTTCGGGTTCGCCGATATCGCGAGACTCGCTGTCATCGCGCAGCCAGGAGATGTCGAGATTGTCGCCCCGCGCAGTAATCTCCTCGCGGGAAAAGCAGCGGAAACGGCCCTCCTCGCCCTCATCCTTTCGTTTCTTTGCCTGGTAGGCGTTCATGAACGGCTGAAGGTGCGCGAGCGTCAGCGGCGCGGTCTTGCCAAACGAAGGCATGTTGGCGCGCAGGTCATAAATCCAAACGGCTTTGGTCGTGCCGGTTGCGCCTTCCTTCTTGGCCTTGGTCATGAAGATGACGTTGGTTTTTACACCCTGGGCATAGAAGATGCCGGTGGGCAGGCGGAGAATAGTGTGTAGGTCCGCCTCATCCATAATCTTCTGGCGAAGCTGCTTACCTTTGCCATCTTCGAAAAGGACATTGTCCGGCACGACAATCGCCGCCCGCCCGCCAGGCTTCAACGCGCGCAGACAATGCTCGACAAAGGGAAGCTGGTAGGAGCTGACGGTATGGGTGATGGTCAGGTCGTCACGGCTCGGGCGCCCGCCGGCGGGCCCAAAGGGAGGATTGGTCAAGATCAAGTCCGCCGGCTTCATCGCGGCACCGGCGGGTGAGAGCGTATCGGCGAGGCTGATATGGCTGGTCTGGACGCCATGCAGGTGCAAGTTCATCAGCAGCAAGCGGTAGGTGTCGAGCACGTTCTCGATGCCATGATAAGCGTCGCGGGTCTGAAAGGTCTGCGCACGTTCAATCAGGTCAAAGTAGTTATCCGTCTTTGTACGGATATGTGTATCTGCGGCGATGATGAATCCACCAGTGCCTATCGCAGGGTCCTGAATGACTTCGCCAGGTTGCGGATCCATGAGTTCAACGATGGCGTTGATCAGCACACGCGGCGTGAAGTACTGGCCTGCGCCCTTCTTGGTCTCCTCAGCCATTTTCTGGAGAAGGCCCTCATAGAGATCGCCGAAGCTGTCGCGTTCAGAGGAGTACCAATCGAGTTCGTCGATCGTCTTGATAAGCGTGTCGAGATTGACCGGGGTGCGGATGAAGGTGGAGGCGTTCGCGAAAATTGCGATCACCTGCCGGTGAACGCCAGGCGTCTTGTCGGTGCCTAGCTTGACCAGCATGTCGCGGTAGTGGTCGAGCAGGTCCGTGCCTTCCCGGTTGCGCAGGCTATCCCAGTTATAGGCCTCGGGCACATATCCTTTCTCATGCCCCTGCTCTTTCAGCATCTTGAGGAAGAGGAGATAGGTCAACTCGGTGACATACTGGAAATAGGTCACGCCATCCTTGCGCAGGATGGCGGCACGCCGCCAAAGCTTGTTCACGAGATCGGACGAGGGGTTCATGCTTGGGTCTTTTCTTGTTTATCGGTTTAGCCGGACTGGCGCGACCAGACGGCTTCATTAATGTCAGCGAGCACATTGGCAAGCTGGCCATCAAAGGCCTGGTTGCCACGATTCCATCCGCCAAACTGCTGAAAAGCGGGCGCATTCAGTGTTTCCTGATCAGCCACCGGGTATTCCTTCAGGGCTCGCCCGATACGGCGCAGCCATTGCTTTTGGTCGTTGGTAAAATTGCGCGCCTCGATGAGCTGACGGATCGCATTGTCCACGCGCGTGGCATAGGGCACGAGCGGATCGCCCAGGGCGGCTTGCCGCACAAATCCGATAATATGAGCGGCAATGTCGGCATTGCGTACCCGGCCATACGCACGGCGAAGATGGGTTTCGGAATAGCCTTGTTCGTCGAGGCCGAGGGCAAGCTCTTTCAGGCTTTGCCGGGTCAACTCACGCGGGCGCTGCGTCGCCGCGACCATTCCTGCTGCGGCATTCATGTTTTCTCGGATGTAGCGCTCGAACGCCTCGATGTAATCTTCCGGGGTAAGGCCGTCCTTGAAGATATCCTCAATGGCAATGAGTTCGTCGTCGCCTTCATAGATTGGCATACCGGGTCGCCTGCCTTTGGCGGGCGGTTCATCCAGCGTGGTAACAAGGCGCGGATGGTTGGCCAGGAAATCGCGGCAGGCGTCCGGCGCCATGGCTTGTAGCATATCGGCCAGGTCTTCTGCGCTCTCGCCGATGATTGCTTCGATAATCTCGGCTTGCGCATTCGTCAGGCGCGGCAGACGGCGGCGGAGCTTCGCGACAATCTGCTCCTGCACGATCCGACGGCTTTCCTCTCCGGGCGCGTTGGCAAGGTCACTGGTGAGCTGAGCGAAAGACAAATTCGGATTGGTGACAACGGGACGCATGTCCGTCATCGATTGCAGATTGTCGTAAAGGTCGACAGCATCGAAGATACGGAATTCTGTCTTGCCGATATCCGGGCAAAGCCGCGTCGCGCGTCCGATCATCTGGTCATAGAGAATGCGGCTGTTAACCCGCCGCACGAACACGAGATTGAAGATCTTCGGAATATCAACCCCAGTCGTTAGCATGTCGACAGTCACGACATATTGCGGGCGGGCATCGCTTCGAAACCGCCGGATCTGATCTAGCGGACGATCGGTCTGACCGGTGATCTTCATCACCGTATCATCAGGCAGATCGCCATATTCTGCTTGCAGCGCGGCTTTGAGTTCAGTCACGAGCGTGTCGGCATGCTCGTCGCGGACGGCAAAGATCAGGGTCTTTCCAGGCCGGTCTGGCGGGATTTCCTGTGCGATGGTCTCAGCGACGACACGGTTGAATTCGGGCGTGTAGACCCGTTTGTTGAATTCCTGAACCTCAAAACCAGTGTCGTCAGGCAGGGTCGCCGTATCAATCTCACCCGTCTCAGGATCAACGATTGAAACTTCCTCGCCGCCCTTGAACTCGATGCCCGCCTGATTCAGGGCTGTGACGATACGCTTGGGAGGCAAATGATCTATGAGATGGCCGTCGATAACGGCCTGACGGTAGGAATAGCGATAAACCGGCGGGCCAAAGATTTCGGTAGTCTGGAGCGCAGGCGTCGCAGTCAGCCCGACCTTCACGGCGTCGAAATAGTCGAGCACGCGGCGGTACTTGGAGAGGTAGTCTTCCGTCGAGCGAAACTCGATATCCTCGTCTCGCAGCTCTGCATCGAGCGCATATCCCCTGTGAGCTTCGTCCACAATGATCAGGTCATACGTGCCTGGAGTTGGCCGATCCTCTCCGCCGAGCATCACGCGCTTCACCATAGCCTGGATTGTCGCCACATGGACGCGGGTTTCCTTGCCGATGTCCTTGTCGGCTGGCCCTGCCACACCGTACGTCTGCGTAAATTTCAGAAGGTTTTCGAGTTCAGCATTCTCAAGGCTATCGAGCGTTTGGTCAGCCAACGCATTGCGATCAACAAGGAAGAGAATTCGCCGGAAACGCCTTCGCTTGAGTGCACGGTACATGAGTGCGATGGCCATGCGGGTCTTGCCTGTGCCCGTCGCCATACTGATAAGAGCCGTTTCCGCACCTGATTCAATCGCTCGCTCAATTGCCGTTATGGCATCCTGTTGATAGGTGCGCAGATTGGCATAATCGAAAGGCTCTTCTGCTAGCTGTCTTGTGGGATTTACAGCCACCTGCTCAAGCTTGCTCAGAAGATCCTGGGGTGAGAACCAGTCCGAGAGATCTTTTGCATGATTGTTTGCGGAACGCAGATCACGGAACCATATTCCCGACTTCGTTCGCATTTGTTTTACATGCGGCCTGCCATTCGTCGCAAAGGCGAAAGGGGTTTTGAAGCTGGCCTCGAAATCGTCGATGTCGTTCGTTGGCGCACCGGAAAAAGGTGCGTTCTGAACAGTCGACCCAGCGGGCAAGATAATGTCGCGCGCGTATCGTTCGGCCTGCTGGAGAACGCCTGGGACATCCTTGCTCTCACGTTTCGCCTCGATGACCCCGACGCAGGTTACACCGCAGAAAAGCGCATAATCCACTGGCCCCGAGCTGGTCTTCCATTCAGCGATGGCAATGTTGCGGCCAAGCTCAGGAGCGGTTCCGACAGATTGCCTCAAGGTGCGGTGATCTGCTTCCCAACCGGCATCTTGAAGCGCGGAATCGATGAGGTCACGGGTATCTGCCTCAGAGAGTTTTACCTGTTCGAAAGCCTTCTCGGCGAACTGGGCAAGTTGGGTCTCGGATGGGGCATTCGCCGTCTGTGACTCCGCCCGGAGCCTCGCAATTTCTTCTTGCAAGGCCGCACGTTCAGTATCTCGTTCCAAAGCTAACGCTGCCAGTCTTTGACGCTCGGATTCGGTTTGCTCAAGGCGTGCAGCATGGGCGGCGCGCTCTCTGTCAGCAGTCGATAGTAGCGCGTTAAGCTCTTCAATCTGAATTTTTAGTGCGGGAGTTGTGTCATGCGGCGCCCGCGGAGGAATGAAAGCGGATGAGCCTACATTTTCAGCCGAGTAGTACGCTTTTGTGTACCAGATCGCTATTGAGTGCACAAAGCGCAACGATGCAAGCGCATCGCTGGCCGAGCCTGTTAAATCATGGTTCGCCTCATTCCCTTTCTTGCGGACGAAATGAAGCATATCTGCGATTGGTTTCGGTATCAGCCCGTCAGCCTTGAGCCGGTTCAGAAGGTCAACTTGCCGCTCATTCAATATGCTTTGTCGCCTTGAACGCGCCGCGATTTGTTGCGCTATCGCTTCTCCAAACTGCCGGGATTTGAGCAGAGAGGTATTGGGATCTGTCGGAAACAGCTGTTCCGAAAGGGTAGCAAGACGGAACAGCAGAGGCTCACTCTTCTCAATAAATGAAAAGTTCAGGCTCTCCATTTCCTTCGTAAGGCCCCGTAATTCTCTGATTGCAACCAGTAGTTTCACTAGATCGAAACGGCCGCATTTGAAAGAGGTTTCCTTCAAGCCCAATGGCATGGAATGCCACTTGGGCCACGGTCATTTTCCTTGCCGGAATCGCGTCCCGTCAAGGGTCGTCGACCGCTTCGCGGCGCGCATTTTGCGCGCCCTTGACGGGACGCAATTCCGGCGAAACCAGAGTATATTCGTCGAAGTTTTCCCGTCTCTGCGGCCGACCCACATGTGCGAGATTGGCATCATCCGGCATCTGGCGGCGTGAAGTAGTCAATGCAGACGTAGGATTGGACAGCGAACCCGAGAGGGCAAGATTGAAGGATGTGCGTACATGCCCATCCAGCAACCTGTCTGCACATCGATTTTTTGTATGCTCATGCCGCCATTTGTGACGTACACGGAACGCTGGCGCACCCAGTTTTACACGAGATCCCGCGTCATACACTTTGCTCGAAGCTTTGCGGCGGATGCATTCGCCTGCAGCGCAAGGCAAAGGCGTGCAAATCGACGACATGCGAACCCGGTAGGGCAAGATAAAAGGGTTGGCGCCAGGCCTTGCCTTGCACCTTGTCTTCACAACTCTTTTTCGGTGCCCATTGCACCGGGTCGAGACGCCGGGTTTCCGCTGTTCTGACGTATTTGCAGCAGGTCTCGCTGGCGCCATATCCCGTCAGGGGAAATCAATGCTCCGCGGACTTCGCTTGACCGAAAGATCCGAATTGAGAGAGATTGGGGGCTTTGCGCTGCGCAGGGTGCAGGTAGGCGCAGCGCTCAGCTACGAGCGCTCGTCGCCCACAGCTCTTGTATCGGCATCGCGTACAGGCCTTCACCGACCTTCTGGATGCGTTCGCCATCATGCAGAACGATGCCGCAAACGAAGGCATTTCCCGTTGCGTCCTTGAGACGCCGGAGCCCACGGAAATCTTCCGGCTTGACGGTGGCCGCAGCTTTGACTTCGACGCCGACGATCTGGCGCCCGCGTTCCAACACGAAATCGACTTCGATCTGGTCCTTGTCGCGGTAGTGGCTGATGTACACCTCGCCGGAGGTCAGAGAGGCCTGCTTCACGAGTTCCGAGAAAACAAAGCCCTCAAGCAGCGGCCCAAGTCTTTGGCGGTTGGCTTCAATCTCATCGGCGCCGACGCGTCGCAACGCTGCCAGAAGACCGGTATCGAGAAAGTGCACCTTCGGCGTTTTGACGAGACGCTTCAGATCGTTGGTATGCCAGGCGCGCACGCGCCGGAGCACAAACATCTGTTCAAGCAGCGTCAGCCATCGATCAGCGGTCTTGCTGTCAATGCCAAGCGGGGACGCCAGTGCCGACAAGTTAACGAGCTCGCCCGAAGCCAGCGCGGCGCGCTCAAGCAGGCGCGATAGTTCAGCCGTTTTCGAGACAGCTGCCAACTCAGCAGCATCGCGGAGCGCAAGCGCGCGCGCATAATCCCGCAGCCAGTCCCGTCGGCGCGACGATTCAGAACGCGCAAGCGCTTCTGGGTAGCCACCGCCGAGCACGCGCGCGATCAGGTCTGGCGTTCGTCCGGTGTCCGCAATCGGCGGAAATGAAGCTGAAAAGCTGCGGTCGAGGAAGCCGGACGGCGGCGTGCGTGCGATCTCGGATTGGCTGAACGGCAAGAGTTCGATCGTTTCGACGCGGCCTGCGAGCGAGTCGGGCGAGAGCATACCCTTGAAGAGATCGACCGAACCCGTGATCAGGAAGCGGCCAGGACGCGGGTCTTCGTCGACCGCTTTTTTCAGCGCGAGGATCAGGGATGGGGCCCGCTGAATTTCGTCGATTACAGCGCGATCCAGGCTCCGCATGAAACCGCTCGGATCATCGTTCGCGAATTGCCGGAACTGTTCGTCATCCAACGTGACGAATGTCATGCCGCGCGCTGCGGCGATCTTCCGGGCCAGCGTCGTCTTCCCGGATTGGCGCGGACCAACTAGAGCTACGATCCGCGTATCGCCTAGCGCTCGCAGAATGCGGGCTTCTGCATGGCGAGGGATCGGCCGCCCGGGTTTCTTTTCAGTAGGCAAAAGATGTCGTCCAATCAGGAATGGAGGATCGTCTGATTCGGAATGTAGTGCCGTCCAATTCGGAATGGAAGCCCGTCCGGAGCGGAATCAGGAGCCCTTACGCCGAATTTAGCAAGACAACCCGCCCAAACACACCAAGACCCCTCTTCTGCACGCCATTGCGCACACATGCCGCGATTGGCCGCCATTCCAACTAGGCAAGACACGGATCGTGCGGGACGATGGGACCACGTTGGCGCAACAGTTGGCTGACTAGAGGAGGTGTGATCATGCCCGAACCGAATACTGTTCACATCGAGCGACGCTTCGCCGTATTACAGACCAACCACAGCAAAGCGCCAACCCGCTTCTTGTCGCTCCGCCAGGTACTTGAACGCACATCCATCAGCCGCTCGCTCGTGTACCAGCTAATCAAGGACGAAGAGCGCCCTTTCCCGGCACCGGTTCACATAGGACGACGGAGTGTCTGGATTGAAGGAGAAGTCGAGGCCTACATGCAGGACATCGTCAAGGCCGCGCGAAGATTGGACGAGCGGCGCAGTGTTACAGCTTGAGCACCGCTCAGCCCCATGTGGTGAGTTGGTAAGAATGTCTGGGCTTGAAGGGTTCTACCCACACTTCAAAATCGCCACGTCCGAAGGCTTGGAGTGCTCGCATCACTTCTTCCTTGTCCTGAGTTGTTTCAACCCAAGCCCTTTGCAGGTATTGCGGATGAATGGGGTCAAACACCTGCACCTCAGAATCCGGATGGGTTGGAAAACTAAGCGGGAGACCGGCGGTCTCTCGATACGTTGGCTTGTTGCTGGGGGCTTGGAAAAGGGATTCAAAAGCGAATCCACTATCCCTTCTGGTGATACCGCGCTCATACTTCGATTCTCGGCTTACAATGCTGTGCGCGAAGAAATGGCAATTGAGCTCCCATAGAAGGCTAGGATTTAATCCAAGGACCACCCAAGGAGCGTTACCGGATCGGTGGCGCTTGGCATTAAACATGTCTGGATAGAAGCAGGATACGGAGACCGAAATTGCGTGATCATTCTCATCCAAGCGGTCAACATCGCTCGTGGTCGATTTCTGCAAAACGTCTGCTTGCAGAAGGTCAAATCGGCTCAGAAGTCCGTGCTGCACAATGCCCCGGAGGTTCGAGAGGCGTGTGAAGTGAATAACATTCTTTATACATCGAGCATCGACCACATTGGCAATGTGATCAGAAATTTTCTCCTGATAGGTCTTTCTCCGCGACACAAATTCCTCCGGTGAACATATCTAGAAAGCGGCCGAACATATCCCTGACAAGTCCGCGCTTTTTTTCGGTTGGCTTCAAGCGGTCCGAGACTAAGTTGCTCCATCCACCAAGCCCAGAACTTCTTCCGCCCACCATTCAGACATCTCGACGCGCTCCTTCCAATAGGCGGCGCGGTGGTAAGTGCGTCGAACCTGGTCGCCGCTGAAATGCGCGAGCTCGGCTTCGATGGCATCAGATTGCCATTTGCCGCTTTCATTCAGGAGGCTTGAGGCGCTCGCGCGAAACCCGTGAGATGTCATTTCATCTGCTCCGAATCCCATACGGCGCAGCGAACCGTTCAGAGTGTTCTCGCTGATAGAGCGCGCACGTGAAAGACGGGAGGGGAACACCCAATCCGTCTTCCATGACTGCGATCTAAGATCTTCGAGCAACTCGACGGCAAGCCCCGGCAACGGCTTGACGTGCTCGCGGCGCATTTTCATGCGTGCCGCCGGAATCGTCCATTTCCGGTTGGGGAGATCGAACTCATCCCATTTGGACAGACGCAGTTCGCCAGGTCGCGGATACAGAAGAACCATGAGCTTCAAGGCCGTTTGGACTTCCGGCTGACCATTGAACGCCCAGACGGCGCGGCAAAGCTCTGCGAACGGCTGGCGCTCCACGATAGCGGCCCTGTGAGTGACGCGCGGTGAGATGAGCGCGCCGCGCAGACCGACGGTCGGATCAAATTCGGCCCGAGCCGTAGCAATGGCGTAACGAAACACTTCGCCGATGAGCGCCCGCGTGCGCTTGGCGGTCTCGTAATTCCCGTCCGATTCAATCTTGCGCAATGGCACGAGTATGTCCGGCGCCTTGATCTCGCGGATAGGCATGTCGCCGATATCGGCTGCTGCGAGGCTGACCAGCCAACGCTTCTTGGTCAGCGTGGCATCCGACAAGCCTTCTTTGCGCCGCTTCTCCAGAAGCTCCGCAGCAATCTTGGAGAAGGTGTGTTCGGTCTTCGAAAGCTTCGCCTGCTTCTCGCTCTGGAACTGTGCCATTGGGTCGATCCCGTCGCGCAGAAGGCGGTGGGCCTCGACCATGCGTTCGCGCGCCTTGGCGAGCGTCGTGATCGGATAGTCGCCGAAGGACAGCGTTTTCTGCTTGCCGTCATAACGGTAGGCCATCTTGAACAACTTGGTGCCGTTCGGCTTCACCTCGATGTACATGCCGCGTCCATCCGCAGCGCGCAAAGGCTTTGGTCCCGGCTTTAAGGCTTTGATTTTAAAGTCAGTTAGCTTCATTTGTTGGCATCACCCTTCGGCTTAAGCTCGTTGGAGCTCTTTGATGCCATAACGGTGCCAACAAATGTGCTGGCAGTCCACGGATGCGGGTGGACGAGCGTGGACGCTCGGGACTCGAAACGAGCTGCCAACCAACTGTTTTGTATTGGGATTTTTGTGTGGGCTGTGTTTCTCATCAACACAGTGTGGTGCCCAGAAGAGGACTCGAACCTCCACGCCTTGCAGCGCTGCTACCTGAAAGCAGTGCGTCTACCAATTCCGCCATCTGGGCACGGGGTAGAGAGGCGGGGTAATAGGGTTGGCGGCCGCCAAGGTCAACGGGGAAAAAGCGTGGTCCGGGCGGTTCAGACGCCAAAAGGTCGGATTCCCGGTCCGGCCTGAATGCAAATGGCCCGGCGCAGCGGCCGGGCCAAACTCCGTTCCAGAACCGTGCTGCGCCTAGGTCAGGCGGGCGCGCGCCTGTTCGTATTGCTTCATGATGCTTTTCACGAGCTCCGCGCAGGTCGGGATGTCGTGGATCAGGGCCTGGCTCTGGCCTGTGGTCCAGATGCCGTCATCCATATGGCCATCGCGCAGCACGTTCTCGCGGCCACGTACGCCCGCCATCAATTCCTTCACATCCGTGAAGGTCTTCGTCGGGTCTTTCTGGATCTCGGCAACCTGGGTCGAGACCGTGTTCTTCGCCACGCGCGCCGTATTGCGCAGGGTGCGCCCGACGAGGACAGTATCGAGCTCGTTGTTCTCCACGATCTTTTTCTTCACGTTCTCGTGGATCTTTGCTTCGACCGTCGCACAGAAGCGCGTGCCCATGTTGACGCCTTCGGCGCCCAGCGCCAGCGCCGCCGCGAGGCCGCGCCCGTCCGCCATTCCGCCCGAGGCGACGACCGGTACGTCCACTGCGTCCACCGTCGCCGGTAGCAATACGATCAGGCCGACATCATCCTCGCCCGGATGGCCCGCACATTCGAAGCCGTCGATGGAGATCACATCCACGCCCTTGGCCACGGCCGACACCGAGTGGCGCACTGAGGTGCATTTGTGGATCACCTTCACGCCATGCTCCTTGAAACGCGGCAGGTGGTCGGTCGGCGCGCGGCCGGCGGTTTCCACGATCTTGATGCCCGACGCGATGATCGCCTCGCGGTACTCGTCATAAGGGATCGGGTTGATCGACGGCAGCAGCGTGAGGTTCACGCCGAAGGGCTTGGAGGTCAACTGCTTGGTCTTTTCGATCTCGTCGAGAAGCTCCTTGCCCGATTTGAACATGTGGGCCGTGATGAAACCGAGTGCGCCGGCATTGGCAACCGCCGCAACGAGCTCGCCGTATCCGACCCCCGTCATGCCGCCCATCAGGATCGGCGTCTCGACGCCGAACATGTCCATGATCCGTGTTTTCACCATAGCGTTCTTCCCTGTCTCGTGCGCGCGGGTCCCCGCGCGTCTCCAGGATCAAGGATGACAAAGCCGCAGGCCGCCGAAAAGGGGTCACGCTACGGAAATCGCCGGCCCGTCCGGCCGTCAGAAGCTCTTCGGCAGGCCCAGAACATGGGTGGCGACGTGGCTGAGGATCAGGTTCGTCGAGATCGGCGCGACCTGGTAAAGCCGCGTCTCGCGGAACTTGCGCTCGATGTCGTATTCCTCGGCAAAGCCGAAGCCGCCATGCGTCTGCACGCACATGTCTGCCGCATACCAGGACGCTTCAGAGGCCAGCATCTTGGCCATGTTGGCCTCGGTCCCGGCCGGTTTGCCGGCGTCGAACAGGCTGGCCGCGTGAGCCACCATCCGGGCGGCGGCCTCGGTCTGCACATAGGCCCGCGCAATCGGGAACTGGACGCCCTGGTTCTCGCCGATCGGCCGGCCGAACACCGACCGTTCGCTGGCATAGGCGCTTGCCCGGTCAATGAAGAAGCGCGCATCGCCGATACACTCGGACGCAATCAGGATGCGCTCGGCATTCATGCCGGACAGGATGTAACGGAAACCCTTGCCCTCCTCGCCGATCAGGTTTTCGGCGGGCACTTTCATGTCGTCGAAGAACAGCTCGGTCGTGGCATGGTTCAGCATGGTGCGGATCGGCCGGATGGTCAGGCCATTGCCCAGGGCTTCCCGCATGTCGACGAGGAACACGCTGATGCCGTCGCTGGACTTGGCGCTCGCCTCGCGCGGCGCAGTGCGCGCCAGCAGCACCATCAGGTCCGAATGTTCAGCCCGGCTGATCCAGATCTTCTGCCCATTGACCACGTAATGGTCGCCTTCGCGCCGGGCGAAGGTCCGGATGCGGGTCGTGTCAGTGCCGCTGGTGGGCTCGGTCACGCCGAAAGCCTGCAGGCGCAGTTCGCCGCTCGCGACTTTCGGCAGGTACTTTTCCTTCTGCGCGGCCGATCCATGACGCAGCACGGTGCCCATCGTGTACATCTGCGCGTGGGCCGCGCCGCCATTGCAGCCGGAACGATGCACTTCCTCCAGGACGGCGGTCGCCGCCGCGAGGCCAAGGCCGGAGCCGCCATATTCCTCTGGAATAAGAACCGACAGCCAGCCATCCTGCGCCAGCGCGGTCACAAACTCGGTCGGATACTTCCGGTCGCGGTCCAGTTCGCGCCAGTATCCGCCCGCAAACCGCGCGCAGAGGCGGCGCACCGCTTCGCGGATGTCGGGAAAAGTCTCTTCGGTGGTGTCAGTCATGCGGATTTCCGGTGGCGGCGAGCCCCCGGTGTACCGCCTGGTTGCCGCCTGTAAAGCGATGCCGCCGGGGAGGATGAATGACGTAGGCCAAATGACCTATTGAGCCCGCGACCACTCTGGCCTCCTCATCCGTTCATCGCCTATCGTCCAACCCTGACCGGAAGACTCGACCTGACATGACCGACACGACTGCCACATCCGCCCCCCGCTCTCTGCGCGTCTGGGACCTGCCGACGCGCCTGTTTCACTGGAGCCTACTCGCGCTGGTCCTGATCAGCTGGTTCTCCGGCGGCGAGGACGAGACCGCCTTCATCCACCGCCTCAGCGGCATGGCTTTGGCGGGGCTGATCGTGTTCCGCGTCCTCTGGGGATTTGTCGGCGGCGAGCATGCCCGCATCGCGGCATTCTTCCCCAATCCTTTCGCGATTGCGGGGCACATCGGCAAGGTCGCCTCCGGCAAGCCGGAGCGGCATCTCGGCCACAATCCCGTTGGCGGTGTGGCGGTGTTCCTGCTGCTCGCTGCGGTATCGGCCTGCGTCATCACAGGCCTCTTCAGCAGCGGCGAAGGCTTCGCCGGCCCGTTGGTGGGCCAGTTCGGTCTCGACATGTCCGAGGTGCATGAAGGTGCCTTCCGCGTTCTCCAGGCGCTCGTTGCGCTTCACTTGCTGGGCGTTGTGGTCGAGAGCGTGCTCGCGAAGGATGCGCTCGTGCCCGCCATGATCACGGGCCGGAAAACCCGCCGCGCCGACGAGCCGGGCACCGATGCCCGCAAGGGGTCAGTGGCAGGACTTGTCGTCGCGTTGCTGGTCGGCGTTTCCACGACTGCCGCGCTGTGGGCACTGCCCACCCCGGCGGTTGCCGAAGACGGCGAGCATGGCGGTCAATATGGCGGCGGCGATGACGATGACGGCGACCGGGATCGTGATAGAGACTGAGGCAAAGGACCAATCCATGAGCCGACTGCACACCCACGCTGAACGCCACGCTTTCGAACGCATCGGCTGGCTGCGCGCCGCCGTGCTCGGGGCAAATGACGGCATTGTCTCGACCGCCAGTCTAATCCTCGGTGTGGCGGCGGCGGAAGCCTCGCGCGGCTCGGTACTGACGGCGGGTGTGGCGGCGCTGGTCGGCGGGGCTATGTCGATGGCGGCCGGCGAATACGTCTCCGTCAGCTCGCAGTCCGACACCGAAAAGGCAGATTTGGAGCGGGAAAAGCGCGAACTGGCCGAGACGCCCGAAGCCGAGCTGATGGAGCTGAAAGGCATCTACATGCAGCGGGGCCTTGAACCCGACCTCGCACTGGAGGTCGCCAAGGCGCTAACGGCGAAAGACCCGCTGAAGGCGCACCTGCGCGACGAACTCGGCATCTCCGAAGTCCATATCGCGCGCCCGATCCAGGCCGCGCTCACCTCCGCAGCGACCTTCGCCGTCGGCGCGGCGTTGCCACTGCTGATTGCGGCGCTGGTGCCCACCAGCTCGTTGGTCCTTGTCGTGTCGATCTCGACGCTCGTCTTCCTGGCGCTACTGGGCGCGGCGGGCGCCAAAACAGGCGGCGCTAAGATGGGCGCGGCGGTGTTCCGCGTGACCTTCTGGGGCGCGCTCGCCATGGGCGTCACCAGCCTCATTGGCAAACTCACCGGCACGATTGTCTAGCGCGTCGCGGACGACCTAAAGGGACGACAGGAACGCCTTAGCTGAGGCTAGGTATTCCTGCTTCCGGTCGGCGTCCATGCGCTCCCAGGTCCGGTAAGTCTGCGCCAGCCTAGGGTTCGATTTCAGTTTTGGCTCATTCCTGACCAGAAAATTCCAGTAGAGCGAATTGAACGGGCATGCGCCTTCACCGGTCTTTTGTTTCACGTCGAAAGAACAGGATTTGCAGTAGTCGGACATCTTGCTGATGTAATTGCCGCTTGCCGCATAGGGCTTTGAGCCGAGCTGGCCACCATCCGCATACTGACTCATCCCGAGCGTGTTCGGCAATTCGACCCACTCGAACGCATCCGCGTAAACGGCGAGATACCATTCATGTACCTGCTTCGGATCCACCCCGGCGAGCAATGCAAAATTGCCCGTCACCATGAGGCGCTGGATATGGTGCGCATAGGCTTCTTCGCGCGTCTGGGTAATGGCGGCGCGAAGGCACGCCATGTCCGTATTTCCGGTCCAGTAAAAATCAGGCAGCGGCCGCGTGGCGCCGAAGACGTTCTCGTCCATGTATCCGGGCATTTTCAGCCAGTAGATCCCCCGCACATATTCCCGCCATCCGATGATCTGGCGGATGAAGCCTTCCGCCGCATTGAGCGGCGCGTGACCTGACTGGTAGGCGGCTTCCACCATCCGGCAAGTTTCCAGTGGATCGAGCAGCCCGACATTGAGGTAGTATGACAGCAGCGAATGATAGAGAAACTTCTCGTCCGCCAGCATCGCATCCTGGTAATCGCCGAAGCGGGGCAGCGCCTGCTCGATAAAATGGCTACGCGCGCGTTCAGCATCGTCGCGGGTCACCGCGAACCAGAAGGGTTCCAGGTCACCGAAATTGTCCGCGAAGCGCTTTTGAACCAATGACAACACGTCGCGGGTGACCGCGTCGGGTTCGATTCTCAGCGGCCTTGGGATGAAGAGATCCCGCGAGGCCGCATTCCGGTTGTCAGCATCAAAGTTCCATTGCCCGCCAACCGGTTCTCCATTTTCCATCAACAGGCCGGTCTTGCGCCGCATCTCGCGGTAGAAGTTCTCCATGCGCAGCTGTTTGCGCCCGCGTGCCCAGGATCCGAATTCTTCCGCAGTGCAGACGAACCTGTCATCCTCGCTGACGATCACCGGCAACCCGCTCAGCTGCTCCCATTTGCCGACAGCCTGATCGACGCGCCACTCAGAAGGCCGGGTGACCCGCAGGCGCTCGGGCTGATGGCGCGCAACGGCCCGCATCAGCTCACCGGTAAAGCTTCCGGAATTGTCCGGGTCATCCAGCGTCACATAGTCAACTTGCCATCCAGCGGCGCGCATCTCGGCTGCGAAATGGCGCATTGCGCTGAATATGAAGGCGATCTTCTTCTTGTGATGGCGGACATAGCTGGCCTCTTCCATGACCTCGGCCATCAAAACGCGCGAGACCGACGGGTCCGCCCCTTTGAGCGACGAAATCCCCGGCGTGAGCTGATCGCCCAGAATGAAAACGAGATCGCTGATGAATACCTCCGCTCGAACCGGTCAGGACGTGTGTGAGGCGAACTAGGGCCAATTGCGTGCAAACAAAGCCCGGGTCGCCGCCAAAACGGAGCGGATGCTGTGGCTCTGAGGGGGCATCGGGGCTTGGTCGTCCGGAGTGCAGCAGCGGCCGAAGCCCCTGCAGAATGGCGCGAGTGACGCGCCTCAAAACCCACCTAAAACCCTTTGTTTTTCAACCTATTAGTCGGTAACGTTTCGCCAATTGTAGTGCAAAAAGTCGGCAACTTGTAGTGCAAACTGTAGTGCACGTTCTCCTTTTTGTCTGAGTTCGACGCTGCCCATCAGCGACAAGTTCGTTACTAATGTGATTTGCCAATTTCGTCACGACAGATCAGGGCACCGGCGTCAGCTTGCCATTACCGGCAAAGTGAACCGCGCCGGTAACCCCGGAGGCTGTTTGGTTGGAGTCATGCAGCGATAGCGTTTTCCTTCAGCGCTGCAAAGTAGTTGGCCTCGGCTTCTGCCGGAGGGATATTTCCGATCGGCTCGAGCAGGCGGCGGTGATTGAACCAGTCGACCCACTCAAGCGTGGCGTATTCGACGGCGTCCATGGATTTCCACGGGCCTTTGCGCCAGATGACTTCGGCTTTGTAGAGTCCATTGATCGTCTCGGCGAGAGCGTTGTCGTAGCTGTCACCGACACTGCCGACGGATGGTTCAAGGCCTGCTTCTGCGAGGCGCTCTGTATACCGTATGCTGACATACTGGCTGCCGCGATCAGAGTGATGAACAAGACCGCTTCCGATGCCCGGCCTTCGATCGTGCAGGGCCTGCTCAAGAGCATCGAGCACAAAGCTCGCATGCGCCGTCCGGCTGACCCGCCAGCCGACAATGCGGCGGGCGAACACATCGATCACGAAAGCGACGTACACGAACCCGGCCCAGGTCGAGACGTAGGTGAAATCGCTGACCCAAAGCCTGTTCGGTGCCGGGGCCTTGAAGTTGCGGTTCACATGGTCGAGCGGGCACGGCGCTGCCTTGTCACTGTAGGTCGTGCGATGCGGCTTGCCGCGGATAATGCCCTTCAGCCCCATGGCCTTCATCAGGCGCCTGACGGTGCAGCGTGCCACGTCAAAGCCTTCCCGCTTCATCTGGTGCCAGACCTTGTTGGCGCCATAGACGGTGAAGTTCTCGTTGAAGACCCGAAGGATCTCCGGCTTCAGCACCTCATCCCGGCG
>NZ_WGLO01000004.1 GCF_016125515.1 Hyphomonas sp.
ACATCAGACCAGAGAGCCGCATGCCTCGATGACTGGACACATCGATACAACTTCCATCGACCCCATGGCGGCATTAAATATCAAACACCCATCAGTCGCCTCGCCCTCGCCGGGGACAACCTGTTGAGAGTCCACACCTAGTGCTCCACTTTCCGCCAGATGCGCTTGTAGGAGAACCAGAGCAGGATCGTCAGGATGCCGAGATAGACCATCGTGGCAAGGCCGACTTCCTTGCGGGCTTTCAGCTTCGGATCACCGGCCCAGGCCAGGAACTGCGCCACATCGTGCGCCATCTGCTCGACCGTCGCTTCGGTGCCGTCGGTAAACTCGACGCGTCCCGGCGTCAGCTGCGGACCCATGGCGAGGAAGCCGCCCGGCGGCGCGTGACGCGGATCGCCGAGATAGTTCGGCTTCGTGTCACCGGCCATGAAGGGGTTGTAGTACTGGCCAGCCGGCTGGATCAGGTAAGCGGGGCCGTGATGCGGCATGTCTTCGCCGAGCTTCTCAAACTTCGCCATGTCGATGACCGTCTGATAGACGGTTTCGCCGTCCTCCTCGATCACGCGGTCTTCGTACATTTCGAAGTCCGGATAGCCGGTCAGCAGGCTGTAGACATAAGAGGCGCCGCCAGGGCGGGCTTTGGTGATCACCGACAGGTCCGGCGGCAGGGCGCCGCCATTGGCTGCCCGGGCCGCTGCGTCATTCGGGAACGGCGAGCGGAAACGGTCCGCCGGCGTCGCCGTGCGCAGATCGTATTCACCCGCATCGTTCGGCGTCGGGCTGACGATCTCGTTTTCAGCCGCCAGCGCTTTCACGAACGGGTTGTCGTTCGGGTTCGGATAGGCCGGATCGTAGAACGGGCCGCCCTTTTCGCCGAGATTGCGGTAGCTGAGCAGCTTCATCGAGTGGCAGCTCGAGCAGACCTGCTTGTAGACTTGGTAGCCGCGCTGGACCGAGGCCAGGTCGTACTGGCCGGTTGCGCCTTCGAACGGCCAACCGCCTTCTGGCTCATGCGGATGCTTTGCGCCGCCAGCGGCCTGGGCGAGACCCGCAAAAGCGAGCCCGGCGAGACTGATGGCGAGGATGCGGAAGGTTTTCATCGAGTCTGTCCTCTCCAGTCTCATTCGGCCGGAACGGCGGTGCCGGTCTGCGGCTTGTGGGCCCGCAGCACGGATTTGTGGATCGACTCCGGCAGGGGCTTGGTCTTCTCGCCGAGGCCGATGAAGAACAGCATCACGAAGTAGCCGAAGTACATGAAGGTCAGGATCAGCGACAGGTGCCGGAACTGGAAGGTCGGCGCCGGGACAGCCTCAAGGCTCGGTGCCGCAGAAGCCGGCAGCGATTCCATGAAGGCCTTGGCCGCTTCGAAGGCTTCGTCACCGCCCTTGTAGGTCGACGTCGCAAGCGCGCCGTCCGCCGTGTAGCTGACCACCAGGCTCGATTCGCCCTGCAGCGACTTGATCACAGCGTCGTCCGGGTTGGCCGCGCCGCACCAGCCGAGCATTAGGCAGACTGCGACAAAGCCGAGGAAGAACTGACGGGCGACCGGACGGTAGCGCATCGACTTCACTTTCGACGTGTCGAGCCAGGGAAGCACGAACAGGATGGCGATGGCGGCGAACATGAATATCACGCCCAGCAGCTTCGCATCGATCGGGCCGAGGTCGAACGTGATGGCCCGCAGGATGGCGTAGAAGGGCAGCATGTACCACTCGGGCACGATGTGCGCCGGCGTCACCAGCGGGTTGGCCTCGATCGACTGGTCCGCGTGGCCCAGCGCGTTAGGCGCGTAGAACACGAAGTAGGCGAACAGGATCAGGAAGACCGCGATCGCGAAGCCGTCCTTGATCGTGTAGTAGGGGTGGAAGGGCACGGTGTCCTTTTCCACGTCCTGGACTTCAACCCCGGTCGGGTTGTTGTTGCCCGGCACGTGCAGCGCCCAGATGTGCAGGATCACCACACCGGCGATCACGAAGGGCAGCAGGTAGTGCAGCGAGAAGAAGCGCTGGAGCGTCTGGTTGCCGATCGACGGGCCGCCGAGCAGCCAGGTCTGGAGGCTTTCACCAACCAGCGGGATGGCGCCGAACAGCGACGTGATCACGTTCGCGCCGTGATACGACATCTGACCCCAGGGCAGCATGTAGCCCAGGAAGGCGGTGGCAATCATCAGCAGGAAGATCACGCAGCCCAGGATCCACAGCACTTCGCGCGGGGCCTTGTACGATCCGTAGTAAAGACCGCGGAACATGTGAATGTAGACCGCGAAGAAGAACATCGAGGCGCCGTTGGCGTGGATGTTGCGAAGCAGCCAGCCATACGGCACGTCGCGCATAATGCGCTCGACCGACGCGAAGGCGCCAGTGACGCTCGGCTCATAGTGCATCGCGAGGATGACGCCGGTCAGGATCTGCACGACGAGGCAGACCGCGAGGATGCCGCCGAAGACGTACCAGTAGTTCAGGTTTTTCGGCGTCGGGAAATTGATCGCCGTGTCGTTGGCAAACCGGATGATCGGCAGGCGCTTGTCGAGCCAGCGTTCGAAAGCCGAGTTCGGCGTGTAGGAGGATTCATGTCCGCTCATTTAAAGGTATCCTTCTCAGAGGGAGATGTTGACGACCGAGTCGGAGACCCAGCGATAATTGGGAACGGGCAGGTTGCGCGGCGCGGGACCCTTCCGGATGCGGCCCGACGTGTCATAGTGCGAGCCGTGGCAGGGGCAGAACCAGCCGCCAAAGTCGCCGGTATTGCCCTGCGACGGGCCGACCGGGACGCAGCCGAGGTGGGTGCACGAACCGGAGGTGACCAGGATGGCCCTGTTCAGCGTGCCGTCTGCGCGGGGGCGAAGGCGCGAATCATCGGTTTCCGGATCGCGCAGCGTGTCGACGTTGACCGCTTCGGCCGACGCAATTTCTGCCTCAGTGCGGTGGCGGATGAAGAACGGCTTGCCGCCGATCAGCACGCGAATCTCGCCGCCCAGAGGGACTTTCGACACGTCGACTTCCAGCGAGGAGGCCGCTTTCGTGTCCGCAGCCGGGTTCCACTGGTCCACAGCAGCCCAGGCAAACATGCCCGCCCCGCCGAGTGCCACAGCACCGGTCGCGATGTGAATGAAATTGCGACGGTCGTCATCGACCGTCTCTGTATTCGGATGTGTGGTCTCAGCGGTCACGCGTGACTCCGTCCCTGATGTCGAGGCGATTAGCGCCTGTCTTTACTAAAGCTGCCCTGCCCGCACATTGCGGCAAGTAGGCGCGGGCGCGGCAATTCTTGCGCGCGCGAGCCTCCCCGTTGCGCCAGCGCGTTAGCCTGCTCTGACGCATGTGACAACAGCCCTCTTGCGAGACCCGCTCGCGCCGGTCCAGTGTCCGGGGATGACAAGCACCGCAAAAACACCGCCCCTGACCGATCATCAAGCCCGCGCCAGCGCGTGGTTCCGGGCCTTGCAGGCCGATATCTGTGCTCGGTTCGAGGCGCTGGAAGACGCGGCCGGCCCGCCACTTTATCGCGGCCCGGCCGGGCGATTCGTGCTGACAGAATGGTCACGCGGCGATGGCAGCGAAGACCTCGGCGGCGGCCGGATGGGTCTGATGCGAGGAAAGGTCTTCGAAAAAGTCGGCGTGCATTTCTCGATGGTGCACGGCACGTTTTCGGAAGCTTTCGCTGCCCAGATCCCCGGCGCGGACAAATCCGAAGGCCGATTCTGGGCGAGCGGCGTGTCGCTGATCGCGCATCCGCGCAATCCGCGCGTGCCGGCGGCGCACATGAACACGCGCATGCTGGTCACAAGCGAGGCCTGGTTCGGCGGCGGCGGTGACCTCAATCCCCTGCTCGAATACCAGCGCGATCAGGCGTTCGAGGACACGGTCGACTTCCACGCGGCCATGAAAGCCGCGTGCGATACCCATGACGGGGTCGATCATGCCGAACTGAAGGACCATTGCGACACCTATTTCCATCTCGCCCATCGCAATGAACCACGCGGCACCGGAGGCATCTTCTACGACCGGTTCAACACCGGCGACTGGGAGAAGGATTTCGCGTTCACCCAGGAGGTGGGCCGGCAATTCGCCTCGATTTACCCGCAACTCGTGGCGCGGCGGATGAACGAACCCTGGAGCGAGGCCGAGCGCGAGGAACAGCTGATCCGGCGCGGCCGGTATGTGGAATACAACCTGCTCTATGACCGGGGCACGACCTTCGGCCTGAAAACCGGCGGCAATGTCGAGAGCATCCTCTCGTCGATGCCACCGGTGGTCAAATGGCCCTGAACCCGTCCACAAACTGTCCACACGGGCGTGTGGACGTATCAGACGATTCAGGCGTCATTGGGCGTCGAATTTTCGCGGAGCCAGAGGGCACAGGCGTCGTCTGATATCTCACTTGCCGCGAGAGCAATCGTCTTCAGGGTCGCGTCGGCTTCTCCCGCCCGCAAAGTGAACCCGTTAATCTCAAGGAACACTGCGGCGGCGAGAAAGCCGGTTCGCTTGTTACCATCGACGAAGGGATGGTTCTTCACGATGCCGGCAGCGTAGACGCCTGCGAGATCGAAGATATCCGGCTCGCCGTAAGCAAACAGGTTCTCAGGCCGGGCGAGCGCGCTTTCGAGCAGCCCTGGATCCCGAATGCCAATAGCGCCACCATGCTCGGCGAGGCTTTCGTCATGCAGGATCAGGATTGCTTCGCGCCTCAGCCACTTGGGCGGCTTTTGCAAACTCATTTAGCCAGTTCACGCAAGGTATTGCGGTAACGACGTGCCACTTCGCGGCCGGCTTCGACTTGCTCGGCAACAGCTTCGTCATAAACGTCGAGTCTGAAGCCTTCAGGCGTATCACTGAGGATGAGCGTATCGCCTTGCACGACCTTGTGGCGAGCGAGCGCGTCGGCGGGCAGCACCACGCCGAGGGAGTTGCCGATCTTGCGGATTTTCAGACGGGTCATGGGCGGACTCCTGTAGCTACGCATGTTATAACATGGGCGGCCGCATTGCGGAAGATGGATGCTCCGATGCTGCTTGTTTGCACCTCACCGCGCCTTCATCAGGCGGGTTTGGCGTTGAATCGCCTTTGATTGAAGGGGCTGCAGGGCGTATTCTGCCCCGATGGGGACGACATGGCGAAACGTGGACTGGCCGGGGGCAGCCCTGGTCACGGCGGCGACGCTGGGCGCGCTGGCGCTCGGCGCCTGGCTCAGCCCCGGCAGTGACGATCCTTGGTATGCGGCCCTCGACAAGGCGCCGCTCAACCCGCCCGATATCGCCTTCGCCATCATCTGGCCGGTCCTGTTCGCCCTGATGCTGGCGGGCGCATTGATGGTGCTGAACGATGCCGGCAATTTCAAACGCGCCAGCGCGGCCATGGGTCTCTACTTCACCATGCTGGCCGCAAATGTCTGCTGGAGCCTGTTCTTCTTCGGCTTCCGGGACCCGGCGGTCGCGCTGGGCGTGCTCGCCGCGCTCTGGCTGCTGATCGTCACCATGATGCTGCGCTTCGCCATCCACTCGCCGCGCGCTGCGATGCTGCAGCTGCCCTATCTCGGCTGGGTCAGCTTTGCTGCCTACCTGAACTTCCACGTCTGGGCGTTCAATTGAATGTGTTGAGCTTTGAAACGAGCGTGCGCCGGTCGAGGGTGAAGCCGGAGCCGATCCAGTCTTCTTCCAGTGCGGCGAGCGCCGTCCCGATTCCGGGGCCTTCCAGCCCTGCGGCAAGGGCGTCGGCGCCGCCGACCGGAAATTTCGGGCGTTGCCAGACGGCCGCCCGGCTGGCCAGCGCGGCAAGATCGCCCGCCGCGCCCTCGGCGGCTTCGATTGCAGCACGGTCGACCACGGCGGCGGGACCGTGGCGATAGAAGGCTTCGGCCATCGCCGCATCCCCCGCCCCCAGGACATGCGGCAAGGCCGGTGCGGCCCAACTGGCGAGGCGGCCGGATTCCTCGTTCGAGAGTTTCAGACGGGCCGCCAGCTCGCCCGCCTCACGCAGACGGCGCGGCACCATCGCCATTAGGCGGCGCATCGGATCGGCCGTCAGGCCTGCGCTGGTTTCGGCGGCAACCAGCGCCGGCAGCAGCGATATGCTGGCGCCGGGCAGCACTTCGGCCAGTACACCCGCCTCATCCATCGCCTCCATTGCGGGCGCCGGATCCGGCGCAGCGAGCGTGCGTTTCAGTTCCTTCCAGATCCGCTCGGCCGCGATCCGCCGGAGGCCTTCGCGCTGGCGGGCGCAGGCATCCTGTCCCTCTGCGTCGATGCCCGCGCCGTACCAGGCATTGAACCGGTAGAAGCGCAGGATGCGCAGATAGTCTTCGCGCAGGCGCTGGTCCGCATCCCCGATGAAGATCACGCGGCCGGCATGGGCGTCGTCGATCGAGCCGGGGATGACCTCGTGGAGCACGCCGTCCGGGCCGGCATAGATGGCGTTGAGGCGGAAATCGCGGCGGCTCGCATCCTCGGCCCAGTCTTCGGTGAAGGCGACAACCGCTCGGCGGCCATCGGTTTCGACATCGCGGCGCAGGGTCGTGATCTCCACCGGCTGGCTTTCGAAGACGGCGGTGACGGTGCCGTGCTCGATGCCGGTGGGCACGGCGCGCACGCCTGCAGCCTTCAGCGCGGCGATCACGTCGGGGGGCGTCAGCTGCGTGGCGACGTCAAAATCGTCTGAAGGCAGGCCGCGCAGCGTGTTGCGCACGCAGCCGCCGACATAGCGCGACCCGCCGGGGCGGGCGGCGTCGAGCGCGTTCATCACCGCGCGATTGGCCGGTGCGTTGAGCCAGGCCGCCTTCAGCCGGTCAGGCGGGGTCATCGGCGGGCGCCGTTTCGCGCGGCCGGGGCACACCCACATCGGCCGGATTGTGCTCGCAAGGATAGGTGCGGGCCGGGATCACCACGCCATTCTCGACACGCTCCGGCTCGATACAGGTGCCCCGGTCGCGCGGCTCCAGCGCGATCATCACGAACCATGCCGCGGTCGCCAGCCCGATCCCGATGAGGAACAGGAGCTGGATCGGCCATTTACGCTTGCCCGCCTCCTCGGCGGACTGGGTCGCCAGTAGGAACAGGCCGAACACGAGGAACGGAAGGGAAAAGATGACGAGTTCGAGGAGAAGGCGTCCAGCCACGCGCGCACAGTCCTGTTCTGGTTACGGGCTGATCCGGTGGAAGCCCCTGTTCCTACATAAGGGCCTGCAGGCCCTTGAGGAACCCTGAATGCACCTGTTCCGGGCCGTCGCGGCTCAATCGCTCTCGTACAGCGTCTGGTAGAGGCGGCGGATGATGCCGGCGGTGACGCCCCAGATGCGGTAGCCGTTGTGGGGCATCTCGTAATAGCGCCGGTGCTTGCCCTTGTAGAATGTCTCGGCGGCGGTGTGGTTTGCCGTGTTCATCAGGAACTCGAGCGGCGTTTCGAACACGGCCGCGACTTCACCGGGCTCCGGTACGGGCACGAAATCGTGCGGCAGGAGGCCGACCACCGGCGTGATCCGGTAGCGCGTGCCGGTCACGTAAGGCGCGCCCTTGCCGAGCACATCGACATCTTGGGGCGCGATGCCGACCTCCTCATGCGCCTCGCGCAGGGCGGCGGCGACCTCGTCGAGGTCCAGCGGATCGACCTTGCCGCCGGGCAGTGCCACCTGGCCGGCATGGTCCGACATTGTTTCCGGGCGAAGCGTCAGCAGCGCAGTCGCCCCTTCCCGGCGCGGGATGACCCCGAACAGGACCGCCGCCGGGCGGATGATCGCCACTTCGTCCGGCGTCAGGAAATCCATGTCGCCGCCTTCCGCGAGACGGGCATCGCCCGCCGGCGGATCAAGCCGGTCGTGCACGCGCGCAATGAAGTCGTCGAGACCTTGCCAGGACATGCGGTTCCTCAGTCGGCCGGACCGAGCGGGAAGAATACACCCTTGCTCCAGACACCGAGACGGTTCGTACCGTCCTCGGCAGGAACCGCAAGTTCCACAAGCTCATAAAAGGCCGGCCGGGTGAGTTTCGCTTCAAGGCGCCCGCGCACCAGCACATAGGGCGCCGGTTCACCCGTCTCGACGTCCGTTTCGACGCGGATGGGCGCCTGCGGGCCGGCGGCGGTCTCGTAGCCCAGATTGGTGGCGAAGGTGAGCACCTGATCAGGCCCCGGCTTGCCCGACCGGTCAACGCGCACGGCCAGGAACGGTGCGTCTTCGACGTGAACGAGGACCTTCTCATAGGGTGTGACGAGCCAGGTCGAGCCGTCCTCATCCTTGCGCAGGATGCGGGAGAAGAGCTTCACCAGCCGTTCCCGGTTGATCCGCCCTCCTTCGTGCCACCAGCTGCCATCGGCGCGGATTTCCATGCCGATATCGCCGCATTTCTCCGGATTCCAGAGATGCACCGGCGGAAGCGGCCCCGCGAACTTGCCTTCCGGCAGGATGGCCTTAAGCGTGTCTTCAAGGCCAAAACTGCTGTCGGGGCTGGATGTCACATCTATCTCCGCCAAATTCACGCCTTACAAATAGGCTTGTAAACCACTCAGGTGAAGCCGGAGAACCGAGGCAACATGGCCGACACGACGACAAGACCCGAAACCGTGGTTGCAGATGCCGAGGCGGCAACCGAAGCCCTCGCCCAGGTTAAGGCCGAGATCGGCCGGGCCATCTTCGGCCAGGAACGGGTGATCGAACTGGCGCTGGCGGCGGTTCTGGCGGGAGGCCACGCGCTGCTGATCGGCGCGCCGGGCCTTGCCAAAACCCGTCTCGTGGAAGCGATGGGCACCGCGCTCGGCCTCGCCAACCAGCGTATCCAGTTCACGCCGGACCTGATGCCGTCCGACATCCTCGGCTCCGAGGTTCTGGATGAAACGCCCGGCGGACAGCGCTCGTTCCGCTTCCTCAAGGGGCCGGTCTTCACGCAACTGCTGATGGCCGACGAGATCAACCGCGCCAGCCCGCGCACGCAATCGGCCCTCCTGCAAGCGATGCAGGAAAAGCATGTGACCGTGGCCGGCGTGCGCCATGACCTGCCGGCGCCGTTCCATGTGCTGGCGACGCAGAACCCGATCGAGCAGGAAGGCACCTATCCGCTGCCGGAAGCCCAGCTCGACCGTTTCCTGCTCAAGATCGATGTCGGCTATCCGGACCTCGACACCGAACGCCGCATCCTGATCGAGACAACGCGCGGCGCCGATGCGCCGGTGCGCCCGGCGCTGGATGCGGGGCGGCTGATGGCAATCCAGGCGCTGGTGCGCCAGATGCCGGTCGGCGAGAAGATCGTGGCCGCGATCCTGAACCTGATCCGCGAAGCGCGGCCGGAACAGACGAGCGATGCGCGCGTCAGGCGGCTGGTCGACTGGGGCCCCTCCCCGCGCGCCGGTCAAGCCCTGATGCTGGCCGCCCGCTCGCGCGCCCTGCTGCGCGGGCGCCTTGCCCCGTCGATGGAAGATGTCGAGGCGCTGGCCGAGCCCTGCCTCGGTCACAGGATGGCGATGCGCTATGACCCGACGGGCGAGGCGCCGATGCTCAGTGACCTGATCAATGACCTTGCACGGAAGGTGGCGTAAGCCGCGAAGACCGAACGGATGACCCCCGCCGCAGATCTTCGCGCTGAAGCCGAACGCCTTGCCCGGCAGTTGCCGGGGCTGAGCTTCAAGGCCGAAGCCTCCGAAGCGGCGCATATCGGGTCGGCCGGACGCCGGCGTGCCGGGAATGGCGAAACCTTCTGGCAGTACCGGCGCTATGCGCAGGAAGACGATGCCGCGCGGATTGACTGGCGCCGCTCGGCCAAGGGCAACGACCTCTATGTGCGCGAGACCGAACTCGAGACCGCGCGCACGGTGTTGTTCTGGGCCGACGACCATCCCGGCTTCCGTTGGAAGGGCGAGGGCGACCTGCGCACCAAGGCCGAAGAAGCAATCCTCCTGATGCTGACGATGGCGATTCCGATGTCGCGCGAAGGCGAGCGGATCGGATCGCTGGGGTCCGGGCGCCGGCCGAGTTTCGGCAAACGGGCGGTCGACCGCCTGGCCACGGACCTGCTGCGCGGAACGGGCAGGCAGTTTCCCGCCCCGCCGCGCGCCGCCGCGACGCTGATCGTCGCCTCTGATTTCTATGATCCGATCCCGGAATGGACGGCGCGGCTCGCGCCGCTCGCCGCGAAATGCCCAGAAGGCGTGCTGCTGGCCGTGTCGGCCCCGGTCGAACTCGATTTTCCCTTCCAGGGCCGCGTGAAATTCTCCCGGCCCGGCGCCGCGATTGACCGGATCCTCGGCCGCGCTGAAACGATGCGCGAAGAATACCAGCAGCGCTTCACGGCGCAGCGCGCCGGCCTCGAAACGCTGGCGCGGCGCATGGGCTGGGGCTTTGCCACGCATGTGACGGGCGCCCCTGCCCTCCAGAGCGCCGCCCGGCTCAAGGCCGAGCTGGAACAGTTCGGAGCGGCGCGGTGACTGCTTTCGGTCCGTTCCTTCTGGGTGCCCCCTGGGCGCTCGCCGCGCTTGTGGCGCTGCCGATCATCTGGTGGGTGCTGCGCGCCACGCCGCCCGTGCCGAAGGCGGCGGAGCTGCCGTCGCTGCGATTGCTGGACGGCGCACAGCCGCGTGAGGAGACCCCGGCCCGCACGCCCTGGTGGGTGTGGCTGATCCGGACGCTCGCCGTGCTCGCCGCCATCGTCGGCCTGTCGCAACCTGTCTATGCGCCCGGCGCGCAGAGCACGGAGGCCGGCGAACAGGGACCGGTGTTGATCGTCATCGACAATGGCTGGCCGTCGGCGCCGCGCTGGAATGAACTGACCAACGCGGCCAGCGCAACGTTGGATGCCGGCAGCCGCGATACGCCGGTGCACCTTCTACTGACGGCGCCGCAGCAACTGAACGCCGATCCGGCTGAGCGCTTGTCCAAGTCTGATCTTGGCAAGCGGATCAGTACGCTGCAGCCCCAACCCTGGAACACGGACCGCGCCGACGCGCTGCAGCGGCTGGACGAGTCCGGGCTGAAACCGGCGCGCATCTTCTGGGCCAGCGACGGCATGGAATCTGTCGCCGGCACCGCCTTTGCGGCCGATCTTGGCGCCCGCGCGCCGCTGACCGTGTTTGCCGCGCCGGCCATCGGGCCCGCTGCGATCACCGGCCTTTCCGCCGAAACCGATGCGGTCACCGTGCGCCTTGCGCGCGCGGATCCGAGCGGCGAAGCCCGCGCCTTCGTCTCCGCCCAGACGCGCGACGGCTCCGCCATCGGCTCAGCGGAGGCAACCTTCGCGGCTGGCGAGCTGACGACGACCGCCGAATTCAAGATTCCCGCCGCCGCGCTAGCCCGCGTCGCGCGGTTCAATGTGACCGGACGTTCGGGGGCCGGCACCGTCTGGCTCTGGGACTCGGTGGACCGCACGCGCCGCGTCAGCCTCGTCGATTCCGGCACTGAGGCGCAGCCTCTGCTCTCGGACATGCATTATATCCGCAAGGCGCTCGAACCCTTCGCGTCGATCTCCACCGGCGACATCGACACGGTGGTGGCGACCTCGCCCGACGCGATCATCCTGTCCGATGTCGGACAGATCCCGGCGGCCGAAGTCGAGACGCTGACCAAATGGGTTGAGGAAGGCGGCGCGCTGATCCGGTTTGCCGGACCGCGCCTCGCCGCGCAGGGCGACGAGCTGTTGCCGGTTGGCCTGCGCCGCTCGTCGCGCGCGCTCGGCGGCACGCTGGCCTGGGAAGAGCCGCAAGGCCTGGCCGCTTTTCCTGAAACCTCGCCCTTCTCCGGCCTGCCGGTTCCGAAGGACATCAAGGTGCGCCAGCAGGTTCTCGCCCGTCCGGACCCGGAGCTTTCGCACAAGACCTGGGCGCGGCTCGATGACGGCTCGCCGCTGGTGACCGCCGACGCGCGCGGCGCCGGCATGCTGATCTTGTTCCATGTCACAGCGGGACCGGACTGGGCAGACCTTGCCTATTCGGGCCTGTTCGAACAGATGCTGCGCCGGGCCATCACGGCCGGGCGCGGCGAAGCCATCGAAGACACCGAAGGCACCTACACGCCCCAGCTTACGCTGGACGGTTTCGGCCGGTTGTCCGGCGCGAGCACCAATGCCGCGCCGATCAAGGCGACGGAGTTTGCCACGACGGTGCCGTCGGAAATCCATCCGCCCGGCCTCTATCAAGGCCCGGCCGGCACACGCGCGCTGAATGCCGGCGCCGGCGCGAAGCCGGAACTGATCCGCGATTGGCCGCCAGCGGCGCGCCTTCTGGGCGACGCCGAAGCGCGCTCGCTGCGCCTGGCCGGCCCCCTGCTCGCCCTCGCCGCAGGCTTGCTCGCGCTGGACCTCTTCATCGCCTTGTTCGTAGCCGGACGGTTGCGGATGTTCATGCCCCGGCCGAAGACGGCGAACCTGGCGGCCGCCTTCGCAGCTCTGGCTGCCTTTGCGCTGATGACCCCCGAGCGGGCGCTGGCGCAGTATGACTACCAGCTCATGCCCGATGGCAGCTACCGGGCAGTGTCCACCGAATCGCGCGTGGTGCCCCTGCCCGGCAATGATACGCCCCAGAAGCAGATCGACGCCGCCCTCGAAATGCGCCTCGGCTATGTCGAGACTTCGGACAGCGCGCTGAACGCCCGCACCCGCGCCGGGCTGATTGGTCTGTCCAACATCCTCCTGATGCGGACGTCTGTCGAGCCAGCCGAACCGCACGCGCTGGACCTCGAAGCAGACGCGCTGGAACTCTACCCGCTGATCTATTTCAACGTGCCCGGCAATGCCTCGCCACTGTCGGACAAAGCCGTGCAGCGGCTCAACGCCTACCTGCGCTCCGGCGGCGCGCTGCTGATCGACACGCGTGCAGGCGAAACCGTCGGGACGCAGACCGATGTCACGCCTCTTGAGACACTTCTGGAAGGCCTTGATGTGCCGCCGCTTCAGCCGGTGCCCCCGAACCATGTTCTCTCGCGCAGCTTCTACTTGATCAACGACTTTCCCGGCCGCTTCGCCGGGCGGCGGCTCTGGATCGAGCAGGCTGGCCAGCCGGGCGCGCCGCGCGGGGATGGCGTGTCCCGCCTGTTCATTGGTGACGCGGACTGGGCCTCGGCCTGGGCGGTCGACAAGAACGGACGCGATCTTTACTCCGTCGACGGAGGCGCCGAGCAGCGCGAGACGGCCCGCCGGTTCGGCGTGAACCTCGTGATGTACGTGCTGACCGGCAGCTACAAGGACGATCAGGTCCACGTTCCCGCGTTGCTGGAGCGTCTGGGCGAACGCGATGACGGCACGCGAGACCCGCGTCTGCCGGACACGGAAGGCGCCCCGGAATGAACGAGGCTGTCCGACTGAGTTTCGAGCCGTTCCTCGGCTGGCCACTGTTCTGGGCGCTTGCTGGCCTGACGGCGGCGGCCTGGATCGCCTACATCGCCCTGCGCGGACGCGCCTGGCTGACCCGCGCGCTAGGTCTGCTGCTGCTTTGCGCCGCGCTACTGAACCCGTCGCTGGTGCATGAGGAGCGCGAGCCCCTTCCCTCCGTGGCAGCCGTGATCCTTGACCGGTCCGAAAGCATGCAGTTCGGCGACCGGCAGAAAGCCGCCCAAGCGGCCTACAATGCGCTCACCGCCAAACTGGCGGAAGACAAGACGCTGGAAGTGCGTACGCTGGAAACCAATCCCGGCGATGACGGCACCTACCTCCACGGCGCGCTGGAAGGCTTGATGTCGGATGTCCCGCGCGACCGGATCGCCGGCGCGATCTTCATCACCGATGGCCAGATCCACGATCTTCCGGACCCGGAACAGACCGACTCCCTGATCGGCCCCCTGCACGGCCTCATCGCGGGCGATGAAGACCGCGGCGACCGCAGCGTGCGCATCGTCAACGCCCCGAATTTCGGCATCGTCGGCGAAGGCGCAGACCTCGTCGTGCGCGTGGAAGATCCGCGTGGCGGCGATGTGGACCTCGACGTCTCCGTAAACGGCGGCACGCCGGAGCGCGTGCGCGTGAAGGCCGGCGAAGACACCACACTGCCGATCGAGATCGAGCGGCGCGGCGAAAACATGGTGGTGATCGAAGCGCCGCCCGGGCCCGAAGAACTGACCCTCGCCAACAACCGCACCGCGATGACCATCGCCGGCGTGCGCGACCGTCTGCGAGTGTTGCTGGTAACCGGCAAGCCGAACCAGGCCGGGCGTGTCTGGCGCGACCTTCTGAAATCCGACCCGTCGGTTGATCTCGTCCACTTCACCATCCTGCGCCCGCCTTTCAAGACCGACTATGCTCGGCCCGAAGAACTGGCCCTGATCGCCTTCCCGACCGAGGAATTGTTCGAAGAGAAGCTGACCGAATTCGACCTGATCATCTTCGACCAGTATGAACGTCAGGGCGTCATCACGCAGGCCTATCTCGCCAACATGTCACGCTATGTGGCCGATGGCGGCGCGCTGCTGATCGTGGCGGGCGAACAATTCGCCGGGCCGGCCAGCCTTGCGCGTTCCCCGCTCGCATCGGTCCTGCCCGCAACGCCTACAGGCGTGATCCGTACCGGGAGCTTCAAGCCGAAACTGACTGGCCCAGGCAAACGCCATTCCGTCACCGCACCGCTGGACGACAGCCATTGGGGCGAATGGATGCGCTATATCGAAGCCGACGCCGTGGCCGGCGATGTGCTGATCAGCGGCCCGGAAGACCGCCCGCTGCTGATCGTCGACCGCGTCGACAAGGGCCGTGTCGGCATGCTGATGTCGGACCAGATCTGGCTATGGGCGAGCGGCCATGATGGCGGCGGCCCCTTTGCCGAACTGATCCGGCGCATGGTGCACTGGATGATGAAGGAACCCGAACTGGAAGAGCGGCGGCTGTCGATCCAGGCAGACAGCGGCAAGGCCAGCGTGGAACTGCGCACCCTGCTCGATACCGCGCCGCCGCTGGAAATCCAGACACCGGAAGGCGACGTCATCAAGCCGCGCTGGACCAATCGCAGCCCCGGCGTATTCACCGCCGAAACGCCCATCGACCAGCTCGGCATCTACCGCGCACGTTCCGGCGGGCTGGAAGCGATTGCCCTGAACGGGCCTGCAAATCCGAAGGAATATGCGGACCTCACCTCTACGGCAGACGTGCTCGAACCGGTTGCCAAAGCGACCGGTGGCGGTGTGTTCAGGCTCAATGAGGCGGGTACGAACCTTCCGGAGATCCGGCGCATCGGAAACCAGCGCACCGCTTCGGGCAGTGGCTGGCTCGGCCTGCGCGAACGCAATGCCTATGCGGTACGCTCGTCCACCAGCCAGCCACTCCTGCCAGGCATCCTGGCGGCCGCTGCGCTGATCCTGATGCTGCTGCTTGCCTGGCGGCGCGAAGGCCGCTGAAACGCTATTCGCCGAGCACGTCGACCGGATCGACCAGCTGAACATCGCTCAGCTGGTCCAGATAGGCCTCGTAATGGACCTTGTGCGAGGCGCCGACCACATTGAGCACGCGCGCGCCCGGATGGTTGGCCATGGCCGCGCGGATGTTCGAGACCATGCGCAGGTTGCGCGTCTCGTACCAGGCCACGTATTGCCGGCCGAAGTAATCCGGCCCGCCCAGCGTGAGCGCGCGGCGGAAATCGTTCTCCACGAACGCGCGCGCGGTGGCGGGCGTATTCATCAGCCGGTAATAGGCCAGCAGGTCGTCGCCCGTGGTGATCGACTTCTCCAGCGCTTCGAGCGCAGCCATTTCCGGAATGTCGGCCGCGCGCGCTTCCTCCCAAATCCCGAGGATCGCGGCATCGAACCCCTCGCCTGTGCCTCCAAAGACGATGTCCGATGTGTGGTCATCCACCGCGTAGACGCGCTGCAGCCCGAGGCGCGCCGCGAGCACGGCGGCCACGTCATAGCTTTCGTTGGAATACTTCCGTGTACGGTTGAGTACGCCGAGCATCCAGTCATCGACGCCGTCCCCCTTGGTCCGCTCGGCGTCCGGCAATTGCAGCCACTGGACCATGGCCGAAGCGCGGTCACCGCTGGCAACAAACAGGGAGGCCAGACGCCGCCGCTCGGCGGCCGACGGCTCATCCGGCCAATCGGCCAGCATTTGCTCCGCCGCAGCCCGCGCCGCCGGCTGATCGAGCCCCGCGGATGCGGCCGCCTCGGTCAGGTCGATGCAATAATCGTTGAAGACGCTGCCATAGGTGTCCGGATTGATCCGGATCAATTCGCACTGCTCGCCGCTCAGGCCTTCATGAGTGATGATGTCCGGACCGAATGCCGCCAGCCGCGCGAGCAGTGGCTCCAGCAGCGTGCGGTCGAACCCTTCCCCGAGCCCGGAGAGATGCGTGCTGGCGAGCACAAAGACCTGCGTCTTCGGGCCCGCCACATTCTCGCGCCAGGCGCTGGGCAGGAAGGTCGCGCCATAGGCGGCTTTTTCCGCGACAATCGGATCTGCGGGGGTAATGTCGGGCGTCGCGGCGCAGCTTGCGAGCGCGATCAGGCTCAAGCCGGCGAAAAGTTTCTGCATCATGTGAAGGCTCCGCAGCGGTGTGGACGGTGCCGGACGCGGAATACACCGCCGCCGGCCCAGGCTGCTGCCTCAAGACGACGAGGGCCTACCCGCTGTCAAGGCGCGGTGACGAGGCCTTCCAGCGCACTGGCATCGCCCGCAAGATCGCGCACCATCACCCGGCCCTGATCCTGCGGACCTGGAAAGGTCAGCTTGTTGCGCGGCGCCACGACGAAGCCGGCCTTGCCGAACAGGCTGTGCGCACCGATCAGTATGGCCGCTGGCCAGCCCGCCTGCTTGCCCGCCTCAAGCGCCGCCTCGGTGATGCGAAGGCTGAGGAAATTGCCGCGGTGTGCGGGATCGACCGCGACGGGGCCGCAGAAAAGCGCCGGCCGGCGCGCCTCCCCTACAACCAGCGGCCAGACGCGGCACACGCCGACGACCTTCCCGTCTTCGACCGCAACGCGATTGATGTACGGCAGCGACGCCGAAAACTCGCGCAGGCGCTCGGCCGTCTTGGCAAAGTGGCCCGGGCCGAACGTGCGGTCGAAGAGGTCTTCGATCGCATCGGCATGCAGCGCAGGGGTTTCGGGGACAATCTCGATCATGGCGGGCGCCTCTAGGGCGCATTCGGCGCGCCTGCAAGGGCCGCCCCTCCGCCGCGGGCCTTCAGGGCGCGAAATTCGCGTCGGGATCAGTCAGCAGGGCATAGGAGACATGGTGCTTGAGCTTCTCGGTGACCGTCGCCGGCTCGCCTTGCAGCCGGTCGGGATGGATCATCTCGCCGAAGGTCATGCGGATCTTCGAGCCGCGCTTGTTCAAGAGTTCATGGAACAGCGTGATGTCGCGCAGCTCGTTCGAGAGATCGCAGAAGAGGTAATATAGCGCCGAATTGCGTGCATCGAGGTTCAGCGGCACGACCGGGGCGGCCTGTTTGCGGGCGAGCCCCACAACCGTCGGGAACCAGTCCTTCTCTTCCATCTGGCCGCCTACCTTCCGGGCGAGACGCCCGGACGGGAAAATCACAACGCACTTCTCCTGGGCGAACGCCTCGGCCGCGCGCTTCAGGGTCTCGCGGGCCTTGGCCGGCGACCGCTTGGCCACAACCCATTCCACCGGAATGATCACGTCCTCGAAGCGCGGGTTCACCCGGATCGCATCTGCGTTCGCAAAAAAGACGATGTCGTCACGCTTTTTCTTCAGCAGGTCCCAGACGGCCACGCCGTCCGCCAGGCCCGTCGGGTGATTCGCGGCCACGACGCAGCGGCCCGTCTCCGGCAGCCGGTCGAGGCCGGAGACCGTCATGTCGAAGGACAGCTGCCGGGACAGGCGGTCAAACGACTCGCGCCCCGTCAGCTCGACGAGTTCATCCGCCATGGCCCGGGCCTTGCCATAGCCCAGGATCGCGTAAAGCAGCGGCCGGGCCACGGGCCAGGCGGGGCTGGCGCGCAGCTTCGGGCAGCGCTCCTCGATCAGGACGTCCACGATATGGGCGTCCGTGCGCTCCTCGGCTGGAAGGAAGGCGTCCAGTGAACGGCTCTTGGCTGGCGGAACGACCGTATCGTCAGTCATTGTGGCCTCTTTTCCCTCCCGAATGCCCGTCTCGCGGGCTTCAGGGAAGCATAAGCTGGCCCCGGCGGGCTGCATAGGGACCCCCGCAGACCGGCCGCGCCAAAAAAGTTCGATTCAGGGCCATTTTAAAGACTTCGGAAAGTTTCGATTTACCAAGGCGCAAGACGCGCGTGGCATGGTGAACCCATCACGGGCCCCGGCTTAACGCTTCCGGCCCGCCAGCCAGTTCCTAGACGGGGTAGATGTATATGAAAGTTCTGTGGGTTGAGGATCATGAGCCGGTGCGCGACATGCTGGCGATTGCTGCCGACAAGGCAGCGCGCGCACGCGTTCAGGTTGACCTCGTGATGGCGCCGACACTGATGGCGGCCGAGATGCGCCTGCGCCTGGAGCGTTTCGACCTCGTCGTGCTCGACCTCGGCCTGCCTGACAGCATGGACCCCGACATGACGATCGCCCGCGTGGCCAATATGGGCAAATACCGCATTGCCGTCGTCTCCTCGATGGAAAATCGCGACCAGGCCGTCGCGTCGGCGGTCCGCTGCGGCGCCAACATCCACCCGCAGGCCGTGTTCAAGGCCAACCTGCCCTTCAACCGGTTCATCCAGCGCCCGGAGTCTTTCGAGGACTTCTTCATGGAACTGATGCCCGCCGCCGGCATTGCTGCCCCGACCGGACGTCCGGCACGCGCCGCCTGATCGCGCGCGCTTGCCGCCACCTGCCTCTGATTGCTAAGCCGCCCGGGAGACTGCTTCCGGGCGGCTTGCCGTTCCGGCCCACACACCCCAAGGTATCTTGATGGACAGCCTCCTCGCTTCGCCCGTGACCCTGGGCCTCCTGGCATTGAACATCGCTGCCAGCCTGATCGCATTCTCCAATCCGGTCTTCATGCAGCAGAACATCCTCTGGGTGGGCCCGATGCAGAAGAAGGGCGAATGGTACCGCGCGCTCAGCTCGGGCTTCCTGCACGTCAATGGTCCGCACCTGCTGCTCAACATGTACGGCCTCTGGCTGTTCGGACCGATCTGCGAATACGTGCTGGGCGGGGTCGGCTTTGCGATCGTCTACATCGCATCCCTTCTGGGCGGCAGCGCCTGGGCCTATCTGCATAACCAGAACGCCCCGGAATACCGCGCCGCCGGCGCGTCCGGCGCCTTGTCCGGCATGATCCTCGCTTTCTGCCTGTTCAAGCCGTTCGCGATCCTGCTCGCCTTCTTCGTGATTCCGATGTGGGGCATCGTGTTCGGCATTCTCTACATCACGCTCAGCTATTTCTTCGCGATGCGGGCCGACCGGATCATCGGCCACGAAGCCCACCTGGGCGGCGCCGTGGCCGGGGTGATTGCCACGCTGCTGGTGCGTCCGGAAACCTGGAGTGATTTCACCACGCAGCTGGCCGACAAGATCGCAATGTACGTGGGCTGAGCATCAGATGGGCGGGGTACGGGCGCGCTATGACGAACGGGTGGCCAGCGGCGCGCTGACGGGCGATCCCGCACAGGCCGCCGCCGCCGACCGTCTCGACCAGCTCGCCGCCGCCCTCGCCATTCCCCGCAAACGCAGCCTGTTCGGCAAGCCGCCCGACCCGGTGCGCGGTCTCTATCTCTGGGGCGGCGTCGGGCGAGGCAAGTCCATGCTGATGGACCTGTTCTTTGCCGAGGCGAAGACCTCGCCGAAGCGGCGCGTTCACTTCCACGAGTTCATGGCCGAAGTGCATGAGCGCCTCGATGTCTGGCGCAAGATGGGTGAGGCCGACCGCAAGCGCTCGCCCTGGCGCGTCAAGGGTGCGGGCGACGACCCGATTGCGCCGGTGGCCAAACAGGTGGCCAGCGAAGCCGCGCTTCTCTGTTTCGACGAATTCCAGGTGTCGCAGATTGCCGATGCCATGATCCTCGGCCGCCTGTTCGACGCGGTGTTCGCGCATGGCGTGACCGTGGTGGCGACCTCCAACCGGAGGCCAGATGATCTGTATAAGGACGGGATCAACCGCCAGCTCTTCCTCCCCTTCATCAGCCACCTGAAGCAGCGCTGCGATGTGGCAGAGCTTGCCTCGGCCAAGGATTACCGCCTCGACCGGCTGGTCGAAGCGCCCGTCTGGTACACGCCGCTCGGCACCAGCAGCGACAACGCGCTAGACAAGGCCTGGACGCGCCTGACGCTGGGCGCCGAGCCGCAGCACTGCGTGCTGACCGTAAAGGGCCGCAAGCTGGAAGTCGCCCGCGAGGCCGCCGGTGTCGCGCGCTTCACCTTTGAGGAACTCTGCGCCCGCCCCCTCGGCCCGCTCGACTATCTGACGATCGCGGCGACTTTCCACACGGTGATCCTCGACTCGATCCCCCTTCTCACCCCGGACCGGCGCAATGAGGCGGCCCGCTTCGTCGCCCTCATCGATGCACTGTACGAAGCGCGTGTGAAACTGGTGGCGAGCGCCGCTGCCGAGCCCGACCGGCTCTATCCTGACGGCGACGGGGCTTTCGAGTTCCAGCGCACCGCCAGCCGGCTTCACGAAATGCGCTCGGCTTCCTATATGGCTGAAGAGCGCCGCATTGTGGAAAGTTGAGGGCGCCCCAAGCGGATGTCCGGAAGCAAAATTTCCGGTCTCCGTTTTGTAATGCCCACTTCCCGAACTTCGCCGCATTTCCTATTTATGCAGAAGCGCGATGAATGAATTGCGCTGACCCGGCGGCGACGTTGCTGCCATGCAGGACTAAGGTGCCGGGGAAGATCCAGTAGGAAGAGGTGGGCCGCCGCAAACGGGACCCGCCCTGAACAGGAGGACGAGACATGGCGAATACGCCGACCAAAGCAGGCTCAATTGCACTCAGTCCAGAACAGGGACTCAGCCGGTATCTCAGCGAGATCCGCAAGTTTCCGATGCTTGAGAAGAACGAGGAATTCATGCTCGCCCGCCAGTGGCGCGACCATGAAGACACCGAGGCTGCCGAAAAGATGGTGACCTCGCACCTTCGCCTCGTGGCGAAGATCGCCATGGGCTATCGCGGCTACGGCCTGCCGATGGCCGAAGTGATCTCGGAAGGCAACGTGGGCCTGATGCAGGCCGTCAAGAAATTCGACCCCGAAAAGGGCTTCCGCCTCGCCACCTATGCGATGTGGTGGATCCGCGCCGCGATCCAGGAATACATCCTGCGCAGCTGGAGCCTGGTGAAACTGGGCACCACCGCTGCGCAGAAGAAACTGTTCTTCAACCTGCGCCGCCTGAAGGGCGAAATGCAGGCGCTCGACGAAGGCGACCTGAAACCCGAACAGGCCCGCCTGATCGCCGAAAAGCTCAACGTCACCGAAGACGAAGTCTATTCGATGAACGGGCGAATGTCCGGCTCGGATGCTTCGCTCAACGTGCCCATGGGCGCAGATGGCGACATGGAATGGCAAGACTGGCTGGCCGATGACGAACTCGGCACCGCCGAGACCTTCGCCAACCGCCAGGAACTCGACAGCCGCATGGAATTGCTGACCCGCGCGATGGAAGACCTGTCCGAACGCGAGCGCCACATTCTGACCGAGCGCCGCCTGATCGACGAGCCGAAAACGCTCGAAGAGCTGTCCGACCAGTACAGCGTCAGCCGCGAACGAATCCGCCAGATCGAGGTGCGCGCCTTCGAGAAGCTGCAGAAAGCCATGAAACGCATGGCCAAGGAACAAGGCCTGCCGGTTGGCGACTGATCCTGCGTCCTTTATCCCGATTACCGAAAGCCGCGATCCCCGGGTCGCGGCTTTTGCGTCCATCCGGGAGCGCGACTTGACCAACGGCCATGGCGGCCGTTTCATCGTCGAGGGCAAGGTGACTTTGGAAACGCTGCTGACGCGCGGCCGGTTCGAGGTCGAGAGCCTGTTCCTGTGCGAGACGCGGCTGGCGCCCTTGTCCGGACTGCTCTCGAAAGTGCCGGAGGACGTGCCGGTCTACGTCGCGGCGCAGGACGTTATGGACGAGATTGCAGGTTTTCCCATGCACCGGGGCGTGCTCGCCTGCGGCCGGAAAGGCCCGCCGGCAACGGCCCGCGATGTGCTGTCGACGAACGGACGGTCAACTGCCCTGTTGCTCGCCGGCCTCTCGAACCATGACAATGTCGGCGCCTGTTTCCGCAACGCGGCCGCTTTCGGCGCGAATGCCGTGCTGCTGGATGAGACATCCTGCGATCCGCTCTACCGCAAGGCGATCCGCGTCGCCTCCGGCGCCTCGCTCTGGCTGCCCTTTGCCCACGGCGGCAGCGGCGGCTCACTGATCGAGGCGGCGGAGGCCGCCGGGCACGAAGTCTGGGCGCTGACCCCGCGCGCCGACGCAGAGCCCCTTCCCTCAATCCGTGTGCCGGAACGTGTGGCCCTGCTGATGGGTGCCGAAGGTCCCGGCCTGCCGGCCGAGCTGATCGCCCGCGCGCGCCCGGTGCGGATCCCCATGACGGCGGGTTTCGACAGCGTGAACGTGGCGACTGCCGCCGCTCTCGCCCTGTCGCATGTCTTCAATGCGCGGTCCTGACCCCAAAGAAGAAAACGCCCTCCCCGCGAGGAGAGGGCGACCGGGTATATGCGGTGTGATGCCCCCGGGAAACTGGTTCTAGAACACGCGCGGGCGTTCGTTGCGCTCGACGTGCAGGCCGCACTCGGTCTTGTCCTGACCAGCCCAGCGGCCGGCGCGCGGATTGTTCGGATCATCCGCCGGCTGCGTGCAGGGCCAGCAGCCGATCGACGGATAGCCTTGGGCGACCAGCGGATGGCGTGGCAGGTTGCGCTGCTCCATGAACAGGTCGACATCGTCCTGGTTCCAGCCGGCGAGCGGGTTCACCTTGTAGCGGCCAGCAGCGAATTCAAACACCGGCAGGGTCATGCGGGCGCCGCCATGGAACCGCTTGCGGCCCGTGATCCAGGCCGAGAAGCCTTCCAGCGCCGGATCGAGCGGACGCACCTTGCGCAGGTCGCAGCAGGCATCCGGATTGGAATTCCAGAGGGCATTCTTTGGATCTTCGGCGCGCCGCTCGGTCTCGTTCGGCACGAGGGTGCGCACGCCGGTCAGGCCGAGGCGTTCGATCAGCTCGTCACGATAGTCGAGCGTCTGGGGGAAATGCATGCCGGTGTCGATAAACTGGATCGGCAGCGAAGGATCGACATCGGCGATCAGTGCCAGCATCACAGCGCTCTCGGCGCCGAAGCTCGAAACATAGGTCAGGTCGCCCACCCACTCGCGCACGATGGCCGCACGCAGGATGGTCTGGGCCGACGCCTGACGCAGCTCGCCGTTGAGGCGGGCCAGGCGAACGGAGGGATCCGTTGCCGGTTTCTCGATCAGGCTGTCGAAGGGCATTAGGCCTCAGGCTCCGTGTCGCTTGCGGAAGACCGCTGCCGGGCTGGACGCTGCAGGCTGGTAAGCCACAGTGAACTCGGCAAGAGCTTCCAGTACCTGAGATACGGTCGCGCGGGCGGTTTCGTAAGCGTCGAACCCTGAACGGTGCATGTAGAATATCTGATCCCGAAGGACGTGGCCGACCGCACGCAGCTCCCCGGAATAGCCGAGACGCCGCCGCAGCAGCTGGGCCTGGCTGTAGCCGCGCCCGTCCGTGTACTTGGGAAAGGCCACCTCGATCAGGCTCAATCCGGCGAGATAAGGCTCCAGCGCCGCCGGATCGTCCTCCGGCGAGAGGCGCACTCCTTTGGGGCCGGGCTCGTTGCCCTGTGCCGCCTTGAGCGCCAGGAAGCGCCCCACCGACACCGTCACCTTGGTATGGTCCGGCAGCGCGCTGCCATCGGCCACGAACATCCAGTCATTGGCGATCTCTTCGCCGTTCTTAATCAGCGGCATAGAGGGCATCCTGGAAGGGTTGGTGGCCAAGGCGTTCCAGCGTGTCGATGAATTTCTCCGCCGGCGAGGTGCGCTGCGCACGGTAATACTCGACCACCCGGTGGATGGCGCCGGGCACGTCATCGGCCCTGAGGCCCGGGCCGACGATCTCGCCAAGCGCCGCCTTCTCGTCCGCGCGCCCGCCGAGAAGGATCTGGTAGAACTCCTCCCCTTTCCGGTCGACGCCGAGAATGCCGATATGGCCGACATGGTGGTGCCCGCAGGCATTGATGCAGCCCGACACGTTGATGTGCAGCTTGCCGATATCTTCCTCATAGGCCGGGTCGGCGAAGATCTTCTGCACTTCCAGCGCCACCGGAATCGAGCGCGCATTCGCGAGGTTGCAGAAATCGAGGCCAGGGCAGACGATCATGTCGGTGATCCGGCTCTCATTGGCCGCGCCGAGGCCTGCCGCATCGAGCGCCGCATACACGGCCGGCAGGTCGTCCAGCGCCACGTGCGGCAGGATCAGGTTCTGCGCATGGCTGACACGGATATCTCCGTACCCGTACTGTTCGGCCAGATCAGCGACCACCTCCATCTGCGCATCGGTCGCATCACCCGGCGCCACGCCCAGCGGCTTCAGGCTGACAGTCACCGAGGCATAGCCCGGCGTCTTGTGCGGATGCAGGTTGGTCCGGGTCCAGCGCGCGAAGGCCGGATCGGCCACCTTGGCCGCGTCCAGCAGCTTCGAGCCGGCCGACTTTTCCGCCAGCGGCGGCGGTGCGAAATAGGCATGGATCCGCGCAATCTCTTCGGCCGGCAGATCGATCTTCTCGTCCGGGCGCTGGGCCGCGAACTCTTCCTCGACCTGACGGATGTATTCCGCCTCGCCCAACTCCGAAACCAGGATCTTGATGCGCGCCTTGTACTTGTTGTCCCGGCGGCCATAGCGGTTGTAGACGCGCATGATCGCCTCGAGGTAATCGAGGATCCGGTCTTCCGGCACGAAGGGATTTACCAGCGCCGCGATATGCGGTGTGCGCCCCTGCCCGCCGCCGACATGCACTTCAAAGCCCACCTCATCGCCGCGCTTGCGGATATGGAGACCGACATCATGCACACGGATCGCCGCCCGGTCATGCTCGGCCGCCGTCACGGCGATCTTGAACTTGCGCGGCAGGAAGGCAAATTCCGGATGGAAGGTCGACCATTGCCGTATGATCTCGCACCAGGCGCGCGGGTCCAGCACTTCGTCCTGCGCCGCGCCGGCATAATGATCCGTGGTCGTATTGCGGATACAGTTGCCCGAGGTCTGGATGGCATGCATCTCGACCTCTGCCAGTTTCTCCAGAACGTCCGGAATGTCCTTCAGCGCCACCCAGTTGAACTGGATGTTCTGGCGCGTCGTGAAATGGCCATAGCCCTTGTCATAGTCGCGCGCGATCTCGGCGAGGCGCCGCAGCTGGCGCGGCGAAAGCTGGCCATATGGAATGGCGATGCGCAGCATGTAGGCATGCAGCTGCAGGTACACGCCGTTCTGCAGGCGCAGCGGCTTGAACTCGTCCTCCAACAGATCGCCGGACAGGCGGCGCGCCACCTGCCCCCGGAACTGCGCGACGCGCTCGCGCACGATCTGCGCATCGAACTGGTCGTATCTATACATCGGTTGCCTCGTGAAAATGTGGCAGGCCAAGCTCGCGTTCGCAGCGCGCGACCCAGGCATGCACCGCCGGGAACTCGCCGAGATCGAAGCCGCCTTCGTGGGCCAGGCGCGTATAGGCCAGCAGCGAAATATCGGCGAGCGTCAACGACGCGCCGCCGGCGATGAAATCACTCGAGATCAGGGCCATTTCCATCCGGCCGAGCGCGCGGCGCCCCCTGGCCATCAGGTCGGTATCGATCGCGTCATCGGATTTCTTCAGATAGTGTTTCTGGAACCGGCGCACCGCGATGGTCGGCTCGTGGGAATACTGCTCCCAGAACATCCACTCGAACATCTTGGCGCGCTCGAAAGCGGCGTCCGGGATCAGGTCCGATCCTTCGGCAAGATGCAGGATGATCGCGTTGGACTGCGACAGCGTCCGTCCGTCATCGAACTGGATCACCGGCACCTGCCCGAACGGGTTCAGCGCGAGGAAGGCATCGGTGCGCGTCTCGCCCTTCAGGATGTCGATCTCGATCCATTCGTGCGCGACGCCCAGACGCGCCGCGACCCATTTCACCTTCAGGCAATTGCCCGAGATACTGTCGCCGAAAATGCGGATCATGCCGCACCGCCATGCGCGAGCGACGGATTAGCCCGCATCGATTCGCGCAATGTTTCGCGGCCGGTAATCTCCCCGGTTTCGGTCACTTCCATGAAATAGGGATCGGTCACCACCCCCTCCTGTTTCATCGACGCGGCAAGGCGCGCCTCGGCTTCGTCGCCGATGAACACGGCAAGCTGCCGGGCATCCTCCGTCCACGATCCATCGGCGGCGAGCCAGACCGACCTTCCGGTCGCGGTGGCCCAGCCCGTGATGGCCTTGGGGGTTTCGGGCTTGAGCTTGGGTCGCACGGAGGTCATGGCAGACTAATCCTCAAGGGCCAGGGCATCGAACGGAGCAGCGCCCGCAAGCTCCGGCGGTAGGAACTGGCGAAGCTGCGATCCGTCGAGCGGCAGGCTGGCGACCTCGCCGATGATCACCAAGGCGGGCCCGCCAATACCTTCTTCCTCGATCAGGAACGGCAGTTCGGACAGCTCACCGAACACGCGCACCTCGTCGACACGCGTTCCGTTCTCGATGATCGCAATCGGCGTCCGGGCGTCGCGGCCAGCGCCAATCAGGCGCTCGGCGATGATTGCGGCGGTCTCGACCCCCATGAACACGACCACGGTCTGGCCAGGCCGCGCCAGCGCCGTCCAGTCGAGATCCGGCACACCGCCGGACTTGGCATGGCCCGTCACGAAGGTCAGCGTCTGGGCATGATCGCGGTGGGTCAGCGGAATGCCCGCCGACGCCGCACATCCGAGGGCGGACGAAATGCCCGGCACCACATGCACGGCAATGCCTTCCGCGCGCACCGCTTCCAGTTCCTCGCCGCCGCGTCCGAAGATGAACGGGTCGCCGCCCTTTAGGCGCACGACGCGCAGCCCTTCCCGGGCAGAGGCCACGAGGCGGTGCTGGATCTCCGCCTGCGGAACAGAATGATCGCCCTTCGATTTGCCGACCGGCACCCGTGCCGCATCCCGGCGCACCAGCGCCAGGATCTCCGGGCTGACGAGCCGGTCGTAATAGACAACGTCCGCTTCCTGGATCACACGCAGGGCTTTTAGCGTGAGCAGTTCCGGATCGCCCGGCCCTGCCCCAACTATGTGCACCACGCCGGCCGAACGGCCCGTGGATTTCGCCGCCGACCGCAGCAGCGCTTCGGCCTTGTCAAGATCGCCGGCATAGGCGGCCTCGGCCGCGGGTCCGGCCAGCGCGCGCTCCCAGAACCGGCGGCGGGCGGCGGTGTCGGGAATGGCGTCTGCCACGACCGGGCGCAGGCGGCGGGCCAGCGCGGCCAGGTCTCCGATCCGGCTCGGCAGAAGGGTTTCAAGTTTGGCGCGGATGGCTTTCGCCAGCACCGGCGCAGCGCCGCCCGACCCGATCGCCGCAACAATCTCGTCCCGGTCGAGGATCGAGGGCACGGTGAAATCACAGTCTTCCGGATGGTCGACCACATTGACCGGAATGGACCGCGCGCGGACCGCGCTGAGCGCTTCGGCGCGGCGCGCCGCTTCCGGTTCGGCGATGATGGCCAGACGGGCGCCTTCAAGCGCCTGTTCGCGCGCGCTACGGTCCACCACCGTCACTCGGCTGGCAAACTCGCGGGCGAGCGCCCCGTCGGCAAATCCGCCCACCAGAACCAGCTCGGCCGGCGACGAAACCAGCAGCCGCAGCTTCCGGGCAGCTTCCTCGCCATCCCCGAACACCACGATGCGGGCGCCTTCGAGATTAAAAAACGCTGGAAACTGGCGCATGGGGCGCAACTCTCTTGTTTAGATGTTCTGGAGGGACATATGCACACAACCTCCTTGACGCCTCGGCAGCAACGGGCAACCCCTAAGGTAATCTTTTAGAGAAACTATCCATGTCCGACTCCTCAGATCGCCTGCCCCCGCTGAACGCCCTGCGTGCCTTCGAGGCCGCGGCGCGCCGCCTGTCCTTCACACAGGCCGCCGAAGAACTGAACGTTACGCCGGGCGCTATTTCACAGCAAATCCGCCAGCTGGAAGACTTTGCCGGCACGCCGCTGTTCAAGCGTACGGGGCGTTCCGTTCTGCTCACCGATGCCGCCCAGGCCAGCCTGCCGCTGGTACGCGAGGCCTTTGAGCGGATTTCGGAAGCCGGCCGCATCATGCAGGCCCCTGCTCGCAAGGGCCGGGTGATGGTGTCCTGCGCGCCGTCCTTTGCCGCCAAATGGCTGGCGCCGCGGCTCGAGAAGTTCAACCAGGCCAATGAAGGCGTCGAAGCCTGGATCTCGGCCGACATGTCGCTGACCGATTTCAACACCGCCGATGCCGATCTCGCGATCCGCTACGGGCGCGGCAGTTATGAGGGGCTGAAATCCGAAAAGCTGCTCGACGAGACGGTGTTGCCCGTCTGCTCGCCGCGCATGCTCGAAGGCCCGGATGCGATCCGCAAGCCGGAAGACCTGAAGAACCACACCCTGCTGCATGATGAGAGTTCCGAGAACGACCCGTCTTGTCCGGACTGGTCCAGTTGGCTGCGGGCGCACGGCGTCTCCGGCGTCGATGGCAGCCGGGGTCCGCGCTTCAACCAAGGTATCCTGGTGATCGAGTCCGCCGCCGCCGGCCGGGGCGTTGCCCTCGCCAAGCAGGCCATCGCCGCCAATGACATCGCGGCCGGCCGCCTGGTCGCCCCGTTCGCCAACGGCTCGATCCCGATCGATTTCGGCTACTGGCTCGTCTGGCCCAAAGGCCGCCACCTGACGCCCGACGTGCGCGCCTTCATCAAATGGATCAAGGACGAAGCCGCCGCCAGCGAAATCGTCGGCGTCTGAGACCACCCGTTTCATTGCACAAGTTCGCGCTTGTGCAATGAAACGGGCCGACTTTCCCACCCTCTCCGTCTGTCAATCCCGGCGAAGGCCGCCACTCATGCCGGCTTGCGCCGGGATGAGCGGAACCCAAGACAAAAAGGAAAAGCAAAAGCGGCCAGCCATCGCTGCGTCCGGACGCCGGTGCTACAGCGCGGCGTCGACCAGCAGGAAAGCGGCCAGCCGCGCGCTGGCATTGCGGCTGGTGCTCTGCGTCTGCTCCAGCGCGGCGAGCGCATCGGACTCTTCCAGCATCGCGAACTGGCGCGCCATGTCCATCAGCTTGTTGTCGCCGCGCAGGCGGTGCGACACGCGCTCGACTTCCTTGCCGGCCTGTTCCCGGATGGCCTGGCGGCGGGGCTCTTCGCCCTTCTGGCTGGCCGTGGCGATCCGCTTTTTGGACCGTGGACGGAAGATCTCGCCCAGCGGAATGCCGGAGGTTTGCAGCCGGTTGACCAGCGCTTCAGCAATCTCCTCGCGATCGAGCGTGGCATGGCCGGACTCTTCGCGGGAAATGTCGGAAATGATGTTGCGCAGCGCCGATCCATTGGCCGATGCCGGCGGCGCCAGCTGGTCGCTCGCACGGCGGCGCGGGGTTTCCGGCGCTTGCGGCGGGGCATCGTCATGACGGCGGCGCAGCATCAGTGGCTCGCCTTCGCGCGAGGTGACATCGCGGCCCAGCACCAGGGGCTGCTCCGGCGGCGTCTTCGTCGTGCTCGCGGCAATCACCGCGTCGACGCTGGCATCGAACAGGTCATCATCCATCGTCGCGCGCGAGGCGGTCATCCGGCCTGCACCATTACCATTGCTGGCGGCGTGGCCATTGCCGCTTCCATTGCCATTCGTGTAGCCGGCTGCATGGCCGTTGCCATTGGCCGAATGTCCGTTGGCGGAGTGTCCATTGGCATATGGCTGCTGCGGCGCAGACAGGCTGGGGCGGACCGGCGGCGCGCTCAGCGGCGGGGCAGGTTCGGGGGCCTTGATGCCAGTGGTGCGCTCAAGATTCTCGCCCTCGATGCGCGCGGCATAGCTCGCGGTGCGCAGGGCATAGGCCGCCTGCTCGCCTGCTTCGCGCAGGCGGGCGAGCGCGCGGGCGGCTTCTTCGGCGGCGCCGCGCGTGGCGGAATTGATTTCGGCATTGGCCTGGCGCGCGCCTTCAAGCGCCGAAGCAACGGCGCCCTTCAGCGCTTCGCCGGTCGTCGCGGCGGCTGCGGCCGCGACTTCGCTCGCGCGCACGGCGGCGTCCACGGTGCGGCGGGATTGTTCAAGCTTGTCCTCGATCCGCGTGATCGAGAAGGTCAGGGCTTCGGTCCGTGTCGCCGCTTCGCGGGCCAGCCCGTCGAGCGCATCGAGCCGGCGGCCGAGATCTTCGCCGGCGCGGGTCATCGAGCCGAGCCGGTTCTCCAGCGCGGTATCGGCGCGGCCGACTTCCTCGCTTGCCTGACGCGCCGCCGTGATCATCATCTGGGCCTGGCGCGGAATGGCCTCGCTCATCGTGCTGATCTGGCTGCGCAATTCGCGCGCCAACGCCTCGAGCGCCTGACGCTCGGCGGCAAGGCGCGTGGCCAGATCGCGGGCATTGTCGGAGGTGGCGTAGGAAACCGATTCAAGACGCAGGCGCTCATCGCCGATTTCGCTCGCCATGGCTTTCATCGCGACGAGCGCGTGACCCATCGCCTTGTCGACCTCGGCGGCGGCCTGCTTCATCTGTTCGGCGAAGGCGATGCCTTCCGTGCCGGCTTCGCGGGCCGGGGCCATCAGGCGCGAGGTCGCCTCCAGCACCAGCGCATTGGCGGCAGCCGCGCGGCGGCTGGAGCGCCCCATGAATCCGGCCATGATGATGAGGAAAGCCGGAATGATGGCGGCAATACCGCCTGCGGCCAGAAGCTGGGGCGCAACGGTATCGTTCAGCGACAGGCCGCCCATTCCGAGGAATCCGAGGGCAACGCCTGCAAGCCAGAGCAAGGCGACGATGATCGAAACCGCGACCATCCATCCGCCACCATGCTGGGCCATCTCGAAATTCTGAGAGGCCTGGTGACGCACGAAGTCGTCCCGGCCCGATGGGCGCGCGGAAGATGCTTCAGTCATGTCCAACGTATAACTCGCCTCGCGGGCTGCCGCGAGCGCAGATTGCACGAAGAGTGATTAAGGCTTTGCAGGATTCTTCAGTTGAAGACGGCCAGAATCGAAGAATTTTCCGCCGGCTTGTCGTCCTTGTCCGGCGTGCTCGGGGCAAATTCCAACCCGATCCAGGCGAGAATCGTCGCCAGAACAACGTTGCGGATCATGATCAGAAGGTTCGTCATCGTCCTGTCCCCGGTCTTCGGCGCAAAGTGGAGGAACGCACTTTACACGGCGTCCTTAGCAGAAATGGAGCTTCTCGACAATCGATAAATCGTGAAATTTTTGTGCCGGAGGCATCATTAACAGGATGCTAATGGCCCGCGCGCAGGGTTCCGGGGCACAGGAGACCCACGGATGACCGAACCACGCCCTTCCCTGCCCGTGATGGACCTCGATCATCTCGCCGCAATGACCGGCAACGATACGGACCTCGGCATCGAGGTGATCGAGATCTTCCAGCATCAGGCCCAGCTTTGGTCACGCCTGCTCGATCCGAGGCTGGAGGCGCGGGACTGGTCCGATGCGGCCCACACGCTGAAAGGCGCAAGCCTCGGCATCGGCGCGCTTAAGCTCGCCGCGGCCTGCGAACGGGCCGAAAAGGCCGGGCGCAGCGATGCGGCGCCCAGTCCGGCGCACGCGGCGGTGCTGTTGGGAGAGGTGAAAGACGCCCTCGGCGAAACGCTCGAAGCGGCCGCCCGGGCGATCTACGATTTGACGGCGTCTCGCAAACGCAGGGAATCGTAGCTCTCGAATTCATAGGCGATACAGCGGTCGATCAGCGTGCGCCAGACCGGTTCGGCAATGGCCGGCGACAGGCCATGCCTGGGGCATTCGGCTTTCACCTTGGCCACCACATCCTCGATGCGGGCCCGGTCGTGCACCACATTGCGATCACCCTTGATGCGCGCCGCGGCATCCATGAACGACTGGCGCTCGGCCAGGATTTCCACCAGCAGGCGGTCGATCCGGTCGATCTCATAGCGTACGTCCGCCATCGTTCCGGCTGTCTCAGCCGTGTGTTGGCGCGGGTCGGAAGCATAGGTCGTCATGCGGCCTCTCAGGTTTGTCGCCCGCCCCCTATATGGCCTCCGGGCCGGGCGCAAGGAACGAGGTGTGTCGCCGCACAAACCTTTCAGCGGCGCGGAAGGCCGCATTCCTTGCGCAGCTGCGCGATGAGGTGCGGATTGCGGCCGGTATCGGCGGCGTAGCCCCAAGGCGTCGCCGCCGGGTGCTGCAATTCAGCCAGATGACGGGCCACGCGGTCCTTGTTGATAAAGGTGGTGAACAGAAACGCGAACTGGTTGCGGGCAAAATGCCCCTCCGCCGGACTCAAGGCCGGGCCGGAACCGGCCAGCGAGTGAAACCGGTCGTCCAGCGCCGCCAGGGCCGACTTGAATTCCGGCGTGGCCGCGCGGGCCTTCATCGCCGCCGCCGCGCCGTCTTCGTCGTTCATGCCGCTTTCGTAGAGCCATTCCTCGATGAAGGCGCGCGCCTTCAGGGCGAGAAAAGCGGCGTTGGGCGGATCAGCCGTCATATCGTCGGCCCGCGCGTGCATCTCTTCGACGCTGCCATACCATTTCGGCGCCCAGTAGTTCAGCCGCGCCATCTCGGCCAGCACGTTGGCCTCACCCGTCTGGCGCAGGTCGCGCTCGAACGTTTCGATTCCCTCTTCGCCGGCGGACGTCAGCATCCTGTTGCGGATCCGGAACGCATGCACCGCGCTGTCGCCCGGTGTCGAAGCGGCCGCCTTTTCCAGCACCTCGCTGGCTTTGGCGGCCATCTCGATCATGTCGCGCACCTGCATCTGGCTGGTCTGGTCGGCGACGGCAAAGCCGCGGAGCCGGTGGGCTCAGACATAGCGCAGGCCGCCTTCCACCGCGGCCATCGCAGGATGCTGCGAAACGGGCGGCAACGGCGCGCCGATTTCGGACAACTGGCCCAGCCCATCGATGAAATGGATCCGGTCGGCCGGCGGCAGATCCGCATACAGATTGCCCAGCGCGGCGCCTTGACCGGTCTCGATCAGGCGCAGGCCTTGCGGCGTGAAAGCGTTGCCCTCTGCCGAATCGAAGGCCGGCAGCTTTTTTCTGAACAGACCGAACAAGGTCAGCTTCCCGACTGGGCTTCGAGCTTGTCCTGCGTTTTCGTGTCGAAATCGCTGGCGTCGTGACGCTCTCGCAGCTGGGATTCCGGCTTGCCGAACGTGCGGTTGACCATCTGCCCGCGCTTCACCGCCGGGCGTGCACCGACCTGTTTCATCCAGCGGATGACGTGCGTGTACTCGTGGACCTGCAGGAATTCGCCCGCCTCGTAGACCGCGCCGGTGACCAGCGCGCCATACCAGGGCCAGATTGCCATGTCGGCAATCGAATACTCGTCGCCGGCCATGTAGTCATTCTCCGCAAGGTGGCGGTTCAGCACGTCGAGCTGGCGCTTCACTTCCATCGCATAGCGGTTGATCGGGTATTCGTATTTCTCGGGCGCGTAGGCGTAGAAGTGGCCGAACCCGCCCCCGAGGAAGGGCGCCGACCCCATCTGCCAGAACAGCCAGTTGAGCGCCTGGGTGCGCTTGTTGTGGTCCTTCGGCAGGAAGGCGCCGAACTTGTCGGCGAGATAGAGCAGCATCGAGCCGGATTCGAAGAGGCGCGTCGGCGGCGTGGTGGAATGATCCATCAGCGCCGGGATCTTCGAGTTCGGGTTGATGTCCACGAAGCCCGAGCCGAACTGGTCCCCTGCCCCGATATTGATCAGCCAGGCGTCATACTCGGCGTCCTTGAAGCCTGCGGCGAGCAGCTCCTCGAACATGATGGTGACCTTCACGCCATTGGGCGTGCCGAGCGAGTAGAGCTGGAAGGGATGTTTGCCCACCGGCAATTCCTTATCATGCGTGGGCCCGGCAATCGGCCGGTTGATATTGGCGAACCTTCCGCCGCTTTCCTTGTCCCAGGTCCAGACTTTCGGGGGCGTGTAGGTCGGGTCGGCCATGGCGGGGCTCCATCTCTCGGTTTGGGTCTTGTACTTACGAGACCATAAGCTGAGGTGTCCCCGGCGCCAAGCAAGGCCTGATTTGATCAGGTGACCTCAAGTCTGCGTGAAGCGCAGCCGCCAAAACAAAACGCCCCGACCGTGGCCGGGGCGCCTTGTTCTGTCAGACACGGGCCGATCAGACCTCGAGCAGCATCCGGTCGGGATCTTCCAGCGCTTCCTTGACGCGGACGAGGAAGGTGACCGCTTCCTTGCCGTCGACGATGCGGTGGTCGTAGCTGAGCGCCAGATACATCATCGGGCGGATCACGATCTGGCCGCCGCGCACGATCGGGCGGTCCTCGATCCGGTGCATGCCGAGCACGCCGGACTGCGGCGGGTTGAGGATCGGGGTGGACATCAGCGAGCCATAGATGCCGCCATTCGAGATCGTGAACGTGCCGCCCTGCAGGTCGCCGATGGTCAGCGCGCCGTCGCGGGCTTTCTTGCCGAGCGCAGCGATGGCCTTCTCGATATCGGCCAGCGACATCTCATCGGCGTTGCGCACGACCGGGACCACGAGGCCCTTGTCCGTGCCGACGGCGACGCCGATGTCGTAATAGTTCTTGTAGATCAGGTCCTGGCCATCGATTTCGGCATTGACGGCGGGCACTTCCTTCAGCGCGCTGGTCACGGCCTTCACGAAGAAGCTCATGAAGCCGAGCTTGATGCCATGGCGCGCGACGAACGCATCCTGGTGTTTCTTGCGCAGGTCCATCACGGCGGACATGTCGACGTCGTTGAACGTCGTCAGCATCGCGGCCGTATCCTGCGCTTCCTTCAGGCGGCGGGCGATGGTCTGCCGCAGACGCGTCATCCGTACACGTTCTTCACGCGGACCGGTTTCGCGAGGGGGGCGGGCCTGGGTATCGGGCATTGCGGGGACTTTCGGTTGGTTCACGTAAGCAAGGGCATCAGCTTTGGTGGCGCGGCCATCGCGGCCCGTGCCGGGAATGTCAGCCGGCGAGACATCGGCTTCGGCGGCGATGCGGCGCACCGAAGGCGCCACCGGACGTTCGCCGGTCGCGGGCGTGGATGTGGTCTTCGCCGGCGCCGGCTCGGCGGCGGCCTTGGCGGGCGCTGCGCCCGAGGCACCGATGCGCGCGATCACGGCGCCCGGCGTCACGCTGGCGCCTTCCTTGACGAGGATCTCGACGATGACGCCATCGGCCGGCGACGGCACTTCCAGCGCCACCTTGTCGGTCTCGATCTCGGCGATCGTCTCGTCCTTCTTGACCGTGTCGCCCACCTTCTTGCTGAAACCTGCAAGCGTGCCTTCGGCGACGCTTTCACCCATCACCGGCACTTTCACATCGGTCGTGCCGCCGGAGGCCGCTGCCGCCGGCTGGGGCGCGGCTTTCTCGGGCTCTGCGGCAGCCGGTGCAGCAGCCGGCTTGGCGGCGGGCTTCGACGCGGCGCCGCCAGCATTGATGCGTCCAAGGACGGCTCCGATGCCGACGGTTTCGCCTTCGGCCACGGAAATGTCGTCCAGCACGCCGTCTTCGCTGGCGGAGACTTCGACCGATACCTTGTCGGTTTCCAGCTCGACCAGGACGTCGTCCTTCTTCACCGCCTCACCTTTCGACTTCAGCCAGCGGCCGACCGTCGCTTCCGTGACGCTTTCGCCGAGAGTAGGCACAACAATGTCTGTCATAGGTTTTTGGTCCGAAGGGTAAGAGGCAGGAAATCAGGGGGCGAGGATGCGGTCATCCACGGGGTCCGGCGAAAGGGCAGTCTTGATCAGCGCAGCCTGTTCAGCCTGGTGTTTCGAGAGCAGGCCCGTTGCAGTGGCGGCGCTTGGCGGACGGCCCGAATATTTCGGGCGCGGCTGCTTGTAACCGGCCTGGCCGGCGCACCATTCGATCTCGTCACGGATGAAGGTCCAGCCGCCCATGTTGCGCGGCTCTTCCTGGCACCAGACGATCTCGGCCTGTGTGAAGCGCTTCAGCTCTGTGACCATCGACTTGCGCGGCACCGGGTAGAACTGCTCGACGCGCAGAAGGTAGACGTCATCGATTCCGGCGGCTTCGCGGGCTTCGAACAGGTCATAGTAGACCTTGCCCGAGCACATCACGACACGGCGGATCTTCTTGTCATCAACCAATTTCACCTTGGCTTCGCGGCCCGGCGTTTCCGCATCGTCCCAGAGGATACGGTGGAAGGTCGACTTCGCATTCATGTCGTCGATGGTCGACGTGGCCAGCTTGTGGCGCAGCAGCGATTTCGGCGTCATGATGACGAGCGGCTTGCGGAACTCGCGGTGGATCTGGCGGCGCAGGGCGTGGAAATAGTTCGCCGGGGTCGTCAGGTTGCACACCTGCATGTTGTCTTCCGCGCACATCTGCAGGAAGCGTTCGAGGCGGGCCGAGGAATGCTCCGGACCCTGACCTTCATAGCCATGCGGCAGCAGCATCACGAGACCCGACATGCGCAGCCATTTGCGCTCGGCGCTGGAGATGAACTGGTCGAAATAGACCTGCGCACCGTTGCTGAAGTCGCCGAACTGGGCTTCCCACAGCGTCAGCGTGTTCGGATCGGCGAGTGAATAGCCATACTCGTAGCCGAGCACCGCTTCCTCGGAGAGGAGCGAGTCGATCACTTCATAGGGCGCCTGCTTGTCGCTGATATGATTGAGCGCCGTGTAGCGCTCGCCGGTCGTCTGGTCGACGAGGTGGCTGTGGCGCTGCACGAAGGTGCCGCGGCCGCAATCCTGGCCGGATAGGCGCACGGGGAAGCCTTCGTCGAGCAGGCTCGCAAAGGCGAGGTGTTCGGCGCCGCCCCAGTCGATGTCCTTGCCGCTCTCATAGCTTTCACGGCGGCGCGCGATCACCCGCTCGACCGTCTTGTGCACGTCGAGGCCTTCCGGCACGGTGGTGATCGCCTGGCCGAGTTCCTTGAGCCTGGCTTTCGCCACACCGGTCTTGCCGCGGCGATCATCGTCGATCGGCAGGCTGAAGCCGGACCAATGGCCTTCCAGCCAGTCGGCCTTGTTTGTCTTCAGGTCTTTCGCGTCGGTGAAGGCCTTCTCCAGGTAGTCCTCGAATTCCTTCACCTGCGCATCGACCTGTTCGGCCGTCAGCAGGCCTTCGGCGACGAGGCGCTTGGCGTAGATCTCGCGGGTGGAGGGCTGGTCGCGGATGACCCGGTACATCACCGGCTGGGTCATCGTCGGATCGTCGCCCTCGTTGTGACCGAAGCGGCGATAGCAGAACATGTCGATGACCACGTCCTTGGCAAACCGCTGGCGGTATTCGGTGGCGACCTTGGCGGCGTAGACGACCGCTTCCGGATCGGCGCCGTTGACGTGGAAGATCGGCGCCTGGACCATCAGCGCCACATCCGACGGATAGGGCGAGGAGCGCGAATACATCGGGCTCGTGGTGAAACCGATCTGATTGTTGACGATGAAGTGGATCGTGCCGCCAGTACGGTAGCCCTGCAGGCCCGACAGCGCGAAGCACTCGGCCACGACGCCCTGCCCTGCGAAGGCGGCATCGCCGTGCAACAGCAGCGGCATCTTCTTGGACCGGTCGAGTTTGCCGGTCTCGCGCGACTCGGTGAACTGTTTCGCGCGCGTGCGGCCCAGCACGACCGGGTTCACCGCCTCGAGGTGCGAGGGGTTCGCGTTCATGGTGAGGTGGACGGTGTTGCCGTCGAACTCGCGGTCGGACGAAGCGCCGAGGTGGTATTTCACGTCGCCGGAGCCGAAGGTGCCCGCGCCCTGCGTCGAGCCGCCCTGGAACTCGTGGAAGATCTTGTCATAGCCCTTGCCCATCACGGCCGCGAGCATGTTGAGGCGGCCGCGGTGGGGCATGCCGACGATGATCTCGTTCACGCCGAGGGCGCCGCCGCGCTTGATGATCTGCTCCAGCGCCGGAACGGCCGCTTCGCCGCCATCCAGGCCGAAACGCTTGGTGCCCGGGAAACGCTTGTGGAGGAAGCGTTCAAAGGTTTCCGCCTCAATCAGCTTGCGCAGGATGGCAAACTTGCCCTCGCGCGTGAACGCGACGCCCTTGTCGGGACCTTCGATACGTTCCTGCAGCCAGGCTTTTTCGGCCGGGTCGGAAATGTGCATGAACTCGATGCCGAGCGTCGAACAATAGGTCCGCTTCAGGACGTCGAGCATCTGGTTGATGGTCGCGCGCTCCATGCCGAGCACGTTGTCGATGAAGATCGGGCGCTCGCGGTCGTCGGGGCCGAAGCCGTAGGTCGCCGGATCGAGTTCCGGCTGTTCGCCGAAGCCGTTGAGGCGCAGCGGGTCGAGCTGGGCGGCGAAGTGGCCGCGGATACGGTAGGCGCGGATCATCATCAGCGCACGGATCGAATCGGTCACGGCCTGCGAAATATCGGCCGGGGCCGCTGCCGGCAGGGCGGCCCTGATCTTCTTCTCGAGCTTCGGCTCCAGCAGCGCCCAGTTGCCATCGAAGGCGGCCGTCTGCTCATCGGGCTTGGCGGCTGGCCAGCCATCGCGCTTCCAGCTGGCGCCTTCGGCATTCCGGGCGGCGCTCGCGCTGTCATCGCCGAGTTCGGCAAAGAAGCTGCGCCAGCTTTCCGGAACCGACGACGGGTCCTTCGCGTATGCGGCCTGCATCTGCTCGATCCAGAGCGCCGAGCCCCCATACAGGAACGCGGTTTCCAGCATCGCGGCATTGCCGGAGCTGCGCGGACCGTTCACCGGGCTGCCATCGTCTGCCATTGAAAATCATCCTTCCAGAGCTGCCGCCCCCGGCGAGCATATGGGGGCGGATGATGCCGCCTGCAGGTCACGGGCTGCAGAGCCCCGCTTGCGGCCGCCGGTCCTTCGGGTCCGGCGCCCACAGGCAAACCTAACGGGTCTTCTAACCCTTTAGCACTTCGACGAGTGTCGTACCAAGGCGTGCCGGAGACGGGCTTACACGGATTCCCGCCGCTTCCATCGCTGCAATCTTGGATTCTGCATCGCCCTTCCCGCCCGACACGATCGCGCCAGCGTGGCCCATCGTGCGGCCCTTCGGAGCCGTGCGGCCGGCAATGAAGCCCGCCATCGGCTTCTTGCGGCCGCGCTTGGCCTCGTCGATCAGGAACTGGGCGGCGTCTTCCTCGGCCGAGCCGCCGATCTCGCCGATCATGATGATCGACTTGGTCTCGTCGTCCGCCAGGAACATCTCGAGGATGTCGATGAATTCGGTACCCTTGACCGGGTCGCCGCCGATACCGACGGCCGTCGTCTGGCCGAGGCCGGCATTGGTGGTCTGGAACACGGCTTCGTAGGTCAGCGTGCCCGAGCGCGAGACGATGCCGACCGAGCCCTTCTTGAAGATGGAGCCCGGCATGATGCCGATCTTGCACTCGTTGGCCGTGATGAGGCCCGGGCAGTTCGGCCCGATCAGGCGCGACTTGGACTTGGCGAGTTTCGCCTTGACGCGGACCATATCCATGACCGGCACGCCTTCGGTGATGCAGACGATCAGCGGGATTTCCGCGTCGATGGCTTCCTCGATGGCGGCCGCAGCGCCGGCCGGCGGTACGTAGACCACCGACGCGGTCGCGCCGGTCTTGGCCTTGCCTTCGGCGACCGAGGCGAAGATCGGCAGTTCCTTGCCGTTCGCAGCCGTCCACATCTCACCGCCCTTCTTGGGGTGGATGCCGCCGACCATCTGGGTGCCGTAATAGTCGAGCGCTTGGCTGGTATGGAACGAGCCGGTATTGCCGGTCATGCCCTGGGTCAGGACTTTCGTGTTCTTGTCGATCAGAATGGACATGACGATTAACCCCGCACCGCTTTGACAATTTTCTGGGCCGCATCGTCGAGATCGTCTGCGGAGATGACGTTCAGGCCGCTTTCGCGGATGATCTTCTTGCCGAGCTCGACGTTCGTGCCTTCAAGGCGCACGACCAGCGGAACCGACAGGTTGGTCTCTTTCACGGCTGCGATCACGCCTTCGGCGATGACATCGCATTTCATGATGCCGCCGAAGATGTTCACGAGGATACCCTTCACGTTCGGGTCCTTCATGATGATTTTGAAGGCCGCCGCCACCTTCTCCTTGCCGGCGCCGCCGCCGACATCGCAGAAGTTCGCAGGCTCTTCGCCGTAGAGCTTGATGATGTCCATCGTCGCCATGGCGAGGCCGGCGCCGTTGACCATGCAGCCGATCGTGCCGTCGAGCGCGATATAGGCGAGGTCCCATTCAGCGGCTTCGAGTTCCTTGGCGTCCTGTTCGGTTTCGTCCTTCAGCGCCTGCACGTCCGGATGGCGGAACAGGGCGTTGCCGTCGAACGACACTTTCGCGTCGAGCACGCGCAGATGGCCGTTCTTCATGACGATGAGGGGGTTCACCTCCAGCATCGACATGTCCTTCTCGGTGAAGGCCTTGTAGAGGATCGGCCAGAGTCTCAGGCCATCTTCGGCGGCCGAACCAGTGAGGTTCAGCGCGGCGTTGATCTTCTCGCCATCCGCCTTGGTCACGCCCGTCAGCGGGTCGATCTGGACCGTGAGGATCTTGTCCGGCGTGTCATGGGCGACCGCCTCGATGTCCATACCGCCTTCGGTCGAGACCACGAACGCGACTTTCGAAGTCGCGCGGTCGACGAGGATCGACAGGTAAAGTTCCTTCTCGATGTCCGCGCCGTCTTCGATGTAGAGGCGGTTCACCTGCTTGCCGGCGGCAGAGGTCTGCGCGGTCACGAGGTGTTTGCCGAGCATCGCCTCGGCGTGCTTCATCACATCTTCCTTGGAGAAAGCGAGGCGAACGCCGCCCTTCTCGCCGGCTTCCTTCTCGATGAACTTGCCTTTGCCGCGTCCGCCAGCATGGATCTGGCTCTTCACGACCCAGAGCGGGCCCGGCAGCGTGTCGACTGCTTTCTGCACATCTGCCAGCGACAAGACCGGCACGCCTTCGGCTACCGGCGCACCGAACGACTTCAGCAGCGCCTTGGCCTGATATTCATGAATGTTCATGGAGTTTTCCCTTTGCGGCCGCAGGTCTTGGTCGCCCTTCGCCAGCCCATCAGCCCTATGGTTCGCGCCGCTGTATACCAACACTGAGGCAGGCCGCAACCGGCTGGGTAGCATATCGTGGACTGAGGTGTCCGGATTGCCGCGCCGTCAAGGCGCGCCGGCCCTATCCGGGGCGGCGGGGTCGAGCGGCACGATCTCGACACTCGCCAATGGGGACGGCAGCATCGCGCCGCGCTCGCCTTTGGGGGTAAGGTCCGCCGAGGGTCGCAGCCGGGTGCGCACCAGCATGTAAAACGTCATCGCGCCGAGGCAGCCGCCCGCGAGGCCGAACAGGCCGAATCCGCCCGCCAGCGTCATCGCCACGCCGGAGAGAAGCGGCCCGAAGATCGAGCCTGCCGCCCACACGAACAGCAGGCCGGAGGTGACCTGCGCCACCTGACCGCCGGGCGTGCGATCAATCGCGTGGGCAACGCAAATGCCGTAAAAACAAAGGGCACCCGCACCCCAGATGGCCAAGAGGGCGATGATGCCTGTTTCACCCAGCACCGGGCCCAGAAGCGCGATCAGCAGGGCCGCCGCTGCGGCAACACCGCATAGGCCGGCCACGATCAGGCGCCGGTCGATGAAATCCGAGATCCGCCCGGCCGGCCATTGCAGGATCAGCCCGCCCAGCCAGGCGGCCGCAGCGCCGATCGCCGCGGCCGTCGTCCCTCCCCCGCCGAGGTCGAACGTGTCGAAATAGACCGGCAGCAGGGCCAGCGTGCCCGTGTTCACAATTCCGGCACCGGCCACGCCGATGACCGCCGCGGGCGCAATCGCGAACAGCTGCGACAGCGGCATGGCCTTGCGGTCGGGCGCGGGGGGCTGCTGCATCCGGGTGACGCAGACCGGCACGATGGCGAGCGCCAGGAACAGGCCGGCCCAGATATAGGCCCGGCTGTCGAGCGGCGAGAGACCGGCCACGAAAAACGGGCCGAGCATCAGCGAGACCTTGCCGGTCGTGTGGTAGATCCCCATCACGTTGCCGCGCGCCTTGGCCGGCACGGCTTCGCCGAGCCAGCTTTCGATACTGGTGAACATGAAGGCGAAACTGGCCCCCTGCAGCACCCGGATCAGCGCCCAGAAGGGCGGCGCCTGTATCAGCGCGAGGCTGAGGAACCCGGCAGCCGTGACCGCAGCAGCGGCAGCAAACAGGCGGATGTTTCCTACGGCGGCCAGCACGCGCGGCGACACCCAGGCCCCGGCCATGAAGCCGGCTGCATGCAGCGCGGCGACAAAGCCGATCAGCATGGCCGGAACGTCCATCGCCTCAAGGCCCAGCGGCGTCAGCACACCGGTCAGCCCGCCCGCCATCTGCAGGATCATCACCGCCAGGATGAGGGACAGGACTTTGCGGGTTTCAGCCATTGCGCAACGTTGCCGCTCCCTTCAGGGTTCGATTGTCCGGGTCAGCGAAACCGCGTCCTGGTCTCCCGCACCGTCTCGCCCGTTTCGGACTTCACCTCAAGGCTCACCGTACCGGCGGCCCAGTCGATGCCGATGGCGCCGTAATTGGCGGGCGGGTAGCCTTCGCCGGTCTGGGCGCTGTCCATCTCGGTCGTCGTCGTCGCGAAGCTGACGTTCACGGACGATGCGGTGATCTCGGAGACCGGATAGGGCAAGGCGGTCTTGTCCTCATAGAGGAATGCCGTGTGCCGGTCGCCCGAAACGAAAACGACACCCGTGGCTTCCGTCTCGCGGATCAGCCGGTAAAGGCGCTGCTGTTCCAGCGGCAACGTGTGCCAGGCCTCGAAGCCATGGGCGTCGGTCGGCAGGACCTGGATCGACGAGATGATCAGGCGGACATCGGCCGGGTCCTGCAGCCGGTTCTCCAGCCAGGTCCACTGGTCATTACCCAGCATGTCCTGGGCCGGATCGGCGGAGGGGATATAGCGCTCCTTGCCTTTCTTGCCCCATTCGTCGGTCGGCGTCAGCGCCGAGCGGAAGAAGCGCGTGTCGAGCATGATGACCTGCGTGCGCTGGCCCGGTGGGCCAAACGCGCGGGCGTAGTAGGTGCCGGGATAGGCGCCGACGTCTTGGTTCTCGAGGCCCCAGAACCGCTCATGGATCCGCTCGGCGAGGCGCTTGAACGGGAATTCTTTGCCGGCGTCATTGGCGCCCATGTCATGGTCGTCCCACGCCACCATCATCGGGAACTTGGCGCGCACAGCCTTGAAGTCGTCGCGGGCCGCGAGGTCTCGGAAGCTCTCGCGCAATTCGTCGAGGTCGGCCTGGTTGTTGCGATAGGCGGCGCCGTCCTTGTCGCCGTAGACATTGTCCCCGATCATCAGGAACAGGTCCGCGTCTTCCCCGGCCACCGACCGCATGACCGGACTCTCGCCGAGCTCTTCATCGAAGCAGGACGCCACCAGGATACGCGAGAGCGCCTTGTCGGACGCCGGCAGCGCCACGCCCTGAGGCGCGCGCGGATAGAATTCGTCGGGCAGCGACCGGTAATAGGGCTCCAGCGCTTCCTCGGCCGATTTCGGCGCGAAGACATCCCCGATCAGCGGCAGCTTGCTGGCAGACTGGCAGCCCGCCAGTACGGAAATCGCGGCAAACAGTGCGAATTTCTTCATGATGTCCTCCTCAGCGCCTTTTGACTCTGAGGAGGTTCTAGACGGGTTCGGTAACGGTCGTAAGACTCCAATCCGCTCAGACCGCGAAGAACAGGTGCCACATCAGGCGGCCCGGCAGGAAGCTGAACAGGCCCGCCACCAGCATCCCGCCGAAGAACATGCCGGTCATCTCCTTGCGGTGCTTGGCGATGTCACGGCGCCGCGCTGCGGCGAGGCCCATCGGCAGCACGATCAGGGTCCAGCCCGACAGGAGGTGGATCAGGCTGTAGCTGTGTCCGTTGAGGCCGGTGATGAACAGTGAGCTGATCGCGGTCACGGCCATCGCCGCGACCCAGGCATAGCCGAGCGTGCGGTGGAAGGTGCGCCCCTTCACGCCGATCAGCAGCGCCGTGCCGATCAGGAACGACGCGGTCGCCCCGGCAATATGCGCCTGCAGGACCGGCGAGACCTCCAGCAGCGGCGAAAGGTCGACCCGGAAGCGCACCGCCGGGGCGCCCTGCCCCTCCAGGATGACACGCGACAGCCAGGCAAACCCGGCCGCAGCGGCCAGCACGACCAGTGTATTCTTGCAGCGCTTCCAGAGGCGGCGGAGCGAAAAGGCGGGACGGACGGGCTGAATGGCAAGATCGATCATCGGGCAGGACTCCAGAGGGGGGTGTGGACAGTTTGTGGACGGCTTCCCGTCCGGCCCGGCCAACTTCGCCGCGCCCTTCCCCGCTCGCCACCGCATCTACGTGCAGCGGCTGGAATCCTTCGCGAAATGCGGCCAATACGGTTCACGAAGCGCGAAATGCAGGAGCCTGATCCCCATCATGACCCTCGACTGGCCCCGGCGTCTCAGGGAGTTCGGCGTTTTTGGCGCGGCGGGCCTCTTCCTGGCCTTCATCAATCCCTTCAATTCTACCGGCAGCGCCGATTTCTGGCTGCGCGCGCTCTACTGGATCGGGCTGGTGATGTTGGGCAGCTATTCCGCCGAGGCGGCCCGCGCGCTACTCGACCGGCTGCGGCCCGGCAGCCACCTCATGGTGATCCTTGCGGTCACCTCGATTTCGGCTGCGATCGGCGTCACGGCCGCGCTGATGCTGATCGAACTCGGCCTGAACGGCCGGGCGCTGCCACTTCGCTATCTGCCGAGGCTGTTCGGGCCCGTGCTGGTCATTTCCATTGCAATGACCGGAATCGGCTACATGGCCGACCGGTCGATCCTCGCGCCGCCGCCGACCGACGCGCCGGAAGGCGCCGGCCCCGTGGAGACCTTCCTCTCCCGGCTGCCGCTCAAATTCCGGCAGGCGGACCTCTACGCGGTCTCCTCCGAGGACCATTATCTGCGGATACATACCAGCCTCGGCGAAGAACTGATCCTGATGCGGCTGGCCGACGCGTTGCGCGAGCTGGAGACAGCGGGGGGGCTGCAGGTACACCGGTCCTGGTGGGTGTCGAAAGCGGCGATCCGCGACGTGAAACGCAGCGGCGGCAAGGTGTTCCTGGTGCTGGCCTCGGGCAAGGAAGTGCCGGTTTCGCGCACCTATCAGGCCGAGGCGAAGGCGGCCGGCCTGATCTAGGCGACTGTCGCCGGCTTCGGCGATGCGCCGAGCAGCTGTTTTACGAACTCGACATGACTGCGCAGCCTGTAGAGGTCATCGGTATAGGATAGCGGCACATCGAGCCCGCCGATGTCCGCCTGCAGGCGTTCCAGTCGGCTGAGCACCGAAGTGCGCGCCTCACCGGCGGGGGTCGCGCGGCCTTCTTCTTCCAGCGCACGCAGGTCCTTGTACCAAATGTAGATCCGTCGCCGCACGCGCCAACGATAGATCGGTGGGGCCGCCCGCACGAGCGGGAAGGCCAGCGTCAGCAGCGGAATCGCCAGAACCCAGGCCCGGTCCAGGAAGTTCGCGACACTGAACGGAAAGTACCGTCTCAGGAATGATGGCCCGTCGCGGTAGAACCGGGTCGTCTGGCGGCTGACCGGCAGGTCGGCATTCGTCAGGTTCGGGAACCGGCCGGACGGTGAGAAGATGCTCGGCTCGGCATGGATGGCGCTGGCAGCATCAAGCAGGACTGCCTCAATGGCCGGGTGGATATCTTTGCGGACCACGAGCTGGGACACTGCCGCAACAAGCGGAACGTCGCGTTCCGGGATATCGGCGCCGATGTCGGTGATGCCGCGCAGCAGGACGACCGCTGAAAGGCCGTCATCGCGCCGGGCAATCGCTTCGGCCCGGTCGAAAGGCAGCAGGTAGACGCCGTCGCTGTGCAGCAGGGTCTGCACATAGGAGGCGTCCGGTGAGGCGGCGAAGGCGGCGGCGTCCACGTCGCCGGCCTTGAGGGCCGCAATTGCCTCCGCCGTCGGCATCGACAGGCGGGCGGTATCAGGCCAGTCGCCGCCATAATTGGTCTGGAGTGCAGTCGCCAGCGCCCGTGTACCGGACCCGTCCGGGCCGATCGTGACCCGCAGCGACCTCAGGTCGCCGAAATCAGCCGCCTTCACGCCGCCCCGCACGAAGACCCAGAACGGCTCCTCGAACAGGCCGCCCAGCGAGCGCAGGTCTTCCTTTTCCGTTGGCCCGGTCAGGCCGCCTTGCACGAGCGCCACATCGATGAAGTCTTCTTCCAGCAGGCGCAGGTTGTCGATCGAGCCGGCTGTGTCGACGAGTTCAACATTGACCCCCTGCTCGGCCAACAGGCGCTGATAGCGCTCGGCATAGACGTGGTAGGCCCCGCCCGGCGCGCCGGCGCCGAACCGTACCGTCTTCGGCGGCGCCGGATCCATGACAAAAAAGGCCACGAGGAAGCCCGCCAGCGCCAGCGCGATGACCGGCCCGTAAATGCGCCACATGTCCCGGCTTTTCATCGATCCCACTCCAGCGAACGATCCGCCCGTTCCCGGGGTCATCCTTAAAGCGCGTGCCCCCTGTCCGGCAACCTCGCACAATGACGCCGCCTGAAGTGATCCAAGCGTGCGGCGGAGCGTAAACAGGGCCAGATGAGGCCACTGCAGTCGGCGGTGCTTCTCGGGGCTCCAGGTCTTCCCCCCTCCTCCAGATACTGGAGCCCCCTCTTTTTCCTGTCAGGTCAGGCTTTGTGGTAGGGGGTTCCAGCGAGGATGGTCATCGCGCGGTAGACCTGTTCGGCGAGCATGGCGCGCACGAGCCGGTGCGGCCAGGTCTGGGCGCCGAAGGCGAGCGTCCTCGGGACCGCTCGGCGGACATCGGCCGAAAAGCCTTCGGCCCCACCAATCAGGAACACCGTGTCGCGCAGCCCGTCATCGCGCCAGGCCGCCAGCCGGTGGGCGAGTTCGGTGGAGCTGAGGTTTTCGCCGGCCTCATCGAGGCGCAGGCAGTTCGCGCCGTCTGGAATCCGCGCCAGAAGCCGCGCGCCTTCGGCCTCAAGGCCGCCGCCGCTGGCGACTTCATGTTCATCACAGGCGCGGAAACCCAGCTGGCGGGCCAACGGCAACGTGCGGCTGACATAATCGTCGGTCAGGCTGCGCTCAGGGCCATCCTTGAGGCGCCCCACACCTACGATCTGCAGGCGCACGGGATCAGGTCGCGTTCATCCGGTGGTTCGACCGGTCCGACATCCAGATTTTCTCGAGATTGTAGAACTCGCGCACTTCCGGGCGGAAGAGGTGGACAATCACGTCGCCAGTATCGATCAGCACCCAGTCGGCATTCGCCATGCCTTCGACACTGGCCGGGCGGCCGGTCAGGCGTTTGGCCTCCTGTGCCACATGCTCTGCAAGCGCAGAAACGTGCCGTCCGGAACGGCCGGACGCAATGATCATGAAATCGGCGAGGGAGGACTTGCCCTGAAGATCTATGAAGGCGAGGTCTTCGGCCTTGTCGTCTTCGAGGACTTTCGAGAGGGCCTCGGCCAGCAGCCTTATATCTGCGAGCGAGACATTCTTGGGGGGCTCAACCCGGTTTTTGGCGGATGACAGGGCGACGATTCCTTCTTCTTGGCTTGGGATAAGGTAACACGACGGGCCAGCTGCAACCAGTAAAAAGGCGCAGCCTGCCCCAAACCCCCTTTGATTCACTTTCTATACAGGGTTTCATTTGGAGAATGTCCGAATTTCGCCCTATCTAGGTTGTAATGAGGAGGGCTCCCTCATGACTCTCAGGAATGTACCCATGCGTGCTGTGCTTGCGCTTCCCTGCCTACTCGCTGCGTTGTCGGTTTCAGGCTGCGCGGTTGCCGTTCTCGGCACCGCCGGCGTGGTCGGCCTCACCTCCGTTCAGGAAAAGACGATGGGCGAGGCGCTCGACGACGCGACCGCCTCGAACGAGATCAAGGCCAAACTGCTGACCGAAAGCGGCGCGAAATTCGCCGAAGTCGATGTCGAGGTCGCGAATGGCCTGGTTTTGCTGTCCGGCCGCGTCAACGAACCGGCCGACCGCACCTACGCCGAGGGCATCGCCTGGAGCTCGTCACGCACGCGCGATGTCGCCAACGAGATCCGGATCGAGCCGCCGGGCGGATTCATGGCCAACGTGTCGGACGAGATCATCACCGGCCGTGTGCGCGCCCGCCTGATCGGGTCGAGCAAGGTCAAGAGCGTCAATTACAACATCGAGACCTATGACGGCGTCGTCTACCTGATGGGCATTGCCCGCAGCACCGAAGAGCTCCGCCGCGCCGCCGAAGAGGCGAGCGTCGTGGGCGGCGTGAAGCAGGTTGTCTCCTATGTGCGCTTGCGTGAGGCCGTTAATCGCACCCCTGCGCCCGTGACGACGGAAGCGCCGCCGCCGCCAGCCACTTATCAACAAGCCCCAGACGCTTCATATACAACGGAGCCGATGCCGGAGCTGACCGGCGCGAATTACGAACCAGGAAGCCGCTGACCTCCGCGTGCCTTCCGCAATGACGGGGGCACCGAGCGCGTGACACTGCGAATAGCCATTCAGATGGACCCGCTGGAGCGGGTCAACATTGACGGCGACACGACCTTTGCCCTCGCCGAGACGGCTCAGGCGCGTGGGCACCAGATTTTCGTCTATGGCGTGGCCGACCTGGCCTGGACCGAAGGCAGGGTCACCGCGCGGGCCCGTCCGGCCCGGGTGCAGCGCGTGCGCGAGACGCCGGGCCTGTTCGGGGAAGCTGTGACGCTGGACCTCGCCCGGGACACCGATGTCGTGCTGATGCGCCAGGATCCGCCCTTCGACATGGGCTACATCACCGCCTGCCACCTGCTGGAGGAAGTGGTCGGCGAGACCCTGGTGCTGAACGATCCGGCCGGTGTGCGCTCCAGCCCGGAGAAGATTTTCCCGCTGATGTTCCCGGACATAATGCCGCCCACGCTGGTGACGCGCAGCCGCGCCGCCATCGATGCCTTCCGCGACACCCATCGCGACATCATCGTCAAACCCCTCTACGGCCATGGCGGCGCCGGCGTCTTCCGCATTGCGCCCGACGATTCGAACCTGGATTCGCTGCTGGAGCTGTTCTTCAGCAAGAATTCCGAACCCGTGATGGTGCAGGCCTTCCTTCCGGCCGTGTCCGAGGGGGACAAGCGGATCATTCTCATCGACGGCGAAGCGGTGGGGGCGATCAACCGCAGGCCGAAAGCGGGGCAAGTGCGCTCGAACCTGGTGGTGGGCGGCACCGCGGAAGCGACCGAGCTCAGCGCCTCTGACAAGAAAATCTGCGAGCGGATCGGGCCCGAACTGAAGCGCCGGGGGTTGGTGCTGACTGGCATTGACGTGATCGGCGGACGCCTGACGGAAGTGAACGTCACCTCCCCGACCGGCCTTCAGGCCCTGAAACGCCTGTCGGGCATTGATGCAACTGTCAAATTCTGGGACGTTGTGGAGAGGAAGCTTGCAGCCCGCGGGTTATAGCGTCATGCTTGAGGAATGCTGATGAAACCGATCACTGCCCTGCTCCTGATTTCGATGGCCGCCGTGGGTACGGCCTGTTCCGACCCGGTCGCCAAGGCGTCCGATTCCGTGCCCGTGGAAACCGCGTCGGCTGAGCCCGAGATCCAGGGCACGCTCAACCTCAATATAGGCCAGGCGCCCGCATCGAGCGGCGGGCTCAACCTGGGAACAGCGTCGACCAGCAGTTCAGGCGGCCTGATCGTGGCGCCGGGATCGACCGGCGCCAGTTTCGAGGATGTCGGCGATCTCGGCATCGACATCGAGGTGACGCCGGATTCGGTCCTCGACCAGAAGCCCGCCTCGGACGAGGACGAGATCGTCCGCCTTCCCGAGAAAAAGTAACGGTCAGCCCGAAAGGGCTTCCGCCTGCATCCAATCCGAACACGCCTTGACCGCCTGCGGCAGCAGGTCCGGGCGTTCGATATAATAGTGGTCCGCACCCTGAATGTCCTGGTAGGCCTTGCGGCCATGCCCGACCGCCTCGAACAGGCGCCGGGCATGGCTGGGCGTGCAGGCCAGATCAGCCGTGTTGTTGATGACCAGAACCGGGCAGGAAATGCGCGAGGCATTGCCGAGCCCGTCCGCGTTGGTCGTGTCATAACCCCATTGTGAGAGCCACGAGCGCAGCGTGGTGAACCGGGCCAAGCCGACCGGTCCGTCATTGGCGATCCGGGGCTCGCCGAGATAGCAGGTATAGGGCCGCCGGTCGGACGGCTCCTGCGTGGGATCCGTCCAGCACACATTGGCCATCGTTCCGTGCACGGTGAAGGCGCGCTCTGCATTGACGTCGCCGGCCTTGCGCAACTCCTCCAGCGTGCCTTTCACCCAGTCGGTGATGCGCCGGTTGCGGGCCAGCTGTGCTGCGCGGAACTTCGTCACGAAAGCGTCCGTATAAGGAGGCTGGTCCGGACAGGCAGGATCGTAGATGTTGAGGGCGGGATCGCGGACGAAGGGCTTCGTTTCGTCAGTGATCGACGGATCCATCCATTCGGTGAGCGTGATCGCCCGGCTGACATGCGCCGCCAGCAGCATGATACCATCGGCCGGCGGCATGGCTTTCCTGGTCAGGTCATACGGATCGCCGGCAGGTGTGTGCGTGATGGTGGGGCGTTCCGCCTGGTCCTGGTAGAACAGGGACAGCGAGCCGCCGCCGGACCAGCCGCCGAGGATGACGCGCTTGTAGCCGAGCTTGCTGCGGGCGTGGTCCACGCAGGCGCCGAGATCGGCCGCACACTTTTCCATGATCAGGGCGGTGTCGTTTCCGCGGTAGCGGGTGTTGCAGTAGATCACATGCTGACCGCCCCGGGCGAGCGCCGAGACGAGCGGCAGGAACGCGCCGCCGCCAATGGGGTGTGAGAAGATGACGACACTCTCGGCCGTGGTGCCTGCCGGATAGATCCGCATGCATTCGGCTACGACATTGTCCCCTGCCCCGCCATAGACATCCTTGAAGCTCGCCGGATCCTTGTGGATCACGAGATAGGGCTCCCGGACGATTTCCCTTGCGACACTCACCCAGCGTTCCTCCTTGTCGCTTTTGATTATGGGGTGCACATTATTGACGAGAACGGCCCTGTCCATGTGGCCGCAACGTCAAGGGAGGAAAGCGCCATGATCAAAGCGAATGGCATCCATCACATCGCAATCATGGCGGCGGACATCCGCGAGCACATCGCCTATTTCTCTGACGTGATGGGTTTCCAGCTTTCGGCCCTGTTCGACATGCACGGTGTGCCGGGCGGCGTGCACGCCTTCCTGCACATGGACGATCATTCCTATTTCTCTGTTGTGCAGCTGCCAGCGGTGAAGGACATTCCGATCCAGATCGGCATCACGCATGCGGGCACGGGCGCCGGACCTTCCGCACCGGGAACGATGCAGCACCTGGCCTTCCGGGTCGATACGCTGGACGACCTGCTGGCGATCCGCGACCGTATCCGCACCAAGGGCATCAACGTGATCGGCCCGCTCGACCATGCGATGTGCCACTCGATCTATTTTGCCGGGCCGGACCAGCTGACGCTGGAAGTTGCCTGTTCGACCGCACCGATCGACCCGCGCGCCTGGATCGACCCTGCCGTGGTCGAGAGAGTGGGCATCACGCCGGCTGAACTGGCGGAATTTACCAATCCGGACGATTATTCCGGCGAGGGCGGCACGGTCAAACAACCGCCCTATGATCCGTCCAAACCGCATCAGGCCTATCCCGAGGCGATGTACAAGGCGATGATCGCGGCGCCCGATGACGCCATCCTGAAAGCGACGAAGTTCGAGCCGCCGGTCAAGGTTACCGCCTGAACCTGCGCGACGTCACCGCAGGATTCGCGTCAGGGTCGTATCTGGCCTGAGGGTTGCATGAAGAGGCCGCTGGCCCGGATTGTCAGCGCCGGAGACTGCGACCATGGCGAAAGCCGAGACATCCCCCGCGCATGAAGCGCGCAAACCGACCGACGCCGACCGCTTTGTGGGTCAGCGCCTGCGTCAGGGACGCCGCGAAATGGGCCTGACCCAGGAAGGCCTGGCCATGCTGCTGGGCGTGACCTTCCAGCAGATCCAGAAATATGAAGCCGGCCATAGCCGCATGTCGGCGGGTCGCCTGTTGGAGATCGCGGTTGCTCTCGGCAAGCCGATCGGCTGGTTCTACGAACCGTTCGAGATCGCTGAATCGGTCGAAGGTGGGCGCGGACGCGAAGTCCAGACCTATGACCTTAAACGCGATGCCCGGCGCCTGGTTGAGGAAATCGGCGATCTTGAAAGCCTGCAGGCGGCTGTTCACATCCTGAACGCGCTGGCGCACCGCCCGCGCTGAACGCGCCGCTCAAGCTTCGCCTTTGCCGAGCGCCTTCAACTCATAAAGCATCTGCAAAGCGTCACGCGGGGTGAGTGCATCGGGATCGATTGCGTCCAGCCGCGCGAGAACCGCGGCCGCTTCCGGGGTCAATTCAGGTTCAGCTTCGGTCGGCACCGCGGCAAACAGCGGCAGGCTTTCCGCCGCCGACGGACCAGCTTCCAGTTGCTTCAGGATCTGCGCGGCGCGCGCGACCGCACTGCGCGGCAGACCGGCCAGACGCGCCACCTGTACACCGTAGGACCGGTCGGCGGGGCCGGGATGGACTTCGTGCAGGAAGATCAGGTCCTGCTTCCATTCGCGCGCCTTGAGACTGGCATTCGCCGCGCCCGGCAGTTCGGAAGCAAGCGCCGTCAGCTCGTGATAGTGCGTTGCGAAGATGGCGCGGCAGCGCGTCTGCTCGTGCAGGTGTTCGACCGCTGCCCAGGCAATCGCGAGACCGTCCCACGTCGCCGTGCCGCGTCCGACTTCATCGAGGATGACGAAACTCTGGTCCGTCGCCTGGTTCAGGATTGCAGCGGTTTCGACCATCTCGACCATGAAAGTGGAGCGACCTCGCGACAGATCGTCGGATGCGCCGACGCGTGAGAAGACACGGTCGGCAAGGCCGAGGCGCATCGAGACGGCGGGCACGAAACAGCCCGCCTGCGCGAGGATCACAGCGAGCGCGGATTGGCGGAGATAGGTCGACTTGCCGGCCATGTTCGGACCGGTGACGAGCAGAAAGCGCGGCGCCGAGCGCCCGGCGGCATCGAGGCTGAGATCATTGGCCGTGAAGCCCTTCCCTTCCTTGCGAAGGGCGGCTTCGACGACCGGGTGGCGCAGGCCCTTGGCCTCGAACACCGGCGCGTCTTCAAGGACGGGTCGCACCGCGCTGGTTTCCGAAGCCCAGACCGCCTGGCCCGCCGCGACATCGACCTCTGCGAGCGCTGCAGCGACCTCGGCAAGCGGCCCGGCCTCGGACATCACTCGCGCACAGAACCGGTCGAACAGGGCGAGTTCGATCGATTTCGATTCTTCCTCGGCCCGGCTGATACGTCCGGCCAGATCGGCGAGCGCGGTGGTCGAGAAGCGCACCGCGCCGGCCATCGTCTGGCGGTGGATGAAATCGTTTGCGAGCGGCGGCTTCAGCATCGGGTCGGCCGCGCGGGCCGGCACCTCGATGAAATAGCCGAGCACGTTGTTGAACTTGATCTTCAGCGCACTGATGCCGGTGATGTCCGCGTAGCGGCCCTGCATTTCGGCGATCACCCGGCGGCTGCCGTCGCGCAGTTTTCTTACATCGTCGAGCGCGGCGTCCCAGCCGGCGGCGATGAACCCGCCCTCGCGGGCGAGCATCGGCGCCGATTCCGATAGCGCAGCGGCAAGATCGGCGGCGAGAGCATCGAGGCCGGCATGGTCAGACAGGCTGAGCGTCTGCGCGGCAGCGGACAGGCGCGGCGGCAAGGCGGCGCCTGACGCACGCAGGCTGGCGGCGGCCTGCTTTCCGGCGGCCAGCGCCTGAGCGAGGGCCTGAAGGTCACGTGGTCCGCCGCGGCCGAGCGCAAGGCGCATGCAGGCGCGCTCTAGATCGGGCGCAGATTTGAGCGCCGCGCGCATTTCCGACAGGACCGTGCGCTCGCCGGCGAAATAGCTGACCGCATCGTATCGCGCCTCGATTTCGGCGCGGTCGCGCGAGGGGCGCGACAAACGCGCGGCGAGAAGGCGCGCGCCGGAGGCCGTGACCGTACGGTCGATGGCTGCGAGCAGGGTTCCGTCGCGGCCACGCGTGAAGGACCGGTCGATCTCGAGACTGGCACGGGTTGCAGGATCGATCAGCAGCGCGCCGCGCTGCTCCGCGCGCTTCGGCACCGAGAGACGGGCCGGGATGCCGGCCTGGGTGAGCTTGACATAGTCGAGCAGCAGGCCGGCGGCGGCGAGTTCCGCTTTCGAGAATTCGCCGAGCCCGTCCAGCGCAGCGACGCTGTAGGCTTCCTTGAGCAGCGCTTCGCCCGACTTGGCGGACGCCGCGCGGGCCGGGCGCTCGGTAACCGGTATCGTCAGGAGGTCGCTCAAGGCGTTGAGCGCCGGACGATCACGGTCGGCCTCGGAAATGACCAGCTCGGACAGTGGCCAGGCCAGCAGCGCATCGCCAATGCGGGCGGGATCCAGCGCGGTGAGTTCGAACAGGCCGGTGGAAACATCGCAGACGGCGAGGGCGGCTTCGCTCTGGCCGGTGACGGCCAGCGCGGCCAGCGCCTGGCCCTGGCGGGCGGGCAGGAGCGTTTCCTCGGTCAGCGTCCCGGGCGTGACGATACGGACGATTTCGCGCCGCACGATGGACTTGGACCCACGCTTCTTCGCCTCGGCCGGGCTTTCGACCTGCTCGCACACAGCCACCCGGCAGCCGGCCTTGATCAGGCGCGCCAGATAGCCCTCAGCCGCATGGTAAGGCACGCCCGCCATCGGGATCGGCGCGCCGTCATGCTCGCCGCGCGAGGTGAGCGTAATGTCGAGAACGCGGGCGGCCGTCACGGCATCCTCGAAGAACAGTTCGTAGAAATCGCCCATACGAAAGAACAGGAGGGCATCCGGATTGGCCGTCTTTATTGACAGGTATTGTGCCATGAACGGCGTGGGTTCACTGGCGGCCTGTCTGACGGGCGGGGATTTGGGGGCGGTATCCGGCATGGCGCGGCACGCTAGCCTTTGACGGAGGGATTCGCAAAGCCGCCCGCCAGCACATGTGCGGATTTGACTGTTGGCAGGCGCATCGCAGCGGCCTAGACGGGTGCCTGTCCCCGCCGAAACGAAACAGAGCCCATATGACTACGCAGCGTCCGAGCATTACCGACCAGGAAGCCCTCGATTTCCACTCGCAGCCCACCGCGGGCAAGATTTCGATGAATCCGACCAAGCCCATGGGAACGCAGCGCGACCTGTCGCTGGCCTACAGCCCGGGCGTTGCCATTCCGGTTCTGGCCATCGCGGAGAATGAAGACCTTGCCTATGACTACACGTCCAAGGGCAACCTCGTCGCGGTGATCTCGAACGGCACGGCCATCCTGGGTCTCGGCAATCTCGGCCCGATGGCGTCCAAGCCGGTGATGGAAGGCAAGGCCGTTCTGTTCAAGCGTTTTGCCGACATCGACAGCTTCGACGTTGAAGTGAACACGCGCGACGCGGAAGACTTCATCCGCACGGTGCGCAACATCGGCGCGACCTGGGGCGGCATCAACCTCGAAGATATCTCGGCGCCGGATTGCTTCATCATCGAAAGCCGCCTGCGCGAGGAACTCGACATTCCGGTGTTCCACGATGACCAGCATGGCACCGCAATCATCGCGGCGGCCGGCCTGATCAATGCGTGTCATATCACCGGTCGCAAGATGTCGGACGTGAAGGTTGCGATTTCCGGCGCGGGCGCCGCGGGCCTATCCGTTGCCGGCCTGATCCGCCACCTGGGCGTGAAGGGCGAAAACATCCTGATGTGCGATACGGCAGGCGTGGTTTATGAAGGCCGCACCGAGAAGATGGACCAGTTCAAGTCCGCCTTCGCTGTGAAGACCAAGAAACGCACGCTGGCCGAAGCCATGGACGGCGCCGATGTGTTCCTGGGCCTGTCGGTCAAGGGCGCGGTGACCAAGGACATGGTCAAGTCGATGGCGAAGAACCCGATCATCTTCGCAATGGCCAACCCCGATCCGGAAATCACCCCGGAAGACATCAAGTCTGTCCGCAACGACGCCATCATCGCGACCGGCCGCTCGGATTACCCCAACCAGGTCAACAACGTTCTCGGTTTCCCGTACATCTTCCGCGGCGCGCTCGATGTACGTGCCCGGAGTATCAACGAGGAAATGAAAGTCGCCGCCGCGCAGGCCCTCGCCGAGCTCGCCCGCGAAGACGTGCCGGATGAAGTGGCCGCTGCCTATCATGGCGCACGCCCGACCTTCGGCCGCGACTATATTATCCCTACACCGTTCGATCCGCGCCTGATCAGCTTCGTGCCGCCGCTGGTGGCGCAAGCGGCCATGGACAGCGGCGTTGCCCGCAAGCCGATTGCCGACATGGACGCCTACCGCCGCAGCCTCGTGCGCCGCGCCGATCCGTCCGCCGCCTTCCTGCAGGGCGTGCAGGCGCGCTGCCGCGACGTGCGGCGGCGCATCGTATTTGCGGAAGGCGAAGAGCCCGCCGTCGTGCGCGCGGCCTGGAGCTTCAAGAACCAGGGTCTCGGCCATCCGATCCTGATCGGCCGCGAAGCGCAGGTTGAAGCCATGATGGAACAGATGGGTGTGCCGGCCGGCGCACTCGACATCATCAATGCGCGCCTGTCGGACAACAATCCGGTCTATGTGGACATGCTATACGCGCGCCTGCAGCGCAAAGGCTATCTGAAGCGCGACGCGCAGCGCCTGGTGAACCAGGACCGGAACGTGTTCGGCTGCTGCATGCTGAAGAATGGCGATGCCGACGGCATGGTGACCGGCGTGACGCGCAATTACGATGCGGCCCTCAAGGACGCGATGCTCGTGCTCGACCCGATTCCCGGACAGGCCGTGATCGGCATGTCGATGGTGATCAACATGGGCAAGACGATCTTTATTGCAGATACGAGCGTCAACGAATTGCCGGACGGTCAGACGCTGGCCAATATCGCGCTCGAAGCCGTCCGCGCAGTCCGCAGTGTCGGCTTCTCGCCGCGCGTGGCGTTCCTGTCCTACTCCACCTTCGGCAATCCGATGGGGGAACGCGGCGACAAGGTGCGCGAGGCCGTGGGCATCCTCGACCGGATGAAAGACATCGACTTCGAATACGAAGGCGACATGAATGCGGATGTGGCGCTCAACCCGAACCACAAACTGCTCTACCCGTTCTCGCGCCTGACGGGCCCGGCCAACATCCTCGTGATGCCGGCTATCCATTCGGCTTCGATCGCAACAAACCTGCTTGAGCAGATGAGCCGGTCAACAATCATCGGGCCGATGCTGCTCGGTCTCGAGAAGCCGGTGCAGATCGCCTCGCTCGGCGCAACGGTCGGCGACATCGTCGACCTTGCCGCGCTGGCGGCGTTCGACATCGACATGGTGCATTCCAGCTGACGCGCGTCAGACGGCGGGCGCCTGCTCCACCTTGGGCAGGCGCGCCTGCCGGATCCATTCAATCCCGGACAATGCCACGGCAATGCCGCCGAGCCAGAACGTGAGAATGAACACCGCGTAATAGCCCTGGCTTTCGATCATGGCACCAAGCCAGGGGCGGCCGAGCGTGCCGATCAGCATGGTCAGCGATGCCAGCAGCGCATACTGGACTGCGGCGAAGCGCGGATTCACGACCGACGTCAGGAACGCGACAACCGCCACGCTGGCGAAGCCGCCTGCGAGGTTTTCTCCCGCGATGGCAATCATCAGGCGTGCCATTCGATCACCGGCATCAGCGCCTTGCGCGTCGGGTGAGATCTGGGCGGCCCAGCCTGCAAACAGGCGCAAGGGTTCGGCAATGTGGGTCCATTCGAGGAACGCGTCGATCCCCGCGCCGCCTCTCGACAGGTCTGCGAACAGGAGGTTCGTGGCGGCGGCAAGTACGGCCCCCGCTACAAGCACCGGCATGCGGCCGATGAAACTGATCACGACAGCGCCCAGCGCGGCGCCCGCCACGGTCATCAGCACACCGAAGAATTTCGAGGCGACGGCGACATCCGCCATCGTGTGGTGCAGCGCCCCGAAACGGTCGTCCAGATAGAAGGGATAGGCAAAAGAGCCCCAGACGGAGTCTGTGAAACGGTAGGTGAGGGCCAGAAGGAGCACGAGCAGTGCGCCCCAGCCGAGGCGGGCGATCAGGTCCATCAGCGGATCGAAGATGGAACGGAAGACGGCACGGATGGTGCGCGGAAGGGCGGGCTCATCACTCGGCCCGACGACAATCTCTGCCGGGATCCGCCCATGCCGCATCAACAGGATCAGCGCGCCGGCGGCCGGCAACAGGACCGTAAGGCCTACGATCCAGGGTCCCTGCTCCGCAACGAAGAGGCCGCCTTTCGGGGGCGGGACCTGGGTGAACGAGGCGATCACGAAGTTTGCGATCATCAGGAAGGCCGCGATCCATCCGCCGGCGACGAGCAGCGTGGCGAAGGTGCGCTCGCGCTCCGGCAGGCCGGCCTGGAAGGTGAGACGCGCGGTGCCGGGTCCGGTTTCGACTTCCGGCTCGGGCGCCAGCAAGGTGCCGGAAATCGAGAGCACCATCATCGCGGCGATCATCACATAAACGACAACCCAGCCGAAATATTCAGCCAGCAGCAAAGCGAGGAAGCCCGTGACGAAGCCAGCGATGCGGTAGCCGAACTGGTAGAGCGCGGCCATCAGGTCCTTGTCTTCATCAGACCGGGCGACCTCGATGCGCCAGGCATCGAGCACGATGTCATGCGTGGCGGAGAAGAGCGCTGCGAGCAGCGCAATGACGGCAACGAGTCCGATATGCTCGCCGGGATTGGAGAAGGCGAGCAGGAAGAGAAGGCCCGCAATCGGCAGCTGCAGGCTGAACAGCCAGGTGCGACGGGGACCGAGGAACGGGAACGGATGGTGCGCGGTCTGGAAGGCCGGCGACCAGAGGAACTTGAACGCGTAGCCGATCGTGACGATCGACAGCACACCGATAGTCGAGGGGGTGACGCCTTCGGTGGTGAGCCAGGCATTCAGCGTGCCCAGCACCGCCCCGTAAGGCAGGCCCGCCGCGAGGGCGAGCAGGAACATCGCTGCCATCCGCCGGTCGCGCATGGCCTTCAGGGCCCGGATGAACCGGGGCGGCGCCTTGTCCGTCACAGCGGCGACCGGGGCGGTGGTCATGCAGCGCCCGACATGCGGCCGTCACCTGCCGTCCACTGACGGGCAAGCGCGCGCAAGGCTTCGGCATCGAGCGGTTTGGCGGCTACACCGCTGGCGCCGCACTCGCGCGCGCGGCGTTCGATGTCCGGTGTTATCTCGGCCGAAACCGCGATGATCGGCGCGGCAAAGCCGTCAGCGCGTAAGCGCCGCATCGCCTCGAACCCATCCATGATGGGCATCCTCAAATCCATCAGCACGAGTACGGGCTCCATGCGTTTCGCAGCGTCGAGCGCTTCGCTGCCTGTGGCCGCTACAGTGACCGCAAATCCGGACGTTTCCAAGGCGCGACGTGCAATCAGCGCGTTTATGGGATTGTCATCCGCGATCAGCACCCGGCCGCCTTCGCCGGAGGTTTCGGGCTCGTCGGCAAGGAGGCGTCCGCTCCGCGCAAGCATGATGCGCTCGACCAGAGACGACAGGCGCAGCGGTCGCACGAGCCATCCACGGCAGCCGAGCTCGCGGAACCGACCGATGGCGCCGCGGTCTTCCGGACGCAGCACCACAAGCGCGGGCGCCTGGCGCGCAAGCGCGGCGACCATGGCTTCGGGCAGGTCTGCACCGACCAGCAACACGTCTGTTTCGGGGGGCACGGCGCCGGAAGACAGGTCAATCTGAACAGGCACGGTATTGATCGCGGAAAGGATGCGGGCGAGCGCGAGCGTGGTCGCGGGCGGGAGACCGGCCAGGCCGACACGGCCGCCGAGGCGCGGCAGGTCGTGCGCGGGCGGCGCATCGGTGCGGCGCAGGGGCACCTCGACAGAGAAGGTTGCCCCTTCCCCGAGGCGCGAGGCAACCGATACGCGGCCGCCGAGCAGATCGGCGAGGCGCTTGACGATGGCAAGCCCCAGACCAACGCCGCCGTCGCGATAGGCATCGCCCGCCGCTGACTGGCGGAAGGCTTCGAACAAGCGCACCTGATCGGACGGCGCAATGCCGGGGCCGGTGTCGCGCACGTAGAAGGCGAGGCCGTCTTCGCGCGGCTCGACATCCACCAGGACGGCGCCCGAGGCCGTGAATTTGAGCGCGTTGCCGACCAGGTTGAAGAGGATCTGGCGCAGGCGCCCGGCATCACCTTCGTAGATCGGAACCGGCCAGCCCACGGCGCGGACGGCCAGATCGAGGCCGGCCGCATGGGCACGGGGCGCCAGCAGTTCCGCCACCTCACGCGCGAGGCGCAACGGGCAATAGCTCTCCTTTTCGAGATCGACCGCTGAGGCATCAAGGCGCGCATAATCCAGCACGTTGTTCAGCAGATCGAGCAGGCGAGCGCCCGACAAGCGGATCGTTTCGGCATACTCGCGCTGGGCCGGCGAGAGGTCGGTTTCCAGCAGCAACGACACGGTGCCGAGGATCCCGTTAAGCGGCGTGCGGATTTCGTGACTCGCGGTGGCCAGAAAGGCCTTTTCGGGCGATTCAGCGTTGGCGGGAGTGTCGATCGGTTCGGTCATACCCCGAATTTAGGGCAAAGGCCTGAGCAGAGCCTTAACTGCGCGATCGGGCGAAGGCCGATCCCTGAGAGGCGCGGCTGTGCTGGCGAGAGGCCTATTACGGTAGCTGAGCGCTTCGGCGACATGGACGCGGCGCAGACCGGCCGCGCCTAGACGCCGTCAAATGCAATTGGGTGATCCGTTGGACCATCCTCGCCCGTGCGCTCCGGTCCCAAAAGGTTGAGACCGGTCAACTCTCACCAAACAACGAATCTCGAACTTATCCGGCCGCCGGCAAATTTTCTTGCACCGCCGCGAGGGCGGCGCGCAGCACGTCCAGCCCGGCGCCCTTGCGCGGCGCCTGTTCCGACAGGATGCGGCGCCACTGGCGCGCACCGGGCTGGCCGGCGAAGAGCCCGAGCATGTGGCGCGTCATGGCGTGCAGGCTGGTGCCTTCGGCAAGTCGCGCCGCGATATAGGGTTCATAGGCGCCTACAGCCTCACCGGCCGCGACGGGCGCCCCTTCCCCGAACAGCTGCGCATCCACCCCGCCCAGGAGGCCAGGGGTCTGATAGGCGGCGCGACCAAGCATGACGCCGTCGAAGGTGTGCAAGTGATCCGAGCACTGATCGAGTGTCGTAATGCCGCCATTGAGGATGATCGTCAGCCCAGGCCGCCCTGATTTCAGCTCGGCCACAAGTCCATAATCCAGAGGCGGAACCTCGCGGTTCTCCTTGGGGCTGAGGCCTTTGAGCCAGGCAGCGCGGGCATGTACGGTGAACGCGGAGCATCCAGCCGCCGCCACCTTGTCGATGAAAGTGAACAGCGTCTCACGGGCCGGCAGATCGTCGATGGCAATCCGGTTCTTGACCGAGACCGGAATGGAGACCGAAGCACGCATCGCGGCCACGCAGTCTGCGACAAGATCCGGCTCCGCCATCAGGCAGGCACCGAAAGCACCGGACTGGACCCGTTCTGACGGGCAGCCGCAATTGAGGTTCACCTCGTCATAGCCGAACCCTTCCGCTATGCGCGCCGCTTCCGACAGTTTGCTAGGGTCCGATCCGCCAAGCTGAAGGACGACCGGGTGTTCGACGGGACCGAACCCCAGGAGGCGCTCCCGGTCACCATGGATCACGGCATCGGCCGTGACCATCTCGGTCCAGAGCAGGGCCCGTTTGGTCAGCGTCCGGTGGAAGGCCCGGCAATGCCGGTCCGTCCAATCCATCATGGGGGCGACATTAAATCTATGTGCTTGATATTGTAGCATTTTTCTACTACTTACAGAGAACTAAACGGGAATTCGTGTGCAAACATATGCGGAACATTGCACACGTTTGTACCCGATTGCAGCTGTCTGTGCACACGGAGCGCACACGAAATGTCGACCATTGTGAAACTTCCATCGGGTAGCTGGCGAACTCAGGTTCGCCGCAAAGGGCGATACGTTTCCCAGTCATTCGCACGGCGACGCGACGCCGAAGAATGGGCGCTCAAGATGGAGCGCCGTGTTGATCGTGGAGAAAGTGTCTCCAAGACCAGACCCGACCATATAAACACTGTTGCGGATCTCGTCGACCTGCACATCGCTGACATGCTTGAGGTGGGCAAACTCGTCCGACGGTCAAAAGCCTATTCGCTCGAAAAGCTTCGGGATGATGTCGGCCACCTTCGCATTGAGCAGATAGACCGCGAGGCCATCATTCAGTTTGCCCGTGATCGCCGGTCCGAGGGTGCCGGACCGGTCACCATCTCGATGGACATCTCGTATCTCAAAACAATCATGCTCCATGCCGCAGCAGTCCACGGCGTGCACATTCCGGTCGAACAGGTTGACCTCGCCCGAGCGGCCCTCAGTCGGCTTGGGCTCGTCGGAAAAGGCAAAGAGCGGGACCGTCGACCTACGCAGGATGAACTTGATCGGCTCATTGCCTACTTTGAGTCAAATAGTCGCCAGATTTCGCCGATGCACCGGATCGTGAAATTCGCCGTGGCAACCGCCATGCGGCAATCGGAAATCTGTTCCATCGAATGGCCAGACGTCGATGAACGCCGGCGGACTGTGACCGTCCGTGACCGGAAGGACCCGCGCAACAAGCTCGGCAATGATCAGCGCGTGCCGCTGGTCGATCTGACAGGATACGACGCCTGGGCACTCTTGCTGGAGCAGCGCGCGGCGCGTCCGACAAAAGGAAGGATCTTTCCCTATGATGGACGCTCGATTGGCGCCGCCTTTCGTCGCGCATGCCAGCAACTCGGGATAGAAGACCTGCACTTTCATGATTTACGTCACGAGGGCACAAGCCGGCTTTTCGAAGCCGGTCTACAGATCGAGCAGGTCGCCCTCGTCACCGGCCACAAGGACTGGAAGATGCTGAAGCGATACACACATCTCTCTCCGGACTCTATTGTCCGTATGGCGAATGACAGGAAACGCGGATGAGGCTGCCAAGCGTTCCAATCGGTGTGAATGCTCGCTTCCATGGATCGGACCTGCTTCTGCAAACAGCGCAGGCTTCGTCGGCGACCGCTCGGGGATGAATTTTATTGAATACGATAAAATGGCCTTAGGTCTAGCCGCGTTGAATTGGAATTTATTGTTTTCAGTAAAATGCATTGCCCGAAAGCTGAAAACCGGCTATATTTACTGTATTCAATAAAACGGGTGTAGTGTGACCAATGACGCTGAAAATGAGCGACTTGCCGAAGTAGGAGGCAGGATCCGTGCGACCCGTGAGGCGCGTGGCCTGATCCTGCATGAGCTGGCACGCCTCAGCGGCATCAGCGCATCGGCCTTGTCACTCATTGAAACGGGCCAGCGCGACCTGCGTATCACCAGCCTCTACCGGATCGCCAACGCCTTGCGCATCGGAGCCGGTTACCTGCTCGACGGCCGGGACGAAGAGACCCGAAAACAAGAGACCAAACGCGGCGGCTATGATCTCGGAGACTATACATGAGCCAAACCGTGCCGGTCTGGTTTGACGCCTTGCATGTCGGTGAGGTCGCCGTTGGCGAAGATGGCGCGCTCGGCTTTGCCTATACGCCAGAATGGCTTGCAACAGAGGGGGCGTTCCCTTTGTCGCTTACCCTGCCGCTTAGATCATCCCCCTACCCTTCCGAAGTCATATCCCCCTGGCTTGCCAATCTCCTTCCGGAAGAGGAACAGCTTTCCATTCTGACCCGCTCTCTGGGGCTCGCCCGCGCGGACACACTCGCCATCCTGAACGAGATCGGCGGTGATACGGCGGGTGCGCTCTCCTTCGGGGTTCCCTCGGAGCGGACGGCATGGACTTATACTCCGCTTACGGACTTCTATGGAATCGACGATCCCGAAGCCGCACTGGAACGCCACTTCGATGACCTGCAACGGCGTCCATTTCTTGTCGGAGAGGAAGGCGTTCGTCTCTCACTCGCCGGCGGACAAAAGAAATCTGCGCTCGCGGTTCTGGACGCGAACGCTACCCCCGTTCGAAGGCTACCTGCTGAAGGTGATGTTCTCGCTATCCCGCGCAATGGCGCACCCTCCACCATTATCCTGAAACCGGACAATCCGATCCTGCCTGGCATTGTCGAGAACGAGACCTATTGCCTTCACCTGGCGCAGGAAATCGGAATCATCGCAGCTGCAACGACAATCCTTCCCGCCGGCCGCCGGAAAGCGATCTGTGTCCTGCGCTATGACAGGCGCATCAGCCGAACGGGCACATTGCAACGCGTCCATCAGGAAGATTTCGCGCAGGCCAATGGCGTGCCGCCCGGAAGAAAATATGAGCGCGGCACTGTCCCGGGTCCAGATCTGGCAACTTTGCTCCGCACTGGCCGTCATCTGCCCCCGGCCGATGCTCTGTCACTGCTTGACCAGCTGATCTTCAATATTCTCGTCGCAAACACAGACGCGCATGCGAAGAACTATTCCCTTCTTCTGCCCGTAGGTTCCGGCCCGCGTCTCGCGCCCCTTTACGATGTGTCGACTGTCCTTCCCTGGCCCAGCGTCGTGCAGTATCTCGCGCAGAATATCGCCGGGAAGAAGCGCAAGCCCGGCGATGTGAGCGCGCTCCACTGGGACGCCATTGCGGCGACAGTCAGTTACCGTCCAGCCGATGTCCGCAAACGGGTCCAAGAACTTGTGGACAGGTTTGTAGCCGGGCGTGTCATGGTAACGGCAGCAGTCAAAACTATGCCGGGGAGCACTGCCGGCTATGTCGAGGAAGCCGCAAACTTGATCGAGGAGAACGCCTTGCGGATCGCAGGCCGGCTTAGGAAGGCTCCATAAGTCTTGCAGGCGTTCCTACTCGACTTTCCAAAAAAGGCAGCCCGGAACCACACTGCAGGGTCCCCTCAGTGCTCAAGTTTAGATATGGCCCGCAAAAGCTCCTGCAAAATCTGGCCCGCTTCGTCGATCTTCACAGCGAGCAGGAGTCCACCTCGCCTGAGCGTTTCAACACCAGCGGTAACGTCGGCAGGCGGCGCGCGCGCCAAGGCCGTGATCGCCTTCAACCCGGAAACGCGCCAGGTCCGCTCCGGGCAGCTCGACCTGCTCGAGGGCTTCGAACACTGGCTGATCAAGTTTGACGGCGTGGCCTTCAGCGGAGACTGGGGCGTTGCCGATCCCTCCGGTTACGGACTTCTCGAATACAGTTACTACCTGATGGCAAAAGCGTGCGGCATCGAGATGATGGAAAGCAGGCTATTCAGCGAGAATGGCCGCAACCATTTCATGACACGCCGATTTGACCGCGAACCGGGCGGGCAAAAGAAGTTCGTGCAGACTTTCGGCGCCCTCGCCCATTTCGACTATTACGAAAGCGGCCTTTATTCCTACGAACAATTGTTCATGACCATGCGCCAGCTCGGCTTACGCGGTGAAGCCAGCGGCGAAGTGCAAATCACCGCCTCCACACGGGTGCCTCTGACAACGGTTGCCTAGCTGAGGCCTGCGATTTTTCCGGTGAATAGCACCGGCCCGGTCGGACCGGCTTCGGGGGATCCTCCCACGGGCTCCAGGCTGATAGCCAAAAGATCACTGGCGGGAACGAGATCTTCTGAAAAAGTGAGCCCGGCTTGTCCGTCAACGGACGGGTCCTGCAAAAACAATCCGAGCGAGCGGGGCGCTGGCGATCCATCGCGGATCAGCCAGAGTTGCCACACACCGTCAGTGGGTGGTGAGACGTTGGAGTATCGCGCGAGTATCTCGCCCTGACGGGGATCATAGACGATTACGATAATCTCAGCATCACTATTGCCAGACAGCGCCGCGACGAATCCTGGATCCTGACCTGCGTTCAAGACTGTAGCGTCTTGTAGTTGCGAACCGTAGGCAGTGGTTACAGCCGGATAAACAATAGCGGCCATGGCGACCGCCGCCGCCAAAAGAGCAGCGGGCCGCCAGCTCCAGTGAACACGCCCCCGACCACGGTCGCGCCTGGCCCGATCAGCATCCGCAAGGCTCGAAATTCCCTCCAGGATATCGCTGCGCAGTCCCGCCAGTGGAACTGGTGGCTGCGTCTTGGATTCAAGGGGCGCGAGCCAGGCCCGTAGTTCGACTACGAGAGACCGGAAGCTTGCGTCCTCGGCGTGAAGCGCTTCAAAATGGCGCACTTCATCATCTGTTGCCTGCCCCGTCAGCATGGCGATCGCGAGCGCTTCACGATCTGACGATGTCAGACGCATCGCGTTGGTCCTTTCCTGCTCGCTGCCAAATGCCAGTCATATTTGAAGACAAGTCCGAAAAACAGACCGATGTTCAATTATTCACACCGGGCATCGCGGCACTTTCCCCCTCGGCAGCAGTGCCCAGAACCTCAAAAGTCAGGCTGGAAAAAATAGTGTCATAATCGCCGCGTACATCACCCGAAATCGGAGCAGACCATACAGTCTGGAGCATCCACCGCCCTTCTGCCAAATTGCTCAGCACCGCTCTGCCATCTGCGCCGGTGACGACCTTGTCGACATCTCCGATCTCAGGATCGAGGTTGACAACGTGAAGCATGGCACCCGGCAATGGGCTACCGCGATAACGGACCTCGACGGGCAGGCCTGAGCCCGGTTCTAGCAGGGCGGGATTGGCAAGCGGTGTTACCTCGAGTGTCATTCCGATAGGGCGCAGCAAGTGCGCATCTCCGGCCGCCCCTGCATCCCCCACGCGGATGATGGACTTGGCGCGCCGGGAATAGATCTCGCGGCCGCTTGTCTCTGTCAGGCCATTTTCCATGCGGTGGATGGCGATCGGACGAACGCCTTCATCCGTGACGTAAGTGTTGAATTTCTCTGCCGGCAGTTCACTGACAGACGGAATGGATTCAATCGCCAGAACATAGAATCCAGGTTCACCTGTAGCGACGTCGAAACGGCCCTCGGAGTGACGGTTGCCAAGTGCTGCCTGTATGTCCTCGATCCCACTTTCACCAATCGAACGAAACGCAATGATCCTTGCGGGATCTGCGGGCCACTCGCTTATATCGTCCGAATGCCCGACTTTAGCAGTCACTCCGAGTATTGCGCCACCTTCCGGAGTAAACGTATCTGGCTGTAACCAGAAATCGTGAGCTGCCGCGGTGGACGCGAGGACCATGGCGCCGAATAGCGATATAAAAGACCTATGCATGAAAGCAGCTTTCCTGATTAATCCTGACACTGTGTATTCTTTATACGGCAGGGATTGAGTTGTCGGTGCAGGACAAAGGGCTGGGGGCGCTATCACAGGGCCGCATCAAATGTCTGATACGGTAATTCTGCGCGCATGCGTTGCAACCCGCGCCTTATCCAGCTTTTCACAGTGTTAGGCGGCGCCCCGAGACGTTCGCCGATTTCGTGGCATGAGTATCCTTCTGTCACATGAAGCAGGATGGCCTGGGCCGTAAGGACGGGGAGCACAGATAATTGTGCGGTGAGCATTGAAGCAGCTTGCTGGAGGCGCGCCTGCTGGTCCGGTGACTTTGCATCCTTGTCTTCAATTTTTTCATCCAGCTCCTGATGCTCTTTGCTACGCTTGCGCTCTCTCAGGTGATCGAGCGCGCGGTTTCGCATGATGACAAGCATCCATGTAAAAGGTTTCGCTTTCTCCGGGTCATAGTTCCGGGCGTTCATCCAGATTGAAAGGTAGGCGCGCTGAAGAATGTCGCGCGCGGCCTCTTCGCAACCGACCATGTCCTTCACAATAGCGGTGAATTTGGGAGCTGTAACATCGTAGATTTCTGAAAAAGCTGAAGATTCTCCAGCTGCGCAGCGCTCAAGCGCCAGCGCCAGAATCTTGTTTGCCTGGTCGTATGGACTGGTCATCCGTTTCTCCCAACACGACCTCTACGTAGGCCAGGCCGGATCAGATGCAGAACTTGGCGAGATATCTTTGCAAATGTTCACGAATGTCTGCACCGCCGGGTCCCGGCTGAGCGTAACTCCTATGCATTCGGTATTGTTCCGCATGCTTGCAAGCCCTGACCATTCCGGCTTGAGCGCATCTTTGACGTGCGCGGCTGAGGGGGGACAGGACAGTCTGGAGAATGAAGATGCGTCTGAAACGTTCCCTCATGTTCTCGGGCGCGGCGGTGACAGTATTCTGTCTGGCAGCGATTCCGAGTTATGCCTCAAGCCACCGCGAAGCGCCCGGCACAACGGAGCAGCCGAAGGTCGATGGTACTGACTTTTACATGTTCCGCAGCTACGAACCCGGCCGCGACGGTTTCGTTACGTTTATTGCCAACTACCAGCCTTTGCAGGACCCCTATGGCGGCCCCAATTATTTCACGATGGATCCTGACGCGATTTACGAGATACACGTGGACAGCAACGGCGATGCTATCGAAGATGTGACATTCCAGTTCAAGTTTGACAACTCACTGGTCAATGACACAGGCATTGCACTCAACATCAATGGCAAGACATTGCCGATAGCGTTGCGTGCCGCTGGTCCGATCAGCGCACCAAATGATGCCAATCAGGGCGAACGCGAAGCCTACACATTGTCGGTTATCCGCGGCGATCGACGCAGCGGTACACGCGGCGCGGTCACCAATGCGTCCGGCGGCGGAACGTCATTCCTCAAACCGATCGACAATATCGGCAACAAGACGATCGCTAACTACCCGGCCTATGCCAACCAGTTCATTTACAATATCGCCATTCCGGGTTGCTCAACCAATGGCAAGGTGTTTGCCGGTCAGCGCGCCGAGGCGTTCGCAGTGAACCTTGGTGAGGTGTTCGACCTCGTGAACTTTGTGCCAATTGAAGGCGACAGTGCCCCTGGTGCAGGTGACGGCGGCGGGTTTCCCGGCGGTATTACTCAAGACCGCGCCAATGATGACCTCGTCGGCAAAGCCAATGTCACATCGCTTGCAATTGAAGTGCCGATCAACTGCCTGACCGGTTCAGGAAACGGCGTGATCGGCGCCTGGACCACCGCAAGTTTGCCGCAAGCCGAAATCGAAGATCCCTCGCCCACTTACGAGCAGACTTCTCTCTACGGAGGCTCGTATGTGCAGCAGTCACGCCTCTCGGCACCCCTGGTAAATGAACTGGTGATCGGTTTACCGCAGAAAGATCTTTTTAATGCGGCGGAACCGACACAGGACAGTGCCCTGGCAGACTACGTTACCAATCCCACACTGCCGGCAATCCTCGACCTCCTGTTCCGCGCTCCCGTGAACCAGACGCTCGGGGCCAACATCCCGAACCTCGCTCCGACAAACTTCCCCCGGCAGGACCTTGTGGCAGCCTTTCTTACGGGCATTCCAACACTGAACCAGCAAGCCACTGTAACCGGATCCGAAATGATGCGGTTGAATACCGCGATTGACCCGACGCCCCGTGCCCAACAGAGCACGTTCGGTGTAGCGGGTGATGATCTTGCCGGGTTCCCGAACGGCCGACGTCCGGGCGATGATACTGTGGATATCGCTCTCCGGGTTGTCATGGGCGCGCTTTGCTATCCTGTCCCCATCAATGGAACGCCAACAGATCTGGGCTTTTGTGATCCAGCGGATGCTCCGGTTGGAAATGTGCCGTTCACTGACGGTGCACCGATCTCTGCGGCAGAGCTGAAGAACACCTTTCCCTACCTGAATGACCCGATTGCTGGTTCACCAAACAACTGAGGATGCCCCTTATGCGACAGCCAAAATGGAGAGACGTATCGACGCTGATTGCGGCCGGAGCCGCAACAGTACTTCTTGCTGGATGTGGCGGATCCGGGAGTGGAGCGTCTCCGCTGCCTCCTCCACCGCCGCCGCCGCCGCCGGGACAAACTCCCTTTCCTGGTCAACTTGGCATAGGCTTTGCCATGAAGTTCGCTCAGGCACTCAATTCAGATCCTGCTGACGCGGCGGCGAGTGATCTCGTCCCCCTCAACCTTGCAGGAGATCCGATCGACGTGCCTGATCCGATGTAACGCGGGCACCCCGTCCTCTGCTTTATGGCGGCGGGTCCAATATGACCCGCCGCCTATTAGTTTCCGAACTGGCGGCGAATAACATCTGCAGTCGATTTCACGCCCTTCGGCGAACGCGTGATCAGGCTCGCCAAGCTTACATGAGCGCCGCCGACTGTCACGTCCACCTGAACTTCAAGATAGTCTGTTCGGACGCCCGTACCAATCGGCGCAACAATGCCGATCTGGCCGAGCGTAGCGGAGCTGATCATCCCGTCCTGTTCCCGCAGCGCAAGAAACCGCGATGCCGCTGCGGGATTGGATATCAAGGCGCGAACGAGCCGCGGCTCGGCGGTATTCAGGTTGACGCTCGCGTCGCCTGGCAAGACTGTTACAAGTCCTGACAAGGCCTCAATCTCCGCGACCGTCACGCCGAAGGCGGACATTTCATCAACGCTTTCAAGCGAGCCAGCCAGCAGGATGCCCGCCTGGATGCGTTTGCTTACATCGGGTTTGAGGCCAGCGTTTTCGACTATGCGGTTGAACGTCGTGATATCCGCAAGACCGCCTGTCAGCCGGTTCAGGTTGTACCTGGATTGTGCATCCCGGATCGACACTGAAAATTCGCCGGATGCGAGTTCTATCTGGTCCTGCGTCCGTCCAAACCAGTCTTCGCCATAGTGATCCGTTTCCGGACTGTGTTTCGGCGTGCAAGTTTGACCCCTTAGACGGGGTTATCGGCGTCCAACTTTGACCCCCCGTTTGGAGTGTTTGACCATCCGCGTTTTGGTAGCGGATGGAGCTGGAGTTGAAGGGCGTGGATACGATTGCGCGG
>NZ_WGLO01000020.1 GCF_016125515.1 Hyphomonas sp.
ACATCAGACCAGAGAGCCGCATGCCTCGATGACTGGACACATCGATACAACTTCCATCGACCCCATGGCGGCATTAAATATCAAACACCCATCAGTCGCCTCGCCCTCGCCGGGGACAACCTGTTGAGAGTCCACACCTAGGCGTCGGTCGGCGATGTCAGTCCCAGATTCTCGCGCCGCCGGATGATCGCGGACACGACCACCGCGCCCACCATCTTGCCGATCACGAACACGACCCAGTTCCACACATGCAGCGAATTGCCGGGCTCCAGCCCCAGCTGCATCTGCTTGGCTAGGTCGGCGCCATACAGGAACACCGTCGTATCCACCGGCGCCGCCAGCGCGCTCGACAACAGGATCCGTGTCGACAGGCGGTATTTGGAGAAGGTGAACAACAGCCAGTCCACGCCCTCCGAAATTGCGAACGCAATCCCGCTCGCCAGCGCAATCACCGGCCAGGCGTAGAAGAACGACCAGGACACCGCGATCGCCATCAGGATCAGCACCCGGTGGCCCATCTCGCGCTGTACGAAATCGCGCACGACAAACACCATGCCGGTCACGATCGTCATCGGGTGCAGCGAAACACCTTGCGAAAACAGGCTGTTCTGGCCGGGCGCCAGCACCTGGAACTCCGGAATCACCCCGAACGACCAGTTCAGGAACGGAATCACCATCACATAGATCATCGCCCAGACGCGGCCCTGCAGCAGCCAGATGGCCGAAAAGGTCAATCCGAGCGCGGCCAGCGCGGGAATCAGCAGACCGGGATGGCCGTTCGTCAGCACCGCGCCGATGTCAAAACCCATCCTCAGCCCCTTTAGTGTTCGCAAATGCAGCAATCGCTGCGCAATCTCCTTGCCCCGGAGTGGTTAACGGGAGCAAGACGCCCCACTTCACAACTTCAGAGTTAACCGCGCCGGGGACAGCGCCTAATTTGTCTGTCGTGAGGCAGCAGGGAGCCACGCCCATGATCGAACCCATCCGCCTCAGCCTCATCGTAGCCCAAGGTCGAAATAGAGTGATCGGTGCTGGCGGGCAATTGCCCTGGCGCCTGAAAGACGACATGGCCCATTTCAAGCGCACCACGATGGGCGCGCCGGTCATCATGGGCCGCAAGACCTGGGAAAGCCTGCCGAAGCGTCCACTGCCCGGCCGGCCGAATATCGTGATCAGCCGTGATTGGAACTATGACGCTGCCGAAGCGCGCGTCTATTCCAGCGTTTCGCCGGCCGTGAACGCCGCCAAGGCGATGGCCTTGCGCGAGGGCCGGAGCGAAGTCTTCGTCATCGGCGGCGCCGCCATCTATGAACTCGTCCTGCCCATCGCCGACCGCATCTACCTCACCGAAGTCGATGCCGCGCCGGAGGGGGACGTCTTCTTCCCCACGCTTGCGGCGGGCAGCTGGTCGGAAACCGCCAGCACCCGCTATGAAGCAGGCGACGGCAACGACCACGCCTTCACACTGCGCGTGCTCGACCACGTTACCGCGCCGGCCTGACTCCCCCTGCCGCTGCGGGAGCGATGGACGCTGCCCTGCACGCGGCGTAGCCTTCCGGAAAACCATCCCGGAGGAACATCATGGACTTTGAACTCGTCGCATCAGGTCTCGGCTTTCCCGAAGGCCCTGTTGTCATGGCCGATGGCAGCGTGCTCGTCGTGGAAATTCAGAAGGGCATCATCTCGCGCCACTGGAACGGCAAGTCCGAAACGGTCGCCGCGCCCGCCGGTGGCCCCAATGGTCTCGCCATCGGTCCGGACGGCGCGCTCTGGTGCTGCAACAATGGCGGCTTCAACTGGTCCAGCGTCGATGGCCTCCTGATCCCCGGCAACGCCGCCGACGATTATTCCGGCGGCCGGATCGAGCGCATCAACCTCTCCACCGGCAAGGTCGAGCGCGTGCTCGACACGGTCGGTGGCCACAAGCTCAAGGGGCCGAACGACCTCGTCTTCGACAAGGCTGGCAACCTCTATTTCACCGACCACGGAAAATCCTATTCCCGCCACCGCGACTATGGCGGCCTCTACTATCTGGCGAAGGGCGCCTCCGAAGCGAAGGAACTGGATTTCCACTACACTTCGCCCAACGGCGTCGGTCTCTCACCGGACGAGCAGACGGTCTACATGGCAGACACGATGACCGGCCGCATGTGGGCGTTTGACCTCGCCGCGCCCGGCGAGATCAAGCCCGCCACGCCGTTCAATGGCGGCCGCGTCGTCGCCACGATGCCCGGCCTGCAATATTTCGACAGTCTCGCCATGACGGCGGCCGGCAATGTTTGCGTCGCGACCATCCTCAATGGCGGCATCACGACCATCACCCCGCAAGGCGCGTTCAGCCACACGGCCTTCCCGGACTTGCTGGTCACCAACATCGCCTTCGGCGGCGCTGACATGAAAGACGCCTGGCTGACCCTCTCCAGCACCGGCCAGCTGGTCAAATGCCGCTGGCCCGAAGCCGGCCTCAAGCTGAACTTCAACGCCTGAGAAAAATCCGCGCCTCGCGGTGAAAGCCGGGAAGCAGAAACGAACAAACCCCGGCGCGCTGCCGGGGTTTGATTTTTGTGGCGGACTGCAGGCCCTGCGGACCCGAACCCTTCAAGGCGCGACGCAGGCGCCGGCGATCTGGCGATAGGGGCGGTTGCACTGCCATCCGTCGCCAGAGGAGTTGAGATGCGCGAACTTGGGCAGCACGATCTTGGCGCATGCATTGCCCTTGGGTGCATGCCCGCGTTCACACGCCCAGCCGGGGCCGGAGGCGCTGTCGGTCAGGTAGGCATTCTTCGGCAGCACGATGCGCAGGCACAGTCCGCGGTCGGCGCGGAAGCCGCGCTCGCAGGCCCAGCCCGGGCCGTAATTGGAATTGGTCAGGTAGCCGTTCGCCGGCACCTTGATCGGTGTACAGCTGCTGCCCGTGCGCGTGAAGCCCCGGTCACAGTCCCAGCGCGTTCCCGATCCGTCGAGATGCGCGTTTGCCGGCGTCGGCACGGCAACACAGGCCGGGCCGGCTCGGTCGAACCCGTAATTGCAGTCCCAGCCGGTGCCATAGGCGCCGCCGGTCAGGTGGGCATTGTCCGGCAACTCGATCAGGGCGCAGGCTCCTTGCGCTTCGCGGTAGCCTGCATCGCAGGTCCAGCCCGACCCATAGGCCTTGGCAACCGAGTTGGCAGGTGATCCGCTGGCGGAGGTTTTGGTTTGCGCCATCGCCGGGGTTGCCATCAGGCAGGCCGCGGCAAGCAGCAGGGCAGGCAGGCGGCAGAGCCGCGTCAGGTTGATCATCAGGTCTCCGGTGGCCCGTGTTCACATGGGCCGGGGGGGGGCGTGCGCAGTCGATCCGCACACGGAAATGGGTCAGGCCTTGTCGGCCGGGGCGCGCATGAATTGCATCACACGCGGCGCAGAGGGCGCCGCATAGCGCTTGCGCGGCGGCTCACCTGGCGGCGTCGCGACGACGGCCCTCACGGGCTCGGCGGCGACTTCGGCAGTCACTTGCGCCGTATCGTCTGAACGCAGCTCGATGTTCGTGGTGTTTTCGAGGGTCATGTCACGGCCTTTCCGGCGGACGGACACACGTGCCCTGGGCCCTGAAGATGCGCTTTCGGGAAACAACTTGCAAGGCTTTGATAATATTTATTTTTTTGTCAGGTATATTCCCTGTCGAATCAGGGCGGCCTAGTCCTCGAACACGATTTCCGGTGCCGGCCGTGTCACCATCTGGTCCAGCGCGATGGCCACCGAACGGGCGAGTTTCATGAAAATGTCCGCTGCTGGACTATCGCCCAGCGCCGCCGGCTTGCCCGCATCGCCCGCTTCGCGGATCGCCTGCAGCATCGGAATCTCCGCCAGCACCGGCAGGCCGAGCGCGGCGCCCATCTTGCGCGCGCCGCCTTCACCCATCAGGTAATGCCGCCCGCCAGCCGGATCCTCGAACCAGCTCATCGTCTCGACGATGCCGATCACCGGCACATGCGTCTTGGCAAACATCGCCGCGCCCCGGCGCACATCCGCCAGCGCCACTTCCTGCGGCGTCGTCACGATAAGCGCCGCCGTCACCGGCACTTTCTGCGCAATCGCGAGCTGTGCGTCGCCCGTGCCCGGCGGCGTGTCGATGATCAGGATGTCCAGCGGCTCGTCCTTCGTGCCCCATTCGGCATCGTTCAGCAGTTGCGTGATAGCCGACATCACGATCGGCCCGCGCCAGATCATCGGCGCGTCCGGGTCCGAAAGGTAACCGATCGACAGCGTCTTCATCCCGTGCGCGACCACAGGCAGCAGTTTCTTGCTGACCGAGGTGGCTGGCGACTGCTCCACCGTGTCCAGCATCGTGGGGATCGACGGTCCGTAAACGTCGCCGTCCAGCAGGCCGACCCGCATGCCGGCCTTGGCCATGGCTGCCGCCAGGTTCACCGCCACAGTCGACTTGCCCACGCCGCCCTTGGCGCTCGCCACCACAAGGATCCGGTCGATGCCCGGCACGGGCCGCATGGCCTGCGCCGGGGCAGGGGCGCCCTGCGTCATCGCCTCGTCCGACAGCCGCGCCCCCTTTGTGACCCGGCGCGGCGCCGGGGTCAGGTTCACCCCGCCTGCGGGCGGCGAAGGGGCGTGCGAATGTGAATGGCCACGCCCCGGCGCCCGTTCGGCGGTCAGCACGCTGCGCACGTCCGTAATGCCCGGAATTCGCTCGGCATAGTTTTCGGCCTCGATCCGGCGGTGTTCGGCCACATCGGCCCCGCTTTCGTCGGCCCGGATCACCAGCAGCGCCTTGCCGGCATCGTCCACCGTGACGGATTCCAGCCACGATGCCCCGCCCAGCGCCTCGGTAATAGCGGCGGCGAGCTTTTCGCGTGTCTTCTGCTTTGACCCAAACATTGCCGTGTAAGCCCGGTCCTTGAACAAGATAATGTGCCGACTACTCGCGCCGAGGGCGAAACAGCAAGCTTCTGGTGACGAAGATGCGTCATTTTCACCGCCGGAACAGGCCGATTCGACGTGCACACGTCGTCAGAGCCCCTATATAGGCACCACTCGAAGAATTCAGGAGGCGTCATTGCCCTGGGACGACAAGACAAAAGGCTCCGGCCCATGGGGCGGCGGCGGATCAGGTTCAGGCGGCGGCGGTGAGGGCGGTTCGCCCTGGAACCGGCCGACCGGAGGCGGCGGCTCCGGTAACGGAGGCGGCGGCGGCAAGGAACCGCCCGACCTCGAAGAACAGATGCGCCGGATGCAGGACCGTTTCCGCCAGCGCCGCGGCGGCGGTGGTGGCCGCAAGCGCGGTGGCGGCGGGGGCGGGGGCGCCCAGCTGCCCAACCTCGGCCCGCTCGGTTTCCTCGTCATCATCGGCGTCGTCATCCTGTCCTGGCTGTCGACCGGCGTGGTCGTCGTCGACCCGACCCAGCAGGCGGCCGTCTTCCGCTTCGGCAAATGGCAGACGAATTTCGGCCCTGGCCTTCACTTCCACCTGCCCACGCCCATCGAAAGCCATACGCTGATGCCGGTCGAGCGCCGGATCGAGACGCGCCTCGGCGGCACCAAGGAAGAAAGCCTGATGCTGACCCAGGACGAGAATATCGTCGACATCCAGTTCTCGGTGTTCTGGAAAGTCGATACCGCGAACCCGGAAAACTACCTGCTCAACGTGCGCGAGCCTTCGCTCGCGGTCGAAATGGTCGCCGAGTCCGTGATGCGCGAAGTCGTCGGCAAGACGAAACTGCAAAGCATCATCACGACCGAGCGCGACAAGGTCCAGCAGGAAGTCGCCGAGCAGACCCAGACGCTGCTCAACGAATACAATGCCGGCGTCGAGATCCTTTCGGTACAGATCGACAAGTCGGATCCCCCGCAGCAGGTCATCGAGGCGTTCAACGATGTGAACGTCGCCGAACAGGACGCCCAGACCCTGACCAACCAGGCCACCCAATTCGCCAACCAGATCGTGCCCCAGGCGCGTGGTACGGCGCAGCGCCTGTTGCAGGAAGCAGAAGCCTACCGCGACCGCGTCATCGCCGATGCCGGTGGTGAAGCGGCCCGCTTTGATCAGATTTTCGAAGAATACCGCAAGGCGCCGCGCGTGACGCGCGAGCGTATGTATCTCGAAACCATGGAACGTGTGCTCGGCAAGACCGACAAGATGATCCTTGACCAGAAATCCGGCGCCGTTCCGTACCTGCCGCTGGAGCGGACACGCCGGCCGGCCCCCGCCACGAATGGAGGAGACCAGTAATGCGCGCTTTCGGATGGCTCATCCTCATCCTGTCCGTGCTCGGACTGGTTGTGGCCTCGAACGTCTTCTTTGTTGTGCGTCAGTCGCAGCAGGCCATCGTGCTTGAAGTCGGCCGCCCTGTGCGGCTGATCAACGAGCCCGGCGGTCCGGACGAAGCCGGCCTTCACATGAAGATCCCGGTCTACCAGCAGGTCGAAATCATCGACAAGCGCAACCTCGGCCTCGATATCGAAGGTATCGAAGTGCTGGCATCCGACCAGCGCCGCCTGCGCGTTGATGCGTTCGTCCGCTGGCGGATCAACGACCCCTTGCGCTACTATCAGCGTTTCCGCACCGAGACGGCGGCCAGCGACCAGCTGAACCGCATCACCACCTCGGCGATCCGCGAAGTGCTCGGCGATGTGCCAGTTCCGGAAATCGTGTCCGGCCAGCGCGCCCAGCTGATGGGTCGCATCCGCAAGAGCGTCAATGACGGCCTCGCGGCGGACGGAGTCGACATCATCGACGTGCGCATCCGTCAGGCCGACCTGCCGACCGAAGTGGCCGAAGGCGTCTACAACCGTATGCGGACGGCCCGTCTGCAGGAAGCCCAGCGCATCCGTTCGGAAGGGGAGGAGCGGGCCCGCCTGATCCGCGCCCAGGCCGAACGCGAGAAGACCGTCATCGAGGCCCAGGCCCGCGAACAATCTTCGAAGATCCGCGGTGAAGGCGATGCCAAGGCTTCGGAAACCTATGCGGCCGCTTACAACAAGGACCCGGAATTCTTCCGCTTCCAGCGCGCGCTCATCGCCTGTGAAACGGCGATCCAGGAAGGCACGCAGGTCATCGTCGGTCCCGATGCGCTCGGCATCTGCGACCAGTTCTTCGACAGCGCCCGCTCGGCCGGAGCGCCGCGCTAGACTGGCTGGACGGCGGGCTCGCCCGCCGTCCCCGCCGCCGGCCTTCGGCGATCCGTCCGGATAGCACCCCGCACCGTCCGAACCGGTTGCGCTCAGCCCCCAAAGCGCCATAGTCAGACGGCATTCCACTGTTTCGGAATGCCGTAACTGACCGGAGCCTGCCTGCCCATGTCCCGCTTCGCCGCCCTGGCGCTCATCGTGTTTGCCCTGCCTGTCACGGGCCTTTCCACGCTTGTTGAAAGCTCTGCCCAGGCTGTACCGGTCAAGGAAACCCCAGCCAGTTTCCGCCAGCTGGCCAAACGCCTCATGCCGGCGGTCGTCAACATCTCCACCGAGACGGTCATCGCCTCGGCGATGCCGACCTTCCCGGAGGGCTCCCCGGCCGAGCGCTTCAATGAATATTTTGGCCGCGACAATGACGGGTTCCAGCGGCAGGGCTCGCTCGGCTCCGGTTTCGTGATCAGCGCTGATGGCTACATCGTCACCAACAATCACGTCATCGACAAGGCCGACACGATCCTGGTCACCTTTTCCGATGGCCGCGAAATGCAGGCGAAGCTTGTCGGGCGCGACCGCGATTCCGATCTCGCCGTGCTGAAAGTCACGTCGAAAACACCGCTCGCCTTCGTTCCGCTTGCGGACAGTGACAAGGCCGAAGTCGGCGAATGGGTCATCGCCATCGGCAACCCGCTCGGCTTTGGCGGTTCCGTTTCCGCCGGTATCATCTCCGCCACCGGCCGCGACCTCAATTCCGGGCGCGCCGACAACTATATCCAGACCGACGCAGCTATCAACCAGGGCAACTCGGGCGGGCCACTGTTCAATCTCGCCGGCGAGGTGGTGGGCGTGAACACCGCCATCATTTCCCAGTCCGGCGGCTCGATCGGTCTCGGATTCTCGGTGCCGTCGAACACGGTCAAGCGCATCTCGCAGCAATTGATCAAGGAAGGTCGCGTCCGCCGGCCCTGGCTCGGCGTCAACGTGCAGGATGCAGATGCCGCTCTGATCAAGGCCTATCGGGCCAAAGGTGTCAGCGGGGTCATTATTACACGGATCAGCGATGGCAGCCCGGCCGCCAAGGCCAAGCTCGAAGTCGGCGACCTGATCCTCACCATCGACGGCAAGTCGGTCGGCAGCGTCCGCGAGCTGACGCGCACGGTCTCCGAAAAAGCCGTCGGCAAGGCCATCTCGCTGTCCATCGTCCGCGACGGGCGCACGCGCGATGTCAGCGTCACGCTCGCCGAACTCAAGGATGATGATGCCGACGCCGCCAAGGTCGCCCCCGATAACGCCGCGAGCTCCAACGATCTTGGTGCGGAGCTTTCGCCCATCGACGACGACATGCGCCGGCGTTATTCGATCACCAAGGATATCTCCGGGGTCGTGGTCACATCGGTCAGCCCGCGCGGCCGCGCTTACAACAAGCTGCGCCGCGCCGATGTCATCGTCGAGGTGAACTTCCAGTCCGTCTCCTCGGTCACCGACACGCTCGCCAAGGTCAAGGCCGCCCTCGCCAATCCGAGCCAGCCGATCCTTATCCGCGTCAAGCGCCGCGGCGAAACCGGCGCCTGGTTCGACCAGTTCGTCTCGATCGAAATCCAGAAATAGACTGCAGGCCCGCCTCTTGACGGGCGCTCCATAATTCGACATTCTTTGAAATATGGAATCAATGCTCGCCATTGACCGTCTTTCGGCCCTGGCTCAGCCGGGCCGTCTGGCCGTGTTCCGCCTTCTCGTGGGCGCTGGTCCTGAAGGCATGGCCGCGGGCGAGATCGCGGCCGCTCTCGGCCTCGCGCCGAACACGCTCTCCGCACAACTCGCGATCCTGTCGCAGGCGGGCCTCATCGCCGGAACCCGCGAGGGCAGGATGATCCGGTACGCGGCTTCGACCGAGTCGATCCGTGATCTGATTTTATACCTGATGGAGGATTGCTGCGGCGGACACCCTGAAGTCTGTTTCCCTGTGCAACAGGCTGCGGCGCGCGCCGCCTGTTGCGCGCCTGCTGGGGCCAAGGTCCGGAAAGCCGCTCGCAATTGAGCCTGTTTGAAAAATACCTCTCTGTCTGGGTCGGCCTTGCCCTCATCCTCGGTCTCGCGCTCGGGCAGGTCTTTCCGTCCACGTTCGGCGCGCTGGCGGATATCGAGTATGCGAACGTCAATTTTGCCGTCGCCATCCTGATCTGGGCGATGGTCTGGCCGATGATGATCGGCGTCGAATTTGCCGGCATCCGCGGCGCGTTCGCGAAGCCCAAAGGTCTGCTGATCACGCTCGTAGTCAACTGGCTGGTCAAGCCCTTCTCGATGGCCTTGCTGGGTGTGCTTTTCTTCGAACATGTCTTCGCGGGATTCATCCCGGCGGGCGATGCCAAATCCTATATTGCAGGTCTTATCCTCCTCGGCGCTGCGCCCTGCACGGCCATGGTCTTTGTCTGGTCGCAGCTGACGAAAGGCGATCCGGCTTACACGCTTGCGCAAGTCGGTCTCAACGACGCCATCATGGTGTTTGCCTTTGCCCCGATCGTCGCATTGCTGCTCGGCGTCGCGGAAATTTCTGTGCCGTGGGAGACGCTCCTTCTTTCGGTCGTCCTGTATGTCGCCGTTCCTCTGGTAGCCGGCATCATTGCCCGCCGGGCGCTCCTGTCGAAAGGCGGGCAAGGCGCCGTTGAGGCCTTCATTGTCAGAATCAAGCCGGCATCCGTGATCGGCCTGCTCGCCACGGTTGTCCTGCTTTTCGGCTTTCAGGGCGGCGTGATCCTCGCCAATCCGCTGATCATCGCGTTGGTTGCCGTGCCGATCCTGATCCAGTCCTACGGAATCTTCGGGCTCGCCTATGCCGCCGCCTTCGCCTGGAAAGTCCCTCACCGGATTGCCGCGCCCTGCGCCCTCATCGGCACGTCGAACTTTTTCGAGCTCGCCGTCGCCGTCGCCATCAGCCTGTTTGGCTTGAATTCCGGCGCCGCCCTTGCCACCGTCGTCGGTGTGCTGGTCGAAGTGCCGGTGATGCTGTCGCTCGTTGCCTTCGCCAACCGCACACGCGCCAGATTTGCCGCGTTCGAGACGGAGCCTGCATGAAGATCCTCTTCCTCTGCGTCGCCAATTCCGCCCGCAGCCAGATGGCCGAGGGGCTTGCCCGGCAGCTGTCCGGTTCCGGGGCCGACGTCATGTCCGCCGGTTCCGCGCCGACGAAGCCCAACCCCTATGCCATCGAGGCGATGGGGGACCGGGGCATCGACATCACCGGCCATGCGTCGAAATCCTTCGACACGCTCGACGCGGCCGCTTTCGACTATGTCATCACCCTATGCGCCGAAGAAATCTGCCCCTGGCTGCCCGGCAAGACGCAGCGCCTACATTGGCCGATCGACGATCCGGCAAGTTCCGATCCCGACCTGACGCCAGAGAATTTCCGCCAGCGCTTTGTGCGGGCGCGCGACGAAATCGAAGCCCGTATCCGCGCCTTTCAAAGCGCTTTGGTCCAATCCGGAAACCCTTGAAATGCTTGAATACTCGGTCAGTGCCAGACGTGTGGACGCCCATGTCAGCGAGGCGCACGCCAAGGACGCCGTGCTGGTTCTCGATACCCATCTTGCGGGCCGGCGGGATGCGTTCAATCCGGCAGAGCTGTTTCTCGCCTCGATCGCAGCCTGCATCCTGAAAGGCATCGAGCGCGTTACACCGCTGTTGAAATTCAACCTTAGCGGTGTCGAAGTCCGCCTCCACGGAGAACGCCAGGATGCGCCGCCGAGGATGACCTCGGTGACGTACGAAATCATTGTCGATACGGACGAAACGGACCATCGGCTCGAGCTGTTGCACAAGAATGTCCGCAAGTTCGGAACCATCTCGAACACCGTCGCGGACTCGGTAGACCTCAAGGGAATAATTCGCCGGAAATGAGCCGGTTGGCCCTTCCGTAGCGGAAAATTGAGCCTGGTTTTGTGTGCGAACTGTCGGCTTAATTGCCGATTGGGCTCGCCAACGCCTTCGACGCAGGCTATGAGCGCCCCAATCGAGTTCTTTTTGCGGGCTGAGAGTCTAAAGTCATGATCCATCCTTCGCTGCTGGCCATTGCCGCCCTCGTTGTCGTGTTCGGCGTGCTCAACCTGATCGAGTTCAAGCGCCTCGACTGATTTTCCGGGGGCAGCCGCCATGCCCGATCCGATCCTGATCGCATCGCTTTTCGGCGGGTTAATCCTACTTGCACTCGGCGGCGATCTGCTCGTCCGCGGCGCTGTGCGTGTCGGCGACGCGATGGGCGCTTCGCCCCTCATCGCCGGCATGTTCATCGTCGGCCTCGGCACCTCGCTTCCGGAAATCCTCGTGTCGACCAATGCCGCCTTCTCCGGCAGTCCCGGTCTCGGCATCGGCAATATCGTCGGCTCAAGCATCGCGAACGTCTTCCTCGTCCTGGCGATCCCGGCGCTGATCCTTCCCATGACGGCCGGCGGACCGGGGCAGGGCCGCAACCTGTTCGCGATGTTGCTGGCCACGGCGCTGTGGATCGGCATGACGGCGATCCTGCCGCTGTCGCCGCTGATGGGCTTCTTCTTCCTCTGCATCCTGGTCGGCTATGCCGGTCTCAGTCTGTTTGCCGCGAGCCGCGACCATGCCGAAGGCAAACCGACCGGCTTGCGCGCGCATGAAGCCGAAGGCCCGCCGATGTGGCGTGCACTCATCTACGTTCCGGTCGGCGTTTTCGCTCTCGTCTACGCCTCTGGCCTGATTGTCTCCGGCGCGGAAGGACTCGCGCGCTCTGCCAATGTGCCTGAGGAGTATATCGGCCTCACGCTGCTTGCGGTCGGCACGTCGCTGCCGGAAATCGGCGCCTCGCTCGCGGCCGCGTTCCGCAAGCAGGGCGATGTACTCGTCGGCAATATTCTCGGTGCCAACATCATCAACATCCTCGGCGCCGGCGGCATCATCGCCCTCAGCGGCACCATCACCGTCGCACCGCTGTTCAAGACCTATGACCATTGGGTCATGGGACTTTCGGCGGCCGTGCTGGCGATCCTCATCGTCACGCGCGCGCGCATCGGCCGGTTGCTCGCGCTGCTGCTACTTCTTCTGTATGCGGTCTATATCTACGGGCTCGTGAATGGTGTGAACCTCCTTGCGCTGTATGAGGCGATCCGCGGATGAATCCAGGCGCGGCCCTTGTTACCGGTGGCGGCGCGCGCGTGGGCCGCGTCCTGGCCGAAGCGCTCGGCGCGGATGGCTGGGCCGTCTGCGTGCATTATCTTGGCTCGAAGGCCGGCGCCGAAGACACCGCCGGCGCCATCCGGAAGGCGGGTGGCCGCGCCGAAATCGTGCAGTGCGACCTGTCGGATGAAACCGCGCGCGGCGTGCTGGTTTCGGAGGCGGCCGAACGGCTCGGCCGTCCGCTGACGTTGCTCGTCAATTCGGCTTCGACCTTCGGCGAGGATTCTGCTGGCGATCATTCCCGTGCGGATTGGGACCATCATTTCGAGCCAAACCTGCGTGCGCCGGTTCACCTCGCGCAGCAGTTCGCCAAGGCACTTCCGGCGGGCGAGAAGGGCCTGATCGTCAATCTTATCGATCAGCGCGTCTGGAAACTGACCCCGCAATTCTTCACGTACACGCTGTCGAAAGCCGCGCTCTGGCAGGCGACGCAGACGCTTGCCCAGGCCCTTGCGCCGGATATCCGCGTCAACGGAATCGGGCCCGGACCAACCCTGAAGAGCGTGCATCAGACCGATGCGGACTTTGCTGCCGAGAAGGCCGCGACGCTGACCGGCGAAGGCTCCGCGCCCGAGGAAATCGTCCGTGCCCTGCGTTACCTGATTTCCGCCTGGAGCGTGACCGGCCAGATGATAGCCGCCGATGGCGGGCAACATCTGATGTGGCAAACGCCCGACACCCAGTTCTGAGGACACGCGTTGAACTTTGCATCCGACACGACTGCGCCGGCACATCCGCTTGTGATCGAAGCGATGAACCGCGTGAATACCGGCATCGCGCCGAGCTATGGCAGCGATGCGGTTACTGCGCGCCTTCGCGCACTTCTCGCCAATGTGCTCGAGACCGAGGATTTCGACTTCTGGATCACGGCGTCCGGAACGGCATCGAACGCGCTCGCGCTTTCCTGTTTCTGTCCGCCGACCGGAGCGGTGCTTTGCCATGAGGAAGCGCATATCGAACGCGACGAACGAGGCGCCGTGGAGTTCTTTTCCGGCGGCGGAAAGCTGCGCCTGTTGCCGGGGTTCGGCGCGAAGATCGATCCGCAGGCTTTAACGGCGGCGCTTGAATCCAACAAGCCGGACTTCGTGCATGAAACACCTATGCATGTTCTGTCCCTGACCAATCTGACCGAATGCGGAATGGTCTACCGGCCGGAAGAAATTTCGGCTTATGCCGAGCGTGCCAAAGCGGCCGGACTCTGGGTCCATGTCGACGGCGCGCGCTTTGCCAATGCGATTCTTGGAACCGGAAGCATGCCGGCGGCGATGAGCTGGCAGGCGGGCGTTGATGTCCTGAATCTCGGCCTCACCAAGACCGGCGCAGCGGGCTGCGAGATCATTCTCCTGTTCGGCGCCGCCCGGGAGAAGTTTCCGGAGTTGAAAGCGCGGGCCAAACGGTCCGGCCACATGCCGCCAAAAATGCGCTTTCTCGCGGCGCAGGCCGAAGCGATGTTGACCGGCAGTCTGTGGACGAAGCTGGCCGGCGACGCGAACCGGATGGCGCGCCGTCTGGCGGATGGATTCGAGGCAAAGGGATTCAAGCAGGCTTATCCGTGCGAGGGAAACGAGGTTTTCGTGATGCTGCCGTCGGAGATCAGCGCAAAGCTGAGGGCAGCGGGCGCGGTCTTCTACGATTGGCCGGGCGGTTCCTGCCGACTCATCTGCTCCTGGGAGACCGCGGAGACTGACGTCGACGCGCTGCTGGCGGTTCTATAAGTCCGTAGCCGGAGCAAGATTCGCGCCGATGCAGTGATCCAGGAAACCGAAGATCTTGCTGGTGTCCATCGGCAAGGTTTCGCGTCCATTCAGCAGGTTCTGGTGAAGGGCAAGCACAAACAAAGGTCCCGTGGCAGCGAGCGTTGCAGCGCGCAATTGTGCTGGATCTGAAGGCCCGCCCGGCGTGGCGGCGAGTTTGTCGCTGAAAGCGGTCAGGGATGGTTCCAGCATGAATTCGAGATAGACCTTGCCGACAATCCGGTCTGCCAGGCCTTCGACAAGCGCGAAGGCGTGCGAACGCGCAAACATGCCTTCCCGGAAGCTGAACTCAGTCAACTTGATGTATTCGGAAACGGCCGAGGTGACATCTTTTGCCGGCCGCCTGACCAGAGCCCAGACCTGTTCCGAGTTCGCGGCGATCTTCTTGATGATTTCGATCACGAGACCCTGCCGGTCGCCGAAATAGTGGCGAAGGGTGGGTTCGGATTGTTTGGCGGCCATCGCGAATTGCCGGAGCGAGGGGCGTTGCACGCCGCTGTTCAATGCAAAGTCAGTCAATGTGTCCAAGAGGGCGGCGCGTTTTACTTCGAAATCGTGGTTCCGGGCTCCGGACGGTCTAGGCATGCATTCACTCCGATCGAGTGGACAGGCAAGCATCTGGTGGGAGAATTGCCCAGATGAAGGCCTGCGGTCTTCAATTGAAACGACGCAGCAACCGGTGTGGTTAGCCGAAGCTTCGCACGTTCTTTGCTCGGTTGAAAGGGACCAGAAGGCCTGTAAGCCGGGTTCTGTTCGCCCCTTGCGGGGTCTGGCAGCCATTCCTCTGGGACACCCATTGCTGGATGCCTCGCGCGACACACCCGGGGTGCGGGCGTAAGACGGCCCAAATGCACCCCCTACTTGGTCTTGCTCCGGGCGGGGTTTGCCTTGCCAGCCCTGTTGCCAGACCTGCGGTGGGCTCTTACCCCACCCTTTCACCCTTACCTTTTGGCCGAAGCCGCGAGGCGGTTTGCTTTCTGTGGCACTTTCCCTCGGCTTGCGCCGGGCGGCCATTAGCCGTCGCCCTGTCTTTCTGGAGCCCGGACTTTCCTCCAGCACGCAGTTACCCGCGTACCAGCGGCTGCCCGGCCTTCTGGTCCTGCAAGTCATATAGGCGTTTGAGGTCTCGGGGGGAAGCATCGGATTTGAGGCGTCAGGACATGTCGGGCGCAGAGGCGAGCCGGCGGTTGAGTTGGTCGAGGGTGCGGGTGAAGCCGCACGGCGCGCGTGCATAGAGCCGCGGCGGAAGGGTCAGGGCGCGCAACGTGGCGCGGCCGGCCCGCACGCGGCGCGGCGCCGAAATGGGCGGCCGCAGTGCGCCGGATTCAGTGGGTGCAAGCGGCGCGAGCGGGAGGTCGCGGGCCATCATATGGATCAGCCGGCGGAGCAACGAGGCGAGCACGGCAAGACCGATCCAGACAGTGCGGCGCACATCCTTGGTCAAGCCGGCAGCATGCTAAAGGGCGAAGCCTTTCAGCGCGCGGTGGTGCAGCACGACATAGGTCCAGAGTTCGGGCAGGGACGGTCCGGCGGTCATTGGCCAAGCTCAACATCGCCCGTTCTCCCGCCGGATTGGCGGCGCGCGGAAAACTGGCCGGAGGCATCACCCTGGCGTCAAGAGGAAGAGGAGGAAGGGCTTGTGGGGGTGGCGACCGGGCAGGGATTGGCGCAGCAATCTGTTGCGGGCGCTGCAGATGGCGCAGGACCTGCAGGAAAGATGAGCGACCGGGCCGCGTACGGCCCACGTTAACAAAATTGTAAGTGCCCGGAAACTTCCTGTCGCTAAATGAAGGCACAAGCTGATTTCAACGCGACCTTTCCGGGCGCGCTGGAGCATGCGGAAGGGATGTCACCTGATGGAGAGCTGGCGCACAAACCTGCTCGTCCCGGTCCGGCGGGCCGTGATCCGCCTGTTCCGGCCCGATGTGCGCATCGTGACCGGCGGCATCGCCTTCTATGCGCTGTTTTCGATCTTTCCGCTGATCTACCTGACGCTGACCTTGCTGACGGTGTTCCTGCCCAGGGAGCTAGCCGCTCAGCTTGCGACACCGATCAGCAATTTCTTCACGCAGAATGTGGAGCCGCTGACGCGCGCCGAATTCGAGACCATCCAGAAGATGACCCCTGCCGGGCTCAGCCTTCGTGCGATCGTGGCCTTAATCCTTGTGCTGATCACCGCGAGCTCCGGCGCCAAGGCGGCGATCACGGGCATCCGGATGATCGCCGGCACGCAGTGGCGCTCGCGCTTTGCGCGGTTCCAGGGCGTGTCGCTGCTACTGACCGGCTCGCTGGTGATGATGGTCTGGTTGCTGGGCGCCCTGCAATTGACCGTTGCAGTGATGTCGCAGGGCGGCGCGGCGCCGATGGGCAAGTTTGCCGGCGAGATTGCCGCTTTGGCCGATACGTTGTGGATCTCCAAGGCTATCGGCGGTTTCGCGGTGTTCTACGTGATCCTCGTGCTGTCGCTGCGCGGGCATATCCAGAAAGGTACGCGGGCGATCGCGGCCGGAGCGGCGGCGGCGACGGTGGCCTTCATCTTCGTGACCTTCCTGTTCCAGCTCTACCTGAACTATTCCGTACTCGGAACGCTCTATGGCGCACTGGCGTCGGCCATCCTCGCCTTCATCTGGCTGTCGGCTTCGGTGAATTCGCTGTTGCTGGGCGCCGCGCTCGCAGCGGAATTCTCTCAGGCCTGGGGCGAAGAGGACGTCGAGGCGCCGGAATAGGCTTCCGCCACATGGGCGAGGCGGCGAAGGGTGCGCGCGTCGGCGAGGCCAGTGACGGCATCCGGCAGGAAGCGGCGCTGGAAGGCGCGCAGCGTGGCCGGAATGTCGGAGAGGTCATAGCCGATAGTGCCGAGCTGGCGGTTGAGGCCGCCGGGATCGCCGCCCATCCAGATACAGCCCGATCCGCCCGCTTCCTCCGGCCAGAGGCCGATGCCGGCGGCGGCAAGGCGCGGCCAGGGGAAATGTTCGCCCGGATCGATCTTGCGTTTCGGCGCGATGTCCGAATGCGCGACGACGCGGGTCTGCGGGATCGGATGGCGCGCGAGGACGGCTTTCGACAGTTCGATCACCGCCTCGATCTGGGCGTCCGGATAGGGGGGCAGCTTTCCGCCGGGCAGGGGAAAGTCGTGGCCACCATTGACGATCTCGATGCCGATGGAACGGGAGTTGAGATCATCATCCCCGTGCCAGGTGGACAGGCCCGAATGCCAGGCGCGGCGGGCTTCATCGACCAGCTGGCAGATGCGGCCATCTTCCCAGACCATGTAATGGGCGGAAACCTTCGCTTCGGGATCGCGCATCCGGTCAAGCGCGGCCTGGCCGGTTTCCATGCCGGTATAGTGCAGCACGAGGAGATCGACGGGATAGCGGCGCGCGTCGTGGTTGGGGCTGGGCGTCTGTTCGAGGCGCATCAGGAGTCTCCGGACGCCATCTTCTTCCCGAGGGCGGCTTCAGGCATCACGGTATTCCGGCGCGCGGCGATGAGGAAGACCCCGGCGAGCGAAACCGCGCCGCCGATGACGAGTTTCCAGGTGAACGGCTCGCCCAGCAGGGTGACGCCGAACAGGACGCCCCAGAGCGGCGTCATCAGGGTGAGCGGGGAAAGCATCGAGACTTCGTGGCGTTTGACCAGTGTGTAGAACGCTGAGTGAGCGAAGACAGAGACGCCAAGGATGGCGAACAGGCTGGCGAGCCAGACGGGCCAGCCGCCGCCCGCATAGGCGCTGAACTGGCCGGTTTCCAGAATCAAGGAGATGGCGAAGAGGGGCGCGAAGCTGAACAGGCCGACCCAGGCTTGCAGGTTCAGCGCGCCCATCGGGGCCATGCGCTTCATCACGATGCCGCCGGCCGAACCGAGGACGGCGGCGAGGAAAACGAGGAAGAGGCCATAGGAGAGGCTGAACGAGTTCGGGTCGAAGGCGATGACGACCACGCCGGCGAAGGCGAGGGCGATGCCGAGGCCGCGGCGCCAGCGGATCTTCTCGCCGAGGAAGACCATGCTCATGATCGTCGACATCGGCACGCCGAGCTGGCCGGTGACAGCCGCGGCAGAGACATCCGCATTGGCGAGGCCGACGAACAGCAGGCCGAAGTTCAGGCAGCCGATCAGCATCGAGATGATGAAGAGGGTGAAGAGATTCTTCGGAACCGGCCGCAGGAAGGGGATCAGGAAGGCGGCCACGCCGAGGAAACGCACGGCGGCGAAGAAAAGCGGCGGCACATGGAAGTCCGAGACCACCCAGCGGGTCATCACAAGGTTCACGCCCCAGACGAAGCAGACGAGAAAGAGCAGGCCGAAGTCGCGTAAGGGCATCGGCCCGCCCTATCAGTCTTTTTCCGGCCCGTGCAGGGGGGACGCGGGGTGAACTTTTGTGACCAAATCAGACAGAGCCGAGGCGGTTCACCGGCAGCTTGAGGTAAACCTGTCCGTCCGCTTCGGCCGGCGGCAGGGCGCCGGCGCGGATATTCACCTGCAACGAGGGCAGGATGAGGCGCGGGGCGGCGAGCGTGCGGTCGCGGGCATCGCGCAGCGCGACGAAGTCGTCTTCGCTGACGCCGTCATGGATGTGGACGTTGCGGGCGCGCTCCTCGGCGACGGTGGTCTCCCACAGGAAATGATCGCGTCCGGCGGGCAAGTAGTCGTGACCGACGAAGATGCGGGTTTCCGGCGGAAGGGCGAGGATTTTCCGGATCGAGCGGTACAGCGTGGCCGAATCGCCGCCGGGGAAGTCCGCGCGGGCGGTGCCATAGTCCGGCATGAACAGCGTGTCGCCGACGAAGGCCATGTCGTCGATCAGGTAGGTGACGCAGGCCGGCGTGTGGCCGGGCGTGTGGAGCACACGGATCATGAGCTGGCCGAGCGGGAGCGTATCGCCGTCTTTGAGTAGCAGGTCGAAAACGTGGCCGTCCGGATGGTCGGGCGCAGCGCCGAAGAGCGGCAGGAAAGCTTTCTGGACATGGGTGATGTGAGCGCCGATGCCGATCTTCGCGCCGGTCTGGCGGCGCAGGTAGTCCGCGCCGGACAGGTGGTCTGCATGGGCGTGGGTGTCGAGGATCCAGTCGATACGCAGATCGAGCTCAGCGGCCGCCGCGATGACGGCATCGGCGGAGGCTGTGCCGAGGCGCGCGCCGTTGGGATCGAAATCGAGGATCGGGTCGATCACCGCAGCGGCGCGGGTCGAGGGGTCCCAGACCAGGTAGGTCACCGTATTGGTGGCCGCATCGAAAAAGGCTTTGAGGTTCGCCATGGGGCGTCTCCTTCATGTTGTCTGCTTTCTATATATTAGGTATTGTTAAATTAGCAAGAACTAATATATTGAGCCTATGACGACACAGACCCTTGATCCTGAGTTGTTCCGCGAACGCGCCGGTGATGCCGCAAGGCTGCTGCGCGTGATGTCGAACGAACACCGCCTGCTGATCCTTTGCCGGCTCGGCGAGGGGGAATTGTCGGCGGGCGAATTGCTGGCGCAGACCCCGCTGTCGCAATCGGCCTTGTCACAGCACCTGGCCGTACTGCGCGAAGACGGGCTCGTCGCCACGCGGCGGGCCGGGCTGAACATCTTCTACCGGATCGCGGACCCCGCCGCGCTCCGTATCATCAACACGCTGGCAGACATCTTCTGCCCGGAGACCTGAAACCATGAGTACACTGACGAAAATCAAGGCGGCCGATGTGGCCGCAGGCCTGAAGGCCGGACGCCTCCACCTGATCGACATCCGCGAGCCGGATGAACATACGCGCGAGCATATTCCCGGCGCCGTGCTGCTGCCGCTGTCGCGGCTGGAAGAGGCCGATGTCAAACTTGAAGCCGGCCGCACGGCGGTGTTCCACTGCAAGTCCGGCATGCGCACCGAGATGAATTGCGAGCGGCTGGCCGCGCGCGTGGCCGGCGATGCGCTGATCCTCGAAGGCGGACTGGAAGCCTGGAAACAGGCCGGACTGCCTGTGGCGAAAGGCGCCTGAGGCTTCGATGATCGAGCTGACCCTTCCGGTGATCGTGGCCGCGCTGCTGAGCGGCGCACTGGTCGGCGTGTTCCTCGGCACCTTCGGGGGCGGGGGATCGGTGCTGGCCGCGCCGCTGTTGATTTATGCCGTGGGCGTGACCGAGCCGCACCTTGCGATCGGCACGTCGGCGGCGGCGGTGGCGGCGATTGCCCTGGTCAGCCTGACGGGACACTGGCGCGAGGGCCGTGTGAAATGGCCCTGCGCGACCGTGTTTGCAGTGTCCGGATTTGTGGGTTCGCTGGCCGGCTCGACGCTGGCGCTGCGCGTGCCGGGTGACTGGCTGTTGCTGGCCTTTGCCTTTGCGATGGCGGCGATCGGCCTGTCGATGTTACGGCGGCCGCGCAGCGAAGGTAACCCCGATGTACACATTACGCCGGTGCTGATGGGCAAGATTGCGCCCACGGGACTGGCGGTGGGCGCGGCGGCGGGCTTTTTCGGCATCGGGGGCGGATTCCTGATCGTGCCCGGCCTGATGATGGCGACCGGCATGACGCTGGCGAATGCAACCGCGTCGTCTCTCGTTTCTGTAACCGTGTTCGGGGCCGCGACGGCGGCGAACTATGCCCTGCACGGACAGGTGGACCTGCGCCTGACCGGCCTGATGCTGGCGGGCGGTGCCGCGGGCGGCGGGCTCGGTATCGTGATTGCCCGGGCGCTGGCCAGCCGGGTGCGGCTCGCCCGCAGCGCGTTTGCAGCGTTGATCGTGATTGTGGCCGTCTATGTCGGATGGAAAGCCGCCCTGACGCTGGGCTGGGCCGGTTGAACGAATTGCAGCGGCACCTGCGAAAGGTTGCTAATTTCGCCGCAAAGCGCTGATATATGCCCCAAGGTGGGTTGATAGGCCGCAGCCGGACCGGCGCGGAGCCAAGGGAGAATTCTGATGAGCCTGATCTGGTGGATTCTGCCGTCGATTTCCGGCGTGCTCGGCCTGATCCTGCTCTTCGCGGGTTTTGCGAAGATGGCGGGGATGAAACCGTTCGCGGGTGTCGCCCGATTGGCCTTCGGGTCCGGCTTTCTGGGCCTCGCCGGCGTTATCGCCTTTGCCGGCCTCAACCTACAAACGTACCACCGACTTACTTTCGAACGCCCGGTCGCGACCGTTAAGTTTTCAGCTGTGCCTAACCAAACAGATACCTACCAAGCAATCGTGGAATTCCGCCAAATGGGGACCGATCCTGTAGTGTGGACAGAAGAAGACGGCAGGATGCCCGTATTTATTGGAAAGCAATGGATTATGGGTGCCCGAGTGTTGAAGATAAAACCGATGGCTAATATTTTGGGCTACGATTCTTTGTACCGGCTGGAATTCATGGCTTCGATGGACATTAGCAAATTTTCATCAGGCAAGGTGAGTAAAGCAGATTTCTTTGCGAAGAAGTTTATCGAAGAGGAACCGGGTTGGGATATCGGCAAGTGGGCGAAGGAAAATGGCGGAAAGCTCGGCGTTGTTTTGGCTGAAGACGCCAATTACGGATCGGCGACTTATAATATGATGGGTGATGGATTTGAGTACGAGGTAATGATGACTCAAACAGGACTAATTGCTCGAGCGACCCCTGAAACCACAAAAAAGATCGAACAGCTCGCATATCCGGGTTATGTGAACTCGCTTCGGGAAATTCAATGAACCCCTGGGAGCGATATGTCGTTCCGAACCTGATTTCATGTGCGTGTTCTTCACGCCCGATCATGAAACAGCGGGCGAAGGTAGTTCCGAAGGCGGAAGGTGTCGTGCTTGAACTCGGTTGCGGGTCGGGCACGAATTTCGCAATGTACGATGCCGGCAAGGTCGAGCGGCTCTACGCGCTGGAGCCCGCGCCTGGGATGGTGGTCAAGGCGCGGCGCACGGCGGGATCGCTTGGTATCGGCCGCAGCATCGACTTCCTCGAAACAGGCGCAGAGAACATTCCGCTCCCGGACAATTCAGTCGATACAGCCGTCATTACCTTTGTACTGTGCACGATTCCCGATTGGCAGGGCGCGCTGGCGGAAACCCGGCGCGTACTGAAACCCGGCGGGCGTATCCTGTTCTCCGAGCACGGCCTGGCGCCGGACGAAGGCGTCGCCAAATGGCAGCGCCGGGTGGAGCCCGTCTGGAAAGCGTTGGCGGGCGGATGCCATCTGACGCGCGACACGGTGAGCCTGCTTCACCAGGGCGGGTTCACGACCGAAGACACCGAGACGATGTACCTGCCGAACACGCCGAAGATTGCCGGCTATGTGAGCTGGGGCTCGGCGCGGCCAGCCTGAGCCTATGCGGCGGCCGCCCTACCTGCCATTCCTGAATGGACCGCTCAGCCTCGCGCCGGGCCTGAAGCCGATTCCGCCGGAGACCTGGTTGGTGCCGGATACCGAAGCGCACGTGCTGGACGAAAAGCGCGCGCTGATGCGGACGAAGCGCGATCGTGTGCATGTCGAGCGGGAAGGGAGCTCGCGCGCGGCGCAGGCGCTGGCGGCGGCCGTTCACGATGTCGCCGGGCCGGCGGCGGGCGACTGGCCCACGGCGCTGGAAGCCGCGGCGAGCACGGTGTCTGATGACTTCTGCATACTGATCAAGGACGAGGCCGGCCAGTGGCGGCTGCAGGCGGCGAATGTGTGCGCGCCGACCTTCTGGCGACTGTCCGAGACAATCGGCCAGCCGCTGGGCGGATTGCATTCGCCTGTTCCGGGCGCGAATCCGGGGCTCGTGGGTCGCATCCACCGGATGTTTGACGGAATCCAGCCGGGCACGGTGCTGGAGCGGTTCAATTGGAATGTGCAGCCTGGACCGGACAGGTTCACGCCGAACCAGGCGGAGTTCAAGGCGAAAGCCGATACGATGCCGGTCGAGGGCGCGCTGGACGCCTTGTGGCTGCGCGTGGAACGCCAGACGATTACAAAACTGCCAGAAACGGGCGCGATGGTGTTCACAATCCGCGTGGCGATTGATCCCATGCGAGCGGTGCTGGCGGACGCTGCGCACCGGGCGGCGTTCAGCGCGGCGTGGGAAGCGATCGATCCCGTGCTGGCCGAGTACAAGGGCTGGCCGCATTATGACCGGCTCGTGCGTGCGGCACTCCAGCAGGCGCGCTGACCTTTCCTGCGCGGGCCTGATCGCCTACATCCGAGGAACCCTTCCTCTTCACCCCGGAGACACGTCATGGACTTCGAGCAGATACTGGCTGACCTTCAGAAACAGGCGAAGCGCGCCGCCAAGGAATATGACCTTGAAGGCAAGATGCAGAAGGGCAAGGACCTCGGCGAGGCTGCGCTCGAGAAGCTGAAGTCGGACCGCGACACACAGATTGCAGCTGCGGGCGCCGGCGCGCTGATCGCGGCAATGCTGCTCGGCACGAAAGGCGGGCGGCGCTTCATCGGCGGTACGGTGAAGACCGGCGCGGTGGCGGGCCTCGGCGCGCTGGCCTATCACGCCTGGATGAAATCGCAGGGCAAGCGGCCGAAGGCGGACGCGGAGCCGGCGAAGCTTGGCTATGTCACCGACAAGAAAGCCGAGCCGGAATTTGCCGAAGCATTGGTGCGCACGCTGGTGGCCGCAGCCTGGGCCGACGGCGTGCTGGACGAGGCGGAGAAAGTGGTGATCGACGCGGCGCTGAAGGATGCGGGCCTCGGCGCGAAGGACCGGGCAATCCTCTCCAATGACCGGCCCGAAGCCGAGACGCTGGACAAGATCGCCGCCGGCGCGCTGAGCCCGAACCATGCGGCGCAGCTGTATACGGCGGCCTGTATCGTGACCGGCTCGGCCACCGGCAGCGAAGCGGCCTTCTTGGCGCGTCTGGCGGACCGGCTGGGCATCGCGGAAGGCCATGCCGCGGCGATCCGGAAGGAAGCGCAAGGCTGATGCAGTACTGGTTGTTCAAATCCGAACCGGACGCGTGGAGCTGGGACCACCAGGTGGCGAAAGGCGATGCAGGCGAAGTCTGGTCCGGCGTGCGCAACTACACGGCTCGCAACCATATGCGGGCGATGAAGCTGGGCGACCGGGCGTTCTTCTATCACTCGAACCAGGGCCTTGCCGTGGTCGGCGTGGTGGAAGTGTGTGCGCTGTCGGCGCCTGATCCGACGACGGACGATCCACGCTGGGACTGCGTGACGGTCAAAGCGCTTGCGCCGATGCCGAAGCCGGTGACGCTGAAAGACGTGAAGGCCAATCCCAAGCTCAAGGACATGAGCCTGGTGGCCTCTTTCCGGCTCTCGGTGCAGCCTGTGCTGCCAGCAGAGTGGAAAGAGGTCTGCCGGATGGGCGGGATGGACCCGAAGACGCTGAAGCCGGTTTAGCCGCTACTCCGCAGGCACGCGGGCGGCCTGGACTTCGATCTCCACGCGCCAGCCGGGATTGATCAGGCCGGCCACTTCCACAACGGCCCGGGCCGGCTTGTTCGGCTGTTCGGGCGTGGCGAAGAATTGCGAATAGCCCGCCATGAAGCCGGCAAAGTCGAGCCGGCCGCCAGTGTCTTCATCGGCCACGAGGTAGACGCGCATCATCGTGACATCGCTGAGCGACCAGCCGGCGGCTTCCATGCGCGTCTTGATGCTGTTGAGAACGGTGATGGTCTGAGCCTTGGTGTCGCCGAAGGCGGCGCGGCTGTTGGGATCGGCGTCGGGATCGACGACCGAAGGCACCACGCCGCTGACATAGAAGATCTCCGCTTCGGGCGGAATAACGACGCCAATGGAAATCGGGAAGTCCGAGCCCGGGATCGGGATGCGGTTGATTTCGGCAGGCGGCGCAGGCGGCGCAGGTGCCGGGGCGGGGGCGGTGTCCTCGATGCTGATGCAGGCCGTAGTCAGGGCGGCAAGGCCGAGGGCCAGGAAGGCGGTCAGTCGGGTGGCACGGGTCATGGGGTTTCCTCCTTTTGTGTTCTTGGGTCAGGCAGTCGATGCGCGGGCATAGATGCCGGCGATCGCGTGGTGGGCTGAGCGGATGGCGGCTTCCATCCAGGCGCCGAGCGGGCTGAGATGCTGGCCCGCAAAGGCGATGGGTCCGTCGCCCTCCAGAACGGCCCGGATCTCGGGCGTGTTATGGTCCGTATCCGGACTTTCGGTTGCCCAGGCACCCATGGAGTGCGGGACATGCGCCCAGTTGACGGCGACCGGACGGGCGAGCAGGCGGCCCTTGCCGGGATGGATCCGGTCCACAGAGGCGCGCGATTCTTCGAACTGCGCCTTCAGGCTCTGGGCCGCGAAGGGCTCTGCCTGGCCGGTGAAGTTGTAGCAGCCGACGAGGACGCCCTCCTTCATGTCGAACCCGTAGCTCGGATACCAGGCCATGTTGCAGCGGCTGTCGACGTTCGAGATGCCGCCATAGATGCGGTCTTCGGTTTCCCAGAAGCGGGGTGCCTGCCAGGCCACCTTGCAGGAGGCGTCGAAAACCATGTTGTTGACGGCTGCTTGTACGGGCGCCGAGAAATCGCATTTGACGGACTTCAGTACACTGAAGGGCAGCGCGCAGACCGCGTAGTCGGCGTCGACCGTGCCGGCGAGTCCATCCTTCTGGCTGTAGAGCACGCGGACACCGGTTTCGGTGCGCTTCATGTGGGTGACCTGCACGCCGTATTTGATCTCCGACTTGAGCCGACCGGCGAAGGCATAGGGGATGGCATCCATCCCGCCGACCGGGTGGAGCATGGCGGTCTGCTGATAGAGCTGGTCTCCGAAAGTGAGCTGGAAGGCCCAGTTTGGATCCTGGATCAATTCGGTCAGGGGAATGGGCTTGCGGATGGAGAAGGGTGCGCCGTGCACGGTCGGTTCGACCTCGTAGCCGAGCCGGTCCGAGCCGGTATAGGCATAGCCTTCACCCAGCGCGCCATACTGGGTGAGAAAGTCCAGCAGGCGTTCGCGGTCGAGCGCGGTCAGCTCTTCATCCAGCGCGCCCTTGTTGATCGCTTTGGCAAGGAGTTCGGAGACGCCGCCGCGCACATCGTGGCGCACCTGACGGTCTTCGAGCGGCAGGCCATTGCGCACATTCGCGCTGACATAACGCGCGTCGGCGTTGACATTGACCTGCACTTCGAGCGGCACGCCGAATTCGCGGCAATAGTCGTGCACGCCGTGATGGCAGGCTGGGATGCGGGCCGCGCCGGCATTGAAGAAATGGCCGGCATCGAACCCGACGCGCTGGGCAGGCAGGTGATCGTGGGTCATCACATCGCCGCCGCGCACGGTCCACACCCGGCCGCCCGGGCGGTGGCGGGCTTCGAGAACGGTGACGTCGAACCCAGCCTTGCGCAGTTCCCAGGCCGAGACGAGGCCCGCGATCCCGGCGCCGAGGACGACGACTTTCTTGCCCCGTCCGGCGCTGCCGGGCGGCTTGGGCGGGCCGGTATAGACACCTGCCTCAGCCACAAGGCCAAGGCCCTGCATCGCCGCCATTGCGCCGCTGATGCCGGCAATCCGGGCAAATCCGAGCACCATATCCCGGCGCGTTGATCCTGCTATGCCCATATTTTCGTCCCCCCGAAAAGGAGACGCTAACACGCCAGCGCGATGTGGCAATCACAACCGGCCGGGCAGACGGCGCCGCGGAGCGCTGCGATGCCCACGCAGGCAGGGCGCCCAGAATGGAGGCAAGGCCTAGCCCCGGTGGCCATCCTCGAAGCCGGCGAGGGTCCATTCGGCGAAATCGGCGAGGTTCCCGCCGGTGAACAGGAAGCCGGCAATGCCGGCGGCGCGCGCCGCTTCGATGTCGGCTTCCTTGTCCCCGATGAGGAAGCTCGATTCGCGTTTCACCGGGAATTCGGCCATCGCCTGCAGCAGCATGCCGGGCTTGGGTTTGCGGTCGAAACTGTCTTTCCGGTAGCGCGGGTTTTCGCCCTCTTCGTGGAAGGGGCAGTAATAGATCCGGTCAATCTTCGCGCCCGCCTCGGCAAGGCGCGCCTCCATCCAGGCATGCAGCGCGTGCATGTCGTCCTCGGTGTAGTAATTGCGGGCGATGCCCGACTGGTTGGTCACGACGAAGACAAGCCAGCCGCGCGCGTTGAACCGGGCAATCGTTTCCGGCGCGCCTTCGATGAATTCGAAATCCTCGACGCGGCTGACATAGCCCTTGTCGAGATTGATCACGCCATCGCGGTCGAGGAAGAGAGCGGGTCTATGCGGCGCCATGTGCCCCTCTTGGCTGACTCGGGCGCCGGCTGCAATGCTGGTCGCGTCGAGGAGACGCCGGGGAAAGCCGGATTCAAGCCCTCTTGCGCCGGAGAACCATCCCGATGGCCTGTTTCAGGGTGGCGGGCGAGATCATGCTGATCACCAGGCCATAGGTGGCGACACCGGCGGCGATCAGCAACGCGGCGCGGATGGCGGGATCGACGTCCAGCATCACCCTGTCACGCAGCACTAGCACGACGAAGCCCATCGCAAGAGCGCCGGCGGCGGGAAGAAGGATCGGGCGCACCTGCTGCGTCGGCGTGAAGCCGGCATATTTCTGCACGAGGTAGCCCATCATCAGCAGCGTCAGCAGTTTTTGCGCGATCAGCACGCCCATCACTGCTTCGATCTCGAAGTGCACGACGCTGAGTACACCGACCACCGTGAACAGGCAGCTGACGACGGTGATGCCGGCGGCAAGATCCGGGCGGCCGAGCGCCTTCATGAGACTGCGGTTGATGAATTCGATCATCGTGAGCGGTCCGAGGATGAGGGACAGCTGGGTCGCAGCGACGGCGGGTATCCATTGTTCACCGATGATGATCGGCAACAGCAGCGGCATCAGCACGATGGCGCCCATGAAGGCGGGCAGGGTGATGGTATTGGCCAGCTTCAGGGTCTGGTTCAGCGTCTTGTGGAGTTCGGGGCGGTTGAACTGGTCCTTCGCGAACATCGGGAAGGAGACCGAAGCGAACGGCATGATGATCGCCTGGTTGGCCTGTTCGAAGAAGCGCAAGGCCATGTTGAAAAGGCCCAGCGGGACCGCGCCCATCACGGCGCCGACGAGCGCGCTCGGCAAGGCACGCTGGACCGACATGACGAAGCCGAGAAGGTAGGCATGTCCGGAATAGTGCGCGAGCTCGCGCATCTTTTCGGGCACGTAGAGCAGGCGCGGGCGATAGCCCGACAGCCACATGAACATCACCATACGGATCACGCGCTTCGACAGTTCCATCCAGACGAGGGCCCAGACGGATTTCAGCAGGACGGCGCAGGCCAGGCCGATCAGGGCGGGTACGAGGTTGCCGACCACGTCCACATAGGTGATCTGCTTGAACGACAGGTTCCGGATGAGGAAGGAGGCTGCGGTTGCGGTGAAGGGGCCGGTCAGCAGGAGCGTCGCCGTGACCTGAAGGACCGGCACAAGTTCTTTCGTCCTGAAGAGATCGGCGATCAGCGGCGCAAAACCGATGATCAGCAGGAACGCGACAATCGCCAGTCCGCAGGAGACCGTATTGATGGTATTGATGTGTTCGTCATCGACCGTCTTGCGCTGGATGAGCGATTCCTGAAGCGGCCCATGGACCAGTGTTTCGGGGATCATGAGCACAGTGATGGCCATGCCGTAGAGGCCGAAATCGAACGGCGTAAGGATCCGCGACAGCACGACCAGCGCCGCCAGCGAAAACAGGATCGCGGCGGAATTACCCAGTGTGTTCCACGCCAGAGAGTTCACAATGGTCGGGGTTTGTTTCTTCACCAGTCGATTGCCGCTTCCTGCGCCCGGTGCATCGAGACGGGTATTGCTGTCTTGCAGAAGAACAGGCTGTCGCGCTGTTGCCGGGCGGACAGGCCCATACATACAGCCGGTTCAGGCGTCCGCCACGGATTGATGCAGGTGGAGGCGGAATCTGCGAAAATTAGGTGTAATCTGTTCATCTTGCTCGGTTTTTGACCGTTGGAACCTTGGGCAGACGGTGTGGCGAAGGTCATGCTGGAAGTCCTGATCGCTGTCGTCCGGCCCATATCAGCCGCGGAGTTCGCAAGATTCATACCTTTAGCATGTGGGGTGGAAGCGGGTGAGGCCACGTTGTTTATCGGGATTCGTGCGGGCGATCTGTGCTCGCCTACACGGGCTGTGCCATTCGGAGACAGGGCCTGCGCCTGGCGAAAGAGCCGGGTGCATATTTCGCCGCGGGGGCGAAGGGGGTGGACCTGTCCGGGAGCCTGGGTCAGGCTGTTTCTGCAAGGGGTTGCAAACGTCCCGAACGGAACAATCTGGGGGAGTAAAGATGGATCAATTCATTCCGCTGGTCGTCAGCGCGCTGGGCGGCACCATGATCGGACCTATCCTCGCACGGCTGTTGGGCGGCGGCGGAACCGGGGGCGTGCTTGGCGGCCTGCTGGGCGGTGTGGCAGCGCATTTCGGCGCGGCGCAGCTCGGGCTCGGTGATACGCTGCTCGGCGCGACACCGTTGATGGCGCACCTGCAGAATTTCCTCGAAGGCGGTATCGGCGGCGGTGTGCTGGGCCTGGCGCTCAGCCTGGTGATGAAGCCAAAAGCCTGACCTGCGTCAGGCAGCGTCAGCGGCGGCAAGCGCCGCGCTGTTGGCTTTCACGCCCCGGAAGAACGGGATCAGCACAAGCGCCGTGATGGCCGAGGCGAGCAGGAAGGCTGCGCCGGGAAACTGGATCGACGACCCTGCGTGGGTGGCGAAATAGAGCACCGCGTTCATTGTCAGCGGACCAAAAATCATCGCCAGCGCATTCAGGCTGGCCGTAGCGCCTTGCAGTTCGCCTTGGGCGTTGCGGGGCGTAACGGTCGACATCAGCGAGTTGATCGCCGGCGTTGCAACACCGCCGAGCGCGTTGAACGGAATGATCAGGAGCGCCATCCAAGGTGTGAACGCGAACGCATAGGCGGCCATGGTGACGACATGGGTGCACAGGCCGAACGTAGCCGTCCGCACGGGCCCGAAGCGTTTGATCATCGGGCCCATCATCAAGGCCTGAACGAGCGAGGCGCCGAGGCCCACAAGACCGAGCGACAGGCCGATCTCGCGGGGTGTCCAATCGTAGCGGATCTCGCCATGGATCGCCCATGTGGCCGGGAATACGGTGTGCGCAAAGAAATAGGCGCCGCCGGCGATCAGCAACCAGCTGACCTGCGGCAGTTTCGAGAAGTGGCGTGCGGCGCCGAACGGGTTGGCGCGGGCGAGCTGGATGGGCCGGCGGTTTTCCGGGGCGAGCGATTCCGGCAGCACCAGCAGGCCGTAAAGGAAGTTCACCCCGGCGAGCGCCGCCGCAACGAAGAAGGGCATGCGCGGGTCGACTTCGCCCAGTAGCCCGCCGAGTACGGGGCCGAACACGAACCCGAAGCCGAACGCGGCGCCGATCTTGCCGAACGCCTTGGCGCGGTCCTTCGGCTCGGTTGTATCGGCGATGTAGGCGTTCGCTGTCGCGACGGTCGCGCCCCCGATGCCGGACAGGGCCCGCCCGAGGAAGAGGATGGCGAGCGTGGTCGACAGGCCCATGATCAGGAAATCGAGGCTCAGCATGGCGATCGAGCCGAGCAGCACGGGGCGGCGGCCGAACCGGTCCGACAGGGCCCCGAGCACCGGGCCGGCGAAGAAGTTGAACAGGGCGTAGGTGCCTGCCAGCGCTCCGATCCACAGCGTCGCGTTCTCGGGCGGTACGCCGGCGAGGTCCTGGATCAGAGTCGGGATCACCGGAATGATCAGGCCGAAGGCCATCATGTCGAGGGCCACCGTGACGATGACGAAGAAGAAAGCGTTCTTGCCGTGCGGCCGGGCGGAGTCTGAAGTCATCATCGTGTGCACCCTTTGATGCACCGGGCGCCGGGTCAATCTTGGAAATTCATTTCGGCAGGGATTGCCTGACATCGCGTCAGGCGTGGAGGGTGGATGGATGGCCGACACACTGCCCCTCACGCGCACACCCGCGTCGCCCGAAGCCGCTGAGGCGATCCGCGCGGCGGTGCGCGCTGCCACGCAGATGGGCGACTCGCGGCTTGCGCGGCCGGAGGATGCGCGCGCGCTGCTGGCCCTTCTTTCCGATCCGGCCGTGCACGCGCCGATCTACACACTGCCCCGCCCGCTGACGCAGGAAACGGTGGCGATGTTCATCGACACGCACCTGGCCGAACGCGAGGCGGGCATTGGTCTGCTGTTTGTCCGCGAGGGCGAGGATGGGCGGGTGATGGGCTATTCCGACGTGCAGGTCTGGCCACAATGGGCGGCCGGCGAACTCGGCGGCGCGTTGCATCCCTCATTGCACGGCAAGGGCACCGGCGGGCGCGGGGCGGCGGCAAGCTTTGCCTGGATGTTCACGGCGCTGAAGCTGGACCTTCTCTGCGAGACGGCGGCGCTCACCAATGTGCCCACCCAGCGCCTGCTGGACGGCCTGGGCTTCCGGCGGATGGGGGAGGTGACCAGCGTGCGTCCGGATGGCTCGACGCGCGCCAGCCTTGTCTGGGAAATGACACGCGCGGAATGGGCGGCGCGTCATGGATTTGACTGACTGCGAGGCGCCCCGCGTCCCCCGTGTCCGGATATGCCTTAACAGACTGGCGCCGGGCAGGTTAGACTGAGGCGGTTCTCAGGAGGGACGCATCATGCTGACTTACCTTTTCTTCGGCGGACTCGCGCTGGTGCTGGTCGGCGTGATCCTGACCTACAACACGCTTGTCCAGAAAGCGCAGATGGCCCGCAATGGCTGGTCGGATATCGACGTGCAGCTCAAGCGGCGCGCCACCCTGATCCCCCAGCTTGTGAGCACCGTGCAGGGCTATGCCGCGCATGAGCGCCAGCTGTTCGCCGATGTGGCGGAGAAGCGCGCGCAGGCCATGGCGGCCGGTGACGATCCGGCGAGCCGGGCACAAGCGGAGAGCGCACTGTCGCAGCCGGTTGCCCGGATGATGGCCCTTGCCGAGGATTATCCGGAGCTGAAGGCCAGCGGGAACTTCGCGGATCTGCAGAAGGAACTCTCCGACACTGAAACGAAAATCGAGATGGCGCGGCGCTTCTATAACGGCGCGGTGCGCGAGCTGAACACGGCGGTGCAGACCTTCCCGGCAAACCTGTTTGCGGGTCTGTTCGGGTTCCGCGAGCGGGCGTATTTCGAGATCGAGATCGCCGACCGGGCCGTTCCGCAAGTTGATCTCGGCGGGAAGCGTTGATGCTGCGCGCAATCTTTGCGGCGCTTGCCGCCTGCTTACTGGCGTTCAGTGCGGTCGCCGAAGAGAAGGTCAACCGGTTTGATGTCGGCATCACCGTGCAGGCAGACGGCGATATCCTGGTTTCCGAAACCATCACCGTCTTCTCCGAAGGCGATGTGATCCGGCGCGGCATTTTCCGCGATCTGCCGCGCTTCTATGCCGACGATGCACACGAGGGCGACAAGCTTCCGTACCAGTACAATGTCCGGCGCGTGATGCGTGACGGCAACCGCGAGCCCTATGAGACAGAGACGGACGGCAACGCCTTCCGTATCCGGATCGGAGATCCGGACGTCTTCATCACCTATGGCGAACACACTTACGAGATCCAGTACGAGGTGAAGAACCAGATCCGGTATTTCGGGGATCATGACGAACTCTACTGGAACGTGACCGGCAATTACTGGCTGTTGCCGATCGACGCCGCCTCTGTGCGCATCACGCTGCCGGAGGGCGCGCGGGTGACCAGCCAGTCCGGATACACAGGCGGCTTCGGCGAAGCCGGCAGCGACTATGTGTTCCGCGAAACGGATGGCGCCTATGAATTCGAGGCGACGCGCCCTCTCGGCCTGCGCGAAGGGCTGACCGTGTCGCTGAGCCTTGCGAAGGGCGCGATCAAGCCGCCTTCGCTGGGCGACAAGGGCATGCTCTGGTGGTTCCGGCACGGCGCGCTGGCCGCGTTGCTGGTCAGCTTCCTCGGCGTGCTGGGATTCCTGTTCAGCAGTTTCCAGCGCGTCGGACAGGACCCGCCGAAGCCGCCGGTGTTCCCGCGCTATGAGCCGCCAGCCGGGTATTCACCGGCCGCTGCGCATCACATCTACTATCGGGGCTTCAAGGGCCACACGGCGCTTGTGTCGACCCTTATGAACATGGGTGTGAAAGGCCTGGTCGACATTGACGCGTCAGACAAAAAGGCGACTGTCCTGACGCGGAAGAGCGCTGACAAGGCCGTGCTAACCCGCGAAGACGCCGCACTGGAGACCAGCCTGTTTGCGGGAAGTCCATCGCTGACACTCGGCAAGAAATACAATGCAGAATTCACCGCAGCCTATCTCGCGTTCCAGAAGGCGGTCGCGAAGACCTACGGGAAGGACTATTTCCGCTGGAATATCGGCTACACGCTGGCGGCCCTTGTGCTGACCGTTCTGGCGATCATCTTTGCCGTTTCGCAGGCCGTGAACTGGACGATGTGGCATACGCTGGTCGTGCTCGCCTTTGCAGCGATCAACGGCCTCTTCATGTACCTGATGCCCGCGCCGACACCCAAGGGTCAGGACATCCGCTCCGAAATTTCCGGCTTCCGCCTGTATCTCGAGACGGCAGAAAAACTCCAGATGAACGCGGTGCAGGCAGGTAGCGGCGCGCCGCCGCCGATGAGCGTTGAGCGCTATGAAGCCTTCCTGCCTTATGCGATGGCGCTCGACGTGGAAAAGCCCTGGACGAAGTATTTCGAGAAACAGCTGCCCGAGGTCGCGGAACATTACAGCCCCGCCTGGGGGCATTTCGGGGATCGTTCGTTCCGCAACATTGGCGGAATGAATGAGGCGATCCTGTCGAGCATGAATACGGGCGTCAGCAGCTCGCTGCCACAGAGCTCCAGTTCGTCGGGCAGTGGCGGTGGCGGTTTCTCCGGCGGGGGAGGTGGCGGCGCCGGGGGTGGCGGCTGGTAGTCAGCGTGTGTCCGGGCGCGATCCGTGCCCGGAGGGCCTAGAACTTGCCGTGCCGGCCGGTGCCCTCGGCGAATCGCGCGGCACCTTCGCGGGCACTTCCGGCCTTCAGCACGTCGAGACCGCCGGCGAATTCGGCGGCGAGGGCATCCTCTTCCGGCAGGCTCCACTGGTTCAAGGCGGAGGTGCGGTCCTTGCGCAGGCAGAGCTGCGGGAAGGCGGCAATGTCGTTAGCGAGCTGAAACGCCCTGGGCAGGGCCGTATCGTCCGGGGTCAGATAATTGGCGAGACCGATGGCATGGGCTTCGTCAGGGCCGACTTCGCGTCCTGTCAGGATCATGTCCATCGCGCGCGAGGCTCCGATGAGGCGCGGCAGGCGCACCGTGCCGCCATCGATCAGCGGCACACCGAACCGGCGGCAGAAGACACCGAAGCGTGCAGACGGCGAAGCGACACGCAGGTCGCACCAGAGCGCAAGCTCCAGTCCCCCGGCGACGGCATATCCGTCAACGGCCGCGATGACGGGCTTGGAAAGCTGCAGGCGGGACGGGCCCATCGGGCCGAGACCGCCGCTTGTGCGCGTGGGGTTTCCCTTGCCGGTCGCGACGGCTTTCAGGTCTGCGCCCGCGCAGAAATTTCCGCCCGCGCCGGTGAGGATGGCGACCAACAGGGACTCGTCGGCGTCAAAGGCCTTGAAGGCCTCGTACAAGGCGAGCGCGGTATCATGATCGACCGCATTGCGCGCCTGCGGACGATTGATCGTGACGATGAGGACGGGGCCTTCGGAGGCGGCGAGGATCAGATCGGTCATGTTGGTGTTCCGCTGCAACAGCCCCCTCCGCCTTACGTTTGCAGCGCGATCCACCTCCGTCGCTTTGCAGGGGAGGATGATGGCGCGTTCAGACGCAAACTTGTGTGGCCCCTCGAAGGGGGGCGGCCCGCAGGGCCGGAGGGGGGAGGGGCTACCTTGAAAGTTCCTTCATCGCTTCGTCCAGTCCGCCGAGCGTCAGCTCGAACATGCGGTGCTGGCCAATCAGCTCACGGATGAGTTTGATCGATCCGGTGTATTCCCAGGCGCCTTCCTTGGTCGGGTTCAGCCAGACAAAGTGAGGGTAGCGCTCGACGAAACGCTGGATCCAGATGCCGCCGGCTTCCTCGTTCCAGTGCTCGACCGAGCCGCCGGCATAGGTGATTTCGTAAGGGCTCATCGTCGCGTCGCCGACGACGATTACCTTGTAGTCCGACGGATACTTGTTCAGCACGTCCCAGGTCGGGATACGGTTGTTCATCCGGCGGCGGTTGTCCTTCCATAGGCCCTCATAGGGGCAGTTGTGGAAGTAGTAGTATTCTAGGTTCTTGATCTCGGACTTGGCCGCGGAGAACAGTTCCTCCATGATCCGCACATAGGGGTCCATCGAGCCGCCGACATCCAGCAGCAGCAGCACGGACACCGTATTGCGCTTCTCGGCACGCATCTCGATGTCGAGATAGCCCTTGCGGGCGGTGTTGCGGATCGTCTTGTCAAGGTCGAGCTCGTCCTGCGCGCCCTTGCGGGCCCATTTGCGCAGGCGCTTCATGGCGATCTTGATGTTCCGTGTACCGAGTTCGACCTTGTCGTCGTAATTCTTGAACTCGCGCTTGTCCCACACCTTCACGGCGCGGCGGTGACGGGATTTCTCCTGGCCGATGCGCACGCCTTCGGGATTGTAGCCATTGGCGCCGAAGGGCGAGGTGCCGCCGGTGCCGATCATCTTGTTGCCACCCTCGTGGCGCTTCTTCTGTTCCTCAAGGCGCTGCTTCAGCGTTTCCATGAGTTTCTCAAAGCCGCCCATGGCCTCGATCTCGGCCATCTCTTCCGGGGTGAGGAATTTCTCGCTCATCTTGCGCAGCCATTCCTCGGGGAGGTCCTGCACATTGACAGCGTCGGCGAGCGTATCGAGCCCCTTGAAGACATGCCCGAACACGCGGTCGAACTTGTCGATGTTGCGCTCGTCCTTTACCAGCGCGGCGCGGGCGAGGTAGTAGAAATCCTCCACCTCCATGCCGATGACCTGCTTGTCCATCGCCTCCATGAGGGTCAGGTATTCCTTCAGCGTCACCGGGACTTTCGCTTCGCGCAGTTCGTTGAAGAAGTTGAGGAACATCAGGGGTATCCGTTGTGGCCGTACCGTTTCGGAATTGAAGATAACCCGGCTATGGGTCTGTGTCCAAGCTGACGCAGCGAAAACTGGCCAGTCATCCTGCATTCACCGGTCGGCGGCTAAGGCAGGCGGCATGAAATGGGCTGGATTCCTCATCCTTGCGGCGGGCCTCTGGGCGGCGCCTGCGCTGGCAAAACCGGCCAATGTGGACGCTTTGGTATGCGCGCCGGCTGATGAAGCCTCCTGTATGCTGGATGCGGCCTGGACGGCGGCGCTGCTGCTGCCGCCAGAGAAACTGGACCGGGTGAAACCCCTCTTTGCGCCGCTGGTGGCGACCCTGCCTGGCGCTGCGCAGACGCGCTGGACACAGCGGATCGGTGATGCCGGCCCCGAAAAGCCATCGCCGGACTATCTGCGCCGGACGGCCGAAACAGCGATCCGACAGATTGGATGGGACGGCTTTATCGAGCGCGCCCGCAGCGGTGCGGCGCCGCTCCATATGGGCCGGCCTGAAATCATGGCCGCTGCGATCGATCTCGCGCCGGACGCCGCGAAACGCGCGCAGCTGATCGAGTTGATGTTTTCCCTCGCCGGTCCCTCGAAGCCGGGCCGTATCAGTGGGTTCAGCGATGACGATTTCGAGCGCGCCGATTTCGGCCATGTGCTTGCCGAGCGGATGATGCGCGACTGCCGCCTTTCCCAGTTCGACCGTGCAGTGGCCCTGACCAATGCGCCGGACGCGCTGCGCTACAGATTGTGGCGGGCACGCATCACCGGCGGGGCCGGCGCGCTGGCGCCGGATATCCGCGAGGGCGATGGCACGGAGGATACCCGCCATGTTCGCCAGGTGCTGGAAGGCTATGGCCCGATGCTGACGCTCGGATATTGCGAGAAATAGGCGCCAGACCTTTCCCCGAACGCCTGATTGAGTCATAGCGGGGCATGGACACGCTGGACGAAACCGAGGCGGATCAGACCGTCATTCCCGGCGAGGGCATCTGCGGTTCTTCCGAGGTGACCGCGCTGTCGCACCTCTACCGGGCCGAAGTCTACCGCTCGACCGTCTGGCGCCAACGCCTCGACCAGACGACCAACTGGGCCGTCATCTCCACCGGCATCGGCCTGTCAGTGTCTTTCGCCAGTGAGCGCGCTTCGCCGTTTCCGATTGTTCTGGTCGGCCTTCTCTGCGTTGTGTTCCTGATGCTGGAAGCGCGTCGTTACCGCTTCTTCTATGTCTGGCGCTTCCGCGCCCGCGTGCTGGAAATCGCCTTCATGGTGCCGATCCTGCGCGGGGAGGGGGCGAGGATCCGGCTCGACCGGGGCACGGCCCTGTCTGACGACTACGAAAAGCCGGAATACCGCATATCGCTGATCCGCTGCGTCGGGCGCCGGCTGCGGCGCAATTACGGCTACATCTTCGCCATTCTCGGCGCCGCCTATTTTGCCAAGATCGCCATTCACCCGGTCGATGTCACATCGTGGGAACACTTCATGCGCCGCGCGCATATCGGGCCGATCCCGGGCTGGCTGTCGATCGCGGCCGGGCTCAGCTTCCATGCAGGTTGGGGTTTCATCGCCTGGAAAACCTGGTGGGACGAACGCTCCGACAAGACTAAGATGGCCGACTTCCTGAAAAGCCGCGAAGACGTCAACTACGCCCGCGTCGCCAGCGCGCAGGATGCGGCGGGGGGCTAGCGCCGCTTCATGTCGCCCATACTGCCCTCGATCAGCGGCAGATTCTATCGCATCGTCACTGCGGGAAATGCTGCTGCACCTCTTGTGGGCGCCGTTACACCAGAAGGCCGCTTTCACCACGGTGGCCAAGCGGCGCTTTACGTGTCTTCCAGCCCCGCTTGGGCGTTCAAGGCGGTGGAAGCCTATCTGAAGCCCGGTGACCCGCCGCGCCTGATCTTTTCGCTCGGTATCGAGCCGGCGCGCGTGGTCGACCTTCGCGATCTACAACTCTGCGCTCAACTCGGCATCGACCCCACTCACGCGGCAATTCCATGGCTACCCCAGCGTGCACAGGGTCTTCCCGCAAGCACCTGGCGCGCATCGGATGCCGCGCGCGAAAGCGGCGCAGACGGCATGATCTACACGGCGCGTTCAGCGCCGGAGCGGTGGCATCTGGTCTTGTTTCGATGGAACGAACCGGGCGCGCCGGTCGTCTCGGTCGCAGGTGCGCCCGAGACCTTGATCCCGCAATAGCTCAGCCCGCAGGTCCCCGGCGTCCGCCTGAGCCGCCGCCATCAGTGCGGCGGGAGAGGAAGGCGAGGCGCTCGAAGAGGGCCACGTCCTGCTCGTTCTTCAGCAGCGCGCCATGCAGCGGTGGCGTCAGGCGGTCGGGGTCCTTCTCGCGCATCGTCTCGAGGTCGATATCCTCGTTCATGAGAAGCTTCAGCCAGTCGAGCAGCTCGCTCGTGGACGGCTTCTTCTTCACACCCGGCAGTTCGCGCATGGCGTAGAAGGTGGAGAGCGCATCGCCGACCAGCTTCTTCTTGATGTCGGGGAAGTGGACATCGATGATGGCGCGCATCGTCGGTTCGTCCGGGAACTTGATGAAGTGGAAGAAGCAGCGGCGCAGGAAGGCGTCCGGCAGTTCCTTCTCGTTGTTCGAGGTGATGATCACGATCGGGCGGACCTTGGCCTTCACCGTCTCGTTGGTCTCGTAGACAAAGAACTCCATCCGGTCGAGTTCCTGCAGGAGGTCGTTCGGGAACTCGATGTCGGCCTTGTCGATCTCGTCGATCAGCAACACGGGGCGCTTCTTGGAGGTGAAGGCCTCCCACAGCTTGCCCTTCTTGATGTAGTTCTTGACGTCCTTGGCGCGCTCTTCGCCCATCTGGCCGTCGCGCAGGCGCGAAACCGCATCATACTCGTAGAGGCCCTGAGCCGCCTTGGTGGTCGATTTGATATGCCACTCGATGAGGTCGAGGCCGAGCGACTTGGCGACTTCCACCGCCAGCACGGTCTTGCCGGTGCCGGGCTCGCCCTTGATCAGCAGCGGGCGCTCCAGCGCGATGGCCGCGTTGACCGCGACCCGCAGGTCATCGGTTGCCACATAATTGGTCGTGCCTTCGAAGCGCATCGGCCCTCATTCCTCTCGATTTCTTACTTCGGCACCATAAGGCACGCCCGCTGCCGGGCAAGCGCTGACCTGAAGTAAACCGCTGCAACGCAACATCGAATTCACTTAAGGGAAGGGCCTGGTCGTGGTATACGGATGAGGCCATGCGCCGCGCCACAGAGGCTCAAGCTTCAGACACGCGCCGCACTTTGCCTGATTGATCCGGCTTCCTGTCGGGGCGCCCGGGATTGTGCAGGACTTATGATCCAACGCCCTCCTGAGACGGGCGCATGGCAGCCTCCAGACCTCGCGGATTCCGGACCCCGGAAAAGGTTCCCGCTCCGGAGCCACGTGTGGGTAAATCCTTGGCAATCAAGCGTTAACGCCTGTGTGCAATTTTGGGTCAGTCCGCAGGACGAGGTTTAGCGCAGTATGCCACTCAAACTCTCCCTCAAGCCCGGTGAAACCTTCGTGGTGAACGGGGCAGTTGTCCGCAACGGCGACCGGCGCGGCGTGCTCCTTCTGGAGACGCAGGCCCGCGTCCTGCGGGAGAAGGACATCCTGCGCCCCGCCGATGCTGCGACGCCCGCCACGCGGGCCTATTTCGCGGTGATGCAGATGTACCTGCTCGGCGAAGTCGATGGTCCGCTCTATACCCAGACGGCCGATGCGCTGGCCGGCCTGCTCGCCGAGATGCCCGACGCGCACGATGACGTGCTGCAGATCTCGGCCGATGTGGTGGCCGGAGACCTCTACCGCGCGCTCAGCCGCTGCCGCAAGCTGATGCCTGCGGCGCCGGCGGAGGATGCTTGATGGCCGAAGGCAATACCCTGCGCGCGACCCTGAAACTCGACACCGTTCCGGCCGTCAGCGTCGATGAGGCCATCCGGCTCATCGAAGCCGGGAAGGGCGAAGGCCTGCGCGTTGATCTTGGCGGTGGGCGCTTTGCCTCGGCCGATACGCCGCGCGGCACGGACGGCCTGCTGCAGCGCCTGCGTGGCCACAAGATGCTGACTGCGCTGTCCCAGGAAGGCGCAGACCTCTCCCGCCTTAAGCCGCCCGCCACGGAAGTGGTCGTTGCGCCGGCGGTGCGGGAAATTCTGGACGCCGCGACGCGGAAGCCTTAAGCGCCCCGCGCATGACCCCTGAACTCATTTCACTCTTCACCGCGGCCTTCGTCACGTTCTTCGTGCTGATCGATGCGCCGGGCGTGGCGCCGATTTTCGCAACGCTGACCGCGAACGGCACGCCGGCCTATCGCCGGAAGATGGCCTACAAGTCGGTTTTCGTGGCCTCGCTGATCATGCTGTTCTTCGCGTTCGGCGGCGCCTGGCTGCTCGAGGCGATGCACATCTCCATCGACGCGTTCCGCATGGCGGGCGGCGCGCTCCTGTTCCTTATCGCGCTGGACATGGTGTTCGAGAAGCGTACCGAACGGCGCGAGCACCGGGCCGAGGAGGTGCTGGAAGAGCACAAGAACGATCCGGAGCCGGATGACATTTCAGTCTTCCCGATGGGCATCCCCATGATTGCCGGGCCGGGCTCGATCGCGACCGCCATGTTCTACATGTCCGATACGCCGGATTGGCAGTCGCAGGCGGCGGTGCTGGCGGCCATCGGGCTCAACCTGCTGATCACGCTGGTCGTGTTCCTGCTGGCCGGGCCGATCGTGCGACTGATCGGGGCGAGCGTGGCAGGGGCGCTGACGCGTATCCTCGGCGTCATCCTGGCGGCCCTGTCGGCCCAGCTGCTGATTGACGGGATCCGCGGCGCGTTCGGCCTCGTCTGAGGCGATCAGGTACCGATAGGCTCTGCCTTGGCCGGGCGGCGGGGGAAGTAGATCCGCAGCGTCGACAGCGCGACCCAGAACAGCAGCATGCCAGCCGCCGTCAGGCTCATGATCTCCAGCACCATCGACCCGTCCCAGCGCACGCCGGCATCGGCCACGCGCAGCGCGTCATGGCCGCGTTCCTTGACCAGCGCCACGGCCTGCATGCCCCCCGCTTCGGCGAGCATCCGCGCGCGGCGCAGGTCGGTGCCATCCTCAACGACGGACAGCAGGGTCAGGGTGGCTGAAGGACTCGTCAGTGCGGCGATCTTGTCGATCTGCTCGAGGTCTCCCTCCAGCCGGGCCAGGCCTGCCGGATCGATCGACTGCTCGAACGCTGCCAGCACGCGCGCGCCGCGCACCTCTGTCGTGGCGAGGTCCTGATTGGCAGCTTCGAGCGCCGGGTTGAGCACGGACATTGGCACGGCGGCATCGGTCAGATTGTCGAGATATTCCGTGAACTGTGGGGTCAGGCGTTTGGAACGGCTGGCCGACTTCACGATTGAGACGGCGCGGATATGTGCGTCCGAAAGGCCGTCGCTGATGCCTTGCTGCACCAGGCCAATGCCGGTCAGCTTGAACACGATGGCATCCGACCAGTCGCCGCCGGTCCAGCGCTGGGACATGCCCGCGAGGTCGCCATAGCTGCCGAGCAGCTTGAAGCGCCAATCGAGTTCCGACCGGCCGCCCGCCTGCAGGACTTCGCCGACTTCCTCGCCTTTGGCCACCGGCTCTGCGGGCGCGCCGGCCGTTTCGGATGCCTCGGGCGCCGGGGGCTCGGCGACGGGTTCGAGCTGGGGCTGCGACATGCCGATCTGGTATTCGATGGACCGTGCCACGCTTTCGGGCACTTTCTGCAGCGCGGCTCGGATGGTGCGCTCCTCGGCCGTGCCCTTCGATTCCGCTTCGGCGCGGGCGCGCACCTGCTTGCCGAGATCATTGCCCAGCATCGCCGGCGCCGCGAGCAAGTAGCCACGCAGGGCGTCGACGTCCTTGTCTTCGAGTGATTGCTGCACCTTGTCCTGCCAGAAGGGCAGCTTGCGGTCATTGTCGCTCGGGCCCAGCGCTCTCAGCTCGTCGCTCATGCGCTCGCTGGTCTGCATGATCGCGTCGACATTCGGCTGCTCGGCCACGCCGACGCCGGTATAGGCCTTCTTCACGGTATTGGAGGCGATCACCGGCAGGAGGATCAACAACGAATTGAACATCACCGCCAGCATCCAGCCAGCCTGCTTGGTGGGTTGTTTCCGTTGTTTGGCCATCTGGGCAGGAAAACCGTGGGAAATGCAGCAGGGGCGGGGCGTTGTTCATAGAGACTGCCGGGGTCCCAAAGATCAAGTGCCGGTCTGCAACTTGCACTGCGCGCCGCAGTCGAACTGCGCCAAAAGCTCGAAAGTTGACGGGAATTGTCGTAAATTTGACTTAAGGGCTTGATATTGTTGAATTAAAGATAACAGCGTAAGCAATTGCGCCGAATCGAGGGTCGATCTATATGGCACGGAAACGAGTGAAGGAGACTGCGGTGAGCATCGATCTTTCAGACGACTATCGCCCCTCCGAAGACGAAGAGTTCATGAACGAGCGTCAGCTCGCCTTTTTCCGGCGGCTGCTCGAGGCCTGGAAGGCCGACATCCTCGACGGCGCCAAGCAGACCATCCACAATCTCCAGGACGAGTCAGGCTCCTTGCCGGACATCGTCGACCGCGCCTCGGCCGAGAGCGACAAGGCCCTCGAACTGCGCACGCGCGACCGCCAGCGCAAGCTGATTGCCAAGATCGACTCGGCGATCCGCCGCATCGAGGACGGCACTTACGGGTATTGCGAAGCCACCGGCGAGCCGATCGGCCTGCGCCGCCTTGAAGCGCGCCCGACCGCAACCCTCAGCCTTGAGGCCCAGGAACGCCACGAGCGCAAGGAACGCACGCTGCGCGACGACTAGGCCGAACCGGCCCCGAAACCTGAAAGGCGGCGCTACCCGGGGTAGCGCCGCCTTTTTTATTCAAACCCGAACTCACCCGAACGCCTTGGCGGAACTCTCAAGGTTTCCCCTTCAGCAATGAAGACACAATGCGCCCAACTTCCGAATCACGCCTTACCGGGAACTGACCAGCGCGTTAAATTCCAGCGAAAGTCCTGAATCGACGAGGGGTGCGGCCTTAACTTCCGCGCTGCGCTCCAGTTCCCTAACGGGTCGTTAACCGGAACCGGGCGATGAATGTCCAATGACCTTCGACCTGGATGCTCCGGACTCCGCGACGTCGCTGCTGGGCAGCGCCGATGACGGCTGGGACATGCCCCCGCGCCGCCGGGGCCAGGTCATGTCCGATCTGCCGAAGACCTTTGAACCGGCCGAGCCGGACCGTCCGCTGCCGACCAGCCGGGGCGTGTTGACGCCGGCCGAGATCGAAGCGCTGCTGCGGCCGGACCTGTCGGACATGCCGCCCGAGCCCGAGCCCGCCGCACCGACGGTGCCGCGCGCTGTCAGCGAGTTCGCCGCGCCGCCGCCAGCCGATACGTCGCTGGACCATGACACAGCCCGGCGCCTCGCGGCGCGCCTGTCGCTGGCCCTTCGCGACAGCTGCGGCCTGCCGGTCGCGGCCATGGTGTCCGGCACACGCCGCGCACCTTTCGACCAGTCGGTCAGCCAGAGTCCGGCGACCGGCCCGGCCTTTGCCTGCTTCACGGCCCGCAGCGGCGATGTGGGCGCGGTGCTCGTTCTGCCCGCTGGCTTCACCCAGTTGCTGATCGAGACGGCTTGCGGCGCACAAAGACGCCCCGGCGCGCCCCAGCCGCTGAGCCCGATAGATCTGGCGTTGCTGGATGCACTGCTGCGCCCGTTGGCGGCCGCCATTGCGCCGGACCTGACCTTCTCCAGCCTTGAAACCGAGGCGGTGTTTGCCGCATCGATCGCTCCGCCGGGCGGCGCATTCGTGGCCGACCTGTCGCTGCGGGTTCAGACGCACACGTTCGGGGCGCAGCTAATCCTCGCGTCCACGCTCGCAGGCATCGAGTTGCCCGCAGCGGTTCCGGCGCCGAAACAGGCCGCCGCGCCGAAACAGGCCGCCGCGCCGATCCACGGCGCCCTCTCGACGGTCCTCACCGCGCGGGTGGCGAGCCTCGCCGTGCCGCTCTCGCGCCTGTCCGGCCTGAAGCCGGGCGCGACCCTGCTGCTGGGAATCCCGGCGGATCAGCCGGTCGAACTCGTCTCGGGCGGGGAGGGCGGCGTTCTAGCGGCCGAAGCGGAAATCGGCCGGCGCGGCAACCGCGTTGCCTTGCGCATCACGCGCCGCGGCCCGGCCCTCGGCGGACTTACCCGGCCGGCTTCGTCTTGATGAACTCCGCTTCGATCTCGATGACCACGTCATCGGTGATCAGGCCCGTAAACCTGTCGATCCCGAAATCAGACCGCCTGATCGACAAGGTCGCTGAAAAGCCGACCACGTCTGCGCCGCGCAGCCGGTCATAGGCGCTGCCATTCAGGCGGGCCTTGATGATCACCGCCTGTGTCTTGCCCTTCAGGGTCAGGTCGCCGCTGATGTCGGCTTCGTTCTTGCCCACGACTTTCAGCCCGTAGGTCTTGAACGTCGCCTGCGGATAGGCGCCGGCATCGAACCAGTCCGGCCCCATGAGTTCTTCAGCAAATTCCGGATTGGCGATGTCCAGCGAAGACATGTCGACGACGGCCGTCACGGTGGCGGCTTCGGGATGGGCCGGATCGCCCGACAGGCTCGCATCAAACCGGTCGAACCGCCCGACATAAGTCGAATAGCCCAGATGATTGATCTTGAAGAGGATCGAGGCGTGCTTGGTGTCGAGCTTGTAGTCGCCGGCCGGCACGCTCAGCGCCGCCGCCTCGACCTGCGGCTTCAATACGGTCGCGGCCAGCGAGTTGCATCCTGCCAGTGCCGCGAGCGGAAAAGCCAGCCCGAGCAGCGCGGCCTTCGCAGTGCGTTTCGGTTGTGTCAGGTTTTCTTTGAAGCGAGCCATGCGTCCACCGTTTCTTCCAGAACTGCGAGAGGCACCGCGCCGTCCTTTAGCACGATGTCGTGGAATTCGCGAATGTCGAACGCGTCACCCAGTTCGGTGCGGGCGCGTTCGCGCAGCTCGACGATCTTCAGCATACCGATCTTGTAAGCGGTCGCCTGGCCTGGCATCACGATGTAGCGGTCGATCGCCTTCTGGCAGTCGCCCGGCGGGTTGGGCGTGTTGTCCATCAGGTATTTGACCGCCTCTTCCCGCGTCCACTTCTTCGAGTGAATACCGGTATCGACGACCAGGCGGGCTGCGCGCCAGATTTCCATCGCGAGACGGCCAAAGTCCGAGTACGGATCAGCGTAATAGCCCATTTCCTTCGGGGCGAGCTCTGAATAGAGGCCCCAGCCTTCGGAAAAGGCTGTGTAGCCGCCATACTTCCGGAAGCTCGGAATGCCTTCCAGTTCCTGTGCGATGGCGATCTGCATGTGATGGCCCGGGATGCCTTCATGGAACGCAAGCGCTTCCAGCTGGTAGGTCGGCATGTCGGCCATGTTGTAGAGGTTGGCATAGTAAGTCCCCGGACGGCTGCCATCCGGGGCAGGGCGCGAGTAGAACGCCTTGCCTGCAGACTTCTCGCGGAACGGCTCCACCGCCTTCACTTCCATGTCCGCCTTCGGGAACGTGTTGAACAGTTTTGGCAGGTCGCCCTTCATCTTCGCGATGGCGGCTTCAGCCTCGGCGAGATACTCCGCTTTGCCTTCCGGCGTGTTCGGCTTGTAGAACCGCGGGTCCGTGCGCATGAAGGCGAAGAAGTCCTGCAGACTGCCTTCGAAGCCGACCTGCGCCATGATCGCCTTCATCTCGGCGTGGATGCGGGCCACCTCGTCGAGACCCAGCTGGTGGATCTCGTCTGCGGTCATGTCCGTGGTCGTCATCTGGGCGAGGCGCATGTTGTAATAGGCTTCGCCGTCCGGCAGCTTCCAAATGCCGTCGTCTGCGGTTGCTTTCAGCTGCTGGGTCACGAGCTCGGCAATCGCGGCCTCATAGGCCGGGCCCACTGACGTAAGCAGGGCTTCGGCGGCGCGCGCATTGAGGTCGGCCGCCTGTTCCTCGGTGATCGTAGTGTTGGCGGCCAGCGCCGCCGTCTTGGCCCGGAAGTCGTCCATCAGCGGGCTGTCATCGGCGCCGTCGCCCGCGCCGGAAAACGGATAGCCCGTGATCACGCCGCGCGCGTCCGACAGCACATAATCGTACACGAACGACGGCGGCTGGATGCCCCGGGCGGCCGAATCGCGGGCATTGGCTACGTGCTGGCCGAGATAGGCGCTGACCCCCTGCAGGCGCGAGATATAGGCCTCCGCGTCCGACAGTGTTGCAACCTTGTGCTGGTTGATCAGGAAGGCCGGGATGGCTGACTGCACGCCGTGCATCTGGTTGAACGTGTACTCATACCCTTCGAAAGCCGCCGCCGCTTCCGCCCGCTCCAGCTGGTATTCCGCCAGGCGCCAAGACAGCTGGGCCTGGTTGTCCAGCTTGTCGAAGTCAAATTCCGCTTTCATTTCAGCGACATTGGCCCGCTGGATCTCGAGTTCAGCCTGTTCGAAGGCGGGCGAGGGGTCGGTCCATTCGCCATAGCGGTCCTTGATGCCCAAGAAGGTCTGGCGCATCGGATTGCGGGCGACATCCTCGTCGAACTTCCGCTCGAACCAGGCGTTCAGGCGCTGTGATTCTGCGGCAACGGCCTCGGTCGAATAGGCCGGACCGCCGGGGTCACGATGGGCCGGTGTGCCGCAGGCGGCGAGGGCGTTGAACAGCACAAGGGCGAGCGTGGTCCGCAATACCATGATGAACCGAATCCTGTTGTTAAACGTTGAGGCGACGCGTTGGTCTTAACGGTTTTTTTGGATTCGTTAACCTTTGGCGTGCGAGAAGAGGGTAACCAAGAAAGTCCCTGGCGTGGCGGCCGCTGCGACGGGGATAATCGCGCTTCCGGCGGCAGGCCGGCTGAATTGGCGGTAGACTATGAAAAAAGACTCAGAAGCCCTTGATTTGTCTCAGGTCCTCGGTGCCACCGAAGAGACCGGCACGTCGGCGGAACCCCGCGAGCCGGGGCAGAAGGTCGATCTTCTGCAACTGGCCTTCTGGGGCTGCCTGCTTCTGTCGATTGCCGCCGCCAGCGTTTCGCTGGCCCGGCCCCACGCTTCGGGCGCAACCGGGTCGATCCTGCTGATCACGATGGCCTCGGGTGGTCTCGTTTTCCTGCTCTGGACCGTGCGCGGCGCCGGCCGCTTTATCGGCCTTTTCCCCGAGCGCGGCGCTGCCGCCCGCATCGCCAATGCGGCCGCCCCGCGTTTTCCCTGGATCGACGCCCTGGACGAAGCAGTGCTGGTGACCGAACCGGGCGGCGCACCGGTCGCTGCCAACTCAGCCTATGACGAACTTGCCCAGCTGGCCATTGTCACCGGCGCCAGCGAATCCGGCCCGGTCACTGTGGACCGCCTGTTCGGCGCGAGCCCGGGGCTCGCAGCCCCGGTCTACCGCCTGTCGAAAGCCGCCAAGGCCGGGGTGCGCCGCCGAGAGCTGCTGCCGCCCGTGGCGCTGGGCCCCGAACAGGTGCCCGCCCAGTTCGAAGTGACCGTTTCGCCGCTGCCGCGCGGCCGTGTGCTGTGGCGCATCCGCCGTATCGCCGGACAGATCGAGGCGACAGGCGCTGCCGATCTCAAATCGCTCTATGTCGAAGACGCTCCGATGGGCTTCTTTGCGGCCCGTCCGGACGGTACGATCACCTATGCCAACGGCTACCTGCGCGAACTGCTGGGCTTGCCGGAATCGGCCAAGAACATCCGCATCGACGACATCATGCGCCCGGAATTCGTCAAGCTGCTCGGCCGGGACCGCAAGTCCGGCGCGCCGGGCCGGGCGGACATCCAGCTGCGCGCCCGCGACGGGGTGGAAATCCCGGTGCAGGCGATCACCAGCTGGTCGGGGCGCGGCGCGGATGCCAACGGCCGTACGATCCTTTTGCCCAGCCCGCAGGTGCTGAATGGCGAGGGAGACCGGTTCGCGCTTCAGGGCGCCTCCCGCCCGATGCGCGCCGATGGCGATCCGATGTTCGACGATGCTCCGTTCGGCGCGGTCCGTCTGGAAGGCGACCGGGTCGATGGCGCAATCATCCTCGACGCCAACCGGGCCCTGATGGAACTCAGCGGCGGTCGCGCAACGCCCGGCTCGCGCTTCTCCGAACTCTTCGTCACTGATGAGGAAGGTCAGGATGCGCTCAGCTCGGCCCTGGTCCAGGCCGTCGACAAACCGGTTGCGCTGCGCATCGCCGGCAAGGATGCCTGCTATGTCAACGTGTTCGTCACGCTGAACGCGGCCGGCCGCCCATCGGTCGCCTATGTCGTGGACATCTCGGAGCACCGCCTTCTCGAACAGCGTCTTGCGCACGGCGAGAAGATGCAGGCCATTGGCGGCATCGCTGGCCGCATCGCGCACGAGATCAACAACATGCTCCAGATCACGATGGGCAACCAGGAAGCGCTGGTTGCGCGCCATCCTGTGGGCGACCCGTCCTTTGACAATCTCAAGGCCATCAACGAGGCCACCGTGCGCTCGCGCGACCTCGTCCGCGGCCTGCTGGCCTATGCGCGTGAGCAGACGTTCAAGCGCGAAGTCTTCAACACGACCGACTTCCTGACGGAGTTCTCGATCCTGCTGCGCGGTGTCATCGACGAGCGCATCACGCTCGAAGTGAACCATGGCCGCGATGTGCCCTGGATCCGTGCGGACAAGGGCCAGATCGAAACCGCGATCATCAACCTCGTCACCAACGCGCGCGACGCGATGCTCAGCCATCGCGGCGGCGGCAAGCTGGTCATCCGCACCAGCCGTACCACCGGCCGCGAAGCGCACGCCAAGGGCTTCGACTATGTCGAGGATGGCGACTACCTGCTGATCGAAGTCGAAGACAATGGTGGCGGCATTCCGAAACAGCTGCAGGAAAAGATCTTCCAGCCCTTCTTCACGACCAAGGAAAAAGGCTACGGTACGGGCTTTGGCCTCGCCACCGTGTTCGGGATCATCAAACAGTCGGGCGGTTACATCCAGCCGGTCTCGACGGCCGGGAAAGGCACCAACTTCCACATCTACCTGCCGGCTCTGCCCGCCGCCGAAATCCCGGCGCCGGTCGATCACGAAGCCGAAGCCCGCGCCAGCGCGCGGCCCGTCGACCTGTCAGGCCGCGGCCGCATCCTCATCATCGAGGACGAGGCCGGCGTGCGCGACATTGCGGTCTCGGTGCTGCGCTCGCGCGGCTACGAGGTCGAAGAGGCCGAGGATGGCGAAGAAGCGCTGGAGATCATCAACGCCAAGCCGGGCGAGTTCGATCTCGTGATCTCGGACGTCGTGATGCCGGGCATGAATGGTCCGACGTTGATCAAGCAGGCCCGCGAAAAGCTCGGCCATGCGCGCGTCATATTCATCTCGGGCTATGCCGAACAGGAACTCGCCAAGCAGTTGGACGACCGCGCGGTCTCCTTCCTGCCGAAGCCGTTCTCGGTTCGTCAGCTCTCGGAGCTTGTGAAGCGCGAGATCGGTACGCCGCAGAAGGAAGCCGCCTAGCGCGACCAGTGCGCGGCCAGCAAGCCGGCGAATTCCTCGGCGCGTTCGTGACAGGCCCAATGGCCGGCGCCCAGCGCGACATGCAGTGGCACGTTCCATTGCTTCGAAAAGCGCTCAGCGACGGATAGTTGTACGAAGGGATCGGTTTCGCCCCAGAACAGCTGTCCACGTTTCGGAAGTTTGGCGAGGTCATCGACCCATTCCCCGCGGAATCTCAATCCGACTGCAGAGCGGTAGAGCTTCAGGATCGACTGGCGCATCGTAAGGTCGATATGGCCGATCTCCTCGCGCGCCAGGCTGGCCGGCATGCCGCCTTCGATCAGGCCGGCCTCGAGGCGGACCTTGTTGCGCATGCCCAGCATCACGAGTTCGCCCAGCAGCGGCGTTGCCCACATTCGGGCGGTCCGGTGTCCGTTATATTCCGGGTCGATCACGGCATTGGTGACGCACCAGCTGGACACCAGATCGGGCCGAAGGCAGACCGCCCGCAGCACCAGCAGCGCGCCCCAGTCGTGCCCCACGATGTGGACGGGCTCGCCCACAGCCTCCATCTGCTCGACCAGCCAGCCGGCATAGGCGTCCTTGGTACAGGTGAAGCCTTCGGGCAAGGGCGCAGCAAAGCCCGGCAAGGCGAGTGCCTTGAAGGAATCCGGCTGCAGGCCCAGCGCCTTGATCAGCGGTTGCCACAGGATGGGCGTATCTGGAACGCCGTGTACGAACAGGATCATGGCTAGGTCCCCTTTGCGTCAGCCTAGCGGCGATGCCGCCGCCCGGCAATCTTGCGCTAGTCAGCCAGCGAAATGCTTCTTCTTGCGCGCCAGCTGGCGCCCCATGAAATCAAGGAAGGCGCGCACTCTGGGATTGTTGCGCAAGTCTGGATGCGTCAACAGCCAGAGGCCGGTTGAGTGGGGGCCGTCCATCAGATGATCCAGCGACACCAGTTCAGGTACGCGCACTGCATAGGACTTGGGCAGCAACGCCACGCCGCGTCCCAGTCGGCAGGACTCTGCGATGGCGATGAACGTGTCGGCCCGCAGCACATGCCGGTCCTTGGGCACATGTGCAGCGATCCAGCGGCCGGGCGGTGAATTGCTCATTTCATCGCTGACCGTCAGCCAGTCGTGATCTTCCCGCCGCAAGCCGCGATTCTTCTGCAGATAAGTCTGGCTGGCGAACACGCCGAAGGAGAGATCGCAAATCCGTCTGCCGATGAAATGGTCCGGCGGGGAATCCGAGGGCCGGATCGCGACATCCGATTCAAGACGGTCAAGCGCAAGCCGCCGTGTTGTTACGGCAAGGTGCAGGCGCAAGGAAGGATGCAAGGCCTGGAACGCGTCGATCATTTCGCTGACGCCGGACATGTAGATGGAGTCTGTCGTCGTGATTGACAGATTGCCGCCCAGCGTTTCACTGGTCGCTGGCGCCCGTGCCGGGTTGATCGCGGATTCCAGCGTACGTGCCGCCGCCAGGATCGGCTGCGCCTCAGCGAGCGCTTCGTAGTGGGATCCATTCCGCAGGAAGAGGTTGTAGCCAAGGCGCGACTCGAGTGCCTTCACCCGGCGTTGAACGGTCGAGCGGTCTACACCCAGAATCCGGCTGGTCTCGGCCAGCGAGCCGGTGCGCGCGAGCACCGCAACAAAGCGATAATCGTCCCAGTTCTGGACGTGCATTTTTGCCCCACCCCTGCGCAAAACTGCTTATGTGATTTTATTGACACACAGGCGAAGGTTAATTTCAATAGGGATAACGTTGGATGACCGCTGCCAGGATTGTTCGGAAACGAATTTTCGCTGGACGCGTGAATCACGCCCCGCTTAGGCGCGGCACGACAGGATTGAATTGACGGTTTCGTGCGTCCCCACCCTGCGCGTGCCGTCCAAGGGTCGCCTGCAAAGCCATTGTCCCCAGTGGCTCTGCGGGCGGCCTTTACCCTTCCGCCGCGTCGACGTTCAGTCTGGCGCTGACGGTTCCCAATACGTGTCCGCTGGGAAGACGTCGTCCATCGATCCGGCGATGGATGGTCCGTAGACGGGGTTTGCCAGGATGAACCATCCATTGCCCCACATCTGGTCGAAGGCCGGGCTGGCGGTCAGCGCCTTGCGGGCTGGCGGCGTCAGGGTCTTCGCATTGAAGAGGTCGGCGATGTCGCCAAGCTGGTCGCCGACGAGCGCGACGACGCAGTAGGTCTCCGAGATTGTCGCGCGCCGGCCATCCTTGCCGGAGCCCTGATCGTCATCGCCGCGCAGGAACAGATTTGATCCGTGTACGAAGTTTCCGATGCCCGCCGCGCTCAACGTTGCTGCATTGCCTTCGGCGGTGTCGTGGCCGCGGTTGGTGTTGACGATCACTTCGACGCCTGCCGCGCGGATCCGCGCAAGGCCGTCCAGTGCACCGGGAATGGCCACCGCCTTGCCCGCGCCGGTGCGTTCCCAGTCGGCCCAGACCGCCGGATCGAACGCCTCGCCCTTGCGTTGGCGTTCCGCGGTCACACCGAGGTTCCAGATCAGCGTTTCGTCGGCGTCGAACACAGCGGCGAGCGGCTTGTCACCGCAGGGCAGGAACTCGGGCGCGTCGGCTGTTGCGCGGGGCGCCAGCACGACGCTGGCATTCGGCCTCGCGGCGGCCTTTGCTTCGACATAAGCGGCAATGGCATTCCATTCCTGCACCATGGCGATGCGCGCTTCGGCCGAGCCGTAGAGCCATTGCTGGCTCGCGGTCGGCGATGGCGCCTCAGCCGCGACAGGCGCTTCCGGCGCGGTAGGGGCGGGGGCCGGTGCGGTCTGGCAGGCGGCAAGCAGGGCGAGGGCGGCGGGGAGGATGTAGCGTTTCATGCCCGCTTGGTGACTCCATCCGCCGGGCCTGTCCAGACCCGGCTTACCCGCCGTTACACTTGCAGCCGGCAGCCGGTTTCGCCATGGATAGGCGAAACCCGTACCGGAGGACGCCCCATGAAAACCCGCATCACCGAAATGCTCGGAATCCAGCACCCCATCGTTCAGGGGGGGATGCACTTCGTCGGCTTCGCCGAAATGGCAGCGGCAGTCTCGAACGCTGGCGGCCTCGGCATCATCACGGCGCTCACCCAGCGCACCCCGGCGGACCTCGCCAACGAGATCGCCCGTTGCCGCGACATGACCGACAAGCCGATCGGCGTGAACCTCACCTTCCTGCCTTCGGTCAACCAGCCTGACTATCCCGGCTATGTGAAGGCCATCATCGAGGGCGGCGTGAAGGTCGTCGAGACAGCCGGCAACAACCCGGTCCAGGTGCTGCCGGTGCTAAAGGAGCATGGCATCAAGGTCATCCACAAATGCACCGCGGTGCGCCACGCGCTGAAAGCCCAGAAGATCGGCTGCGATGCGGTCTCGGTCGATGGCTTCGAATGCGGCGGCCACCCGGGCGAAGACGATGTGCCAAACTTCATCCTACTGCCGCGCGCCATGGACGAGCTCGACATCCCCTTTATCGCGTCCGGCGGCATGGCTGACGGCCGTTCGCTGGTCGCCGCGATGGCGCTCGGCGCCGAAGGCATGAACATGGGCACACGCTTCATCGCGACCAGGGAAGCCCCGGTCCACGAGAATGTAAAACAGGCGCTCGTCGCCGCCTCTGAACTTGACACCCGCCTCGTCATGCGTCCGCTGCGCAATACCGAGCGCGTGCTGACCAACCCGGCGGTCGAACGCCTGCTCCAGAAGGAGAAAGAACTCGGCACGTCGATCAAGTTCGAGGACATCATCGAGGAAGTCGCGGGCGTCTATCCGAAGATCATGCTCGATGGCGACATGGATGCCGGGGCCTGGTCGTGTGGCATGGTGGCGGGCCTGATCTACGATATCCCGACCTGCAAGGAACTGATCGACCGGATCATGGCCCAGGCCGAGGAAATCATCACGAAACGCCTCGCCCGCGCCGTCGCCTGATCGGGCACCCGCGCCGCATTCGGTGTTTAATCCGCGCTGTTAACCATTGATTTCGGGTGGCCGGATTTCGCCTGAGGGGAAGGAAGCGCTCGCCCCTCAGGTGTAGACAGCACGTTTCTGTTCCGATTATGTTCCATGGGAATCGGTTTAAGGTGTTTCCATGGATCCCATTTTGACCTTCGGAACGGTCGCGCTCGACGCGCTGCACCTCGTGTTTCTCGCTCTAGCCATCGGTCTTGGCGTGGCTTTCTGGCAGATGCGCCAGGGGGCAGAAGGTGCGCGGCAATTGCTGGCGCGGGATCTTGATGCTGCGCAGGCAGAAGCGGAACGCAACAGCCAGCGCGCCCGCACCGCCGAAGCGGTCGCCCGCGAGGCTGAGTTGAAGCTCGCCGCCGCTCAGGCCCGCAGCGACGAGGAGGAACGCAAGTTCGCCGAGATGGCGCAGGGCGTTCTGGCGCGCGCCAATGTCCAGTTCCTGCAGCTCGCCAACGAGACCTTCGAGAAGCACAAGGAAGGCGCCAAGGGCCAGCTGACCGAGCTGATGAAACCCATCGGCGAGAATTTCGAAACCTTCCGCCAGCGCGTCGACGCACTCGAGAAAGTGCGCACCGAAGACAAGTCCGCCCTGAAGGAACAGGTCGAGGCGATCCATGCGAGCCTCAAGGTGCACACGGCCGAGACCGGCAAACTCGTCAGCGCGCTGACCGCGCCGAAAGGTGGCGGGCGCTGGGGTGAGATGACGCTGCGCAATGTGATGGAACAGGCGGGGCTCTCCCAGCACTGCGATTTTTCCGAACAGGTCAGCGAACAGGGGGAGGCCGGTCGCCAACGGCCTGACGCCATCATCCGGCTGCCGGGCAACCGGCAGATCGTGATCGATTCCAAGGTGTCGCTGGACGCCTACATGGCTGCCAACGGCACCGATGACGCCGCCCAGCGCGGCGCCCATCTCAAGGCCCACGCCGCCAGCGTCCAGCGCCATGTGAACCTGCTCTCGTCCAAGGACTACCAGTCCAATCTCGGCAACCGGTTCGACTACGTGGCCATGTTCATCCCCGGCGAGAATTTCTTCGCTGCCGCGCTCGAACATGCCCCGGACCTGATCGAGAAGGCGATGGCCAAATCGGTGATCGTGACGACGCCAACGACGCTGATCGCGCTCGCCCGCACGGTGGCCCATCTCTGGCGTCAGCACGAGATGAACGCCAATGCGATGGAGGCGGCCGAGCTTGGCGCCGAGCTTTACCTCCGTATCGGCAAGATGCTGGAGCACATGCAGAAGCTTGGCAAATCCCTGAATGGATCGGTCGATGCCTTCAATGATGTCATGGGCTCGGTGGACAAGCGCGTGATGCCCACACTGCGCCGGTTCGAGGAGCTTTCGATCGCCCCGCCGGCCAAAACGGCCGTCGAACCGAAGCAGATCGAAGCCCGTGCCCGCCCGCCCGCGACGACCGGAGAGCTGGACCTGCCACCGCCGCGCAAGGCGCTGTCGGCGGAATAGACCCGTTGACGCACACGGAAGGCATGCATATCTGACCTCCATGGCCATCCGCGAAATCCTCACAGTCCCCGATCCGCGCCTGAAAGAGGTGTCGAAGCCCGTTATGGGCCCCGTCACCGACGAGCACCGCGCGCTCATGGATGACATGCTGGAAACCATGTACGACGCCCCCGGCATTGGCCTGGCGGCTATCCAGATCGGCGTGCCACTGCGCATCATCGTCATGGATCTGGCCCGTGAGGGCGAGGAAAAAGCCCCGCGCTATTTCGTGAACCCGGAGATCGTGGAAACGGTCGAGGAAACGAAGCCCTATGAGGAAGGCTGCCTCTCCGTCCCGGACATCTTCGACGAGGTCGAGCGCCCGGCCCGCTGCCGCATCAAGTATCTCGATTACAACGGCAACCCTGTCGATGAATGGGCGGAAGATCTTTACGCCGTCTGCATCCAGCACGAGATGGACCATCTCGAAGGCACGCTGTTCATCGATTACCTGTCCCGCCTGAAGCGCCAGCGCGCCATCGACAAGGTGAAGAAGGCCAAGATCCGCGCCATCCGCGAAGACGCGAACTAGCCGCCATTTCCCGGGCTCCGCGCCCTCCCGCGAAAACCGGGATCCCGCGCGCAATTGCGCAAGGCGGGCGGCGGGAACAGGCTTGTGTTTCTCCGCCCGATGATGTTCCGGTGCCAGGCAACCGGGAGACCACATGACCCAGCCCCTCCGCATCGCCTTCATGGGAAGCCCCGACATCGCCGTCGGTGTGCTGAAAGCGCTGACCGAGGCCGGGCACGAGATCGCCTGCGTCTATTCCCAGCCGCCGCGCCCCGCCGGACGCGGCAAGAAGCTGACCCCCACGCCTGTCCATGCCTATGCCGAAAGCCGGGGTCTGGACGTGCGCACACCGAAGAGCCTGAAAAAGGCGGAAGAGCAGGCCGCCTTTGCAGCGCTCGGTCTCGATGCCGCCGTCGTCGTCGCCTACGGCCTCATCCTGCCGCAGCCGATCCTCGACGCGCCGCGCCTCGGCTGTCTCAACATGCACGCCTCCATCCTGCCGCGCTGGCGCGGCGCGGCGCCGATCCAGCGCGCGATGATGGCGGGCGACACAGAAACCGGCATCGATGCGATGATGATGGAAGCGGGTCTCGACACCGGCCCTGTCCTCGCCTCCGTCCGTACACCGATCACGGCAGAGGATACGGCTGGCACGCTGCATGACCGGCTGGCCATCCTCGCCGCTGAACTGGCGCCCCGCGCGCTTGCCGGTCTGGCCGATGGCACGCTGAGGCCCGTGGCCCAGCGCGAGGACGGCATGACCTACGCTGCCAAGATCACGGCGGAAGACCAGCGCATTGACTGGACGCGGCCCGCCGCCGAGATCGACTGTCGGATCCGCGGCCTCTCGCCCGCGCCCGGCGCCTGGTGTGAATGCAAAAGCGATCAGGGTCCGGTGCGCCTGAAACTTCTGTTCAGCGAATTGTCGGACGTCTGGAGCCCCGGCACGCCGCCCGGCACGCTCCTTGACGACCGGTTGACGGTTGCCTGCGGCGATGGCCGCGCCGTCCGCCTTCTCCGGCTGCAAAAGCCTGGTGGCAAACCGTTTGGCGCGCGCGATTTCCTCGTCGGCACACCGCTTGCCGCAGGTGACCATTTCGCATGACCAGCTTCTGGATCCGCCCGACCCAGGCCGGTGACATGGATGCCATTGCGGCGCTGAACGATGCCGCCTTTGGCGGCCCGGACGAGGCCCGCATCACACGCCGCCTTCACGGCGATGGCGACAGTCTGGTTTCCCTCGTGGCGGTTGGGGAGTCCGGCATCTTGGGTCATATCGAATTCTTCCGCATCCGGATCGATGGTGAGCCAACGGGCGTCGGACTCGGACCGATGTGCGCCTGGCCGGGCCTTCAGCGCAGCGGGATCGGCAGCTATCTGGTCCGCACCGGTCTTGAAGATCTTGATGACCTCGGCGAGACAATCGTCTTCGTCCTTGGTCATCCCGCCTATTATCCGCGCTTCGGATTCTCCGCAGAGGCTGCACGACCGTTCGCGGCGCCTTGGTCTGGACCGCATTTCATGGCCCAGCGCCTGCGCGAAGGCGCCCCGGCTTCCGGTACGCTCACCTATCCCCCCGCCTTCAGCTGATCGATACAGGCATCTCGCATGACCCTCTCTCCCCTCGAACTGCTCGGCTTCGTGGCCGGCCTGTTCGGCACCTTCGCGTCCGCGCCTCAGGCGATCAAGATCATCCGCACAAGGCAGGCCCGCGATGTCTCCTTGACGACCTACCTGATGGCCCTGACCGGGTCGGTCCTCTGGGGGGCATATGGCTGGCTCGGGCACGCGCCCAGCATCATCTTCTGGAACGGCATGGCGATCATGCTTTTCTGCGCCATCATCTGGCTGAAGCTGCGCCACAGCGTGCCGGATGCCGCGCCCGGGAGTTGACCAAACCCCGCCGGACTGGCAGCGCCAAGCCATGCCCCGCTACAAGCTCCTCCTCGAATATAATGGCGGCCCGTACCAGGGCTGGATGAAGCTGCCCGGCGTGCCGACCGTGCAGGCCGCGCTCGAAGACGCCGCCGCCAAGCTCGACGGCCAACCGGTCGAGGTGACCGGGGCAGGGCGTACCGATTCCGGCGTCCACGCGACCGGCCAGGTCGCTCATATGGACCTCGCGCAGGACCGGCCGGACAAGGTCGCCGACGCAATGAACTTCCATCTGCGCCCGCATCCGATCGCCGTGCTCAAGGCCGAGCAGGTCAGCGACGACTTCCACGCCCGTTTCTCGGCCACCGCGCGCCACTACCGGTATGTCATCATCAACCGGCGCGCCGATCTGGCGTTGGAGCGCGGCCTGGCCTGGCGCGTTCCGTCAAAGCTGGACGCCGCCGCAATGCACGCGGCGGCGCAGCGCCTGCTCGGCCATCACGACTTCACGACCTTCCGCGATACGGCTTGTCAGGCTGCCAGCCCGGTCAAGACGCTCGACCGGCTGGACGTCGCCCGCTTCGGCGACCGGATCGAGATCACCTGCTCGGCGCAGAGCTTCCTGCACCGGCAGGTGCGCTCGATGGTCGGCAGCCTCGTCGAAGTCGGCCGTGGCTTCCAGCGCCCGGAATGGATCTCGGATATCCTCGCAGCCGCCGACCGCACCGCCTGCGGTCCCGTCGCGCCCAGTGACGGGCTTTATCTCGAGCGCGTGGACTATCCGGCCGCCCCCTGACGCGAAGGCAGCCTTTTTTGCCTGCGGGTTCGGGTTTAGCCTCTCCCCAAACAAACAGGGAGAAACGCCATGGCCATCGATTTCACGATTCCGGAAGAAGCCAACGAGATCCGCGCGCGCGTGCGCAAGTGGGTGCAGGAAGAATGCATCCCCGCCGAAAAGGAAATGGCGGCCGGCAAGGCGTACAAGACGGTGCTGAAGGAGTTGCGCCAGAAAGCCCGCGCGCAGGGCCTGTGGCTGCCCTTCTTCCCGGTCGAGCATGGCGGCATGGGGCTTGGCCCGCTCGCCAACGCCCTTGTGCAGATGGAACTCGGCCAGAGCCATCTCGGCGCCCTTTCGATGAATTCTCAGGGTCCGGACGATGCGACCATGCTGACGCTGCTCGCCCATGGCACGGATTTCCAGAAGGAGAAATACCTCAAGCCGCTGATCAACGGTGACAAGCGCATCTGCTATTCGATGACTGAGAAGGCCGCTGGCGCCGACGCGACCGGCATGCAGACCACCGCCGTGAAGGACGGCAAGGGCAATTATGTCCTCAACGGCGAGAAATGGTTCTCCTCCGCCGCCACCGCCGCCGACATCGCGGTCGTCATGGCCAGGACCAATCCGGAAGCGCCGCGCCACCAGCAATACTCAACCTTCATCGTCGAGCTGCCGAACCCCGGCTACAACATCATCCGAGACATCCCCACGATGGCCGTGCATGGGCCCCACTATGCCGAGATGGGCGGCGGCCATGCCGAGGTGAAGATCGAGAACCTTGTCGTGCCGGAAGAAAACCTGCTCGGCGGGGAAGGGCAGGGCTTCGCGATGGGCCAGCACCGGCTCGCTTACGGCCGTCTGCGCCACGGCATGCACAATGTCGCCATGGCCCAGCGCGCACTTGATCTGGCCACGGAACATGTCACCAAACGGTCCACGTTCGGCAAGAAACTCGACGAGCGCCAGGGCGTACAGTTCATGCTCGCCGATTGCGCGAGCAAGATCTATATTGCCCGCCTGATGCTGATGCACATTGCCTACAAGGCCGAGAACGGCATGGACATCCGCCAGGAAAACGGTATCGCCAAGGTCTATCTCGCCAACATGGTGCATGACGTGGTCGACACGGCGATCCAGTTGCACGGCGCGCTCGGCTATTCGCTCGATACGCCGCTCGCCGCCTGGTACACGCACGTTCGCTCCCAGCGCCTCGTCGATGGTCCGGATGAAGTGCACAAATGGATCACTGGCAAGAACGTCATCCGCGCCTTCAAGAAGGATGGCACGACGGCCGCCGCCTGCGGCGGGGATCTGCTCTAGTCCTTGCGCCGCATCACGCCGCGGATCAGCGGGAGTTGCCACAGCACCAGACCGCTGAGCGCCAGCCCGGGGAAAATCACGTACTTCGTGCTGGTCACGAAGAACGGGTTTTCCACCAGCGGCGAGTAGACATAGGCCAGAAGGATCATGCCGCCGGTGATATGCAGCCAGCGCAGGATTTCCCGTGTGAAATTACCGCCCATCACACGCCTCTGTCAGCCGGTACACGCGAAATCGTCCTTGCCCACAGGCTTGCACCAGGCGGGAAACCCGCGCGATTTCCAGAGGGCGAGGACGCCTTGCTTGCGGACCTGAGCTTTCCATTTCGGATGCTGGTAAATGCTGGCGGGTCTGAGGAAGAAAAGCGCCGGTTCGCTCTGGTATGCTGCGTCCCATGCAGGTTGCATCATGGCAATCGTCAGGTCCGGGTCCTTCAGCAAGATGGCAATCGTGCCGTCTAGGGTCGGGTTCGCCGCAAGCAGGGCGCGAAGCGCTGGCGCGCCCGCTTCTCCCTGACGGGCGGCAGACAGGGCTGACTTCACGTCCGCCATTGCGTCAGGCGGTATCAACCCCCTGTCAACAGCCATCTGGAACATCGCCTCGGCTTCGTCGAATTTACCGTCAATCAGGAGGGTTCGAAAAGGGTTCGTGTAGCCGTAGATCATGTCGGGGTTGATCTCCCTGACCTTTGCATATTGTTTCAGTGCTTCTTCTGCCGGATCGGGCGCGTCCGGACTTGCGCCGCTAAACGCCACTGCATTGCCGAGCGTGTTCCGGTAGATGGAGACCAGCGGATCACTCTCGACCGCCCGCTGTGCAAGGCTTCTGGCTTCCTGGCGATACCCTAGAGCTAACAGCATTTGCGCCGCAAGATCGAGGACGGCCGCGTTGTCAGGGGCAAGGTCAACCGCCTTGTCCAACTCTTCCGCGCCTGGGATAAGGTCGCCTGAGTAGACCATAAGCGACGCACGGCTCATATGGGCTTCAGCATTGCCCGGGTCGAGGGTAATCGCCCGTTCCGAGGCTGCAAGTCCGATCGCGCGCCACTGATGCCAATCGCCATCTGGTGGATTGCCCGGCTGGTAGGCTTCGTAGACGACATAGGTGTTACCGATCAGCGCCCAGGCAGGCGCAAAGTCCGGATCGCGCGCTGTGACTTCGTTCAACAGCAACAGCGCAGCATCAAGATTCTCCCGGCCGCGCGCCAGGAAGAGCTGGCGGGCTTTCAGGTATTTCTCATAGGCCTCGATGTCGTCCGTCCGGTCAACAATCAGCGACTCGTCTGACTTGAGGCCGAGCGACAGCGCAAGCTCCCCGGCCACCGCCTTGGCGATGTCATCCTGAATGTCGAACACATCCGTCAGTTCACGGTCATACGTTTCCGACCACATATGGAAGCCATCATTCGAACGGATCAGCTGCGCCGTGATGCGCAGCTTCGTGCCGGATTTGCGCACGCTGCCTTCCAGCACATGGTCGACGCCCAGCGCCGCGCCGATCTCGCGCAGGTCCTCGTTCTGTCCCTTGAAGGAAAAGCTGGAGGTCCGCCCCGCGACTTTCAGTTTCGGAATGCGCACGAGCACATTCAGGATTTCCTCGGAAATTCCGTCAGAGAAAAACTCCTGATCACCATCCGGCGAAAGGTCGATGAACGGCAGCACCGCCACGGACGCCGACGCCTCGCCTTTTGCCACTTGCGGCCCGGCGGCGCCTATCCCCGTCTCCGGCATCAGGCGGTCGCCGATGATCAGCGCGCCGACCAGCGCAAGACCGCCAATGATGATGAAGTCCAGCCGGCTTCCGGTCTTTGCGGCGATGCTCTCGCCTTGAGACACAGCCGCTGTGCGCTTCATGCCCTCCGGCGTCATCTCGAACGCCCACGCAAACAGCATCGCAATCGGGAATCCCGCCAGCACCAGCACGATGAAGAACGTATCCGTCCAGCCCGGCAGGTCCAGCGGTGCCTTCACGGCCACGATGATCTGGATCAGCAGCCAACCGACGACGGCGTACACGCCTGCCACCCGGAACACGTTCCGGCGCCGCAATTCCTGAAACAGTTTCCCCAAAAGTGTTTCCCCACTGACTTACGGTCCAAGGCCTATCATGCACCGAGAATCGCGCAACGCTTCTTCCGCCAAAGCCCCGGATTGAATGGAAAGAGGCAAGGGGCGCGCCTGGCTTGCGGGCATGATCAAACTCAACTTCTACTTCCGCCGCTTGCCGCAGCGCAGCCAGGAAGAGTTCCAGCGCTATTGGCGTGAGGACCATGCGCCGCTGGTGGCCAAGCACGCCAGCGCGCTCGGCAGTCTGCGCTACGTCCAGGCTCATACCGGCCATGGCTCCCTGAATGGCGCCATGCAGGCGTCACGCGGCGGCCCGGATGCCTATGACGTCGTCGCCGAACTCTGGTTCGAAAGCGACGCGACCATGGCCGCCAACACCAGTGAAGCTGCTGCCAGGGCCAGCGCTGAACTCCTCGCGGACGCAACGAATTTCATCGACCTTGCCAACTCACCGCTCTCGTTCAGCAATGAGCATGTGATCGTCGGCTAGCGCGCGTTGGTCCCCAGCGCGTCGGCCAGATCTGCGATGATGTCCTCGACATCCTCCAGCCCGACCGACAGGCGCACCAGCCCGTCGCTGATGCCATGCTCTAGGCGCTCTTCGCGCGAATAGGTCGAGTGCGTCATGCTGGCCGGGTGCTGGATCAGCGTCTCCGCATCGCCGAGGCTCACCGCGCGGCGGATCATCTGCAGGCGGTTCATCATCGCGATGCCCGCCTCATAGCCGCCTTTCAGTTCTAGTGCGATCATGCCGCCGAACCCGTCCATCTGGCGCTTGGCCAGCTCATGCTGCGGGTGGCTTTTCAGGCCCGGATAGTACACGGCCTCAACGCCCGGCTGCGCCTCCAGCCATTCGGCCACGCGCATTCCGCTCGCGCAATGACGCGCCATGCGCAGCTGCAGGGTCTTCAGGCCACGCATCACCAGCATCGCGTTGAACGGCGCCATCACCGAGCCGGTCATGTCCTTCACGCCAACCATGCGCACGTCCTTGATCGCATCGGCGCGGCCCAGCATCATGCCGGCGATGAGGTCGCCGTGTCCGCCGAGATACTTGGTCGCCGAGTGAACCACGAAGTCCGCGCCCAGTTCGATCGGCCGGGTGATCAGCGGCGAGGCATAGGTGTTGTCGACCACCACAAGCGCGCCGGCGCCGTGCGCGATCCGGCTCGCCGCAGCAATATCGACGAGGCGCATGTTGGGGTTCGCGGGCGTCTCGAAATACACGATCCGCGTCTTCGCGCTGATCGCCGCGGACAGGTTCGCCGGATCGCGCAGGTCCACATGCGTGATCTGGATGCCGAAGCGCGCGAGACCGTCGCGCATGAAGGCGAAGGTGCAGCCATACAGTGTCTTGTCGGTGATGATCTCGTCGCCGGGCTTCAGCAAGGTCCACATCAATGAACTGATCGCGCCCATGCCGCTGGCGGTGGCGAGGCCCGCCTCGGCGCCCTCGAGGTTCGCGATGCGCGCCTCCAGCAGGGCCACGGTCGGGTTCGAGATGCGTGAGTAGATGTGCCCCTCGGCCTCACCGGCGAACAGGGCGCCGCCTGTCTCGGCGTCGGGGAAGGCGAAGGTCGAGGTCAGGTGCAGCGGCGGGGTCAGCGCATTGCCGTTCTCGGCTGGGTCATAGCCGTGGTGGATTGCGCGGGTCGCGGGCCCCGCCGGGCGGGTTGCGTCATAGGCCATCGGTCAATCTCCCTTGTCTGACCCCAGTATAGCGCTTTCCCTTGGGTAAATCCTGCCATATTGTGCTTAAAATAGTTTGCAGATTGGCATGAAATACCATTATTAATCGATATGGACGCAATAGATGCCAATATCATTCGAGCCCTCCAGCGCGATGGCCGCCTCACCAATCTCGAACTGGCCGAGCAGGTCGGCTTGTCGCCTTCGCCCTGTCTGCGCCGCGTGCGCAACCTCGAGGCGTCGGGACTGATCCAGGGCTACACCGCCCTCGTGGACCAGAAAGCCTGCGGCTATCCCATCACCTGTCTTGTCCGCATCCGCCTCGCCAGCCATTCTCAGGAAAATGTGCAGGCCTTCGAGCGAAAGATTGCCGAAACCGATGCCATCCTGGATTGCTACCTGATGACCGGCGGCGCCGATTACGAGCTGCGGGTCGTGGCGCGCAGCCTCGACGATTATGAGCATCTGGTGCGTGAAACCATCCAGAAACTCCCGGCCATCGCCTCCATCGAGACGAGTTTTGCCTATGGGGTCGTCAAGAAGTCGCGGATCTTGCCGGTTCTCAGCGAAAGGCGCCCGTAGAACGCGCTTCCAAACCTGCTATGCTGGCAGCACATGACCCCACCCGACTCCCCGAATTCCCCTCCGACGCTGGTCAATCGCGCGCTCTCGTCCCGGCGCCCGGGCCGCTGGCGCATTGCCGATATCATCGACGGTCGGGCGCTGCGCGTAAAGCTGACCGCGGCCGCGCTGGACAACCTGTCCGACCCGTCTGCCGCCCGCAAAGGCGCACTGAACCTGCTGCATGGCGCCATGTTCCGTGGCCGCCTGATTGCGCAGGAGCGTCTCCAGCAAGGCGCTGACGGCCTCGACACCGGGCGCCTGCTCGCCGCCGTGCAGGACGAGGTAATCCACGCGCTCTACGATTTTACCGTCACCCACGTGCACCGTGCCTCGAACCCCACCGAGGCCGAGCGTCTCGCGATCGTGGCAACCGGCGGCTATGGCCGCGGCGTCATGGCGCCGTCCTCAGACACGGACCTGCTCTTCCTGCGGGCCTACAAGGCCAGTCCGCATACGGAGAGTGTGATCGAATACATGCTCTATGCCCTATGGGACATGGGCCTGAAGGTTGGCAACGCCTTCCGCACACCGATGGAGTGTGTGAAGCAGGCGCAGGAAGACGTCACCATCAAGACCAGCCTCCTGGATTCGCGCTTCATCTGCGGCGATCAGGATCTTGCCAATGACATGGTGGCGCTGTTCCAGCGCGAGGCCGTAAGGGGCAACGATGCCCAGTTCATTGCCGACAAGCTGGCCGAGCGCGACGCCCGCCATGCCCGCATGGGCGACGCGCGCTATGTGGTCGAACCGAACCTGAAAGAAGGGAAGGGCGGTCTGCGCGATCTGCAGACGCTCTACTGGATCGTCAAGCACATGAACGGCGGCATCACACTGGAAGACGTGATGCGCGATGGTCCGTTTACAGACCATGAGTACACGGTCTTCATCCGCGCAGCGCGGTTCCTGTGGACCGTGCGTTGCCACATGCATTTCGTCACCGGCCGCGCCGAAGACCGTCTCAGCTTCGACCTGCAGCCCGAGATCGCCGCCCGCATGGGCTACCGCGACCGCGAAGGCCAGCAGGGCGTCGAGCGCTTCATGAAGCGCTATTTCCTTGTCGCCAAGGATGTCGGCGGCCTGACGCGAATCATCGCGGCCAAGCTGGAAGCCGAGCACAAGAAAAAGCCGGAAGGCCTGCGCCGCTTCCTGCCGGTGCGCCCGCCCCAGGCGCTGCCGGAGCCGGGCTTCCTGATCGAGGCCGGCAGGATCAACATCACCAGCGACGATGTCATGGCGGCCGATCCACTAAACATGATCCGCCTGTTCACCATCGCCCGGCGCGAGCAGAAGGACATCCATCCCGCCGCATTGACCGTGCTCACGCGGAAGCTCCGGGGGCTGAACGAATCGGTCCGCGAAACGCCGGCCGCCCGCACCCTGATCCTCGACGCCATCCTCGGCGGCAGCGATCCGGGGCCGACGCTGCGCCGCATGAACGAGGCCGGCGTGCTCGGCCGCGCGATTCCCGAGTTCGGCACTATCGTCGCGCAGACCCAGTTCAATATGTATCATCACTATACGGTTGATGAGCATACGCTGCGCGCGGTCGCCATCATTGCAGACCTCGAACACGGGCGCGGCGACATCGCCCCGCTGGCCCATGAACTCTTCGGCACGATCGAAAACCGCCGCGCGCTTTACCTCGCGATGCTGCTGCACGATACAGGCAAGGGCAAAGGCGACCAGCAGATCGCCGGCATGATCACCTCTCGCAAAGCCTGCGAGCGGCTCGGCCTGCCGAAGGAGGAAACCGACCTCGTCGTCTGGCTGGTTGGCCACCATCTCGAAATGAGCGAGACGGCCCAGAAGCGCGATATCACCGATCCGCGCACCGTGGCGAAATTCGCCGGCCTCGTCGGGTCGCTCGAACGCCTGCGCCTGCTCTACATCCTCACCGTGGCCGACATCAAAGCCGTCGGGCCGGCCGTCTGGAATGCCTGGAAAGGCCAGCTCCTCGCCGATCTCTACCACAACACGGCCGCCGCCCTGCGTGGTGGGCGTACGGACGAAGCGGGCGTGCAGAGCGAACTTGAACGCCGCGCCGAAGACCGCCGCGCCGCCATCATCGACCGGCTCGGCAGCCTGCCGCCGCTCCTGCTCGAACTCGAAACAGCCTACTGGACCGGCTTCGATGCCGACGACATCGCCTGGCACGCCTCGGCGCTCGCCAAGGGCGGCGATGTCGTCACCACGCGAATGGCGCCCGAGGGCGGCGCGGTCGCGCTGCTCGTCTCGGGTGCGGACCGCACCGGCCTCTTCGCCGATCTCGCCGGCACGCTTGTGCGCCAGGGTGCCAACATCGTCGCCGCACAGGTCTTCACCTCGCGCGGCGGACGCATCGTCGACGTGTTCATGCTGCAGGACATCCGCGGTCTGCCCTTCGGCGAGGGCGATCCGGCGCGTCTGGTCACGCTGGAAAAGGCGATCCTGGCGGCGCTGGCCGGCAATCCGCCGAAAGGCGGCGTCAAGTCCCGCGCCAGCCGCCGCGAGGCTGCCTTCCTGGTCCAGCCCTCGGTGCAGATCCATGACGACATCTCGGCCGACTATACCGTGGTCGACATCGCCGCCCGCGACCGGCCGGGCCTGCTGCATGAAGTGGCCGAAGTCCTGGCCGAGCTGAAATTGTCGATCCACTCCGCGCACGTCGGTTCCTACGGTGAGCGGGTCTTCGATGCGTTCTATGTCCAGTCCGAGACAACCGCCGGCGGCCATCTGTCAAAAGCCCGCAAAGAGACCCTGAAAGAACGTCTTATGGCCGTTCTCTCGCGCGAAGAACCGGACGCGCCCCATACGCCGGCCCGCAAGCTCCGGCGGTCACGGGCCGTGGACAGCTTCTGAGAATTCAGGGAAAGCGGACGTCATGAGCCTGGTTCGCAACACCGCCGTGCAGGCGTCCCTTACCTTCGCAAGCCGTATCCTCGGCTTTGCGCGCGATATCATTCTGGCCGCCAAGATCGGGGCAGGGCCTGTCGGCGACGCATGGGCGACCGCCCAGCAATTCCCGAATCTGTTCCGCCGTATCTTTGCCGAAGGCGCCTTCGCCTCGGCCTTCGTGCCCACCTATGCCCGCACGCTGGAGGCCGAAGGGCCGGAGGCTGCCCGCGCGGTGGCCGACGACGCGATGCGCGTTCTCTTCGCCGCCACCGCCGCCCTCACCATCCTGGCCCAGGTCTTCATGCCCTGGGTCCTGCTGGTCATCCATGGCGGGCAGGCCGACGACACGGCGAATTACAATCTCGCGGTGATGCTGACGCGCATCACCATGCCCTACCTCACCTTCATGGCCATCGCGGCGCTCCTGTCGGGCGTGCTCAACTCGCTGGAACGCTTCGTCCTTTCGGCCGGCGCGCCGACGCTGCTCAATCTCTGCCTCATCCCGGCGGGCCTGCTCGGCACCTCGCCGCAGACTACCGCCACCTACGCCGCCATTGCCTTCTTCATCGCGGGCCTGCTGCAGGCCGGCGTGCTCTGGTGGGGCGTCTCGCATCAGGGTGTGAAGCTCGGCCTGATCGGCTGGCCGCGCCTCACCCCCGCCGTGAAGAAGGTGCTGATGCTCGCTGTGCCGGGTACGATCGCGGCCTCCGGCACACAGATCAACATCATCGTCAGCCAGTCCCTCGCGAGTTTCGAGGTCGGCGCCAAGAGCTGGCTCTACGCGGCCGACCGTCTCTACCAGTTGCCCCTCGGGCTGGTCGGCGTTGCGGTCGGCGTCGCCATCCTGCCGCGCCTCAGCCGCGCCGCGCGGGCAGGGGACACCGAAGCCGGTGCCCGCACCATGGATGAAGGCCTCGGCCTCGCCATGGCGCTGACCTTCCCCGCCGCTGCTGGCCTGATGATCGCGCCGGTCTTCCTGATCGATGCCTTCTTCGTGCGCGGGGCCTTCCTTGCGTCTGATGCCGCTGCCGCCGGCGGCGCACTGTTCCACTTCGCCTGGGGTGTGCCGGCCTTCGTGCTGATCAAAGTGCTCGCGCCGCCCTTCTTCGCCCGAGAAGATACCAAGACCCCGATGCGCTATGCGCTCGTCTCGGTCGCCATCAACACACTGCTCGGCGCGGGCCTGTTCTTCTGGCTGAACTCGGTCGGCCGCGAGGGATTTCCCGGCCTCGCCATTGCCACCAGCACGGCGGCCTGGTGCAATGCGCTGCTGCTTGGCTTCGCCCTCGCGCGGCGCGGCTGGTACCGGCCAGGCGCGCGCCTCGCCGGCGGCCTCATCCGGGCCGGCCTCGCGACGATGATCCTGTCCATCGGCATTGCGCTGATGCTCTGGCAGTTCCCCGCCATCCAGGCGGCCGTTTACGGCTCCAAGTCGCTCGCGGCCGGTCTGGTCGTCCTGGCCGCCGCCCTGATCTACGGCCTGGCCGCCCTGATCACCGGCGCCGTCCGGATCAGCGACATCCGGCAGGCTTTGCGGCGCTGATCAAACAGGCTAAACGCCCCGGATCATGACGAACACGACCCCCGCCTATACCGGCCCGCAACGCGTATTCTCCGGCATCCAGCCGACGGGAAACCTCCATCTCGGCAACTATCTCGGCGCCCTCAAGAAATTCGCAGACCTTCAGGCCGAAGGCCATGACTGCATCTTCTGTGTTGTGGACCTGCACGCCATCACCCTGCCGGTCGAGCGCGGCGCGCTGATCGACCAGACCCGCCAGATCGCCGCGGCCTTCCTGGCCGCCGGTGTCGATCCGGAAAAATCAGTGATCTTCGCGCAGTCCTCGGTCCTCGCGCATGTCGAACTTGCCTGGATCTTCAACTGCGTCGCCCGCATGGGCTGGGTCGAGCGGATGACCCAGTTCAAGGACAAGGCCGGCAAGGATTCCGAGCGCGCCTCTGTCGGCCTGTTCACCTATCCGGTCCTGCAGGCGGCCGACATCCTCGCCTACAAGGCCACGCACGTCCCCGTGGGCGAAGACCAGAAGCAGCATCTGGAACTCAGCCGCGACATCGCCGACCGGTTCAACCGTGAATACGGTGTGCCCGGCTTCTTCCCGCTGCCCGAACCCATGATCAAGGGCCCCGGCGCCCGCATCATGTCGCTGAAGGACGGCACCAAGAAGATGTCGAAATCCGACCCGTCGGACCTTTCGCGCATCACGCTGATGGACGATGCCGACGCGATCTCGAAGAAGATCAAGAAGGCCACGACGGATGCCGGCGTTATCCCCGCCACCGCCGAAGAGCTGAAAGGCCGCCCCGAGGTCGAGAACCTCGTCGGTATCTTCGCCGCGCTCTCGGACCGCACCGTCGACAGTGTGCTCGCGGAATTCGAGGGGAAGGGCTTCGGCGTGTTCAAGCTGGCGCTTGCGGAGGTCACGGTCGCCCACCTGTCACCGATTACCGCGCGCTTCCGGGAACACCTCGCCGATCCGGCGGGCATCGACCGTGTGCTGGCAGACGGCGCTGCACGCGCCAACGCCGTCTCGGCCCCGATCATGGACGAGGTCCGCCGCGTCGTCGGCTTCTGGCGTCCCTGAGGCGCGGCGCGCGGTCGCTGCGGCAGACTAAACGCTTGTCTTAAGCGGCAACGCTCCGCATCCTTCCGGTACCCCAACCGGAGGAACGACCATGCGCGTCCTGAACCGCCTCATTCTGCCCGCCATCCTGCTGCTCGGTGCCTGCGGTGGACCGGCTTCGGCGCCCGCCGCGGTTGAAAGCGCCGAGATCGAAGTGCGCGATGCCTTCATCGTCCAGCCGCCTGAAGGCCGCGCGGTCACCGGCGGCGGCCTGCATGTCAGCGTCACCGGCGCCCCCAAAGTACTCACCGGTGTCACCACGCCCGCGGCAGACAAGGTCGAGCTGCACACCATGTCGATGGAAAACGGCATGATGCAGATGCGCCAGGTCGAGTCCTTCCAGGTCTCGGAAGCCACCCCACTCGTGCTGCAGCGGGGCGGAAACCACCTCATGTTCTTCGGCGTTAAACCTCTCCAGCTGGGCGAGTCCGTGGACCTGATCCTGACGTTCACAGACGAATCAGGCACCGAAGAGCAGGTCATCACCCAGGCCGAAGTAATCCCGACCGCTGGTTAATGCACTTTATGTGGCCAATCACTGCACATATCTGAAATTTCATGCACCTTCGCCCTGTTATTGGCACAGTGTTCGCAGCATAGTTGTCTAATATGAAACCCTCCCAGCAACCCGCTCAGGACAGGCGCAAACCGATGCCCTCACGCGCAGCTGCCGCGAAGCTCCCGAAGGCCTATGACGAGGACCTTCGTGCCAAGCCGCGTCCGGCGCCGGAGCCCGAGCATTTCATTTCGCTGGAGCATGCTGAACCAAGCCCGATCATGCTGGGTTTCCAGAAGGCCTGGCGCCGGTTCGTCGGCCTGCTGAAGGTGTCTGCCTTGCTGGCCGTGATCGGCGCTTATCCGGCCGCCACGGTCCTCTCCAGCCATATCGATGACAGCGCCATCGTGATCCCTGGAGACCAGAGCTGGTCGGTCTCGGTCGTCGGCGTCGCCATCCACAAGATCGCCCGCGAGCTCGCCGGCGCCGGCTGGGCGGCCGACCGTCCGGCCTGGCATCCGCAGGCCCGTCTCACCGCGCTACCGGCTTGGCAGGAAGCCACCGCCTCCGGCCTGTCGGACCACACCGCCCTCCTCGCCGAGGTCGCTGCCAATGCCGATGGCCCGGACGATGACCTTTCCGCCGCCTCGCGCCTCCTGAAGGCCGTACCGGGCGAAGACATGCGCCCGCGCCTCACCGCCGCAGCCGAAGCCCTCAACCGCTTCGACACACGCGCCTCGCGCGGTCTCGCGGTTCGTCCTTCCCCGGAAGAAACGCTGCCGCGCGAGATGCAGCTCTTCGCCGCCTGGGCCGGGCAGGACCGCGCCGCACTGTCGGACCGGATCAATGCCGAGCAAAGCGCCTGGCCCGCCAGCACGGAAGACATCACCGCCTTCTACGCCGCCAAGGCCCGCGCTCATCTCGCTCACCAGTTGATCGTCGCCGGCAAGGCCCGCGCCTATGGCCTCACCGGTGACACCGAACTCTCCGTCGCGCTGAACCGTGCCGAAACTGCCTGGAAACGCGCCGCCGACATGAAGCCCGTCTTCGTCTCGAACCAGATCGGGTCCGGCGCCCTGTTGCCCAACCACCTCGCCACGATGGCCTATTACCTGACCGAAGCGGAGAACGCCTCGCGCTATCTCGCCGACCGTCTGGCCCCGCCGGCGCCGGTGATCGACGAGGTGGCCTCGGTCACGGCTGAGGACGAGGCGACCGGCGTCCCTTGAACTGGGGCTCGTTGCAGGCCATGTCTCCTGCAGAAAGCGAGGCCTGTCATGTTCATCCAGACGGAAGCGACCCCGAACCCCGATACGGTCAAATTCCTGCCCGGGCCGCCTGTCGCGGGCCATCTGGGCCCGTTTGACTATCCCGACGCCGCCAGCGCCCGCGCCAGCCTCCTGGCCCGCGCCCTGTTCCAGGTCGACGGTGTGGACCGTGTCTTCCTCGGCTCGGATTTCGTCTCGATCAGCAAGACCGCCTCCAGCGACTGGAAACATGTGAAGCCGATGGTGCTGGCCGCCATCATGGACCATTACATGGCTGGCCTGCCGGTGGTTGACGAGTCCGGGGTCGGCGCCAGCGATGATGAAATCGTCTATGAGGGCGAGACCGCCGAGATCGTGAACGAGATCAAGGAACTGATCGAAACCCGCGTGCGTCCGGCCGTGGCGCAGGATGGCGGCGACATCACCTTCCGCAGCTTCGATGCCGAAACCGGTGTCGTCCACCTCAACATGCGCGGCGCCTGCGCCGGCTGCCCGTCGTCCACGATGACGCTGAAATCCGGGATCGAGAACATGCTGCGCACCTATGTGCCCGAAGTCACCGCCGTCGAGGCCGTGCTCTAGACCCCCCTGTTCCTGCTCTTTCCCTCATTTCCAGACCTGATCAAAGGACCCCGCCATGGCCCACCCCGTCAACGATCATGCCCTTGATGTGATCTTCCGCGATGCCCGCAGCCAGAACGGCTTTCTCGAGAAGGACGTGCCCGAGATCCTCGTCCGCGCGGTCTACGACCTCGCCAAGATGGGCCCGACCAGCGCCAACTGCTCGCCCGCCCGGTTCGTCTTCGTGCACACGCCCGCCGGCAAGGAACGCCTCCTGCCGCTGATGAGCGAAGGCAACCGCGCCAAGACCGCCGCCGCGCCGTGGACTGTCATCGTCGCTTTTGACCTCGCCTTCCAGGAAAAGATCCCGCAACTTTTCCCGCACGCGCCCGGCGCGAAGGACTGGTTCAACAACAACCGGGATGAAACTGCCTTCCGCAATGGCTCGCTGCAGGGCGCTTATCTGATGCTCGCGGCCCGCGCCATCGGCCTCGATTGTGGCCCCATGAGCGGCTTCGATGCGGCCGGCGTCAACCGCGAGTTCTTCGAAAGCGAAGATGGCGAGATGACGCATTGGCGCGCCAACTTTCTCTGCAATATCGGCTATGGCGACAAGTCCAAGCTGTTCGACCGCAGCCCGCGCCTCGACTTTGACCAGGCCTGCCGCATCTTCTAACGCAGCGGCACCCCGAAAAGAAACGCGAATGCTCGTCCTTGGCCTGAACACCGCTTTCAGCACGATGGAAGCCGCCCTCGTTCGGGACGGCGAGATCCTGACGGACCTGCGCGAGGCGATGCCGCGCGGCCAGGAACGCCGCCTGCCTGGGCTCGTTGCCGAAATTCTGTCCACAGAGCATCTGACGCTCGCCGATCTGGACCGGATCGCGGTTGTCACCGGCCCGGGCAGTTTTACCGGCCTGCGCATTGGCGTCGCCTATGCCCGCGGCCTCGCCCTCGTGACCCGCGCCGAAGCGATCGGCGTCACCAGTCTTGAAGCGGCCATTCCGCCCGGCTTCGAAGGGCCCGCCCTCGGCTGCCTCCAGGCGCAGCGCCGCCCGCCGGACCAGACCTGGTGGGTGCAAGGCATCGCGGAAGGGGAGGGCATCGCCGAGGTGATGGAGGTTTCCCTCGCGGACCTGACGCACATGCTCACGGGCTTTCACGCGCCCGTCTTCATGGACGGCGCCGAAGCTCTCGGCCCGCTCGCAAAGTCGCTCGACCTGCGCCCGCTGCTGCCCAGCGCCATCACCGCCGCCCTAAAGGCTTCCGCCTTCAGACCCGCCAAACACCCCCCAACCCCCGTCTACGCCCGCGCCCCCGACGCCACACTTCCGGCGCCGAGGGGTTAATCTTACAGGCTCAGAATTTCAGCCGCACACCGCCATTCACGATGAAGCCGTCATTGCGCGACCAGATATCTGTCGTCCACTGACCATCCGGCGCCCGCTGCGGCAGCAAGAGTGGCTCCTCCTTCGTCTGGCGCACATCGAGGATGTTCTCCGCGTTGATGAACCAGCTTGCAGGCCCCCGCGTGATTTCTGCGAGGAAGCCGACATCGAGATAGGGATTGCTGACCGTCCGGTAAGGGCTGTCCTCCACGCGCTGTTCGCCTGTGTAGTACATCTCTAACCCCGCCCGGAATTCGCCGTGCCGTTCCCACATCGCCACCAGCCCCGCGGTATGCCGCGGTGTCAGGGCGATGTCCTGGCGTCCGCCGCCCGGGACTGGCTCGCTCGAATCGAGGAAGAGGTAGCTTCCTGTCAGCTTGAAGTCGCCCCACAGGTAGCGCAGCAACAGCTCGCTGCCCCGCAGCTCGGTCGTGCCGGTTATGTTGACCATCCGTACCCGGTCGAGTGCGCCGCCCGGGGTGCCGGCAAATGGCTCGAGCACCGTGACGTCGTCTAGGTCCGCCGCGAACAGGGTGGCATTCGCCTCGAAGCTGCCGCGCTTGTAGGCGGCATCCAGCGAATAGGTCCGCGCCGTCTCCTCGGAAATTCCCGAGAGCGGTTCGAGCCGCGACAGGCCGGCCGCCTCGATTTCCTCGACAAACGGTGTCGGCGCAAAGAAGCCCTTGGCAACCGAGCCCCGGAACGCCCAGTCCCCTGGCCGGTAGAGCGCCGACACGCGCGGGCTGAACTGCGCGCCATACGTACTGTGATCGTCGAGCCGGCCGCTGACCGAGATCGACAGGTCTTCATTCAGATCATGGTCGACCTGCCCGAACAATCCGGGCACGTCATAGTCATAGTCGAAGGCCGGAAAGGCCGCCGAGGCGTAGCGCTCGGACTGGAGCGCCACGCCCGCCACCCAGTTGGTGCGCCCCGCATCACCGGATACGGAAGCCTCGATCAGGTAGCTTTCGTGCCGGTCGTCCTCGCGGTCCGCGCCGAACACATGCTCATGGTTCTGCACCGTGCCCGACGCCCGCACCTGTGCGGCAAGCGAGTCCGACAATGGCAGGTCGGCAATCATACCGCCGTCTAGCCGTGTCGTATCCTGGTCCTGCGGAAAGGTGTTTCCATCCGCCACCGTGCGTCCGGTGCGCGTGCCGCCCCGGCGCTGCTCGGTCATGAAGCCGGCCGTGGCATACACTTCCGCGCCATTGTCGCCTTGCCAGAACAGGCGCGGCCGGGCCGTCCAGCGCTCATATCCGGGAAGGTCGATCCAGCCGTCCTGGTCGAAATCCTCAAGGCCCTGCCGGTGCTCGCCCGCAGTCAGCGACGCGCCCAGCGACCCGGTGAGCGGCGCGGCGGCATAGGCGGTCAGGTCCTGTCCGTCGCGAGACGTGATGTTCATCAGCACCTCGCCCTCCGCCTCATCGCCCGGCCGGCGGGAAACGAGGTTGATCACGCCGCCCAGTGCGGAAGCGCCATAGAGGGAGGTGGCCGAGCCCTTGATCACCTCGACCTGCCGAAGGTCCGTAGGCGGAATTTGCAACAGGCCCAGCGATGAGGCCTGCCCGCCATAGAGCGCCAACCCGTCGGACAGGAGCTGCGTGTAGCGGCCATTCAGGCCTTGCACGCGGATATTCGCCGCCCCAAGCGCAGGGGAGGTGACCTGCAAGCGGATGCCGCCCGTTTCGCTGACAATCGTTGCGATGTTGCCGGGCCGCATGATCGCCTTTTCCTCGATCTCTTCGCGGTTGATCACTTCGACCCGCATGGGCTCGTCCTGCAGCAGGCGGCCGGAACGCGTCGCCTGCACGACGACCGCTTCGAGTATGCGCGACGCCTCGTCGTGGCCGTCATGGCCGTCGCCCGCTTCATGCGTGTCGCCGGCCGGTTCGGTCTGGGAGAAAGCCGCGGCCGGCAGGAGACCGGACAGGGCAAGGGACAGCGCCGCAAGGCGCAGATAGTCTGACATTTGGAAAATCCTCTGGATGACTCTGGTTGAGGCAGCGTCAGCCTGTGACGCGCCGGTTCACGCAGAGTCAGGCCCGGGGAGGACGGAACAGTTCGCCCGGAAGCGGCGCAGGAACGCCCGCGACCCGCAGAGGATGGACGTCCGCGCGCCGCGCTGCCGGCAGGGACGGCCAAGGGCTGGCGGGCTCGATCAGGTGGACATGGCAAGAACCGCAGCCATGGGCGTGGTGGTCATGTCCGGTATGGTCGTCCGCGCCGCCCGGTCCTGACCCGGCGTCGCAGGCCACTTCCGCGACCGGTTCGCCCGCCGGCTCGGCCGACGCCACCGGCGCCAGCATGAAGGCCAGCATCGCGAGCGCGGCGACCAGCTTGCGCAGGAAGAAGACGGACGGATTCGAATACATGCGACGTCCCTCCTACAAGCAGACCTTCAGGCCCGCAAACCCCTCAGCGGATGCGGCATGCAAGCCATGTGCCTCTTTGGGTCACTTGGCCTTCGCCAGCCACGGCTCCAGGTCGTCCTCCTGCGCGATCAGCGCGAGGCCGTTGGCGATCGAGACGAACTGGTCGCCGGTCTCCACTTTCTCCCCGCCGAAGCGCGCCTCGAAGCTTTCGCGCAGCGCCGGCACATACGACGTGCCGCCGGTCAGGAACACCCGGTCGATTTTCGCCTCGGTCAGGTTCGCCCGTTTGAGCGCCTCGCTCACCTGCGCTTGGATCGCGCGCACATCGTCGCCGATCCAGCTGTCGAACTCCGCCCGCGCAATCGTGCGGCTCAGCTTCAGCTTACCGACATCAAGATCAAACAGGCCCTGGCGTTCCTGCGACAGCTGCATCTTCAGCTGCGCCACGGCGCGGTAGAGCAGGTAGCTCGCGTCCGCATCGAGGAAGGTGATGAAGGCCTGAATCAGCTCCGGCTCATTCGCCACCTGCAGCAGCTTCACGAGCTCCGCATAATCCTTCGTGTGCCGCATGATCGACAACTGGTTCCACTGTGCAAACCGGCTGTAATAGGCGAGCGGGATCGGCAGCGTCTTGTCGCCGCTCTTGAAGGTGCTGTCCTTGCCGAACAGGGGCGCGACGACATGCTCGATGATCTTCTGGTCGAACGCATCGCCCGCAATCCCGATCCCCGCATGCGACAAGGGCTCAGCGCTCAGCCGCCCGGCGCCCGGATCGAAGCGTATGATCGAGAAGTCGCTCGTGCCGCCGCCAAAGTCGGCCACCAGTATCGTCGCCGGCTCGGTCAGGCGCTGCGCATAGAAGAAGGCCGCCGCCACCGGCTCGTAGACGTGGTGGATCGTCTCGAAGCCGAGCCGTTTCAGCGCCGTCTCATAGCGTTGCTGCGCCAGGGCCCCGTCGGGCTGCGCGCCCGCAAACTGCACCGGCCGGCCAACCACAACGCGGCGCGGCCACGGCGTTTCCGACCGTTCGGCCAGCCGCCGCAGATAGGCCGACAGCAGGTCTTCGAACCGCCAGTTCCTGTTGTGGATCACGGTGGACGCAAACAGCGGGCTTGCCGCGAAGGTCTTGAACGACTGGATGAACCGGCAATCCCCGCCCAGCTCCAGGAACTGGTCGATCGCCCAGGGTCCGATCTCCATCCGCGCGGGCGATCCGCGTTCTTCCTCGTCGCGCCAGAAGCACAACACGGAGCGGCAGGCCGCGAAGGTCTCGCCGTCATGGCTGAACATCATGGCTTCGGTCGCGCCATTGCGGCCGGCAACCGCAGCCACGCTGTTGGTTGTGCCGAAATCGAGGCCGAGGGTGGAGATCGGTTGGGTCATGATGCGCACTTGTGCCAAGGCAAAGGGCAGGCGAACTAACAGAGGCAGGGGGCCGCAAGCAACCCTGCGATTGGACCATCTGGACCCGGAATGACCCTGCACCTGTGTGCCCTGACCCCTGACGACGCGGCCGCCGCTGCCGCCTTGCACGCGCTGGCCTTCGCGGATGCCTGGAGCGAGGCGGCTTTCGCCGCCCAGTTCAACGCCGCGGGCGCGGTCACCCTCGGCGTCTTCGAAGAGGGCGGCCTCGTCGCCTTTGCGCTGTTCCAGAACACCGGCCTCGAGGCCGATCTCCTGACCGTCGCCACCCATCCGGACCGGCGCAGCCAAGGCCTTGCACGCCGGCTGATTACCCGCCTGATGGACGATCTCGCGCGGGAGGCCGTCACGCGTGTCACGCTCGATGTCGCCGAAGACAACGCGCCTGCGCTCCACCTCTACGCTTCGCTCGGTTTCACTGAGGATGGCCGCCGCCCGTGCTACTACACAGCCGGCCGGCCTGTGCCCGTCGCCGCAATCCTGATGTCGAAAACGCTGGCCGCCTAGCCGCAGCCGGGCAGGGGTCTATATTCGGGGTCCAAGCAGAGGAGACCCGCCATGGCCGACGACCTGAAGTCCATCGACGTTCCGAAAGAGGTGTTCGGCCTCTACGACGCCTATTGCCACGGTGACCTCTCGCGCCGCGCCTTTTTCGACGGGCTCGCCAGATACGCTGTCGGCGGGCTAACCGTGTCGATGCTCGCGGCCTGCGTCCTGCCGGATTACGGCCGCGTGCAGACAACTGAAGGCGCCGAAGCCGATCTCGTCGAGGAGACGGTCACCTACGCTTCGCCCAACGGCGCGGGCGAAATGTCGGGCTATCTGGTCCGGCCTGCCGGCGCGAAGGGCAAGCTTGCGGGCATCGTGGTCGTGCACGAGAACCGGGGCCTCAACCCGCACATCCGCGACGTCGCCCGGCGCGCTGCCAAAGCCGGCTATGCCGCCTTCGCGCCGGACGCGCTCTATCCCCTCGGCGGCTATCCCGGCAATGACGATGATGGCCGCGCCCTGCAGGCCCAGCGCGCCGCGCCCGAGATGATCGAGGACTTCATGGCCGCCGCCGAATTCCTCCGCAACCACGAGGCCACCAATGGCCGGATCGCCTGCACCGGCTTCTGCTTCGGCGGTGCTGTGACCAATATCATGGCGGTGCGCCAGCCCTGGCTTAAGGCGTCCGTGCCCTATTATGGCGGCTGGCCGCCGGTCGAGGACGCCGTGAAGGTCGAAGTACCCCTGCAGATCCATCTCGCGGGCGACGACGAGCGCGTGAACGCTGGCTGGCCCACTTATGAGGCCGCGCTGAAGGCGGCCGGCAAGCCCTACGAGGTCTTTATCTATGAAGGCTGCCAGCACGGGTTCCACAATGACACGACGCCGCGCTTCAATCCGGAGGCCGCCGCCCTCGCCTGGAGCCGCACGCTGGACTTCTTCGCCCGCCACCTTGCCTGAGGCGCAATTTCAACCTGATCTGGACTTGCCGGCCAAGCCCGGGCAAAAGGGCGTTCATGGACCGTTTGGAAAAACTCTGCGTCGAAAAAGGTCTCCGCATGACGGAGCCCCGCCGCATCATCGCGCGGGTGCTTTCCGTGGCCGACGATCACCCGGACGCGGAGGAGCTGCACCGCCGCGCCAATTCGCTCGATGCCTCGATTTCGCTGGCCACCGTCTACCGGACCGTGAAGCTGTTCGAGGATGCGGGCATCATCCAAGCGCACGATTTCCGCGACGGGCGCGCCCGATATGAGGAAGTGCCCGAGGAGCACCACGATCACCTGATCAACGTGAAGACGGGCGCGGTAGTGGAATTCCATTCCGACGAGATCGAGCAGCTGCAGGAAGAGATCGCCCGCAAGCTCGGCTTCAGGCTGGTTGACCACCGGCTCGAACTTTACGGCGTGCCCCTCAAGGACAACGAATAGGGCAGGGCCCTATTCTTCCGGCACAACCTTGAAGATGCCGTCGAAATCCTTCGAGGCGACATACAGGAAGCCGTCCGGTCCTTGCACGACATCGCGGATCGCGAGGCTTTCGTCGCGTAGCAGGTCTTCCTTGCCGATCACCTTGCCGCCTTCCAGATCGATCCGCACCAGGACGAGTCCGGCCGGGCCGTTCATGCCGCCGACGAACAGGTCGCCGCGCCAGCCGGGATAGACATCGCTGTTCAACATCGTCAGGCCAGAAGGCGCAATCGACGGCACCCAATAGGTTTCCGGCTGAGCCATGCCTTCGGCTTCGGTCTTGTCGGAAATGATCGTGCCATCATAGTTGACGCCGTATGTGATCGCCGGCCAGCCATAATTGGTGCCCTTGGTGATGATGTTCAGCTCATCGCCGCCTTTCGGGCCGTGCTCGGTTTCCCACAGCGTGCCCGACACCTTGTCGTAGTAGAGGCCCTGTTCGTTGCGGTGGCCGTAAGACCAGACGGCCGGATCGCCGGACACACCATCCGCAAACGGATTGTCCGCCGGGATCGACCCGTCCGGATTGATCCGCACGATCTTGCCGAGCAGTTCCTTCGGATCCTGCGCCAGTTCCTTGTACTTGAAGCCTTCGCCCAGCGTCACGAACAGCGTCCCGTCATTCGCGAAGGCGAGGCGCGACCCATAATGATAGGCCGTGTCGCGCGTCTTGCTGCGGAAGATCTCTTCCACATTCTCCAGAGCCGAATTGTCGTCGCTGAGGCGGCCGCGCACGACCGCCGTGGCGTTGGCTTCCACCGTGCCGGATGACAGCGACACATAGACCAGCCGGTTGTCATCAAAGTTCGGGTCGAGTGCGATGCCCAGATACCCAGCCTGGCCTTCCGTAAGCGCCGGTGGCAGGCCGGAGACGGTCTTCGGATCGACGCCCGTGCCCGGCACCGCGTATTTCAGGCCGCCTTCCTTCTCGGTGAACAGCAGCGCGCCGTCCGATAGGAAAGCCATGCCCCAGGGCTGCTCGGCCGCAAAGAGCGGCTCCAGCTTCACCTTGGTCTCGCTCACGGTGGTCGGCGTAGCCGCGCCGCCCGTAGGCGTGCAGGCCGCCATCGTAGCAGCAAGGGCAAGGGCAGACAGGCGAATTGGGTTCGTCATGGCAGGCTCCGGATGCGGTCAGGATTCAGCACCAGACATAGAGCGTCCTGCCCGCCGCGCCAACGAAAAAGGGGCGGCCTCTCAAGGCCGCCCCCTCTCATTCGGTTTTGAAACCGGGTCTTACCAGCTCTTGGTGACCGACACGCCGTAGGTGCGCGGCTCGGTCAGGAAGATGTTGGTGAACAGGCCCGAGGAGTCATCGGTCATGTAAGCGCCCGTGATGACTTCCTTGTCGGCAATGTTCTTGCCGAAGGCTTCGATCCGGATGCCCGTGTCGTCGTTGAACAGCGAGACCGTGACGTTCACGTTGTCCCACGAGTCCAGCTCGTCGCGCACCGAGTTGTAGACGCGGCTGAAGCTGTCCGACTGGCGGTAGTAGTCGACGCGGCCTGTGAGGCCCCAGGCGCCGAACGAGCCCGGTTCCCAAGTGTATTCCGCGCCGATGTTCAGCGTGGTTTCCGGTGCACCCGGGATGGAGTTGCCATCCAGGTTCTTCGCATCGCCGTCGATCGGCTCGAGGGCCGTTGCGGTCCGCGTCACACCCTGCGAGTCCGTGTAGGTCACGGTCACGCCGGTCAGGCCGAACGCAGCTTCTGCGGCGGCCCGGCTTCCTGCGAAGGGCGTCGACGCCCCATACAAAGCGCCGTTGCAGAGGCCCCGGGTTGCGCCGGTCAGTGCCGGGTTGAGTGCGATGGCCCCCAGGATGGTGGCATAGCCCTGGGCCGAAATCACGCAGTTGGCGAAGGACGATGCGTTCTTCAGCGTGATCAGGTCCGCGCGGCCGTTCGTGCGGTCAAGCACGTCGATGCCGTAAGTGTCCTGGATCTTAGTGTCGAGCAGGCCGAGGTTGGCGTTGACAACGAAGGTCGACACCGGGTTCCAGATCGTCTCGATCTCGAGGCCTTGCAGCTTGGCATCGATGTTGAAGTTGGCAGAGGTGCGGTTCACGATCTGCGTGATCTGGTAGCCGGTATAGTCGTAGTAGAAGCCCGTGGCGTTGAGCTGCAGGGCGCCGTTGGCCAACGTGTTCTTCGTGCCGATCTCATAGGAGTTGATGAACTCCGGCTCGAAGGTCTGCGGGAAGAGGTTCGCTCCAACCGGTTGGGGCGGGTTGATGCCGCCGCCTTTGTACCCGCGTGAGTAGAAGGCGTAGAGCAGCGTGTCGTCGGAGAAGTTGAGATCCGGGGCCCAGTCGAAACCGAAGCGGCCCGTGACTTCTTCGAACTCGGCCTCAAGAAGGCCGGTGGAGCCGAGCGTGGCGCCCGGTGCGAACAGGATCGACGGAACGATGTCCTGCTCTTTCTTGTCGCTCGTATAACGCAGGCCGAGGGTCGCTTTCAGCGAGTCGGACACGTCATAGTAGCCTTCACCGAACACGGCGAAGGATTCGAGCCGGTAAGGCGAGAGCGAACGGAAGTAGTTGCCGCCATCGCCGACCAGCGCGCCGCCGAATGCCGATTCACCGCCCGTGCCATCATCGATGGCCACCGGGCCGCCGAAGAATGCACCGCCGGCCGCGTTGTTGATCTGGGCCAGGGCCGTCAGCGAGTTCGAGAACACATAATAGCCGTCGCCTGTGCGCGCCGGATCAATGGCTTCAAAGTCGACCATGATGGCGCCGAGGTTGAAGTTGAAGGCGCCGTCATAGCTGGACTGCAGGCGGAGCTCATGGCTCTTCTGCTCGGATTCGCCGCCCGACTGGTCAAACGTCCGGAAGATGTTCGAGCTGCCGAGTTGCGGATCCGAAACATTGCCGCCCGGGAACAGGAGCCCGTAAAGGGGCGGGGCCGCAGCGAACGGACCGGCTGTCGTGTTGAAGGTCGTGGTCGGAGCGATCTTGTTGTAGTCTTCCCGCGACAGGACCGAGTTCTTGCTGTAGCTGCCCAGATAGGTCAGCAGCAGCGAATCAGTGAGGTCGAACTCGAGTTTGCCAGTGAACAGTGTCTGTTCGGCCTCATAGCTCGGATCGAAAGCCGACTCGATCTGGCGAAGGTTGGGGTTCATCGGCGCCGTATAGGCGTCGCCGTTCAGAAGGCCGGCGATGATTGCGAGACCGCCGCCAAGGGTGCCTTGCGAATTGACCCGGTCATAGGAGTCGGAGAGCGCTGCTTCCTGACAGCCCAGCGAAGTGACCAGTTGGTCGAGCGGGGTGACTGCAATGCCGGCATAGCTCGAGAAGCCCGGATCCTTCTTGCAGAGCTGTTTGCCCGAACGGATACGGCTGTCGTCTTCTTTGAAGTAGTCATAGATCGCGAGAGCGCGGAACCTGTCGGTCGGCTCATAGGCGACCGACGCGCGGATGCCATAGAGTTTACGGCTGTCGATGTCGTTGCCGGTGACAGTGTTCTCAGCGAAGCCGTCGCGCTCAAGGTAGCTGCCGGCCACACGCACGGCGAGCTTGTCACCCAGCGGCACGTTCAGCATGCCTTTGTATTTCATCGTGCCAAAGTTGCCGAGCGTGGCCGATACGTTGCCCTGCCATTCTTCCATGACGGGCTTCGCCGTGATGGCGTTGAACACGCCGCCGGTCGCGTTGCGGCCGTACAGTGTGCCTTGCGGGCCACGCAGAACCTCGATGCGCTCCATGTCGAAGAATTCGGCTTCGAACAGGGCGTTGGAGGTCAGCGGCACGTCGTTCTGGTGAACGCCGACGCCCGCATCGCCGGACTGGGCCACCGCGTCGTTACCGATGCCGCGGACCTTGAAGTTGTAGCCGGCAAAGTTGCCTTTGGTGAAAGAGACGTTCGGGATCGATTTCACAAGGTCAGGGCCACCGGCCAACTGCATCTTGTTCAGTGCTTCCTCGTCGAAGGCCGAAACGGCGATCGGAACGTCCTGGATGGATTGCTCGACCTTCTGGGTCGTCACGGTGACCGTGCCGAGGCGGCGCGCATCATCGGGTGCGTCCTCTTCCTGGGCGAATGCGGCTTGTCCGAAAAAGCTCATGGCAAGCACGGAGGCACCTGCCAACAAGACGTATTTCGAGTCTGTGAATCGAGTCATTCGAATTTTCCTCCCCTCGGGCCGCAACATGCAAGGCACCGATTCTGTTGCTGATTTTCGAGCAATCCTCATTGGCGGGACCACTTCCATGACATCACAACGGCAGGTTTGGGGCCGTGTCAATCGGTCTCGCTAGGGGAAGGGGAAAACACTTTGCGGGGGTGTCAAAAATGTTACGGAAAGCTCACCTGAGCCGCGGGCGACTACGTACTATCCCCCATTCAGGCGCTGTTTCCCGCCCGAATCCGCCCTATATCCTGCTGAGCGAAGTCGAAACTTGGGCGTGCGCGCCAACCGCTCGATCCTTCGACTTCGCTCGGGATGAGCTCCTTTGCATTGCGCAAGTTCGGGCTTGCGCAACAAACAGGGCCAGAAATTCACCCCCTGCCTGTCCCGGCGCACGAAAGCCGGGATTGGATCAGAAGTTCTTTCGAGGCCGAACTCATCCCGAGCGTTGCCCGAAGTCCGGGGTGGCGCACGGCGGCTGCCAGGCGTGCTAACCTGCAAACACCTATCCTGGACGCTCGCCGCGCGCGGCTCCTCCTAAGGCCGAGCCAAACGAAAACGCGGAGGAAGAACCCCGAACACAACCATCCCCAAGGAGCCCTCGCTGTCTCGATCCCGCAAAGGCCGCCGCTTCCCGGTTCTCCTGCTTCCAACCGAGGTGCTGGCGGACATTCTCCGGAGGGCAGGCCGGCCGCGCAGCCTGATCGCCAGGCTGCACCGCGCCAGCCTCGACCCGCCGCCGAAGGGTTGCGCCCGGGAAGGGGGCCGGTAAGGTCGGCTGAATCGCACCATGGCCTGAGTTCCAGAGAGGCTCGCTTGCTTCACGACGTGTCCGTTCCGTTCCCGGCCGCCCTGCCGGCGGTGGAGAAGCTCTGGAACATGCTCAGCCGATGGGGCCGCGAAGCGGTGGCCGACCTCGCCTCGCCCGACACGGTCTGGCAGATTGTCGCCATCGTCGTCGCGGCGGCGCTGGCCTATCTCTTGTCGCGCTTCCCGCGCAAACACCTCATGGCCGCAGCCGAGGCGCGCGGCCGGATCGATTTCGTGCTGCTCGCGCTCGTCTCGGTGCTGCGCATCCTCTGGCCGACGATCACCGTGCTGATTCTGGTGCCGGTCACCGCCGCCTTCGAATATGCCGAGCTCGGCAGCCGCTCGCTGAACATCGCCATCAGCCTGCTGGTGGTCTGGATCGCCGTGCAGGTCGTCACCGCCAGCATGCGGCGCGGCCTCATCTCGCGGATGGTGGCCTATTCACTGTGGACCCTCGCGGCCCTTTATATCGTCGGCTGGCTCGGCCCGTTGAACCAGGCGCTCGATTCGGTCGTGCTGCATCTCGGCACCGCGCAGGTAACACTGCTGCACCTGATCACCAGCCTCGTCCTGGCGGCGATCGCGCTCTGGGTCGGCTGGCTGATCGGCAATCTCGCCCAGTCGCAGCTGCGCGGCGCGCAGAACCTGCCGCCTTCGGTCGGCGGCCTGTTCGGCCAGACCGTAAAGATCGCTGCGATCATCATTTCGATTTTCGTGGCGTTGAACCTGGTCGGCGTGGATCTCGGCGCGCTCACCTTCTTCTCCGGTGCGCTCGGTGTCGGGATCGGCTTTGGCCTGCAATCGATCTTCTCGAACTTCATGTCGGGCGTCATCCTCCTGATGGAGAAGACCCTGAAGGTCGGCGACTTCATCGAGCTGCAGGGCGGCCTGTCCGGCCTCGTGAAGGAGATCAACTTCCGCTCCACGGTGCTGACGACTAACGACAATATCGACATCATCGTGCCTAACGAGGCGTTCATCAAGAACCAGCTGATCAACTGGACGCACGCCGATGCCAAGCGCAGGATCCACGTGCCGTTCGGGGTCGCTTACGGCACGCCGAAGGAGCTGGTGGAGAAGGCCGGGTTGGAAGCCGCTGCCGCCTTGCCCTGGACGTTCGACGACAAGGCCGAGCGCAAGCCGCAGGTTTGGCTCGTCAAGTTCGGCGAGTCGCGTCTCGAGTTCGAGTTGATCGTCTGGCTGACCGACGAAGCCGTGCTGCGCCCGCAGAAAGTGATGGCGGACTATGTCTGGCAGGTCCATTCCGCGCTCGAACGGCACGGAATCCTGATCCCGTTCCCGCAACGCGACCTGCACCTGAGATCGTCGGAAACGCTCAGCGTGCGGATCACCGGGGACGAATAGGCAGCCTAGTCGACCGTCTCAGCAAAGCGCGTGGCAAACCGGCTCGACGCGCGCTTGGCGTCCTGCCAGGTGGTGATGCCGGCCTGGCGGATGTCATGCTCGTACCAGTCATACTCGAACGGTTCGCTCGCCGCGCCGGAGGCGTCATAGGCCACCGCCGACAGTTTCATGCCGCCGAGGCTGACCGAGCGGAACATGTCTAGACCAGGCGAGTCTCCGCCCTGTTTGAAGGTCGGCCGCGAGGGCTTTGCGTCGAGGATCGTCACGTCCACCCGGGCGACATCCGCGCCGGCCCGCTCCAGGGCGCGCTCGAGGTCGCGGCGGACACTGTCTGCGAGATAGTCGCCTTCGCGCAGGCCATAATCCTCGGTCAGCTTCTCGGTGAAGTCCGGGGCGAGGTTCACATTGATCTCGGTTGCGCCGGCAACCGGCGAAAGACCCAGAAGGACGGCAGCGGCCAGAAGATGTTTCATCGTCATACTCCCGAATAGGCCAGACAAAAGCCCGGCCAGTTGGGTTCATCCTACACCAAACCGGCCGGGCCCAGAAGTCACGCCCGCGTGAGCAGGCCGTCAGATCGTGTCGACCAGCACCAGCTCGGCGGAGTTGACGCCTTCCAGCCTCAGCGTCTCGCCGCCGGAAATGGCCGCGCCGTCACGGGTGCCCAGCGCCTCGCCGTTGAGGGTCACTTCGCCATCAGCCACTACGAGATAGCCGTAGCGGCCCTCGGGCAGCGTATAGGTCAGCATCTCGCCGGCCTTGATCGTTGCGCCGAGCACCTTGGCATCCTGGTTGATCGTCAAGCTGCCGCCCTCGCCGGTGCCGGAGGCCAGCACTGCCCAGTTGCCGGAGCGGTCGCCCTTCGGAAACTTGCGCGCGCCCCAGTTCGGCTTGCCGCCCCGGCTGCGGGGCAGGATCCAGAGCTGGAACAGCTCAGTCTTAATATCCTCGGCATTCCACTCGGAATGCTGGATGCCCGAACCTGCGCTCATCACCTGCACGTCGCCGGCCTCTGTGCGGCCGGTATTGCCGAGCGAGTCCTTGTGCGTGATGGCGCCCTTGCGGACATAGGTGATGATTTCCATCGAGTCATGCCCATGCGGCGGGAAGCCGGTGCGCGGCTGGATCTCGTCATCATTCCAGACGCGCAGCGCACCATGCTGGATGCGGTCGGGGTCATAATACTGGGAGAAAGAGAAGTGATAGTGGGCGTTGAGCCAGTCGTTGCGGAACCGGCCCAGCTTGTCGAACGGACGAACGTCAATCATCGAAGGCCTCCATCGGAAGGGTTGCTGTTGGCCGTCATATGAGCCGGGCCCCGCGGTGAGAGAAGGCGCCGGAACCGGTGACATTCATGCGCAGCGTGCATGAATAGAGCGGCCCACGCGACAGCGCGGCGGCGAAATGGTAGCCAGCCAGCAACGGAAGGCAGGACGTGTCCTTATCGGGACATAGCTGACAGTTCATTCTGATCACATGGTTTACACTTTGACGCATTTGGGGAGGCCCCTGAATGCCCTGGAACGAGTGCAAACCCATGGACGAACGTCTCAGATTCATCGCCCGGCTTCTCGAAGGAGAGAAGATGGCGCCGCTTTGCCGGGAGTTCGGCATCTCCCGCGTCACGGGCTATAAGATCTACGAGCGCTATCAGGGCTGCCAGCAGATCACGCTCTGGCTTCCACAGGACGGATATTCCGGATACGGCACATTCCGCATCCGTGGCTCCGGCGGCGCGCGGCTGGAGGCGGAAGATGTCACCCGCCGCCTCAATGGCCGGGTGCAGATCCTGATCGATACCTATCATTGGCCGCCGGGCGACTACACGATCGAGATCTTCCACCGGGAAGGCTGGTCGCACGAACTCGGCCTCCGGAAGCTGGAGGTGGGCGTCGCCCCGCCCATGCCCGAGCCTCTACCGCCGCCCGAACCGCTCAGCGAGCCCATCGTCGACCACGATGGCACCGGAAAGATCCTGCCCAATCTCGATCTCGAAATGCGCGCCAAGGGCCTTGCCCGCCTCGCGGCCCGGTTCAGCCGGCGGCTTGAATTCGATGGCAGTTTCCGCGCCGGCACGATCCACTATATCGAAGGCGACATCCGCTTGCCCTTCTATCACGAGATGTGCGGTGGCGGCGTGCACTTCAGCATCGACATCCCGCCACCAGAAAAGTGGGAAGCTGCCACCGGCTGCCCGCTCGCCGAGCGCGATGACATCATTGCCTTTCTGGCTGAGGAAACCCAGCGCCGGCAGGCCCGGACATGGAACTACGTGATCCTCGCCGACCGGATCGACTTCGTGGATTAGTGTTGTGTGCGGATGGACAGAGCGCCGAGCCGTTCGACCAGCGCATAAAGGAAGAGACCTGACCCGATCATCTCCAGCGATTCCTCGAACAGGATGATGAAATCGACGGTCCGGTTCTGGAGGGTCGCCAGATCGAGATCCGGCTGGGCGGCTAGAATGCCTTCGACCTGTTTCGACTCGAGTAGTTCGAAGCCCACGGCGCCGAGCACGTAGAGGAAACCGGCGAGGGCAAAACGGATCTGGCTCGGCCGGTCGAGCCGAAGGAACCAGGGCAAGAGCATTACGGCCAGCACCACGAGACCGCCGAAATACGGAACCACCCAGGCGAGTTGCGGCAGCCAGCTGGCATGGAACATCTCCCGCATCGGCGCCGAGACGAATTCATGGATCATCGTTGCTTCATCGACCGCCAGGAAAAGGAAGACACCGCTGAGCACGCCCCAGGGCAGACAGTCCTTCAGCGCCGGCCGGGACAGGCTCGCCGTCAGCGCCAGAACCATCGAACACGAGAGCAGCAGCAGAGACTGGACGTAGGCGGTGACATTGTCCTCTCCGCCGAAATCGAACATGTCCACGAGGCCGAACACGTAGGTCTTGCCGAATCCCCAGACCAGCGTCAGCAGGCCGGACTGGATGACGATCAACCCGCCGATCAGGAGGACCAGCGCCTTCGCGACGCCGCGCGGCGAAATGCTGACCGTCTGCCCGTCTGCGGCTTCGAATGTCGTATCTGTGCTCATGTGAACCGGGCTCCAAAACGCGCTACCCAGAGTGAAGCATTCGGGTGAATTTTTTGCTTCCGGCCGGCGCGGCGGGCCCGCCGGCCCGCGGGCCTTGCCCCGAACCGCGGTGTCCGGCACACCGTGCGGATGATTCCCGGCATTGGTCTCGACGAAGCCCGCGCGCTGCTGAAGCGCGTCTATGGCTATGACGCCTTCCGCGGTCTGCAGGAGGGTGTGATCGCCGATGTGATGGCAGGCCGCGACGCGCTGGCCGTGTTGCCAACCGGCGGCGGCAAGTCGCTCTGTTACCAGATACCGGCGCTGCTGCGGGATGGTGTCGGCATCGTCGTCTCGCCGTTGATCGCGCTGATGGCCGACCAGGTTGACGCGCTGAAACAGGTCGGCGTGCGGGCCGAACGGCTCGACAGTTCGATGGAGTTCATGGCCCGCGCCGAAGCGCTCGACGCAGCCGCTCGCGGCGAAATGGACCTGCTCTACGTGTCGCCCGAAGGCCTCGGCACGAACCTGGCTGAGCGGCTTGCCAGCATGAAGGTCTCGCTGATCGCGGTGGACGAGGCGCACTGTGTCAGCCAATGGGGCCACGACTTCCGCCCCGACTACCGGGCGCTCGGCCGGCTGAAGGGCCTGTTCCCTGGTGTGCCGCGCCTCGCGGTCACAGCGACCGCCGATGCCCGGACCCGCGACGACATCCTGGCCCAGCTGAACCTCGCTGACCCGGCGGTGCATGTTGCCAGTTTCGACCGGCCGAACCTCATCCTCTCGGCCGAGCCGAAGGAAGGCAACCGCACCGCCCGCGTCACCCACCTCGTCAGGGCCCGCAGCGGGGCGAGCGGCATCGTCTATGCGGCCACCCGCAAGGCAGTGGAAGATGTTGCCGAAGCACTGGAAAAGGCCGGCGTGCCGTCGCTCGCCTATCATGCGGGACTCGAGGCCAATGTCCGCGCCGCCCGCCAGCGCCAGTTCCTGCTGGAAGAGGGCCGGGTAATGGTCGCCACGGTCGCCTTCGGCATGGGCGTCGACAAACCGGACGTGCGCTTCGTCATCCATGCCGATCCGCCCAAGACACTGGAAGCCTATTGGCAGGAAGTCGGCCGGGCAGGGCGCGACGGCGAACCGGCCGAGGGCATCGCGCTTTACGGGCCGGCCGACATGAACCGCTCGCTGCAATGGACCTGGTCCAGCGATGCGCCGGATGAAGTGAAGCGTGTGCAGCTGACCAAGACGCGCCAGCTGTTCGCCTTCTTCAATGGCGATGAGTGCCGGCGGGGCGCGGTGCGGCGCTATTTCGGTGAGGAGAAGGTCGATCCCTGCGGCGTGTGCGATGCCTGCAAAGGCGAGCTTGGCACCCGCCATGATGCGACGCGGTGGGCGCAGATGGCAGTCTCCGCCGTGCTGCGCTGCGGCCAGCGGATCGGGCGGGGGCGGCTGGTGCAACACCTGCTCGGTGAAGCGAAGGATGATTTCGATACCGAGCTATCCGCCCTGTCGACCTTCGGCATCGGCAGGGACCTGCCGAAGCCGGCCTGGAACCGGGTGTTCGATGCGCTGATGTTCGAGGGCCTGATCGCCGAAGGCGGCGAAGCGATGCGCCCTGTGGTGATCGTGCCCGATGCCGAAGCGGCCAAGGCCCTGTTCCGGGGTGAGCGGACCGTCAGCCTGCGCGAGGACCTGACGGCGCCCAAACGCCGGCCCCGAACCAAGGGCGCGGCCCGCGCCGCCCTTCAGGCCGATCTGTCGGCGCGCGACCAATCCGTGTTCAATGCGCTGCGCCTCTGGCGCACCGAACTCGCCAAGGCGCGCGGCGTGCCGCCCTATGTGATCTTCCATGACCGCACACTGGCCGAAATCGCCCGCGAACGTCCCTCCAGCGCCGAGGCGCTGCGCGAGATCAGCGGCGTCGGCGAAAAGAAGGCGCAGGCCTATGCCGGCGACGTGAAGCGGATCATGGATGAAGCGGCCTGAGGCCGGGCGTCACTGACGCGCGAGAACTGTTGCCTCGCCGCCAAGGGCGCGGAAGCTGACACCGCCCAGACGTTTGACCATCGTGTAGAGGAACAACGACACGCCGATGAATTCGCAGGCTTCCTCGGCGGTGGCGAGCAGGTCGATGCTGAGGGTGCGATAAACTTCGCGGTCCTCGGGCAAGGACGTGTAGAGACCCGACGCCAGGAATTCGAGGCCGATGGCGCCAAACAGGAAGATGCCGCCCGACATCAACAGCGAGACCTGCATCGGACGGTCGAGTTCGAGGAACCAGCGCAGCAGGTAGGCGCTGGCCAGCAGCACGGCGGCGCCGTAGGGCAGGATCCAGGCGAAGAGCGGCAGGTCGAGCCCGGCAAACTGTTCATGCATCCGGTCGCCCAATTGTTCATGCAGGCTGAGCAACTCATCCGCCGCGAGGAAGAGGAAGACCAGGCTAAGCAACGCCCAGGTGCGCCGATGGCGGGGCCGGGCCGATTCCAGCGCTCTGGTCCAAGCGCAGGTCAGCGCCGAGCACAGGAGCAGCCCGAAGGCGACGAAGGTCGGCACATTGTTCTCGAAGTCGACATGGAACATCGGCACGAAGCCCAGGACGACGGGGTAACCCAGCCCATGCGCCACAAACAGGGCGAGGCCGTTCATGAAGAAGACCGACACAAGCAGGAGTGTGAGCAAGCGTGCCGTTCTGGCCGGCGTCAGGATCAGCCTCTGATAGTCCGGATGCATGTAGCGCCGCCTTGAAAGAGTCCGGCCCGGCGCACAGGCTCCGAGCCAGAAATGTGTAACATTGATGACGGATTAGCCACGCCAGAGGCGGGCAGCAAAACACGATTCCCCCTTGGCGCGAAAAACCGGGCCGGGCGGGCGGTTGGACGGGCTTGGGGAATAGTGAGGGCGGCGCCTTGACCCGGGCAGTGTGGCACCGCACGTATACGGCCTACCGACGATTCCCCTCTCCGGAGCCCGTATGACCCATTTCCGACTAGACGACGAAGACGACAAAGAAAAAGGCCCCGCCACGGAGCCCAATTCCTTCCTTGAGGCGGCCCTGTTCAAGGCCCGCACGATCCTGCTGACCGGCGGGATCGACTTCAAGTCCGCGCAGCGCGTGTGCGAGCGCCTGCTGGCGCTGTCGTCGGAAAGCTCGGACCCCATCCTGCTGGTCCTGTCCTCGCCCGGCGGCCACGTCGAAAGCGGCGACATGATCCATGACATGATCAAGTTCGTGCCCGCGCCCGTGAAGATCCTCGGCACCGGCTGGGTCGCCTCGGCCGGCGCGCTGATCTACTCGGCTGCGGTGAAGGAAAACCGCTATTCCTTGCCGAACACCCGCTTCCTGCTGCACGAACCCCGCGGCGGCGTGGGCGGCCAGGCTACAGACGTCGAGATCCAGGCGCGCGAGATCATCAAGATGCGTGAGCGTCTGAACAAGATCTTCGCTGCGGCCACCGGCAAGTCGCTGGAAGTGATCAAGAAGGATACCGACCGCGACTTCTGGATGAGCGCCGAAGAGGCGATGGCCTATGGTTTGGTCGGCAAAATCGTGAAGCATCACAGCGAGATAAAGTGATCGCGGACGGGCGGGAGGCGTTTGCCTCCCGGTAAGGTTTCTGGGTGATGGTTGCGCCTTAACCATAATCCGGTGCCAGACCCCCTCCCGATGCCAGTCCGTTTGAAAGATATCGCGCTGCCTGTGGCGCCGATCACGCCCGCGACAACCGCTGCGGCGGCCTTCTCCCTGTTCCTGAACGATGCGGCCCTGTTCGCCGTTCCGGTGCGTCTGGGCGAAGGCAGTGATGTGAGCTTCGGCCTCGTGACCCGCACCCGTCTGACCGAGGCCTTGGCCGGCCCCAACGGGCGCGACGTCTTCGCGGCGCGCTCGGTGTCCCACCTTGTCGGTTCCCAACCGGTGGTGGCGACCGGCGACACGCTGGCCGCTGTGATCGCCAAGACGGCTGCGGAAAAGTCGACGAGCGCGTTGACCGACGGCGTGATCGTAATGGAGCAGGGCGCCTATGCCGGCATCGTTTCGCCAATCGCCCTGCTGAAGGCGGTCGCGGAGGAAAACGCGGCCCGGGCCCGCGCCCAGCAGGCTGCGCAGAAGAAGCTGGAAGAGATGCAGCGCCAGATGGCGCGCCTGTCCGATGCCAGCGCCCGCACGCTCGCCTTCGTCGGCCACGAGATCCGCACGCCGCTGACTGGTATCCTTGGCGTCGCCGACCTGCTGGAAGGCCAGCTGCCGGCCGGCGAACCTAAACGCCTTGCCCGCACCATCTCGCAGAGCGGCCAGCATCTGGAACGCTTGCTGACCGATCTCCTGGACCTCTCCCGCATCGATGCGGGCAAGCTGGCGATCGTCAACCAGCCGCTTGATCTGCGCCAGTTCGCCATCGAGGCGCGCGATCTCTGGATGCCGCAGTTCGACGAAAAGCGGATCAGCCTGCGCATCGGCGTGGCCACGAACGCGGTCTCACGCATCGAAAGCGACGCCGCCCGGCTGCGCCAGATCCTGTTCAACCTCGTCAGCAATGCGGTGAAGTTCACCGACCGAGGGCAGGTCACTGTGACGCTCGCCACCTCGCCCTCGCCGGACGGCCTGATGCTGACCATGCGCGTGGCCGATACCGGGCGCGGCATCAGCGATGCCGACAAGAAGCGCCTGTTCCAGATGTTCGAGCAGACCGATCATGCCGACGCCTTCACGGGCAGCGGGCTCGGCCTGTCGATTGCGCGCAGCCTGGCGCGCCGGCTCGGCGGGGATATCATCCTCGCCGACAATCCTGGCGGCGGCTGCGTGTTCACGGTTGCCCTGCCGGTGCAGAAAGCGGGACCGCGTCTCGCCGTCGAGAACAAAATGGAGGCCCATTCTGGCCGCTTCGATCTCGGAGAAGTGCTGCTTGCCGAAGACCATGAGGCGAGCGCTCTGGTCATCCGCGAAGCCTTGATTGCGGCGGGCTGGAAGGTCGAGATCGTCGCCGACGGAGCTGCGGCCGCGCAACGCTTGGGTCAGCGGCGCTACCAGGTGATCCTCACCGACCTGCACATGCCCAATGGCGGCGGCGACGCCGTGCTGAAGGCCGCCCGCTATGGGCATGGGCTGAATGCGCTGACCCCGGTTGTGGCCGTGACGGCGGACACGAGCCCCGAGCGCCGCGCGGCCTGCGACCGCGCGGGCTTTTCAGGCCTGATCGAGAAGCCGTTGCGTCCGCGCGCCCTGGTGGCCACGCTCGCCGACATCCTGATCTCCAGTATTCAAGCGAAGCGGGCTGCGGGCGCCTAGCGCCTCATCGCCTTTCTCCGCATGCGGAATGTGCGCCATTGACGCCGGCGCGCGGTGCAAAACGGCTTGGGCGCCGGTGCCTCGGTCTCGCCATACCCGTCGATCGCGCCCAGCGGGGCGGACGTGTGCGAGGGGGCTTCAAACATTGTCGTCTCCTTTGTTCTGCGACAACGCTTGAAATTGGTCGGGGGAGTGCATAGTTCCAATCGAATGATATGAATATTTCGATAGGAAAAAGCTATTCATGAGGCCTACCCTCCGGCAACTGCAATACATCACCGCCATTGCCGATACCGGCCGGTTCGGCGAAGCGGCGAAGCTGTTGAACGTCAGCCAGCCGAGCCTTTCGGCGCAGGTGGCCGATCTGGAAGAGCAGCTGGGCGTGCTGCTGGTCGAGCGTGGACGCTCCGGGGCTTTGATGACCCCGGCAGGCGAGGAAGTCGTGCGGCGGTCCCGGCTGATCCTGCGCGACGTGGCGGAATTGAAGGCCTCGGCCGGCGGCAGCGAGCATGGTCTGTCCGGCCGGCTGAGGCTGGGCGTTCTGCCGACCATCGGGCCCTACCTCTTGCCATTGGTGACGCGCGAGATGCACAGGAGCTTCCCGCAGCTGCGGCTCAGCGTGCGCGAGGAGCGGACCGTCGATCTTGATACCCACCTCAACAATGGCGGGTTCGATACGGTGATCTCGACGGCAGAGGACCACCCGGAAACCCAGCACGCGCCGCTGTTCTGGGAGAAGCTGTATATCTGCGCGCCGCCCGAGGACCGGCTGGCCAAGATCAGCGGCCCGGTATCGCTGCAGGAGCTAGCCGGCCATGACCTGCTCACGCTGGGGCAGGGCCACCGCCTGGACGCCATCATCCGGCGGATTGCCGAAACGGCCGGTGCGCGGGTGAGCCACGAGTATGAGGGCACCAGTCTCGATGCGATCCGCCAGATGGCCGAGATGGGCGCGGGCGTTGCCATTCTGCCGAGCCTCTACGCGCTGACGGAGGCACGGCGCGACCCGCTATTGGCCGTGCGCCAGATCGACGACCCCATTGCCTCGCGCTGCATTTCGCTGATCTGGCGCGATACGTCGCCCCTGCAATCCGGCTTGCGGCTCATGGCGCAGATCCTGGCTCGGGCGGCGGGCAACCTGCTCCAACATGAGCGATAGTTTTAAACTATCGACCCTGTCAGATCATTCGATTTGATCCTTAATGTGGGTCTGGCGCATAGCCGGGTCACGCACAAGGACGTTCCTTGTCCGGATGAATTCTGACACTCTGGAGAAAACGACTATGCTGACTTTCAAACAAGGTGTGGCTGCTCTGGCGCTGGGCGCCGTTATGGTGCCCGCGACGGCGTGCGCGTCATCGGCGGGTGCCGCGCCAGCCGCCGCCACCGAGATGCAGGCGCCTGCGCCGATTTCGAAAGCCGACGTGCTGGCGGCACAAAAACTCTGGTCGGACGGGATCGTCACGATCGGCGCGGCGTTCAAGGCTGGCGGCGACTACCGCAAGGCCGCCGAAGACCACATCGCGACCCTCTACGCCTACAATCAGGGCGGCGTTCTGTTCAAGCCGACGCTTGCCGCACAGGACCAGTTCCGCGAAACGAAGGATGAGGCGCTGTCTTACTTCGTGGGCGGATCAATCTCGGAAGACAAGGGTTTCGCGATCCGGCCCTGGACGAATGTGCGTTGGGGCGAGCAGGAGATCCTGACGCAGGGCGACACCGCTTACGCTATGGGCAACTACTATTTCACACCCGATGGCAGCACGGATGAAACCAAGGTAGAGTTCACCTTTGTCTACATCCGCGACCCTGAAGGCCAGCTGCGCATCAGCGTGCACCATTCCTCGGTGCCTTACACGCCGTAAGACGCCGGCCGAACAATCCGTAAACGAACCAGGCACCGCCGCAGCCATCCTGAACTGCGGCGGTGCTTTTTGCCTGAGCATATGATGGCCGGCCGCGCAGCGGCGGGCGAAACGGGGGCTTGCCATGGATATTGCTTTCGCCACGCTACTGTCGCCGATGGTGCTGTTTTTCCTGCTAGGTCTCTGCGCGGCGCTCCTGAAATCGCAGATGTCTATCCCCGAGGCCTTTGCCAAAGGGCTCGCCATTTACCTGATGATGTCGATCGGCCTCAAGGGCGGGGTCGAGATGTCGAAGAATGCGCTCGGCCAGGACGTCGTGCTCGTCATGCTGTCCGGCATCGCATTGTCCTTCCTGCTGCCGATCATTGCTTTTGCGTTGTTGCGCGCGACCAGCCGGTTGGAGCGGACGGATGCGGCCGCAGTCGCCGCGCACTATGGTTCGATCTCCATCGTCACCTTCGTGGCGGCAGGGCAGGCGGTCGAAGCCGCAGGCCTCGTCACATCCGGATACCTGGTCGCGGTTGCGGCCATGATGGAAGTGCCCGCCATCATCTCGGCACTGATGATCGTTTATCGCCGCGGCCAGAAGGATTCCGCGATTGCCGGCGCCGAGCGCGGCGAACTGGCGCAGGAAGTGCTGCTGAACGCTTCGGTGGTCGTGCTGATCGGTTCACTGGTGATCGGTTGGCTGACCGGCGCGCACGGCATGGAGCGAATCGCTCCCTTTTTTGTCGAGCCGTTCCAGGGCGTGCTGTGCCTTTTCCTGCTCGATATGGGCCTGTCGGCCGGGCGCGGCCTGCGCAATGGGTGGCGCCTGCTGGGACCCGCGACTATCGGCTTCGGCCTCTACATGCCATTGATTTCAGCCTGTCTGGCGGCTGGTCTTGCCCTGCTGAACCGGATGCCGGCAGGCGATGCGGCCTTGCTGATCACGCTGGCAGCGTCTTCGTCTTACATCGCCGTTCCCGCTGCTATGCGTCTGGCCCTGCCCAAGGCGAAGCCGGCGATCTATCTTACGCTCTCTCTCGGGATCACTTTTCCTTTCAACCTCATCATCGGCCTGCCACTTTACATCTGGTTGGCCGAACTCGTTACGCGCTGAAGGAGGCGACGATGCACATCCGGCACCGGCTTGAGCTGATCATCGAACGCATGGCGACCCGCCGCGCCTGCAATATCCTCGAAGCTGCGGGCCTGACGGGCTATACCGTGCTGCCCGCCTTGTCCGGATACGGACGGGGCAATCACTGGAACCGGGACACCGACCTTTCGGCCGCCGGTGACATGGTGGTCATCGTGTCGGTCGGCAGCGCCGGCGCCATCGAAACAGCGCTTGCGCAACTGGAGGCGCTGCTGTCAGCCCATATCGGCGTGCTGAATGTTTCCGAAGTGAAGGTGCTGCGGCCGGACCGGTTCTGACCTCAGGATCAGAATGTGCGGCCGATCAGCAGGTAGGCGGATTGGCGGCCGCCTTCGGAGCGGCCGAAGGCGAGGTAGACCGGGCCAAATGCGGTGCTGGAGGCGACATAGACACTACCGCCGAAGCGCAGGTCGTCCGTGTCGAAGCTGCTGCTGCCCTGCCACACATCGCCCAGCTCGATTGATCCGCCCACGTACAGGGGCAGGCCGAAGATCTGCTCGGAATCATTGAGCAGCTTGCGCCGGTAGATCATCTGCGCCGTTAGGAAATTCTCGCCCGCGAGTTCCTCTTTTCGATAGCCAGACAAGCTGAATAGGCCGCCGACCCGGTAGAGCGCATCGAGCGGCGCGGTGCCGTCGATCCTCTGGCCGGCGGCAAGGGCCGCGATGAATGTGTTCGGGCCGACGCTGGTTGCCGTCAGCGTCGAAGCGTTGAGCGACTGGAAGTCGGCGTTGTCGCCGAGGGCTTCGAAGCCGTGGATCCATGTCGCTTCGGCCCGCACGCCGCTGCGGGGGAAGAAGGGATCGTCGAGCGTGTCGTAAGCGCCGGAGGCGATGAGGCGGCCGATATCGATGTCGACTTCGGAAAGCGAGGCGAAGCCTTCGTTGAGCTTGGCGCGGCCGGAGCCAAGTTCGACTCCAAGGCGGACTTCGCCAACATTGCCGAACTGATAGCCGCCTTCGAGCGCGGCGAGGCCGTAGGTGAGGTCGAAGCCCGCCTCCTTGAAGCCGCGCGTGGAGTAGAGGTTGACCGGGCGGTTGCGGATCTCGCCGCGCAGGGTGGTGAACCAGTTCTGCGACGGATCCAGCAGGCGGAAATATTCAGCCGAGAGTTCGTTGAAATCGCCGAGCGTGGCGCGCGCCTCGATCTCGGAGCCATAGGCATCGAGCACGGGGCTGCGGAAGTCGACCGACAAGGCGGCGTCGGATTCGGTGTTGAAGTCGTTCTCCACAATCAGGCCGAAACGGACACGGCCGGCATCGGGCACATTGTCTTCGGCGCGCACGACCAGGCCAGTCTGGCCATTCTCGTCCGCATAAGCATAGTCGACCCGTTCGAAGGGGCCGAGAGCATAGATGCGGTCCAGCGCCTCGTCGATCGCGGCCGAGTCCGCCGGCTTGCCGACAAGATCGATCAGCTTGTTTTCCAGCAGGGACTGGTTGAGGCGGGAAGTGTTCTCGATGCGGACGAAGGAGATCACCGGTGACGCGTCAGGCATCGTGGAGGCATAGACCACGGGCGGGCGCGACTGGGCGAGGGCGGCCAGGCGGCTGGATTCCGCGTTCGCGGCCTTGCGGCCGGCGGTGATCAGCTCCACGGCGCGGGCGAAGGCGGTCGGGCCGATATCGCCGGTATCGACCTTGATGAGGAAATCCTCGTCCGTCAGGGTGCCGACTTCCGCACGCTCATTGGCAAGGATCAGCAGGCTGACGGTTTGCGAGAGCACATCGACCACCGAGCCGATATCCGATTCCGGCAGCAGCGCGTTGGGCGTCCAAACAGCGATCACGATATCGGCGCCCATGTCGCGGGCGACGCTGATCGGCACATTGGCGGCCAGCCCGCCATCGACCAGAAGTTTGTCGTCGAGGCGCACGGCCGGGAACACGCCGGGCAGGGAGATGGAGGCGCGCATCGCCATCGGCAGCTCTCCGGACCCGAGCACCACAGCGTCGCCCGTAGCGATGTCTGTGGCGACCGCGCGGAAGGGGATGGCGAGGTTGTCGAAATTGTCGAGGCGGGTGCGGGCCGGCGTGAGGCGGCGCAGTTCCTTCATCAGCATCTGATCGGGAACGGCGCCGGTCGGCAGCAGGATGCCGGCCGGCGAGACGCCGAGCGCGGCGGTGCCAGGGAACTCGGCCTGCTGCTGCTTCTGGCGGAAGGTCAACTTGTCCCGGTCAGGCTGGGGCGAGAAGACGCCGGCCCAGTCGACGTCCTCGACCACCGCTTCCAGTTCGGCGCTGTTGAGGCCGGAGGCATAGAGGCCGCCAATAACGGCGCCCATCGAGGTGCCCACCACCATGTCCGGCCGGATGCCGAGGCGTTCGAGTTCCTGGATGGCGCCGATATGGGCGAGACCCAGCGCGCCGCCGCCGGACAGGACCAGCGCGATCTTCGGATGATGCTCAGGCGCCTCCGGCGCTGTGGCCGATGCCTCCTGGGCTGCGGCCAGACCGGCGAGCAGACCTGCGCCGAAGGCGAGGCCAAGCCCGCGCAGGGCGCTGCGGAAGGGGAGGAAACGGAACAGCAGCATGCGGCCACATCTCTAACTCGCAATGCGCGCAGGAAGCCAGCCGCTTGTGAATGGTGGTTCGGGAGAGACTTGAACTCTCGACCTCGCGATTATGAGTCTGAAAAAGACAGATCGAGAGAGGATAAAAAAGAATAAAAACAAGGCTTTGGAGGCCTTTGGTGATCACAAACTAACACGCAAAATCGCTCAAAATCCGGGTTTGCGTGAGTTGACGCGAAATCCTATTGCGGGGCCATGGCCCGCAGCATCGAATCATATTGTGTTTGGTACGGGTAAACTACCCGGTTGCCTCGACGGGTTTTTAAAACTGCCTGTTGGCTACTTCTGCCGTGCTTAGTTTGAAGGCAGCGGGGTAAGCATCTTGGCAGGGGATTGCCTCCGGATACGGAGCGTTATCTCCAATTTCGTTACCGCCGCCAGGCACGGGGTTCCAAGGCAGCATGTCCTTACGTGTACTGACCGACCGTGAGGCGGCCTGCGCGCGTATTGCAATTACTGCGATGACGGCCTCCGTTGCTCGGCCCGTTACCTTGCCGGAAGGCTTATAGGCTGAGCCCGGCGCAACCTGCTAGAGCCAGCACCGCCGCTACCGCCTGCTTTGGAGATTCCGGCAAGCTCGCGACACTATTGCGAAGCGCTTCCAGGCATTTGACCTGATATGGGAACGTCGGCTGCGTCCATGTGCGCCCGTCTATTTCCGCCGAAAGGCTGCCATCGCTGCGCTCCGCGGCGGCGGCATTGGCAAGCAGAAAGGGAATGTAAACGCGCCCAATTTCGGAGAGCAAAGGACCCAGAGCCGCGCGGGCCTCCTCGGGTGAAAACCATTCGGCTCCATTGGACTTCAGGCCGGATAGGTCTTCGACAAGGTCCACCCAGGCTCGGACGCGTGGAAAGTCGCGGGCCATGATTGCCGCCGACGTTGGCTCGATAACACCCAGCTGTGTCAATTGGCCGTAGATTGCGAAATCTGCAGCGCTCGGCCGAGCGCCAAGCACATAGCCCCGGATCTGCAGGAGTACATCGAGTATACGGAGGAACCGGATGTAGCTATCCTCGATCGTCCGAGCGGTCACCTCATTCGACCCGACGACATAGAGCCGCTCGAACTGCGTCTTCGTGATCTGGTCCGAAAAAGCCTCCGCGTCCTGCCGGGGAGACGTGTTAACACTCCAGTATGCGATCATCGGGCCCGCATTGGCGCGGTCTGGCGCATGGTACCAGCGATAGTGGAACATCGGCTTGGTCAACCATTCATCGGCATAATCCTCGATCAGGTCGCAGTAGAATTGGAGCTCAGGATCGACCGGCAAGGCAGCTCGGCCGGCATAGTCCTTCTCGAGGCGCCGGATGATCGGCGTTGAATCGACTGCCGGTGTCAAGCTCCCGTCCGTCTCCGGAAAGAAGACAGTCGGGAGCAGCTTCACCTTAGGCCGGGGATAGCCTTCGGGCGGCACGCGGTATCCAGCCCAGATAACGCTGTATGGAATGTGTCGATAGCGCAAAAGCGCCAGCATCTTGCGCGTGTAGGGCGATCCCGGCACCCCCATCAGTTCCAAACGTTGAGGCATCCTCTTACCCTTCATGAGATTCTGACGCACACCTGCGTGCTATTGATCGACTTCCTGCATTTGACGGACTTGTTTCAATAACACCTTCTTGGGCAGGAACGGCATGATGCGCGTTGCAAATCGCTGTCCAGGCGACAGGCCGGTGATCACATCGAGTGATCCGTTCAGCATTCCCCGGTAGCCTGCTTCTGCGACTTGCCTTGGCGATACCGCCTTGTCGAACAGGGCTGTAGCGTCCATGCCGGATGTGGCTGCAAACCCGGTATCTGTCGCGCCCGGCATAAGAGCGGTGACGGTAACGCCGGTGCCACGCAGTTCTTCAGCGAGCGCATTGCTGAAATAGGTCACGTAGGCCTTTGTGGCGTAGTAGACCGCCTGCAACGGACCCGGCATCAGGGCTGCTGTGGACGAAACATTGAGGACCTTTCCGGACTTGCGCGCCACCATGGCCGGCAGGAGTAATCGCGTCAGCGCGGACAGGGCGACGATATTGACCTGAATCATGTCGCGATCCTGTTTCCAGTCTCGCTGGTGAAACAAACCGCGCCCACCGAAGCCAGCATTATTCATGAGGAAATCGATTTCGATATTCTGGCTACGGAGAAGATCGAAAATCCGTTGCGGCGCGCCTTCATCGCTCAGGTCTTCGGGAATGATCCGTACCTGGACATGGTGCTCGCCCTCAAGCTCCGCCTTGAGCTGTTCCAGCCTGTCCTGCCTCCGTGCCACGAGGACAAGGTCTCCGCCTCGCGCCGCATGGATGCGAGCAAGTTCTGCGCCGATTCCACTTGACGCTCCGGTTATCAATGCTGTCTTTTCCATTCTTTCCTCCCAATTATTGTAAATTTCAGTTCTGGATGTTCGTGCTCATCCGGGTCTTCGACGGCGCTGTCGAAGGAACAGGAAGGCGGCACCAGCGATCAGGACGAGAAGAAGACCCGCAAGAACAGGGCTTGCCCGCTTCAGCATCATGTTTCGGGCGTTGATGCCGATCTGCTTTTTGACATCGAAGTCCTTGGGCAGGTCGACCACGCCCAGTGCAGCGGCATAGCGGGCATAGTCGCCAATCAGTTCTTCCCGCAGCGCTGGCTGGTCAGCCGACAGGTCTCGCACTTCTGCCGGATCCGAACCAAGGTGGTGTAGGCGCCATTCAGCATCGCCATGCGGCAGCGTGTTCCGCGTCAGCTTGTATTCGCCTTTAAACAGGGCCGAGTTGCCGCCGACCTCCAGACCAACCGGGTCCTCCTTGTTGTAGACCCCCGCAGATTGTCCTGAGAGGACCGGCACCAGGCTGCGGCCATCCATGTTGGCGCCGTAAATTCCTGCAAACTCAGTAAGAGTGGGCGCAATATCGGTGACGAAGCTCAGCGCGCCATTGAACCCCTGAGGCAGGATACCTGGTCCGCTGACGATCAGTGGGACCCGTGTGCCGCCCTCGCTCGCATACATCTTGAACAAGCTGCCTGGCGCCGCCGCCGCACTTGCCCATTCAGGCCCTATGGCAGCCATGCTGCCTTTCTCACCCATGGTGTCGAAATCATCATTGTACCCATTAAACGACATCCAGACCCTGAAAACGGGGTCTGTCGTAGGGTCGCCGAACTCCGGGCCATTGTCGGAGGTGACGACAAAAATCGTGTTGTCGAAATCGCCGGTTGATTTGAGATAGTCGATCAAGCGGCCGATATTGAAGTCCATCGCCTCCAGCATGCCGGCATTGACCATCATCCGGCGTTCAAGGTGCGCTTGTTCGTCAGGTGTCAGCGATTCCCATTTGCGAAGGTTTGGGTGGAGTGCTGGTGGAACGGCATCTTCGGGAACGAGGCCCAGGATCTTTGCACGCTTGAAGCGCTCCTGCATCAAGGCTTCCCATCCACCCGAATACACACCTTTGTAGTTGTCCGTGAATTCCTTGGGTGCCTGGACCGGAATGTGGATCGCCTGGAAGGCAACATAAGCAAAGAACGGATGGTCGCGGTCCCGAGCTCCGAGATAGTCAATCATCTGGTCGACAAGGAAGCGGGAAGAGTAGAAGTCATCCGGCAACCGGGCAGGCTTCCCGTCCTCATACCAAGGTGCCTCTGCGTAGAACGGCATGAAAGGCTTCTGTTCCCAATTGTCCGCCCCCGATGCATCCAGTGCGAAGGACCGATTGAAACCATGGGTATCCGGCAGGTCGCCCGGACCGCGTCCAAGGTGCCATTTGCCGGTCATGAACGTTTCGTAGCCGGCATCCTTCAGCCTGCCGGCAATCGTCTCGACGCCCGGCAGGAGATGCAGACTGTAGGCATCCGATCCCCGTTGCTCCTTGCGCAGGATTTCCGGGATCGTTCCAACCCCCGTGCGATGGCTGTCGAGACCCGTGAGGAGCATGGCTCTAGACGGCGAACACAGTGGGGAGGTGTGATAGTTGCTGAAGCGCACGCCGGCATCAGCGAGTTGCTCGATGTTCGGCGTGCGCGCTTCACCGCCATAGCCCCCGAAGTCCATGAACCCGGCATCGTCGACCAGGATCACGACAATGTTCGGCTGTTCACTTGCCGCTGAGAGCGGCGCCAGGAGCGGGACCAGGCAAACGAGCGATCTGAGCAGAAAAAGGAATTTCCTCACGGTCAGCATCTCAACCGATCCGGCCTTCTGCGCGATTTGGCGCAAACACCTTGATCGCCTTGTTGAAAGGGGCGAGGCGCTCGGTGTCATATCCGGATTTGGCCACGACCTCCTTGTCCCAAAGAAGACTTGCGTCGGGATAAGGCAGCAGTCGCTTCACGATGTCCCGCGCAGCGGGCGTCAGGGCATCGAAATGCTCGCGCAAACGTTCAAGGCACCAGACCCGGTACTGCGATGTCGGCAGTTTCGCGTAGTGGCATCCCTGCATGGTCATCTGGAAATGCGGTTCATTTTTTCCGTACGCGACCGCATTCTCGCGCAACTGAACAAGGTGGGTTTCGCAAATTTCCTGCAGCATCGGCGCAGCATCTTCGGGCACCTGACTAAGCAGGGCCGTTTCGCCATATCGTTGGCGGGCATTCCAGACCCGGCCGACCCAATTGAATACCGCGGGCGCCTTGTCTCGCATGATAGCAGTCGGGTCCGGGTCCTGGCTGAAGTGACGGAACATGGGTCCCATGAATCCGAAATCGGCAATCGAGGGTGAATTTCCCAGCAGGAACGGGCGGTCCTTCAGCATGACCGCCATGTTGCGCAGCGCATTGAAATAGCCAGCCTCAACATGATCCCAGGTCTCGGCATTGACGCCGTCATTGACGACATATCCGACGCGCTGGCGGTACTTCATCAGGTGACGGCGGAAGATACGCGGATACCATAAATGGCTCAGGATCTCGTCGGCCAGCACCCGGGAAATCAGTTCACGGCCATGATCATAGCTCCAGCGGTAGTGCATGGCGGAACGCCACAGCCATTCGTCGGCATAGTCTTCCATCAGCAGAGCAATGAACCGGACAATCGGATCGTCCGGAAATACCGGGTTGTCGGGATACTCTGCGTCGAGCTGCTGAATCATCGGCGTTGTGTCTGACATCCAGCGACCGTCATCGCGTTCGATCAGCGGAACCTGGATCGCTCCGACATGTTCGCGTATCCGCTTCTGGTCGGCGAAAGGATGGCTCTTGTCATAGGCAATCCCCTTGTAGCGAAGATACGCCTCCATTTTTCCAGTGAAATAGGACACCGAAACACCATAAACCTTCATGTCATCGTCCTCCCTGACGGCGGTCAGCTTTTTCTCAGGCTTTGACTCTAGCGCCGGAATGGGGGCAAGAATGCTAACAAGTTACATTCTGGCGAAGCATGAAAATTCTGCGGGAAAAGAACACGACGCTGGCGGACTTACTGCCGCAGGAGACGATGGCGCGCCTGCGCAAGGCAGGCAGTACAAAGGCCTACACCGCCGGGCGGAGCATCCAGGAACGCGGCGACACTTGGCAAGGCGTGTCGATCGTCAATTCGGGTCAAGTTGTTGTTGGGAATACGGGCGCAGATGGATCCTTTCTTGCATCCGCCATTCTCCGGCCGGGCGAGTGTTTCGGTGAATTCACAGCTCTTCTGGGTTTGCCCCGGACACATAGCCTCTGGGCACAGGGAGCCTGCAGCATCACGCACATAAGGCGGGCCGCCTTTATCGACCAGATGGACAAGGATCCGGCGATCACGCGCGCGCTGCTGACGCTGACACTCCTTCGAAACTACGAAATGCTCGATTTCCTGGATTCGCAGCGCCGTCTTTCTCTTCCCGCCCGGATCGCGCGCCTACTTCTGACGGCAGCCGCAGGAACGTCGAATACAGCGACCGTCGAGTGCAGACAGGAAGACCTCGCCGTCATGCTGGGTCTGTCAAGGGTCGCGATTGGAAAGGCGCTCAAACGCCTCGAAAAGCAAAGGCTCGTCCAGTTGGGATACGGTCAAATTTGTATTCTCGATGTTGAAGCTCTTCGGAACTGCGTGAAGCACGAAGACCAGTTCCTGCCGATAGCCGTCGGCCCAAACATTCATGCGGACTGACAAATGTTCAGGCAGTCGCGCGCGTGTCGTTTTTTGGGGAATGGCTAAGGCGACCAAAGGAAGCCCTCAGAAACAGGCACGGATCACCTGGTTGCAGCCATTCGATCGAACGCGTTCAGACGACTTAAAAGGGCCAATGCGGCTCCGATGTTCGATTTCGGCGTCTGACAGTGTCGCCTAAGTCCTGTCATTCGGCCGCTTCATGAGAACTAGGCCGGAGTTCGCCAGAAACCGCCGGACGGACATCTTTCGCGAATGACCGAATAGCAGCGCCTACACAGGCGTCGTCACTTGGGCAGGACCGGAAACAAAAGCGGCACCTGGGCAATGGCGAAGTCAATGAAAGTGCGAAGCGGACGCGCGATCTGGCGTCCGCCCAGGTGAACCATTGAAAGCGTTTCGGTTCCAAGCTTCCAGTTCGGCATCACTTCCACAAGCTTGCCGGACGCGAGAAGATCCGGTCGCACAATCGGCGGCAAATCACCGATACCCGCGCCAGCAACAACCGCCGCCGCAAGCCCGGCATAATCATTCATGGCCAGAACAGGTTGAAATGTCACGCTTGTGGACTCGCCGCCCCGCCGGAACGTCCACCGGTGCTGGGATGCCACGTTACCGAACGCCAGCAGCCTGTGGTCACGCAAGTCTTTCGGGTGCTTCGGGGCTTTGACGCGGGCAAGGTAGTCCGGACTTGCAACAAGGCGGCGGCGGTATGTGAGCAGCGATCTTGCGACCAGGCTCGAACTTTTCAAATCACCGACCCGAAGCGCCAGGTCGATACCTTCCGAAATGTGATCGACAAACCGGTCCGTCACCATCACGTGAACCGTCACACCGGCGTTGGCCGCCTGAAAGGCCGACAGCAGGGGCGCAAGCAGGCCGTCACTGATGCTTGGCGGTGAAGACAGGCTGATACGGCCCTTCACCTCGGTGAGGCGGTTGGACACCATCTCGCTCACCGCATCGCCGACGTCTGCTGTGCGCTGCGCCTCGCGCAACACATCTGCGCCAATCTCCGTCAGCCGCAAATGGCGCGTCGAGCGCTCGAGCAGGCGCACGCCCAGGTCGTTTTCGAGGCTGGCGATTTTTCGCGAGACTGTGGAGATGGGCATGCCAAGGCCGCGCGCCGCCTCCGAGAAACTCAGCGTTTCGGCCACGCGGGCAAAGATCGAGAGGGCATTGAGGTCCATTATTATTTTTCCATTTTTGGGAAAATCTTTCTCGGAATTTCAGACTAATCCCGTCCGTGGGAAATGGCTAGATCAGCATCACCGCAGAGAAGAAATCTGACCAGAAGGAGATTTTAAAATGAAAAACATTGTCACGGCCGGCCTTATCGCCGGTGCGCTAGCGGCTTCATCCGGCGCGTCGGCGCAAACGATCGAGCAAGAATCAGCTGCGATCGAGCAAGTGCTTGCGACCTACGAGACGGCGCTGAACGGCAAGGACACAGACACGATCATGTCTCTCTATACAGATGACGGCGTGTTCATGCCTCAGCACAGCCCGCCTCAAGCCGGCAAGGATGCAGTGCGCGCGGCTTACGTCGGGGTGTTCGACGCGATCACGCTCGACATCGAATTCATCGTCGATGAAATCGAGCCTGTGTCGCCCGATTGGGCGTTCGCGCGGACACGTTCAGAAGGCACCGTGACGATCAATGCAACGGGTCAAAGCGCCCCGGAGGCCAATCAGGAAATGTTCCTGTTCCACCGCTCCGCTGATCGGACCTGGCGGATTGCCCGCTACATTTTTTCCACCACAAACCCGCCGCGCCAGTGAGCAGGAGAGCGGCGATGTTTGATCGATTCCTTGCTTATGCAGATGTGCCAGCGCGCGCGGCCATGTCGGCCATCTTTATCATTTCCGGTGTCAATCGGCGCGCAAAATTGACCCCCTATCGGCGTGCAAAATTGACCCCACCTGCGCGGTGGTAGCTGGCCCAGGCCGGTGCAACTTTTCAAACGAGTGGAACCGGCCTGGGCCAGCGGGCGGCAAGGCGCTCAGGC